>NZ_JBFAJZ010000006.1:0-377117 GCF_040655475.1 Nocardia sp. NPDC050413 | reverse complement strand
GGCATCGACTTCGTGGTGAACGCACCGAGCGCGGGCGACTACCGCCTGTTCCTGGACTTCCAGCACCAGGGCGTGGTCCGCACCGCCGAGTTCACCCTGCGCGTGACGGGCACAAGTCAGGAAGCGAAGGACACCGTGGCACCGGCCCCTGCGCCCGCAGATCACGGCGCCCCGGGTCACGGCCACTGAAAGAACTGTGCCACAGCCAATTTCGAGGGAATAACACCGGCAACGCGCGCCTGGCCCATTCCCTACCACCGACCCAGTCGACCCTCCCCACGACTCGACATGACGGCCCTCAGTCCACCACGCAATTCCGGCGACCGGTCCCGCCACCACTTCGACCGCGCCACCGAATCTGACAACCAGACCGCACTCGGAACCTCACCGAAATGAGAATGGAGCACCCCATGACCGCCGTGACACACCCACCGGGCACCGGCCAGGTAGAACTGGTGATCGGTGGCATGACCTGCGCTTCCTGCGCGAACCGGATCGAGAAGAAGCTCAACAAGCTCGACGGGGTCACCGCCACGGTCAACTACGCGACCGAGAAGGCGCGCGTCGACTTCTCCGGTGACATCTCCCCCGAGGAGCTGATCGCCACCGTCGAGCAGGCCGGCTACACCGCGGCACTCCCCACCCCGAAGCAGCCGGAGCGCACCGAGGAGGCCGCCGCCGCGCCCGATCCGACCGCCTCGCTGCGGACTCGCCTGCTGGTGTCGCTGGTGCTCACCGTCCCGGTGATCGCGATGGCGATGATCCCGGCGCTGCAGTTCACGAACTGGCAGTGGCTCTCGCTGACGCTGGCCGCGCCGGTCGTGGTGTGGGGCGCGCTGCCGTTCCACAAGGCGGCCTGGACCAACCTGAAGCACGGCACCGCCACCATGGACACGCTGGTGTCGATGGGCACGCTGGCCGCCTTCGGCTGGTCGCTGTACGCGCTGTTCTGGGGCGCCGCGGGCACGCCCGGCATGACCCACCCGTTCGAGTTCACCATCGCGCGGATGGACGGCACCGGTTCCATCTACCTGGAGGCCGCCGCGGGCGTCACCACGTTCATCCTGGCCGGACGCTACTTCGAGGCCAGGTCCAAGCGCCGGGCCGGCGCGGCGCTGAAGGCGCTGCTGGAGCTGGGCGCCAAGGACGTCGCGGTGCTGCGCGACGGTGTCGAGACGCGAATCCCGGTGGAGCAGTTGGCCGTCGGTGACGTGTTCGTCGTCCGGCCCGGTGAGAAGATCGCCACCGACGGTGTGGTGACCGAGGGTTCCTCGGCCGTCGACGCCTCCATGCTCACCGGCGAATCGGTGCCGGTGGAGGTCGGCGTTGACGACACCGTCACCGGGGCGACCGTGAACGTCGGCGGGCGGCTCCTGGTGCGCGCCACCAGAATCGGCTCCGACACCCAGCTCGCCCAGATGGCGCAGATGGTCGAGGACGCCCAGACCGGCAAGGCGCAGGCCCAGCGGCTGGCCGACAAGATCTCGGGCATCTTCGTCCCGATCGTCATCGCGCTGGCCGTCGCCACCCTCGGGTTCTGGCTGGGCACCGGCGGTTCCATCGCCGCCGCCTTCACCGCAGGCGTCGCGGTGCTCATCATCGCCTGCCCGTGCGCCCTCGGCCTGGCCACCCCGACCGCGCTGATGGTCGGCACCGGACGCGGCGCGCAGCTCGGCATCCTCATCAAAGGTCCCGAGATGCTGGAATCGACCCGCAAGGTCGACACCATCGTGCTGGACAAGACCGGCACCGTCACCACCGGCAAGATGACCCTGCTCGACGTGCTGCCCGCCGAGGGCGAGGACCGCGGCCGGGTGCTGGAACTGGCCGGGGCGCTGGAACATTCGTCGGAGCACCCGATCGCGCAGGCGATCGCCAAGGGCGCCCAGGACGAGTTCGGCACGCTGCTGCCGGTGGAGGGCTTCGCCAATGTCGAGGGCCTCGGCGTGCAGGGCGTGGTGAACGGGTCCGCGGTGATCGTCGGCCGGGCACGACTGCTGGCCGACTGGTCGCAGCCGCTGCCGGAGCACCTGGAAACCGCGATGGCGGAGGCGGAGGCGGCGGGCAAGACCGCCGTCGCCGTGGGCTGGGACGGTAAGGCGCGCGGCGTGCTCGTGGTCGCCGACGCGGTGAAGCCGACCTCGGCACAGGCCATCGCGCAGTTCCGCGAACTCGGGCTGACACCGATCCTGCTGACCGGCGACAACGCGCGCGCGGCCCGCACCATCGGCGACGAGGTGGGCATCGACGAGGTGATCGCGGAGGTCCTGCCGCAGGACAAGGTCGACACCGTCAAACGGCTGCAGGCAGAGGGCAAGGTCGTCGCCATGGTCGGTGACGGCGTCAACGACGCGGCCGCCCTCGCCCAGGCCGATCTCGGGCTGTCGATGGGCACCGGCACCGATGTCGCCATCGAGGCCAGCGACCTGACCCTGGTCCGCGGCGACCTGCGCGCCGCCGCCGACGCGATCCGGCTGTCCCGGCGCACCCTGGCCACGATCAAGGGCAACCTGTTCTGGGCCTTCGCCTACAACGTGGCCGCGATCCCGCTGGCCATGGCCGGCCTGCTCAACCCGATGCTTGCCGGTGCCGCGATGGCGTTCAGCTCGGTCTTCGTGGTGAGCAACAGCCTGCGCCTGCGACGATTCAAGTCGACCGCGCAGTAACCGATCGTAGGAGTGGGCGGCAGGAGACTGCCGCCCACTCCTACGCAGGGAAAGGACCCTCGACTCATGTCCTCTTCAACGGCGATCGTTCGAATCGCCAGGCACCCCACAGTCAGGACCATCGCGCGATGCGCGGTCGGATGTGTCGCTGCGGCAGCCCGAGTAGCTCTCGAGGCTGGCGCGACGGAGACGCGACACAAGCCGGACTGACCAACGCAGCCGATAGTCCCCCGATATTTCGGCGTGGCACCGTTAGATGTCCCAGTCATTCCGTGTGTCGGAAATCGAGTTACCGCCGGGCGAGCATTCCCTTCATCTGATCGATCTCAGCCTGCTGAGCCGACACCACAGACTGCGCAAGTTGCTTCGCCTGGTCATTGGCCCCCGCGGCGATCTCGGTCTGGGCCATTTCGACCGCTCCCTCATGATGGCTGATCATCATCTCGAGCCACATTCTGTCGAAATCCGGACCAGACATACCCTCCAACGAGGACATCTGCTCCGGAGACATCATTCCCGGCATGTCATGCCCCATCATGCCGTCTCCCGACGGCACCGGCTTCCCGAACCCCTCGAGCAATGTCTGCATTTGCGTCATTTCAGGCTGTTGAGCAGCCTTGATCTTCGCAGCAAGATCTATCACTTCCGTATCCTGCGACCGAGAGGGCACCAGGTCCGACATTTCGATCGCCTGCGCGTGGTGCGAGTACATCATTTGCAAAAACGTCACATCGGCGTCGTTGTAATTGCTGGACGGCGGAGAAGTAGTGGTCACAGAAGTCGCCGAAATCCCGGTGGCGGTCGACGAGAGCGCATCGCCGTTTCCGGCATCGTCGTCACCACACCCCGCCGCCGCAAGCACAACCACAGCGACTACGGGCAGAAGGCATCGAACCATCGTGGAACGCAGAGACATGATGGAACTCCTCAGAGTTGGAAACATGACCTCACGTAGCGCATCGAACGAACACCCAAGGCTAGCCCCGATCAACCATCGCCGGGAATATGCCCGGCGATCATGGGCGATTGCCGGAGTTGGCCCACCTCTGCCTCGCCCGCCGCAGACTCCGCTCATCCCGGTAACCGAGCCGAGTAGCGACGGCTCGCTGGGACAACTCGCTTCCCAGAAGCCGCACCTGTTCAGCCCGAACGGAGTCGACCTCGGTGCGCCAGCTCGTGCCGGCTTCGTCGAGTCTTCGTTGCAGAGTTCTGGGGCTCATCCCCAGTTTGGCGGCAACCACCGGAAGTGTAGGAGACCCCTCCGGCATGATTTCGACAACCAAGGCATGCAGCATGGTGCGCCAGTCACCGACCACCCGTGCGCTGTCCAAGAGCAGTATCACCGAACATCGGTACGACAGCAGGCTCGTTGTACCGCTGTCGAGCTGGCGCACACGCCTTCTCGTAAAGATGCGGCCTGGTTTTGCAGCGCGGGCAGCACTTGCCCCTGGAGCCGGGTTAGTTGCATCATGACTCGCCTTCGGTGTAAGTACGGAAGTCGGGCCCGAACCCAACGAGTAGGGGGTCGGTTCGGAAGCTACCGAGGCCAAGCAGCGGGGTGCGGCTGGCGGATGCGGTGAAGATCTACCTCGCCACGATCACAGTGCCCAACACCCGCCAGACCTACGCGACGGCATTGGATCGCCTCGTCGCGGACTTCGGTGCTGACACCGATGTGGGGTTGTTCGGCCACGAACCGGATCGAGTGAGCGGCTGGTTCACGTTCGTGTGGGGGCCAAGGCGGCCAAGACCTTCAACATCCGGTTGACCGCGCTGGGTTCGGCGTGCGGGTACTGGCGTGAGCAGGGCTGGTTGGCCGGTGATCCGCTGGTCCGGTTGCGGGCCCGGCCCGCGCCCGGCGACACCAGCAAGGCGTTGAGCCGGGATCGGATCACCCAGATCCTGGGATCGGATTCGGCACTGCGGGAACGGGTGTTGTGGCACATGCTCTACGAATCCTCCGCGCGCGCCGAGGAGGTGCTGATGCTCGATGTGCCCGACCTGGATACCGCGAACCGATGCGCGGTGGTGACCCGCAAGGGTGGGGCGCGCGACGTCATCGCGTGGCAGACCGGCACGGCCCGGCTGTTGCCGAGGATGCTGGCCGGGCGCCAGTCAGGTCCAGTGTTCCTTACCGGCCGCAAGGCCCGATCCTCGGTCGCGGTCAACGACATCGACCCGGCCACCGGTCGCTCGCGCCTGTCGTATCGGCGTACGGCCGAGTTGTTCGAAGAACACACCAGCGTGTTCGACAACGGCCCCTACACGCTGCATCAGCTGCGACATTCGCGGCTGACCCATGCCGCGGAGGACGGTGCGTCGACGCCGGTGTTGATGAAGTTGTCCGGGCATACATCGGGCGCAGCCTGGTGAAGTGCGCGCGGGTTTCGGATGACGCACTTCGTCGCTTCCAGGCTGACAGCGACCCGGCGACCCGACGCCGCCGAGGTCGCTGATCATGTGCGGCCGGTCCGGCGGTCCTTATTTCTTGCCGGGGCGCCACCCGAATGTGCGGGGTTCAGGTTCGGGGTGTCCGGGGCACCACTGTTCGGGTGCGACACCGGCCCGGACATGGTCGATGTGAGATCCGCAGCCGGACCAGGTGGTTTTGCCGCAGGTGCGGCATCGGACCGGTGAGCACATCAGTGGGCCGCCTCGGTGGTGGTCTCGATGCGCGGGGGGCCTTGGTAGGGGCGGTGCAGGGCGGCGAATCCGGGGGTGGTCGCGGCGGTGACGAGCGCGTCGAGCAAGACCGGACCGTGTTGCGCGGTGGGGCTTTCGGTCAGGACGGGGCCGTTGAAGCCGAGGCCGTCGATGACGATGATCGGGCTGCCTGCGCTGCCGCCGAGCGCGTTCTGGCTGGCCTCGTGCGAGCGGGTGACGGCATTGTCGAAACTGGGGTCGTCCAGGTGCTGGGCCAGGTCCGGGTCCAGGCCGGCGGCGGTGAGTGATGCGGTGAGGGCCGCGGGTCCGAGATCCTCACCGTGTACGTGCAGCCGGGTTCCGATGTGCTCGTACAGGCGTGCGAACGCCTCGGGTCCGCCGGTATTGGTGGCGGCGGCGAACACTCGTCCCAGATGGCGTGAGCGCTCGATCATCGGTTTGTGGTCGGCGTCGACGTCTTTGCCTTCGTTGAGGACCGCCAGGCTCATCTGCTGCAGCCGCACCGTGTGCGGGCTGTCGGTGGCGGCGGCGAGCAGCCAGCGGGAGGTGACCCAGGCGAACGGGCATACCGGATCGAGATACAGGTCGATGTCGGCCATCGAGAGCCTCCTTCGGGTGGTGGCGCGACGGACACGAAGTCTGCGCACCCGCCGCCGTGATGAGAGTGGTGCGATCAGTGGCTGGCACTGGGCTTTCCGTGCAGGTCCACCAGCGCGATTCCGGCGGTGATGCGGGCCCCGCGCCCGGCGGCGCTTTGCATGAACTCGACGATGCCTATGAGGGTGAACTCCTTTGCCTCAGGGATCAGGGGTTGCGTCCAACGATACCCCTAGGGGTATGGTCGGTATCAACATTCACCATACCCCTAGGGGTATTGAAGGAGGGTCGAATGACCGAGACGAAACTCGATACCGCCCCCGCTGATCCACCCCAGCACGGCTCCGCAGCGGGCCCACTGGGCCGGTGGGGCGCGTACATGGCCGCGCACACCAAAGCCGTAATCGGGGTGTGGCTGCTCGTGCTGATCGCGCTCGGGGCCGCCGCGCCGAGCGTGTTCACCTCCCTGGCTGGCGCGGGATGGCAGGCCAACGGCTCGGAATCAGTACGCGCCCGGGAACTGGCCCAGCAGCACTTCGGCGGCAATTCCTCGGCCGCGGTGCAGGTGGTGATCCATTCCGACACCGCCACGATCGGCGATCCGGCGATGACACGGGCGGTCGAGCAGGTCACCGCGGTGTTCGCGGGTGACGAGCGGATCGCGGCGGTGATCGCCCCGCAGCCGGGGTTCACGATCAGCCCCGACTCACACACCGGCATCGTGATCGCGGGCGCGAACGCTTCCACCGACGACATGGTCAAGGCCGTCGACGAGCACAAGAACGCGCTGACCGGTCTGTCCGGGGACGGGATCGAGGTGTATCCGACCGGAGCCTCGGCGTTGTGGAGCGATTTCAACGTCGCCAACCACGACGCGATGATCAAAGCCGAGCTGTACTCGTGGCCGGTCACGTTGGCGATCATGGTGCTCGGGTTCGGGTCCTTGGTCGCGGCCGGGCTGCCGTTGCTGTTGACCTTGGCGGGTCTGGTCGCCTCCGCCGGTGGGCTGGTGTTGCTGAACCAGATCACCCCGATCTCGGTGTGGGCGATGAACTTCGCCATGATGTTCGCCCTGGCCCTGGGGATCGACTACGCGTTGTTCCTGGTGGCCCGCTTCCGCGACGCGCTGGCCCGCACCGGCGATCCCCGCGCCGCGGTCGCCGAGACCATGGACACCGCCGGCAAGGCGGTCCTGATCTCGGGATTGACGGTGCTGGTGAGCTTGTCGGCGGTGCTGATCGTGCCCGCCCCCGCGGTGCGGACCATGGCGGTCGGGATCATGCTCGCGGTGGTGTTCGTGCTGGCCGCAACCCTGACCCTGTTGCCCGCCGCGCTCGGCGCGCTCGGCGGCAAGGTCAACGCCGCCGCGTTGCCGTACGCGCGCCGCCAGCAGCACCGCTCCCCGGTATTCGCGCGCTGGGGCCAGATCCTGCACAAGTACCCGTGGCCGTTGGCCGCGGTGGCGCTGGCCATCCTGATCGGGCTGGCGGCACCGATGTTCGGGCTCAAGACCGCGATGCCCTCGATCGCGGTGGTGCCTGCCGATGCACCCGTGCGCCAAGGCTATGAACTGATCGCCCAGGAGTTCGGTCCCGGAGCCCCGGGCATGCTCTCGATCATCGCTCCCGCCGCCGATGCCCAAGCCACCGCGACCATCGCGCGGACCAGCGACGGCATCGTCATGCTCACCCCGCCCCAGCCCGCCGCCGACGGCTCCGGCCTGGTGATGATGCAGGCGATGCCCGCGGTAGATCCGTCCGCACCGCAGATGGCGCAGATCCTGGACCGCCTGCGCGCCGATCTGCCCGAACAGGCGGTGGTCGGCGGCGCGGCGGCGGAGAACCTCGACCTGCAACAAGCCCTGAACGACTATCTGCCCATCGTGGTCGCGATCATTCTGATCCTGGGGTTCGCGCTGTTGCTGATCGCGTTGCAGGCCCCGCTGATCGCGGCCCTGGGCACCCTGGTCAGCTTGCTCTCGACCGCGGCCGCGTTCGGGGTGGCCAAACTGATCTTCCAGGACGGGCACGGCGCCGGGCTGCTCGGTTTCACCCCGCAAGGGTTCCTGGACGGGTGGGGGCCGGTGTTCTTCTTCGCGATGATCTTCGCCATCGCGATGGACTACACGGTGTTCCTGTTGGCCACTGCGAAGGAACACTACGAACGCACCGGCGACCCGCATGCCGCGCTCCTGGACGGTTTGGCCCATTCGGGGCGGGTCATCTTCGCCGCGGCGGCAGTGATGGTGGCGGTGTTCTTCACCTTCGCTCTGGCCGACCCGCTGCCCCCGAAGGAGATGGGCATCATCCTGGGCGTCGCTGTGCTGCTCGACGCGCTGCTGGTGCGCTTGGTATTGCTCCCGGTCATTCTGCGCCTGAGCGGGCACGCTGCGTGGTGGAGCCCGGCGTGGTTGCGCCGGGTCCTGCCCACCATCAGCTTCGCCCACCACTGAGCCTTGTGACACCCCTTCTCGGATCCTCACCTCAGATACCCCATGGGGTATATTGGGGCGAGTATCCGAGAAGGGAAAACATCGATGATCGCCAACGACGACGCTATGGCGCAGGTGCTCAACCGGTTGCGCCGCGCGCAAGGCCAACTCGCCGGGGTGATCGCCATGATCGAGGCCGGGCGCGACTGCAAGGACGTGGTCACCCAACTCGCGGCGGTCTCCAAAGCTCTTGACCGCGCCGGATTCAAGATCGTCGCCACCGGACTGCGTGAATGCCTCACCGAAACCCCCGACGGCGAACGCGCGCCGATGAGCGTCGAGGAACTGGAAAAGCTTTTCCTCGCCCTGGCCTGACCCCACGCGCCCCGGGGTCCGGCACACACCGAAAGGACTCCCGCCGATGGCACTGCCACCGCGCCCGCACCGATGGACCATCCCCCGCCTCGTACCGGCCCTGGCCGGAACCCTGGTCCTGCTCAGCGCACTACTGAGTGTGGCCCTCTCACCCTGGTGGCTGATCCTGACCACCCTGGTCGGGGCGAACCTGCTGCTCTACAGCGCGATGGGCTGGTGCCCGGCCACTCTGGTGATGCGCCGACTCGGCCTCACCGACACGACCTGCCCAACCCCAACCGCCTGACCACTCTTCTCGGATCGGAGCACACGATGGACCTGGCCCTCTCGACCACCCTGCACACCACCTTCGACGACGCGATCGAACGCACCCGAACCGCGTTGGCCGAGCAAGGATTCGGCATCCTCACCGAGATCGACATGCAAGCCACCCTCAAAGCCAAACTCGGCCACGACATGGAGGACTACCGCATCCTCGGCGCCTGCAACCCGACCCTGGCCCACCAAGCGGTCGAAATCAACCGCCAGATCGGGCTACTGCTGCCCTGCAACGTCGTGGTCCGCCGCGACCGGACCGACCCCGACACCATCATCATCGAAGCCATGAACCCCCAACTGATGGTCCAGGTCACCGACCAGCCCGCCCTCGACCCGATCGCCGACGAGGCCACCACCCTCCTTCGCGCGGCACTGGCCGCACTGGAGTCCACCCAGCCCTGACACCACGATCAAACTCGCCATGAAAGACGCGGACATATCCGCCCCCCGCCGCGGCCGGTCGTTCATTCGCCGTCGGGGCAGTCCGGATCGCGCGGTGGACGGTGTCGTCCACCCAGGTCGGGTAAGTGGACGCTGTAGTGGCCGTCGATGCCGATGTGAGAGCGGATAAACGGAGAGCCGAGCGGCGTCGGAATCGAGAACCGGATAGTCCTGGGCGCGTAGCTCGTTCATCGCACGATCCATGTAGACGGTGTTCCACAGCACCACGCAGTTCAGGACCAGGCCCAGGGCTTCGAGCTGATCTTCCATACCGTTGTAGTAGGTGCGCGTCATTTCACCCCTGCGGCCGTGGAAGATTCGCCGGGCCAAGTCATGGCGGCCCTCGGTGAGGTCGGCTTGGGCCTTGATCTCGCGGCGATAGGGCTCATCGTCGGCCAGGCGCAACACATGCAGGGATTTGAAGATCCTCCCGAAATGCGCCACCGCGTGCCCGAGCGAGCTGGGTTGCCCGTCACGGGAGATCATGCGGGTGACCTCGTGAGCGCTGACTTCGCCGGTGTGAATCGAGACAGCGATCCGGCACATGTCCTCCCAATGCCGCTCGATCCGGTCGAGGTCGATGCGCCCGCGGGCGGCCTTGTCCAAGGGGCCGTAACCCGCGCTCGGGTAGATGCGCCACAGCCGTTGATCGGGCAGGTTCGCCAGCTGCGGGCGGTATTGGCGTCCAAGCAGGTGCAGCAGCCCGAACACGATGTCGCTGTAGGAGCCGGTGTCGGTGATGATCGCCTCGGGCACCACCCCGCCCTGCTGGCGCAACACCACATCCACGGCGTGCAGCGAATCGCGCGGGGTGCCCGAAAGAACTTGCGCGGCCAGGCCGGCGGCCTGGTCGTTGATCATGTTCAGCCAGGTGATGCCGCGTTTGCGGCCGAAGTACTTGGCGTTGGGGCGAGCGTGGATGGTGCGCACCGGCACCACGAACCGCAACCCGTCCACACTCGCGACCAGCCCACCCCCCACACCTGAGCCAGCGGAATCCGGGCCTGAGCCTCGATCAGGGCGACATTCGCCGCAGCGAGGGTATCGAACGCAGATAGGACTGATCGATAGGAACGGGCGCACCGTGGCGAATCGCCCAGCCAACTCCTCCGCGCGCTGGGAGTCGAGTTCGGCGTCACCGACCGGGACGAGTTCGGTAATGATCGCGACCGCAGAACGTAGTTCGGCACCGGAGACCTTCTCCTCGATCAGGTCCCACACCACCGACAGCTCGACCTGTTGGTTGATCTCCACCATCTCCAGCAGCACCGCCACCGCCTCGGCCAAACGCCCGGCGTTGCGCGAGACTCGCGGGTAACGGCGCAGCTTCTCATCCTTGGATTCACGTTCGGCCCTGGACAACAGCTCGGTGGTCATCAGCAGGTCGAACAACTCGAGCACGTCATCGGTGGCACGCGAACCCAGCACCGACACTGTCGCGACCAGCACCGCGAGCCGATGCTCGCGGCTCATCCGCCGCAACCCCGTCGCCTTGCCCGCCAAGCCGTGCTGGGCCAAACCCAGCAGCCGCCGCGGCGGCACCGCCGAAACATCCACTCGCACCGACCCCGCTGCCGCGAGTTCACCAACCCGCTCCAGGGCAGTGAGCATCCCCTTCGAGGACGGGCGAAACACGCCCCTGCGCAACCGATCCAGCTCGCTGACCCGCTGCCTGGTCCCGGTCGGCACCTCCAGCAACGCCAGCAGCGCCGAGGCCTCCGCCGCGGGGAGCTGCCCTGAACTGGGTGCGCAGCCGATTCTCGGCGGCCTCGCGGCCGGTAGCGACCAGTTTCTCCAACGTCGTCACCCCCGGCAGCAGCACGCGGCGAGACCGACACCACGCCACCGCGCCGCCGAAGATCGCTTTAGGGCCGTCCCCGGTGATCCAGGCTTGATCGGCGATCCAGGCCGTGAGTTCGGGTTCAGCGGCGGCGAAAGCGACAAGGCCGTACTCGGCGACGATCTCGGCCTGGTGCTCGAAACGGGTGGGGCGGCGAACCATGTACTCGTCCAAGCAGCCTGGACTGTCGATGTCGAGCTGTTCGGCGAGGTAGGCCACGAGCTCGGCCGGAATCGCGACCGGGTCGGGCAGGAACATTCCCAGGTAGCGCACCGTCACCACCTGCACGGCGAACCCGAGCCGGTTGTAGTCGCGGCGCCGCGCCGCGATCAACCTGCGGTCCTCGTCATCGAGATAGCAGAACCGTTCGAGCTCCACACGCGGCAACACACCGAACGCCCGTAGCCGGGCAAAACCTCATCAGTCACGCCGACATGAAATCACCAGCACAGCAACACGATTCACCCCGTCTGCTTAGCGTGACTTTCCTCCCGGGAGCTCCTCAACCCCCGAGTAGACCGGCACCGACTCGCCCGGGACGTTGAACCAATTGGCAGGCACAGCTGACCAGTCGAGGCCCGGACTCCGATGTGCTGATCGGGCGTGCAGCGGTGTGCAGTGGTCCGTTGGCAGCGTCGAGGATGTAGCGCAGCACGGCAGCCGGGTCGATCACAGTGCTGACTTCGGGTGTCATCCTGCTTCGACTGGCCTGCGGCTGTTCAAGCGGCGCCCTTGCCTCTTGATCCGTTCGGCAGGTCGTCCACGGCGCTGCTCGGACCTTGCGCGGCTGGATGCATCCGTTCCGTGAGCGTTGGCGGACAGGTTCGTTTCACCTCGGAAACTGAAAGCCTTTGTACGCTAACAGTTTTCAATCCGGTGTGCCGATACGTGAGTCGGCGCTAAGACATTCTAGTGGCGAAAACTCGTCTTTTGAGGTTTCATGAAAGGGGAAGAGTCGCTGATCGGGCCTACTTGAGGCTTGACGATGCACAACAATCAACAGCAAGACTCTTTCGATTCCGCCCGCCGCCCGTCTTGTGCGGGCTACCCACCTGAGACCCCGAAGCGGTCCCGGCTGCACCACGCCATTCCGATCGGACAGGCACGAGGTGCGATCCAATGACCGGCGAAGAGGTCTGGCTGACCACCGACGAAGTCGCCGCGAGACTGAAGATTCCGCCAAAGACATTGGCTACGTGGGCATCTGCCAACCGCGGACCACGATTCGCCAAGATCGGTCGGTACCGCCGCTACCTACTACGTGATGTCCAGCGATGGGAGCAGGCGCAGCTCGACGCTAGCCGGCCCGAGCCGCCGCCCGCCGTCGGCCACTGACTGCGCGGACCACCGTTCGACCACTCCCGGTTGCGCCTGTCCGTGGGTGACGCATGCCCAGTCGGTGTCGCTGCCACGGGACATCGGTCAGCCCTCGCCTTGTCCCACGCCTCAGAAAGGAGGTCTTGTTACCGATGCCCCGCCACGCCCTGCCGATCGGTACATACGGCAAGATCAGCTCCAAGCGGCAAGCCAATGGCAGCTGGCGGTCAGCGACCCGCTACCGCGACGAGGACGGGACAACTCGTCTCGTGCACCGTTTCGGCTCAACGAAAGGCCTCGCCGAGGACGCGCTTCGCCGCGCACTGGCAGAGCGCACCGGAGCGCGCGGCACGCTGATCACCCGCGAAACGAAGCTCAGCGAACTCGCCGACCTCTGGCTCGCAGAGAAGGCACTTCAAGAGGGCGTGACGCCGCAGACCCTGGATCTCTACCGTCGAGAGATCAATGTCTCGACCGATAAACGCGCCAAACCCGACGCCATCAAGATCAAATCGGCGCTCGGTGGCCTGCGTATCTGGGAAGCCTCGACCTCGCGCTTGGACGCCCATATCAAGCGCATCGCGCTCAACGGCCACCGCGAGAAGGCGCGTCGGCAGCGAGTCATCCTCTCAGAAATGATGGGGATGGCAGTCCGGCACGCCGCGATCGACCGCAACCCCGTCCGCGAAGTCGCCGACCTGCCGCGCAAACACACCAAACCCCGTTCCGCCGACATGGCGACCCTGGCTCAATTGCGGGCGCAACTCACCGACTGGGTCAATGGCGCTCCACTCGACGGATCAGCGGGCTATACGTACGGCCCCAAGCGCAATCAAAGAGTCCTCGATGTCGTCGACGTCGAACTCGGAACCGGTCCACGTCCAGGGGAGACCCTGGCGCTCCGCTGGTCCGACGTCGACCTTGACTCACAGCCCCCGCGAATCACTTTCGCTGGCACTATCGTTCGTCTCAAAGGCAAGGGTCTGATCCGCCAACCGCGTACCAAGACCGACTCAGGCTATAGGACCGTCTTGATCCCGCCCTTCGTCGTCGACACCCTGCGCCGTGTACGAGCCGAAGCAGTTCCCAACGATCTCGACTTGGTGTTTCCCAACCGCGACGGTGGCATCTGGGACCCGCACAACTTCAACCGCTTGTGGAAGCAGGCCCGAGGTGAGAAGTTCGCCTGGATCACCGCCAAGACCTTCCGTAAGACTGTTGCCACGATGATCGCGGCCGCACACAGCCCCGAGGACGCGGCCCGCCAGCTCGGCCACTCAGGCGACGCGGTGACCCGCCGCCACTACATCGATCAACCGACTCAGGCACCCGACTTCACGGAGACTTTGGAGCAGCTGAAACGCTGAAAGTGTGACGTTTCCGTGTCATGATGACCCCGAAAAGCAGAAAACCAGGGTCAAACGATGACGTTTGCCCTGGTAGGTGCTCCCCCATCTGGACTCGAACCAGAAACCTGCCGATTAACAGTCGGCTGCTCTGCCAATTGAGCTATAGGGGAATATCCTGAGCTGTTGGGCTCGGGTCAGCTTGGCTGGCTGAACGAGATGAAACTTTAGCGTATGGGGTCGTGGGTTCCCAAATCGGGCCGCTACCTGCGGACATGTGGAGGGTGGGGCGGATCGACAGGGGTGGGGTGAGTCGGGCAGGATGGGGCGCGCACACAGACGTGGGAGGAGCTCCAGGAGATGCTGCGGTTGATCATCGGCGTAGCGGCCGGGTATGTGCTCGGCACGAAGGCCGGGCGGGCGCGCTATGAGCAGATCAGTGCGGCGACACGGGCGGTGACGGGTAGCCCCGTGACGAAGAAGCTGGTGTCGGTGGGCAGGCAGAAGCTGTCGGACAAGTTGAGCACTCAACCGAAGCTGGAGCCGATGGAGCCGCTCGACGAGCGGACCACGGTGATGGTTCCGCACAACCAGCTGCGCCGGGGGCGTTAGACGCCGGTGACGTTGGGGTCGTTGCCCATCGCCCGCTGTCCGAGGTCCTTGCGGTACGCCTCGAGGGCCACCAGGTCGCCGAACAGCTCCATGTAACCGTCGGGCTGGTCGGACGCCGACATGCGCTGCAGGCGGGACTTCAGCTCGGCGATCTGGCGGCCCACCCAGATCTCCTGCACGCGGGCGAGCACCCCGGAGATGAGCCGCGGCACGTCCTCCTGGGTGCGGACGGGCAGTTGTTCGTTGGCCAGCTCCGAGACGAGGGCCCGGATGAGCAGGTCCTCGCTCTGATCGGCCACTGCGGCGACCCACTCGGCGCCGGTGAGACCCGATGCGGTGCCGCCGGCTTTCGCGATCATCAACCGGACCATCACGTAGGCGGGGTGGATGAACGCGTCGGCCTCGACGTCGTCGAAGGCCGGGCCCGCGATCCCCGGGTATTGCAGGGCCGCGCACAGGCTTTGGCGCTGGGCGAGCAACGTCGGTTCGCGGGGGTCTGGTCGGGCCGAGTCGCCGTTGCCGCGGGCGGGCGCGACGGGCCGTGGTGCGACGGCACCTCGCCGGCCACCCTTGTCGTCGGCGGGCGCCGCGCCGCCGCGGAAGTGCTTGCGGGCTTCGTCACCGACCTGGCGCACCAGGGACTGGATGTCGTCCACGCCGAGCCAACCGGCCAGCTTCGTCGCGTAGCCCTTGCGGGTCGCGTTGTCCTTGATCTGGGCGACCACCGGAACCGCACGCCGTCGCGCCTCGACCTGTCCTTCGACGGTGTCGAGGTTGTATTCGGCGAGCACGCCGCGAATCACGAACTCGTAGAGCGGGGTTCGGCGGGCGACGAGGTCGCGCACGGCGGAATCGCCCGAGCGCTGACGCAGCTCGCACGGATCCTGCCCGTCGGGCGCCACCGCGATGTAGGTCTGCCCGGCCAGCCGCTGGTCGCCGCTGAAGGCCTTCAGCGCGGCCGCCTGGCCCGCCGCGTCGCCGTCGAAGGTGTAGATGATCTCGCCGCGCCAGAAGTTGTCGTCCATCAGCAGCCTGCGCAGCACCTGCAGGTGTTCTTCGCCGAAGGCCGTTCCACAGGACGCGACGGCCGTCTTCACGCCGGCCAGGTGCATCGCCATCACGTCGGTGTATCCCTCGACGACGACGGCCTGATGCCCCTTGGCGATCTCGCGCTTGGCGTGGTCGAGGCCGAACAGGACCTGAGACTTCTTGTACAGCAACGTTTCCGGCGTATTCACGTACTTGCCGGGCATGGTGTCGTCGTCGAAGATCTTGCGTGCGCCGAACCCGATCACCTCGCCACCGAGATTGCGGATGGGCCACAGCAGCCTGCGGTGGAAGCGGTCGATCGGGCCGCGTTTGCCCTGCTTGGACAGTCCGGCGGCTTCCAGTTCCTTGAACTCGAAGCCCAGGCGCTGCAAGTGTTTGGTGAGGGTGTCCCAGCCCGCGGGCGCGTAACCGCAGCCGAACTGCTGCCAGACGGCCTGGTCGAAGTTTCGGTCGGTCAGGTACTTGCGGGCGGCCTCGGCCTCGGGTTCGTACAGCCGCTTGGCGTAGAACTCCTGCGCGGCGGCGTTGGCGGCGACCAACCGGGAGCGGGTGCCCCGGTCGCGCTGCACCGAGGTGCCGCCGCCCTCGTAGTTGATCTGGTAGCCGATACGGTCGGCCATCTGCTCGACGGCCTCGACGAAACCGATGTGCTCGATCTGCTGCAGGAACTTGTAGACGTCACCGCCCTCGCCACAGCCGAAGCAGTGGAACAGGCCGTGATTGGGCCGCACATGGAACGACGGGGACTTCTCGTCGTGGAACGGGCACAGGCCTTTGATCGAGTCGGCACCGGCGCGTTTGAGCGCCACGTACTCTCCGACAACGTCTTCGATCCGGACACGTTCACGGATCGCCGCGATATCGCGATCTGGGATTCGTCCGGCCACGCGGCAAGTCTAGTGGGTCCAGGTCAGCGGCAGTCCAGCGCGGTCGCGACCCGCTCGAAGCGGCTTTCGGTGTAGGAGGCGATCTGGTCGATCACCACGCGCACCCGGGCGGTGTCGTCGGTGGCGGCGTTCCACCAGGGCAGCATCTGGTCGTCGAGGTGGGCCGGAGCCGTAGTGAGCAGGCGGTCCGCGACGGCCTGGACGCGTTCGCGCTGGGTCTGCTGCCTGGCCAGGTGCCCACGATCGGAGCGCACGTACCGCAGCGCGACCGTCTTGAGCACGGCCACCTCGGCCGCGACCACCGGCGGCACGATCAGATCGGCCTCGTAGCGCATCAGCGGGCCCGGCCCGGCGTGCTCCTGGGTGGCGACGATGGCGGCGGTGGCGAAGCGCCCGACCAGTTCGCTGGTGAGCCGTTTCAGGGCGACCGACGCGGCGAAGGTGCCGTCGTAGCCGGCCGCCTCGGCGACCACGTCGAGTTCGGACAGCCGTTGCGCGGCGGCGGCCAGGGCATCGATCGACTGGTCGGGGTGTTCGCCGTGGCCCTGTTCGGCCAGGGCCGCCTGTTCGGCGGGGTCAGCGAGGGCACGCAGGTCGATGCGGCCGACGATCACGCCGTCTTCCACATCGTGCACGGAGTAGGCCACGTCGTCGGACCAGTCCATGATTTGGCATTCCAGGCTCTGCTTGCGCTCGGGAGCGTCCTTGCGCACCCACGCCAGGCGCTCCAGATCGTCGACGTAGGCGCCGAACTTGGTGCCGGAACCGCTTCTGCCCCACGGGTATTTGAGCGTGGCGTCGAGGGCGGCGCGGGTGAGGTTGAGTCCGGCGCTCTCGCCATCGGCGTCGACGACCTTGGGCTCGAGTCGGGTGAGGATCCGCAGATTCTGGGCGTTGCCCTCGAAACCGCCGTAGGCGTCGGCGAATTCGTCGAGGGCGCGTTCGCCGTTGTGGCCGTAGGGCGGGTGGCCGATGTCGTGGGCGAGACCGGCCAGATCGGCGAGGTCGGGGTCGGCGCCGATGCCGTCGGCGATGCTGCGCCCGATCTGGGCGACCTCGAGCGAATGGGTGAGCCGGGTACGCGGGGTGTCGCCTTCGCGTGGACCCATGACCTGGGTTTTGTCGGCGAGGCGACGCAGCGCGGCCGAGTGCAGCACGCGTGCCCGATCCCGGGAGAATTCGCTGCGGTGGCCCTTGCCCGCCGCACCCGGCCAGGCGGTTTTGCCCGGTTCGGTGACCATGCGTTCGCGGTCGTGCGGGGTGTAGGTATCGGTCATCTCACTGTCCCGCCTCGTAAGGGAAATCTGCCGAGAAATGAGTGAGCTGGTACCACAGCAGCGCACCGGTTTCGCGGGCGATGCCGTGGAATTGCGACTCCCTCGTGTAGACGGCCGGCCCGGTGCGGGTGGGTGCGGTCCAGGCGTGCAGACCGGCGTCTCGCGCCATCGTCCTGGTTCGCAGTGAATGCCACGGGTCGCTCACGAGTACGGCCGATGACAACCCGCTCTCGTGCATGGCGGTGGCGACGGCTTCGATGCTGCGCAGCGTGTCGGATCCCGTTTCGACGGCGAGGATGTCGGCGCTGGGCACACCCTTGTCCTCGAGATATTGCTTGCCCGAGGCGGCTTCGGTGTAGAGGTCGCCCTCCTGCTTGCCGCCGACGGTGATCACCAGGGGCGCCACACCCGTCTCGTAGAGCCGCCACGCCTGGTACAGCCTGGCCTCGAAGACCGATGACGGCGTCCCCGAATACTGGGCGGCGCCGAGCACCACGATCGCGTCGGCCGGGGTGTGGTCGTCGATCCGCGCGACCTGCCACACCCGGAACGCCGTCCCGCCGACCAGCACCAAGCCCATCACGATCGCGCCGACGACCAGCCTGGTGATCCAGATCGAGACCGTCGAGAGCAAGCCGCGCCGGTGCCGGGCATCCGGAGCGGGCACGGTCGTGCGCGAAGAACCCGATTTCACCTTGCTCAGTCTGCCAGGTGGCACCGACCGGCCGCCGGACCAGCGGTCACTACTGAATTCCGGTCCGGTGAACGTCGCGGCGTGCCCGGTCGGCCTCGGACTACCAGCCGCGGGCACGCCACTCGGGCAGTTGGGGTCGCTCCGCGCCGAGGGTGGTGTCGTCGCCGTGACCGGGGTAGACGACGGTGTCGTCCGGGTAGCGGTCGAACAGTTTCGTTGTCACATCGGTGAACAGGGAGTCGAAATCCTCGGCGTTGTGGGTTTTGCCCACGCCGCCGGGGAACAGGGAGTCACCGGTGAACAGGTGGGTGTGGCCCGCGCCGTCGGTCAGGGCCAGCGCGATCGAGCCAGGGGTGTGGCCGCGCAAGTGGATGACGGTGAGGGTGAGTTCGCCCAGGTCGATCGTCTCGCCGTCGGCGAGGAGGCGGTCGGGGGTGACGGGCAGCGGTTCGGCGTCGAGGGGGTGCGCGGCCGACGGGACGGCGAGAGCGCCTGCCACATCCGCCAGCGCCCACCAGTGGTCGGGGTGCTGGTGGGTGGTGACGATGAGCTCGACCTGCCCCTCGGCCTCCTGATCCACCAGTTCGAGGATGCGGTTCGCCTCGTTGGCGGCGTCGATCAGCAGGGTTGCCCCGGTGGCGGCGCATCGCACCAGATAGGTGTTGTTGTTCATGGCGCCGACGGCCATCTTCACGATGCGGGCGCCGGGGACATCGCGCTGCTGAGCGTCGCCGCCGGGGGCGACCTGACCGGTGTAGCGGGCATCGACTGTGACCATGGTCCCGATGGTAGTGAGGCACGCGCCGACCTGTCGTACCCGTCTCACCCGGTTCGGGCCGTTAGATTCGACTCATGCCGCTGCCGAGGAAAAGTCCGCGCATGTCATTGGCCGCAAGGCTGCTCGGTGCCGTGGTCGCCGCCCTGCTGCTCGTGTGCGCTCCGGCCGCGAGCGCCGAACCGCCCGCCCGGATGGGTCCGCAACTGGTCGACTCCGCCGACGTGCTCAGCCCGGCGGACGAACAGCGGGTGCTCGGCGCCGTCGACGCCCTCTACCGCGATCACCAGGTGAAGCTCTGGCTCGTCTACGTCAACGATTTCGGGTCCATGTCCGCCCGTGACTGGGCAGCGCGCACGGCCGAGCTTTCCGATTTCGGCGATCGCGATCTGCTGCTCGCGGTGGCCGTCGACGACCGCGGCTACTGGTTCGACGGCATCCCACCCGCGAGCATCACCGACGCCGAGGTGGAATCGCTGCTGGCCGACACGGTGGAACCCGATCTGCGCGAACAGAAATGGGCGCAGGCGGGGATCGACACCGCCGAGGGGCTAGGGGCGGCGGCGCGCGGTGGTGGCGCGTCGTCGGGTGTGCTGGTGTTGATAGCACTGGCCGTGGTGGTGGCGGCCGGTCTGCTCGTTCTGGTCATGCGCCGGCGCCGCCATGCCAAGGACCGGGCGGAACTCGCGACAGCGCGCGGCATGGACCCCACCGATTCGGCTGCGCTGTCGCGTCTTTCGCTGCCGACCCTGCACGCGTTGTCGAAGGAACGCCTGGTCGAGATCGACGACGCGGTGCGGACGAGCGAGGAGGAATTGGCGCTGGCGACCGGCGAATTCGGCGAGACGGCGGTGACCCCGTTCCGAAACGCCCTCGACGCGGCCCGTGCGGCGACCGCGAAAGCGTTCGCCCTGCGTCAGCAACTCGACGACGCCGTTCCCGAAACCCCTGACCAGCAGCGCGCCCTGCTGCTGGACCTGCTGGCGACCACCGGCAAGGCCGACCGCGAACTCGACGCCCAGGTGGCCGACTTCGACGCCATGCGCGATCTGCTCATCGACGCGCCCGCCCGCCTCGACGCTCTCACCCGCACCGTCGTCGAGCTCACCGCCCGCCTGCCTGCCGCCGACACCGAACTGGCCCGGCTCGACGCGACCTATCCCCCGGCGATGCTGACCTCCGTGCGCGACAACGTGCGCATGGCCAGGGAGCGAATCACCTTCGCCCAGACCAATATCGACGCCGCCCGCGACGTACTCACGAAACCGGCCGGGCAGCAGGGTGGTGCGGTGGCAGCGATCCGCGCGGCCGAGGCCGCTCTCGGCCAGGCCCGCACGCTGCTCGACACCGTCGAGCACGCCGCGGCCGACATCCAGCAGGCCCGCGACGGATTGCCCGCCGCCCTGGACGAATTGCGCGCCGATCTCGCCGCCGCGTCCACCCTGACCGAATTCGGCGGCACCCAGCTCAGCGGCGCGATGGCCACCGCGACCACCACCCTGAACACGGTCGACGACGCCGATCCGCTCGGCGCCTTCCACGAGGTGGTCACCGCCGACGCCGACCTCGACCGGGCCATCGCCGCGGCCTCGGACCGCAAGCTCGCCGTCGAGGACCTGCGCCGCCGGCTCGACCGCACACTGCTCGACGCGACCAGCCGTATCGATGCCGCCTCGGCGTTCATCACCACGCGGCGCGGCGGTGTCGACGCCGAGGCGCGCACCCGGCTTGCGGAGGCGCAACGTCATCTCGATCAGGCACGGCAGCAGGCAGGCACCGATCCCGAACCGGCGTTGCGGAGTGCGCAGGCCGCCGCCGAACTGGGCGGGCGGGCGCTGCAACAGGCGGAGGCGAGCGTACGGGCTTGGGAGACAAGACAACCCATGTCCGGAAGTGGGCAGACCGGTGCGGTGCTCGGCGGCATCCTGCTGGACGGTCTGCTGCGCGGAGCGATCAGCGGCTCGCGCAGTGGTGGGTACGGCTCACGCGGGGGTGGGTACCGGCCCGGATCGTTCGGTGGCTCGTCGGGCTCGCGGCGGGTGAGCCGAGGCGGCAGATTCTGATCGTTGACTCTCACACTGTGTGAGGCCGTACACCGGAGGGCGTCATGTTCAGTATCGGAGATTTCGCCAGACACGGTCAGGTGTCGGTGCGCATGCTGCGCCACTACGACGCGGTCGGATTGTTGCGACCCGCCCGGGTCGATCCGGCCACCGGCTACCGGTTCTATTCGGCCGCGCAGCTGGCCAGGCTCAACCGGATCGTCGCGCTCAAGGGGCTCGGGTTCAGTCTCGAGCAAGTGGGCCGGATGCTCGAGCCGGGGCCACAACCCCGGGAGCTGCGCGGCATGCTCACGTTGCGCCGGGCGGAACTGGAACAGCGGTTGGCGGCCGACCGCGCGCGGCTGACCGAGGTCGAGGCGAGACTCCGCATCATCGAGAAGGAGGGCGTCATGCCCGAGCAGGATGTTGTGATCAAGTCCGTGCCCGCGGTGCGGGTGGCCAGGTCGAGCGGGGTGGCGGCGGGTTTCGAACCCGCCCACATCAGCCCGGTGATCCAGCCGTTGTTCGGGAGGCTCAGCGATCGGCTCGCGCAGGCGGGCATCGCGATCGCCGGTCCGGCCATCGCGTACTACGAGCCCGCCGACGACGGCACCGTGCGGGTGCACGCCTGTGTGCCGGTGAACGCCGAACCCGGTGCGGTACCCGATCTTTCGATCGTCGACCTGCCTGCCGTCGATCAGGTGGCGACGACGGTTTACCACGGGAATGTCGGCGGAATCGGTGCCGCGTGGCAGGAACTGGGCCGCTGGGTGGAGGACAACGGGTACCGCACGGCCGCCCCGGTGCGTGAGGTGACGCTCGAATGGACACCGGATCCGAACGGATGGGTCACCGAGCTGCAGGAACCACTGGCCGCGAGGTAGTCGAGCGTCGGAACCGCCGCTGACAGTGATTTTCAGGCCGACGCGGCGGTTTCGCGTGAGCAGGCCCAAGTCAGTTCTGTGACAACGGCTGTCAGCAGTTCGGCTGCGCGGGTCCCGCCGCCGAGGCGGCCGATCGTCAGCCTGCCGAGGTAGGTGTAGACGAGGAAGGTGACCGCCGCGGCCGCACCGGTGGACGGGCGCGGGTGGGCGGAGAGGTAGACGATCTCGTAGTCGTCGAGGATGAGTCCGGTCGGTGCGCGGAACAGCGGCACCGTTCCGGTGTTGGTGACGGCGATATGGCCTGCGGTCGAGTGGATTCGGGCGGGGCCGTAGTAGTCCGGGAAGTGCAGCACCGACTGTTCGACGACGCCGTCGGCCAGGTCGTTGTGCAGGCTGGTGCCGATGCGGCGGGCCAGGTCGACGACATCGTCGGTGTCGTCGGTCGCGAACGCCGCGAGCCCGGACACGTTCGTCCCCGCTTCCGCCGCCACCGGCGGGTCGAGACGCCTGCGCAGATCCACCGGGTAGACACAGCCGACCCGCTCCCCGCCGTACACCCCGCGGTATGCCCGCAGCACGGCGGCGGTGACCAACCCGTTGACGCTCACCGCATGCGCGCGAGCCAGCTCGAGCACGCGGGCGGTCTCGGCCGGATCCAGCTGGACGCGAGCAGGTCTGGCGAGGGCGGCGGGCTCGGCGCGCTGCGACCCACCGGTCTCGGCCACGACCAGCGGCCGCGTCACCGCTTCCAGCCCCGACCTCGGGCCGCGTTCGATCCCCCGCTGCGCCAGCATCAGCTCCAGCGACACCGGCAGCTGCCGCGCCCCCGCGGTGATCTTCCCGGTCTCCACGTGATCGGTGTAGTACCCCCACAGCCGGGCGAACAGCTCGACGCAATGCCCGGCGTCGGCCACCCCGTGGTGCACGAACAACGTGACCCTGGCCCGATCCTCTTCGGCGAGAACGACATCCAGGTACCCGAGCTGATCGGCGGGGTCCATGGTCTCGGCGGGCACCCGCACCTCGTCGGGATCACCGAAACTCACCCACGCGCCGACAGCCTCGAAATCGCCCGGCCGCAACAGGATTCCGTGACCCTCGGAGTCCTCGACGATCCGGCATACCAGGATCGGGAACGCCCGCTGCAATGCCGCGAACGCCGCCCCGAGCGCGGCGGCGTCGAGTTCCCCGTGCACTGTCACCGAGCGCCCGGTGAACGTGCCGTGCCGAACGAATCGTTGTTCCGACGGGTCGAGCACCCGCACCACGTCTTCCGGTTCCCACAGCACACCGAAATCGTGAACTACCCACCCAGCCGACGCAAACCGTCAGCTACACAGTGTGATCAACGCGGCTCGACCACGATGACGTGTCCGGACATGCGAAAGCCCGCGACGGGCGCGGGCTTTCGACGGGTCAGGCGCCGATGAGGCGCGCGGCGAGGTAGGACTCGACCTGGTCGAGGGCGATGCGTTCCTGGGCCATCGAGTCGCGCTCGCGCACCGTCACGGCCTGATCGTCGAGGGTGTCGAAGTCGACCGTGATGCAGAACGGGGTGCCGATCTCGTCCTGACGACGGTAGCGGCGGCCGATGGCGCCCGCGTCGTCGAAGTCGATGTTCCAGTTGCGGCGCAGCTGCGCGGCGAGGTCCTTCGCCTTCGGGGTGAGGTCGGCGTTGCGCGAGAGCGGCAGCACCGCGGCCTTGACCGGCGCCAGACGACGGTCCAGGCGCAGCACCGTGCGCACATCGACGCCGCCCTTGGCGTTGGGGGCCTCGTCCTCGGCGTAGGCGTCGACCAGGAACGCCATCAGCGACCGGGTCAGACCGGCCGCGGGCTCGATGACGTACGGGATGTAGCGCTCACCGGAGGCCTGATCGAAGAAGCTCAGGTCGGTGCCCGAGTGCTCCGAGTGCGTCTTGAGGTCGTAGTCGGTGCGGTTGGCGATGCCCTCGAGCTCGCCCCACTCGCTGCCCTGGAAGCGGAAGCGGTACTCGATGTCGGTGGTGCCGGCCGAGTAGTGCGACAGCTTTTCCTTCGGGTGCTCGAACAGGCGCAGGTTGTCCGGGTCGATGCCGAGGTCGGTGTACCAGGCCAGGCGGGTGTCGATCCAGTACTTGTGCCACTCGGCGTCTTCACCGGGCTTGACGAAGAACTCCATCTCCATCTGCTCGAACTCGCGGGTGCGGAAGATGAAGTTGCCGGGGGTGATCTCGTTGCGGAAGCTCTTGCCGATCTGGGCGATGCCGAACGGCGGCTTCTTGCGCGCGGTGGTCTCGACGTTCTTGTAGTTGACGAAGATGCCCTGCGCGGTCTCGGGGCGCAGGTAGTGCAGGCCCTCTTCGTCATCGACCGGGCCGAGGAAGGTCTTGAGCAGGCCGGAGAAGTTCTTCGGCTCGGTCCACTTGCCGGGCTGGCCGGTCTCGGGGTCGTTGATATCGGCCAGGCCGTTGGCCGGCGGGCGGCCGTGCTTCTCCTCGTAGGCTTCCAGGAGGTGGTCGGCGCGGTAGCGCTTGTGCGTGTGCAGCGACTCGACCAGCGGGTCGGAGAAAGTCGCGACGTGGCCCGAGGCCTCCCAGACCTGACGGGGCAGGATCACCGAGGAGTCCAGGCCGACAACGTCTTCGCGGCTGGTGACCATGGTCCGCCACCACTGGCGCTTGATGTTCTCCTTCAGCTCCACGCCCAGCGGACCGTAGTCCCACGCCGACTTGGTGCCTCCGTAGATCTCACCGCACGGGTAGACCAGACCCCGGCGCTTGGCGAGGTTGGCAACGGTGTCCACCTTCGACTTGGGTGCCACGCGAGATTTCTCCATCCACTGCGAGTCGGTTTGTTCGGTAACCAGCCTGCACGGTTTTCCGAACGCATTTGGTCCAGCGTATCGGGCCGGGTCCAGCGAGATATCAGCAGCCGACCGATGCCACGCCGCGCCACATTCGACATGCGCACTTTTGCATGTCAAAATGGTATCGGTTTCCATTAAGGAGTTGGTTGATGACCACCGATGCCGCGCCTGCGCACCAGCACAGCCCGTATCAGTCCCTGCCGCCCGCGCCGGTGCCCGCGCGCACGGTACTCGAGGACGCGGGTGAGCTGCTACGCGCCCTGGCCGCCCCGGTGCGGATCGCGATCGTGCTCCAGTTGCGCGAGTCGCCGCGCTGCGTTCACGAGCTGGTCGACGCGCTCGGGGTCACCCAGCCGCTGGTCAGCCAGCATCTGCGCATTCTCAAGTCGGCGGGCGTCGTGCACGGGGAGCGCTCGGGTCGAGAGGTGCTCTACGAACTCGTCGACGACCATCTGGCGCACATCGTCGTCGATGCCGTCGCCCATGCCGAGGAAGGGTGAAACCGTTGGCAGACAACCACTCCGGCAAGCAGGTCGGCGTTCGCAGCACCCGTCAGCGCAGTGCCATCTCGGCGCTGCTCGGCGATATCGACGAGTTCCGCTCGGCGCAGGAGTTGCACGACGAACTCCGTAAACGCGGCGAGGGCATCGGCCTGACCACCGTGTATCGCACCCTGCAGTCGCTGGCCGACGCGGGCATGGTCGACGTGTTGCGCACCGATTCCGGCGAGTCCGTGTACCGCCAGTGCTCGAGCGGTCACCATCACCACCTGGTGTGCAGGCAGTGCGGCAGCACCGTCGAGGTGGAGGGCCCCACCGTGGAGGCGTGGGCCGAGGCGATCGCGGGCGAGCACGGCTTCACCCAGGTGAGCCACACATTGGAGATCTTCGGCACCTGCCGCGACTGCGTGCGCGCCGCCGCCGAGAACAGCGAGTCCGCCTCCGTGTGACTCACGTCACATGATGGAACCCTCGCTCCGCGTGCCCCGTCCAACCATCACAACGACGAGGCGCGGTAGCGGAGGAGGGGGATTTCGTGAGTGGATTCTTGGGGGTCGAACCCGGGCAGCTGACGGCGATGGCGACCACCTGGCGTCAGGAAGCCGGGGCCGTCGAGGCGCTGAGCTGGGGGGTGATGAACGAGGCGACCGGCGAGGGAAGTGATGTGCTCGCCGTGTTGCGCGGCGTGCCCGATCCGGCGCGACAAGCGATGACCTCGATCGCGACCAGGTATTCGGCGCTGGCCGATCTGCTCGACAAGTTCTCGGCCGACATCGAGGCCGCCGACGGCGCGACCGCCGCCGAGATCACGAAGCTGGAGCCGCGCTGATGCGGCCGACGATCCCCCAGCTCGAAACCTGGAATCTCGACGCCGTCCACCGGGCGGCCGAGGCGGCCCGCGCGAACGCCGACCTGCTGTCCACCTCGGTCGACGATTGTTCGCGCGCGCTCTCGGCAGCGGAAAGCTGGCACGGCCGGACGAAAGACGCGGCCACGCGGCGCATCGATGAGGAAGTCGATCACGGGTACGAGGTGCGGGCGGTGCTGCTGCGCATCGCCGACGACGCCGCGGATGTGAGCCAAGGGCTGAAGCACGCGAAAACGTATGTGCTGGAACAGAAGAATCTCGCGGTGTCGCAGGGGTTCACTGTTTCGGCCGACGGTGGCGTGAGTCATCCGGAGCCCGAGAAGTCAGGTGCCGCAGGGGTTTTCCAACTCAACCTGCGCAGCGGGCTGGACGAAATCGAGCGGCTCGACACCTTGTTCGGTCGTCGGTTGCGCGAGGCAGTGGGTGATCTGGTCGCCATCCGCGATGGTCAGCCCAGCGTTACCCTCGCCGATGGCTCGATGCACGACCCCGACGCGGTGGTGACGCGGTTGGCGACGCTGTCGCCCGACGAGCGCGCCGCCTTCCTGGCCGGTTTGAGCCCGGAAGTCCAGCGTCAGCTGGTGATCGCCGCGCCGGAGACCCTCGGCAACCTCAACGGGGTGCCGTTCGCGATGCGGGTCGAGGCGAACGAGATCAACATCCGTAACGCGCTCACCAGGGAGAAGGCCAAGCCGGTACCAGATCAGGCCCGGGTCGGGCAGCTGGAAGCCATGCTGTCGCCGATCCCCGATCCGGAGGCGACCGTCTCGGCCGCGGCGCTGGGCATGGTGGACCGTAAGTTCGTCATGTTCAGCACCGAGGGCAACGGGCGGATGATCGAGATGCTCGGCAGCATGCGATCCGGGGTGCCCGGTGTCGGTGTCTACGTGCCGGGCACGAGCACCAACCTCAATTCGTCCGGGTCGAATCATGTGGCCGCCTGGAACCTGGCCGACCGGACCGGCGGGCCGATCTTCCTCTACATGGAGGGCGACTTCCCACAAAGTCTCACCAGCCTGTCCGACGGTGCGCCGAGCCCGTCGTTCGCCGCGGAGATGGCGCCGAAACTGGTCGAGTTCGGTCGGGAAGTGGACCGGGAGGTGAGCAGCCACGCGCCGGGCACGCCCGTGACGTACGTCGGTCACTCCTACGGCGGCTCGGTGGTTGGTTCCGCCGAGCAACTCGGGCTGCGGGCCGATCGGATCCTGCACGCTTCGTCGGCGGGAACCGGTGTGTTCGAAGGTGGTTGGAACAACCCGAATCCCGATGTGCAGCGCTATTCGATGACCGCGCCCGGTGACCTCATCGGCGTTGTCCAGTCCTACCCGGATGCCGGCCTCAGCCTCCCCGGCCTGCGCCTGCCCGGCAACCCACACGCCTCCGACGTCCTCGGCGGCGACCCCGACGAGGTTCCCGGGGTGATCCGGCTCGACACCGGTTACTACGGCGACAGCTCGTCGCGTGCGGGTGAAGTCGTATTCGGCACCGATGGCCACGGAAAGTACTGGGACGATCCCGGATCGACTGCCTTCGGCAATATCGTCGGCGTCATCGCGGGAACGGACGTGAGGGCCTATGTGGAGCGTGGCATCGAAACCTCCTGGGTGGATGTGGGTCTCGGCGACAACGGCAACGGCGGCAAGGAAGCGTTCGACGCCGGTCGCGCCGCCACCGCGCAGGCCGTCCTCGATATCGAGAACCCGTATGCCGACCCGCGCGTGACCGACAATCCGCAACTCGGCGCCCGGATCGAGGTCCGATGAGAACCATTGCCGTGCTGGCCGTTTCGCTGGTGCTCACGGGGTGCTCGCTGGTCGAGGAACACGGTCCGACCAATGAGGACATCATGCGACGGTCGGGGCTGACCGTCGCCCAGAGCAAGCCGGTTGTGGCCGACAACTTCGAGCTGATCTGGCCGGAGGAGCTGTCCATCGACCCGGCGACGGTCGACACGAGCACCGGGTGCCGCAGCAGGATGGACTCGATCAGCATGGACGGCCCACCCTGGCGCCCCCGCTATCAGCGGGAGCAGGTCGACCCGTCGCAGGAGTTCATCGACCGGGCGATGGCCAATCTCGAGGCGATGACCGCTCGCGGGTTCACCCTCGTGCCGAGTCAGAACCCCGATGCGGACCCGGTGAGCAGGTACTACCGGGACGCGCGCGGGTTCTCGGTGTCGTCGTCGCGCAGCCGGGTCGGACCCGACAAACAGGAGGTGCGCTTCACCATGGCGTCCACCTCACCGTGCGCGGCCGAGTGAGACTTCGGGGTGTCGCAGTGGAGACAACAGTGGCTACGATCGCGGGAACGTCGTGCACGGTACCGGTTCTGCGGGAGGGATGACAGAAATGGCAGTTCGACGGGGTACGGGCATGGTCGGGGTTGTGGCGGCGGTGGGGTTTGTCGTCGCCGGGTGCGGGAGTGAGCAGGGGGCGGCCACTCCGCAGCCGAGTCAGGTGAGTGTGGCGGCCAGTCCTACCTCGGTCGATGCCGAAGCGAAGGTGTGGGATCCGTGTTCGCTGCCGGATTCGGCGGTCGGTGGGGTGGGGTTGAATGTGGGGAGTAAGAAGAAGGATGTTGCGGGGGTGGATTTTTCGGGGTGGAAGGTGTGCAGTTGGAGCGATTCTGCCAAGCAGTACACGTTCTCAGTGATGTCGTCGGAGCATCCGCTCGCAGATTCGCGGGCGAGGACAGACTTCACCGACTTCGTTCCGATGACCGTCGGCTCCCATAACGCTTTGCAGCTCCGGACCACCGGATCCACGCATGACAGCGGTTGCAGCATCGTCGTGGAAGTTCCCGACGGCTCCGTGATGTTCCGGGTGCTCAACCGCGTGAGCGCGTCTGCGCCGCCGTCTCCGTGCCCGGAGGTGGGGCGGCTGGCCGACTCCTTGGTTCAGTACATTCCGGCGAACTGACCGGGAGCCACAATGCCGCTGAGTATCGACCCCAACGAATGGAATCAACTGCTGGTTCAGGCCGAATCCGGTCAGCTGTCGCTGGACCCCGAAGTCGGGAAGGGCCTCGACCAGGCGTGTGACTACCACCTGGACCGGCTCGAGGAGATCTATGCCCAGGTCGACCAGGTGCGCAACATCACCGGTTTCGGCTCGTTCAATTCCAGCCAGACCTTGGAGCGCAAGTTTTCGCTGACCGCTTCCGGTGGCGACCGCCCACTCGACGAAGTGCTCAAAAAGCACATCGAAGTCGTCCAGACCGCGAAAGAGGTCGTCGCCAAGGCGATCGCGAATTTCGTCGCCCAGGACCAGGCGGCCGGCGACCAGATCTCCGCGACGGGAGAACACCTGTGACGTATGAGGATTACAAGAGCAGAGTGATCGCCGCGCAGGAACAGTGGAACATCGAACGGTCGAAGATCTACGCCAGCTATGCCGATGGCAACTACGCCACCATTTTCGACGGCGACCTGCAACCACCGCACATCACCACCCCCGACAATTACGACAGCATGTCGCTCGAACAGATGCAGGCCGCGGTCACCGCGATGAAACCCCGGCTGGTCGACGACGCCGTGACGGCCTGGGCGAATATCGGCATGAATCTGATGGGTACCTTCCTGAAGTTCAATCAGGAGTTCTCCCGCACCGTCACCGGCGCCAACGGGCGCGGCGGGTGGACCGGTGCGGCGGCCTCGGCGGCAGTCGCGGCGGTGAACAACTACTCGGAACGGTCGATCCCGCTGTCGCAGGCGGCGACCGCGATCAGCTGGAAGCTCACCGAGATGCGCACCGGCATCGAGCAGACGCAGGCATTGATGCCGGGGCTCACCGAGCGCGAGAATGTCACCGGTAAGACGCTGCCTGCCGAGGGGGTGATGAAGGTCGACGATCACAATCGCGAGGAAGCCACGCAGGAGGCGCGCAGGATTCTGCGCACCGTCTACAGCCAGGTGGCGGGGCAGGCCGATGTCGGGGTGCCATTCCTGCCGACCGCACCGGTCATCGCAGGCGACGGCGGTGGGCCCGGTGGTCCCGGTGCTGGCGGTGGTGGTTCGAATACCGGTGATACTCCCGGAGATTCGGCAGGCAGCAGCCCTGAGGACACCGCCGCGGGCGACGACCCGGCGACTACCGAGAACCCGAATTCCGATCCTGCGGCCACCACACCGCAATCCACCGACCCGAGCTCGACCACCGCGCAGAGTTCCACGGCAGCACCGCAATCCAGCACGCCGTCCACTTCGGCCCCGTCCTCCGGTTCCCCGACGGCGACCGGACCCGGCGTGACCGCTCCCGGAGCGGCCGGGCCCGGCGGCGGGAGCAACGGTGCCCGAGGTGGCGGCAGCAGCGCCGGCCGTGGCGGCGGCTCGGCAGCAGGCGGTCCCGCATCACCGGGCAAGTCGAGCCCCGGCAACCACTCCCCTGCCGCAGCTGCCGCCGCCGGTTCACGGGCAGGCGCGGCGGCCGGTGGCGGTCGCGGCGTACCAGGGATGGGCGCCATGGGCGCGCCCGGTGCCAGGGGCGGCGGCTCGGACGAGGACCGGACCAAAGGCATTCCCGATTACCTGATCAACCAGGACAACGGCGACCTGCTGATCGGAACCGACGGAATCAAAACCGTGCCCCCAGTGATCGGCGGAGACCACGACAGTGCACCGAGTTGAGTTCACCGGCATCGAATTCGAGATCCTCTGGTCCGGTTACGGCCGCGACCGCCTCCCCTACCCACTCCAGTACCGCACCGACATCGCCGACTTCGACGAACTGAAACGCCACCGTGAAGCAGCCGTGGAGAAGCTGCTCGCCAAATACGATCCGGCGATCGAACAGGCCATCGATGTGCTGCTCGTACCCGATGCCAGGGTCGAGTCCAAAGGTTATGTCGGCCAGGATGTCTCGAACGTCATCCGGTTCCACGGCGCCATCCGCGGCCGGGCCGGCGCCACCCTCGCCCAGGCGCCGGGGACCGCCGAGGACACCGGCAGCGATGTCGTTCTCACCTGTTGCACCGCGGACCAGGTCGCCGCCCTGACCGTCGCGGCCCTCCCCCGCACCAAGCCCGGCAGCAAACCGCCCGTCGAGGTGCGTCGCGAACGTCTCGCCGAGGAAGAGGAACACTTCGAATACCGCGCGGGACGCCTGAGTTCCCTGGAACAACTCAACCGGATCTTCAACCGCCCCCGCCACGCCGTCGGCGAGATCTCCGCCCTCGCGGGCCCCGCCCTCGACTCGCGCCCCACCCCCGCCCGCAGCTTCTGGTGGATGGACTATCCCGACGGCCGCTACTACGTCAAGACCGGCGACCCCATCATCGCCGAACCCCTCCCCACCTCACGAATGATCGCCGGCATCCACCGCATGCTCACCCGAGCCCAGCGCTACCACCAGGAATTCGGCCCCAACCCCTGAATTCTCTACCGCTGAGGCGGCATCCCCTGCGGCGGGTATCCCGGCTGCTGCGGGTAACCCTGCTGCACAGCATTCGGATTCCCCGGGTACTGCTGATACCCGGGCTGAGGCTGATACATCCCCTGCTGCGGGTACGCCCCCTGCTGCGGAAACTGCTGCCCCATCGGCGGAACCTGCCCCGGGTAATACGGCGGCATCCCACCACGGACAGGCGGCCGTCGAGATCCCGACGACACCTTCACGATCACAAGAATGATCCCCCCGAAAACCAGCGCGAACGCAATCAAACTACCCAATGCTTCGAACATATCCGCATCCTCTCACACCCGACGGGGACACTTTCAATTACCGAAAGGCGTTGACACAGGCCATCTTCTACTGACCACAAGGTCGCGATGAAAACTTTCGGATCGTGGCTTACGGAGTAACACCCGACATCGCCGCACAATCCTCCCGGAGAGAAGTTGCCTGCGTGCCAGGCGGACCGAAACGTGCACTACTGGCGCCCCGGCGACGCCGCCTCGCGCTCCGCGAGGAACATATCGAGTAGTTCGAGCGTCATAGTGATCACGCGCTCCTCCTGTGCCTGTGTGAGCGGAGCGCCTGCCTCCCGATCGGGCAGGGCCAAGTCCGTGATCTGCGCTTCCCAAGTGAAGTTCGATGCCACGTCGTAGTTCGCCATCAACCACTCCCGAAAGCCTTTCAGACCTTGCCCGCCGGTACGTCGCGCGCCGAAGTCGTAGCCGTTCAGGAAACCGGTCACCCCGCGGAGTGTGGTTCGCCCGAGGTACATCCCGGGCGCCCTGCCGAAGAGATTCAGAAACTCACGGTCGCTCAGCTCATCGAGGTCGCGAACTTCCCGACCGTTGACGACAAGCGGGGCGGCTCCGTAGGTGGGGCGACCATGATCTTCCTCGGGCACAACGTCATTGCAGCACAGCATGCGATCGGGCGCCTCGTGAGCACCCGTGCGTAGCGCACCTGCGGCGGATTCGTCATGCAGCGATTACACAGCCTATTCGCTTCATAATTTGCAGCGAATAGGCGTAGAATGGCTGCATGGCAGGCAGTACGTACATCTGGGAGGCGGCGGATTGGCCCCGCCTCACGTACGACGCTGCACTGCTGGCCAAGCCGACAGCGGCCGTCGCGCTCGCTCAAGGTCGCCTGCACGGTCGCCTCGCGGAGACCGACGACCTGACACAGGAACGTGCTGGACTCGAGGCCCTCACCGCCGACGTCGTGAAGTCGAGCGCCATCGAGGGCGAGTTGCTCGATGCGGTGTCAGTTCGGTCGTCCATCGCACGCAGACTCGGTGTGGACATCGGTGCCGCCGCTCTGTCGGACCGCAAGGTCGACGGTGTCGTCGACATGATCCTCGACGCCACCCGCCACTACGAACAACCCGTGACCGCCGAGCGACTGTTCGGCTGGCACGCGGGGCTCTTCCCCACCGGATATTCGGGCATTTCACGGATCCGCGTCGGCGACTGGCGCACCGACGAAACCGGCCCGATGGAGGTGATCTCCGGACCGTACGGCAGACAGCGCGTCCACTTCGAAGCGCCACCGGCCACGCGCGTCGACACCGAGATGTGCCGATTCCTGGAATGGCTCGACGCGGACACAGCCGAACCCGCGATCCTGAAAGCCGGACTCGCGCACCTGTGGTTCGTGACCATCCACCCGTTCGACGATGGAAACGGCCGAATCGCCCGTGCCATAGGTGACCTCGTCCTCGCCAGGTCCGAATCCAGCCCCCGCCGCTTCTACAGCCTCTCGGCCCAGATCCAGCGCGACCGCAAGAACTACTACTCCGTCCTCGAAAAGACCCAGCGCGGAAGCCTCGACGTGACCGCCTGGCTCTCGTGGTTTCTCGATGCCCTCCACCAGTCGATCATCCAGGCGGACAAAACAATCGACGCCGCGCTCGCGAAGGCCACCTTCTGGCGCACATGGCACAGCACCCCCCTGAACGTGCGCCAGATCGCCATGCTCAACCGCATGCTCGACGGTTTCGACGGGAAACTCACCTCCCGTAAATGGGCGATCATCACCAAGACCTCCCAAGCCTCCGCCCTCCGCGACATCAACGAACTGATCGACTACGGAATCCTGCATCGCTCCCCGTCGAGCGGCCGAAGCACCTCATACGAACTCTCTTAGCCGGACCGGCTCCGCCGTACGGTCGCACGGGGATGGATCGCCACCGGCGAATATGGGCACCCACATGCCTACAAAAAAGATGCTCCACGCGAAGGTGTTCGCGCGGAGCATCTTTGGTGAATGGTCAGGCGGGGACGGGTTGGCGGGCTTCGGTGGGGTGGGGCTGGCGGGTGCGGAGGGCGCCCAGGCCGAGGAGGGCGATTCCGGCGACGGCCCAGGTGAGGAGGATGGCGAGGGGGAAGGTGGCTCCCGCACCGTCGAAGTAGGCGGTCGAGCGCATCAGGGTGGCGGCGGCGCCGGGTGGGAAGAGCTGGCCGAGGGTGCCCCAGGGCTGTGGAAGGAGTTCGGGGGCGGAGGTGGCGGCGGAGAAGGGGTTGCCGATGAGGAGCATGAGGAGGGCACCGAGGCCGATGCCCGCACGGCCGATGGTGGCGGCCAGGCCGACGATGGTCGCGGCTACCGCGAAGGAGGCCAGGGCGGCGATGGCGGCGAGGGTCAGGTAGGAGCCGGGGACGATCGAGAGCCAGGTGTGGAAGATCAGGGCGCTGAGGAGGCCGCCGACGATGCCGAAGGTGGCAAGGCCTGCCAGGCGGGCACCGAGGGTGGAGACCACCAGGGTGAGCAGGACTCCTGCAGCGATGCCGGACATGACCAGCGGGAGCACCATCGCGCCGAAGCCCGCGCCGCGTGGGTCGTCGGGGTCCGAGGCGATCACGTCTTGGACCGGGACGGAAGTGGCGCCGCCGAACTGCTGGGCCAGCGCGGTGAGCTGCTGGGCGACAGCCGGTGACGCGGCGGAGGCGACGAGCACCTGGGGTGCGCCGCCACCGGTGACGATCGCGCCGTAGACCTCACGGTCGGCGAGGGCGGCGCGGGCAGCGTCCGCGTCGGCGAGGGTGGTGATCTCGAAAGCGTCGGGGTTGCGCTGCTGCAACTGCTGGCCGACCTGTGCGGCCTGCGGGCCGGCGACGGCGATCGGGAGGTCGCGGGGGGCGAGATTGACGGCGGGCCAGGCGAACGCGATCAGCATCAGAGCCTGCAGCAGGGTGGCCGCGAGCCCGATACCGACTGCTCGGCGGGTGATCGTCATGGCATTTCTCCCAAAAAGCGAATGTTCGTTCTTTTTGGTGGCTCAACCATGACACCACTCTCACTCGCTTGTCAAGAACGAGTATTCGTTTTACTTTTAGGCATGCCCAGAGTCAGCGAAGAACACCTGGAACGCCGCAGGCAGCAGATCCTCGATGCCGCGCAACTGTGCTTCGCCCGCAAGGGCTTCCACGAGACATCTATGCAGGACGTCTTCACCGAATCGGGGATGTCGGCAGGCGCTGTCTACCGGTATTTCGCGAGCAAGGACCAGATCATCTGGGCGCTCGTCGCACGCACCCTCGGACCGCTGCGCGAGCTGCTCGCCAACAAGATCAGGGCAGAGCAACCACCGACCCCGGCCGAGGTGGTTCGCATGCTCACCGGCGAGATCGTCGCGCGCAGCGGCCCGGACGGACCGCTGCGGCTCGCACCGCAGGTGTGGGCGCTGGCAATGGTCCAGCCCGATGCGGCCGCGATCCCGGTGCGCGAGTCGATCGCGGGGATGCGGGAATTGTGGGTCGAGTACGCGACCAGGATGCGTGAGCTCGGCTGGGTACCGGCCGACGCCGATGTCGACGCCCTCGCCAAGACACTGATCGGCCTCCTACCGGGTTTCATCCTCCAGCATCTGCTGCTCGACGACGTGACGCCGGAGGATTTCGCGCGCGGTGTCGACGTGATGCTTCCCGGGCCGCGACCGTAGCTGTTGTCGGGAACCTCACTGTTGAGACCGGCACGTTCGGGGTAGGTTCGGGGGCGGCACCGGAGGGGGTCCCGTGCGCCGGACATCGCCGATATCGATCCGACCAGGGAGTTTCCTGTGGCACTACACCGACGAACGCTTCGCACCCGCGGCCTGACCGTCCTGGCCGCCGTCACCGTGGCAGCCGCTGCCGCCGCCGGGACGGCGCAGGCGAGGATGATCGGCGCATTCGAGGTGGGCGGTGCGATCGAAACCGAATACGACCAGGTGGGCGGCGCCGCACTCGGCGACCCCACCGGCCCGGAGGCCGACGCGGCGGCGGGCGGCAAGTACCAGACCTTCGCCAACAACGCGGCGATCTACTGGCACCCCGACACCAACGCCAACACCGTCGCGGGGCAGATCCGCGACAAGTACGCGGCCCTCGGCAACGAGTCGGGGACGCTCGGCTACCCGGTCACCCGCGAACTGTCCACCCCGGCGGGCAACGGCCGGTTCAACCACTTCCAGCGCGGCTCGATCTACTGGTCCGTCGGCACCGGCGCACACCAGATCAGCGGCCCGATCAAGGACAAGTGGGCGGCCCTGGGCTGGGAGTCGAGCCCGCTCGGCTTCCCGCTCACCGATGTGGCCAAGGCGGGCAAGGCCGACGGCCAGTTCACCATGTTCCCCACCGGCGCCATCTACTGGTCCTCGACCACCGGTGCGCACGCGGTATGGGGCAGCATCCAGGCCGACTGGATCCGCGCGGGCGCCGAGAACGGCCGCTACGGCTACCCGACCAGCGACGAATACGACTACCAGGGCGGCAAGGCCCAGGACTTCCAGGGGGGCAAGATCACCTGGAAGCCGGCCGGCTAGCGGCTACGGCGCGAGCAAGCCCTGCCTGGCCTTGCTCGCGCCGGACAGCGTGAGCAGCAGCATGGTGGTGAGGGCCTGATCGTCGAGGCCCTCGGCCGGGAACGTGTAACGCAGGATGATGTCGGCCAGCTTGCCGCGCGAGATCAGGGTGACCGAACCGAACTGGATCTCGGCGTTGCGTTCGGCGACCCGCTTGTGCAGTTGCGGCTTGAGCGGTCGGTCCCAGGCCAGCACGCACGTCATCGAGAGCACGGTGAGGCCGGGCGCGAGGGTGACGGCGCGGATCGACGACAGCGCGCCGTCGTACTCGAAACCGAGCGACCCGTCGGCGTCCACGCGCACGTCGATGTCCTGCATCTGCAGGCAGGCGCCGGTGCGCGCCTGCAGGTCCAGTTCGGGGGTGACCGTGGCGTCCATGTCGGCTCCGTCGCTCATTTGGTTCCACCGAAACGGCGGTCGCGCTTGGCGTATTCCAAGCACGCGGCCCACAGGTTACGCCGGTCGAAGTCGGGGAAAAGCGTGTCCTGGTAAACGAATTCGGCGTAGGCGGCCTGCCAGATGAGGAAGTTGGAGCTGCGGAACTCACCTGACGGACGAAGGAACAGGTCCACATCGGGCATGTCCGGCTCGTCGAGGTAGCGGGCGACGGTCGACTCGTCGACCTTTTCGGGGTCGATCTCCCCCGCCGCCACCCGGCGCGCGATTTCGCGTGCGGCGTCGGCGATTTCGGCGCGGCCACCGTAGTTGACGCACATGGTCAGCGTCATCACGTCGTTGTCCTTGGTGAGCTCCTCGGCCACCTCGAGCTCCTTGATGACGCTGCGCCACAGGCGCGGTCGGCGCCCGGCCCAGCGGACCCGCACACCCATCTCGTGCATCTCGTCGCGGCGGCGGCGGATCACGTCGCGGTTGAAGCCCATGAGGAAGCGGACCTCGTCGGGGCTGCGGCGCCAGTTCTCGGTGGAGAAGGCGTAGGCCGACAGCCACTTCACACCGATCTCGATGGAGCCCTCGACCGCGTCCATGAGTACGGCCTCGCCGCGTTCGTGGCCCGCGGTGCGCGGCAGACCTCGCTCTTGAGCCCAGCGTCCGTTGCCATCCATCACCAGCGCGACGTGGTTGGGCACCAGCTCCGGCGGGATCGCGGGCGGGCGGGCACCGGAGGGGTGCTGCGACGGCGGACGGACGGTGCGGGTCGAGCTGCTCCCAGCGGCGGGGTCACGACGGAGGATCACGGCCTCCATCCTGCCTGATCCCCCGCCGCACTCCGCACGGGCTCCGACATCGCGGCCGGACCACACGACAACACGGGCTCCCCCGGCGATGCCCGATCGCGCACCGAGCCCCGCACGCGCTCCGACTCTCAGCCCGCGCGGCCGGCCGTCGCGGCGCCGGGTTCGACGCGACTGCGCTCGATCAGCGGCAGGGTGCGCAGCTGGCGTTCCAGATGCCACTGCAGATGGGCGGCGACCAGACCGCTGGCCTGGCGGCGCACATTGTCGGGAACCTCCGCGATGTAGGCCCACTCCCCCTTCAGCAGCGCGACGAGCAGGTCGAGCACGCCCGCGGCGGGCGTGCTCGCGCCGGGTGGGCGGCAGTGCACGCACACCGCGCCACCGGCGGCGACGTGGAAGGCTCGATGCGGGCCGGGAGTCGCGCAGCGGGCGCATTCGTCGAGGGCGGGTGCCCAACCGGCGAAACCCATGGCGCGCAACAGGTATGCGTCGAGAATCAGCTCGTGGGGGCGCTGTTTCGCGGCGATGGCACGCAAAGCGCTCGCGGTGAGCGCGTGCAGTTTCGGGGCGGGGGCGCGTTCCTCACCGGCGAGACGCTCGGCGGTCTCGAGGATCGCGCAGGCGGTGGTGTAGCGGCCGTAGTCGTCGATGATGTCGGCGGCGAACGCTTCGACGGTGGTGACCTGGGTGACGATGTCGAGGGTGCGGCCCGGGTGCAACTGCACGTCGATGTAGGCGAACGGCTCGAGCCGGGCACCGAACTTCGACTTGGTCCGCCGCACACCCTTGGCGACGGCGCGCACCAGCCCGTGTTGCCTGGTCAGCAGCGTGACGATGCGATCGGCCTCGCCCAGCTTGTGCTGACGGACCACCACCGCCTCGTCCCGATACAACCGCACGCGCCCAGTCTTCCACGTCGCCCCGACACCGCGTCCACGGACACGGCACTCCCCTCCAAGCGGTCAGCTCGGCCTGAGCAGGCCGGTGATGAGCAGCAGCAGCGATTGCTGGGTCTCGGCGCGGGCGCGGTCGGGGTCCTCGGCGTGCGCGACGATGAGCGAGGCTTCGGTGATCGCGCTGAGCAGCAGCTGCGCGAGCACCGGGACCGGGACAGCGGGGACGATGCCGGAATCGACGGCGCGCTGGAGTTCGGCGGTGATCAGGCCGAGCCCGTGCCGGGATTCGAACTCGCGAAAGGCCGGCCACCCCAGGACCGTAGGGGCGTCCATGAGGACGATGCGCAGCATCTCCGGGCGGCCGCAGATATCGAGGAAACAGGCCAGTCCGGCCGTCATGCCCGCGACGACGTCGCCGGGGTCGGCCGCGTCGATCGCGCGCGCGATCTCGGCCGTGGCCTCGGTCTCGATCTGTTCGAGCACCGCGAGAAACAGCCCGCGCTTGTCGCCGTAGTGGTGGTGCAGGGCACCGCGGGTGACGCCGGCGGCCGCCACCAACTGCTCGGCGGAGGTACCGGCGAAGCCGCGCTCGGCGAACAGGTCACGGCCTGCCTGCTCGAGCGCGGCGCGGGTGGTGCGGGATCGGTCCTCCTGACTACGGCGCTGCATGCAGCCGAGTGAACTCCACGATCAGTTCGGCGAGCAACTCCGGCTGGTCCTCGGGCAGGAAGGTGTAGGAATCGTCGACGGTACGCAGGCTCGCCCGCGGCAGGTCGGCGACCAGCCGACGGGCCAGCGACATCGGGAACAGCTTGTCCTCGGTGGACCAGACGACGAGGACCGGCAGGTCGACCTCGGCGAATCGTTCGGCGGCGGCCAGGGTGTGCCGGGCGTCCACGCCCGCGGCGAAGCGGCGCAGGTCCGCCCTGATCCCGGCGTCGCGCCGGGCGGGACCGAGGTAGGACTCCGCGATCGGTTGGGGCAGTGCGTGTTTGGTCACCCAGCCGAAGGCGAGCGGCAGTCGCTGTGCGGGCCGCCAGCGCAACGGGGCGAGCAACGCGGCGATGGCGCCGGGGATCTTCGTCAGGTGGACCAGGGTCGTGAACGGCTGCGGCGGGAAGACCTCGTAGCAGTCGACGGCGGCGAGGACGACGCGGCCGATCCGTTCCGGGTGGCGAGTCATCAGGATCTGGGTGAGGGCGCCGCCGGTGTCGTTGGCGACGATCGTGACATCGGTGAGGTCGAGCGCGTCGAGGAAATCCGCGATGAGGTCGGCCAGGCCGGCGGGTGTGAGGTCGGCGTCGGGCATCGGAATCGAATGGGAGCCGAGCGGCCAGTCGGGTGTGAGGCAGCGGTGTCCGGCCGCGACGAGGCCGGGAACGACACCACGCCACAGATCGGCGTTGACGAGCAGGCCGTGGACGAAGACGACCGGTGATCCTGTTCCGGTGTCGTGATAGCGGATGCGGCCCGACGACAGCGTGAGGTCGTGCGCCGGGCCGAGTGCTGAGCTGATTCCCATGGGTTCTCCCCTGATCGAAAGCTTGGCCCAACCACTGTTACATACATGCCGTATGTATGTCTAGGCTGGAAATATCCACCTAGGGTATGTGGACGAGTGACCAGTTGAGGGATAGCGTCGAGGCGACTACCTGCCGAGACGGAGTTCAGATGTCCGCGCCCGACCGCATCGTGCCGCCACCGGCCGACCTCGGCCTCGCCGAACTCGCCTCGGCCCTGACCGGCGGCACGACCAGTTCGGTCGCCGCCGTCACCGACGCACTCGACCGTATCGAGGCGTCGCAGCCGACGCTCAACGCGTTCCGGGTGGTGCGCCGGGCGGCCGCCCTGCGCGAGGCCGCCGAGGCCGACGCGCGGCTGGCCGCCGGTGTCCGGTTGCCGCTGCTCGGGGTGCCCGTCGCGGTCAAGGACGACACCGATGTGGCCGGCGAACCCACCGCCTTCGGCTGCGGTGGCGAATTCCCGCCCGCCACCGAGGACGCCGAATCGGTGCGCCGGTTACGCGCGGCGGGTGCGGTGATCGTCGGCAAAACCAACACCTGCGAACTCGGCCAGCTGCCGTTCACCAGCGGCGCGGCCTTCGGGCACACCCGCAATCCATGGGACCGCACCCGTACGCCGGGTGGTTCCTCGGGCGGTTCGGCGGCGGCGGTCGCGGCCGGAATAGTCCCTGCCGCACTGGGTTCCGACGGCGCGGGTTCGGTGCGAATCCCGGCGGCGTGGACCAATCTGGTCGGCATCAAACCGCAGCGCGGCCGGATCTCCACCTGGCCGCTGCCGGAGGCGTTCCACGGGCTCACCGTCAACGGACCGCTGGCGCGCACGGTGGCCGACGCGGCCCTGCTGCTCGACGTGGCCGCCGGCGCGCACGACGGTGACCTGCACACCCCCGCTCCGATCGACGCGCGTGCCGCCGTCGGCCGCGACCCGGGCAAGCTGAGAATCGCTGTGTCGCTGAGCATTCCGTTCACCGCGACCAAGACCGCACTCGATCCCGAGATCGCGGCCGCCGTGCACGCGATGGCGGGCACCCTGCGCGGGCTCGGGCACACGGTGACCGTGGCCGATCTGCACTACGGTCTGCTGGTCGGAGCGTCGTTCCTGCCGCGTTCACTGGCCGGGATCAGCCAGGTGCACCGCACGATGCCCGGCGCCGTCGTCGACCCACGGACCACCGCCAACGCGCGCATCGGGCGACTACTCGACGGCCCAGCCCTGTTCGCCGCCCGCCGCCTGGAACCGTTGCTGCACAGAAGAATCGGCGGCTTCTTCGACGACTACGACCTGGTGCTCGCGCCTACCACCGCTACCCCCGCGCCGCATGCCGAGGACATCGACGGCATCGGTACGAGCTCGACCAATGCCCTCATCACCGGCGCTTGCCCGTATACGTGGCCGTGGAACGTCCTCGGCTGGCCGAGTGTGAACGTGCCGGCGGGCTTCACCGAGACCGGACTACCGATCGGCGCGCAACTGATGGGCACGGCGAACACCGAGCCGCTGCTCATCTCTGTTGCGGCGCAGCTCGAATCGGTGCTGCACTGGGAGCGTCAGCGGCCGGCAGCGTGGTGGTGAGTCAGAGCGGGGCGTTCACCCACCAGCGGTTGTAGAGGTCGGTGCCGTCCGTCCCGCCGAGGACGACGATCAGGCAGAAGTTGCGGGCGGTGTCGTCGAATTGGATGCTCAGCGCACCGGCGACGGTACCGGGAACGCGGCCGGGGATGTCCTGGATGACGATCCGCCCCCGGCCCGACGGCCGCTCCCACAACTCTTCCCTGGTCGCGAAGGCGTCGTCGAACTTACCGGCGGTGCCCGGTGCGCGATTGCCTTTGCAGGCCACCGTCATCCGCTCGACCGGAGCGCGATCGCCGTTGCAGCTGAGGGTGCCCATGTCACCGAGTTGGTCCAGCGGTACGGGGTCGTAGTTCTTGTCGATCGCGGCGCACCGAGTGCCCTGGTAGCCACTGGCGAACGGAGATTTCGGGAGCAGCTCGGGAAACGCCCGCACAATGTATTCGTGGGCCTTCCACGGTGATTCGGCGGCCGTCGTCGGGGCCACCGATGTCGCGGCGATCTCGGGGGTCCTCGCGTCGTCCCGGTTCAGCGCGACGATCCCCACGGCGAGCGCGGCGACGGTGACCACGACGGCCGCTCCGGCCACCAGCGAACGTCGCCTGCGCGGTCGGTCGACGGTCGAGCCGCCACCGGCGGCCCAGCCCTGCTGTGCACCGTGCGAAATAGCCTGTGTGCGTACCCCTCCCGGAGCCTCCGACGCACGACCCTGCACGCTGCGTGCGCCGTGCAAAGCGCCCTGTGTACCCGGCGCTCCGCCCGGCATCGGCGGCACGCCGCTCGAAACTCCCGGCGCACCACTGGACACGCCGGCCCCCGGCGACGCGCCGAGTTGTCCGATCGGTGGGTTCCGCGGCAGCACTGCCTCGGGCTGCCCGGTGCGCGCCACTGGCGGCACCGGGGCGCCGAATGCCGCGGACGCGGCCGCCGCCAGGGCGCCACAGCTTGCGTAGCGGTCATCGGGGTTCTTGGCCAGCGCGCGGGCGATCACCGCGTCGACGGCAGGTGGGAGGCGCGGATTCAGCTCGGTGGGCCGGGGTGGTGGTGCGGTCAGGTGGGCGTTGATGACGGCGGCGGGCGTGTCGCGCGGGAACGGCTTGCGGCCGGTGAGCAGCTCGAAAAGCGTGCAGCCCAGCGAGTATTGGTCGGCGCGATGATCGACGGCGTCGAGCCGGATCAATTCCGGCGCGGCGTAGGCGAGGGTGGCCAGGAACACGCCGGACTCGGTCAGCGCGGTGCCGTCGGTGCCGGACTTGGCGATGCCGAAATCGGCGACCAACACCCGGTCCGGCTCCCCCGCGCGCGATTCCAGCATCAAGTTGGCGGGCTTGACGTCGCGGTGCAGCAGTCCGGCGCGGTGGGCCGCGTCCAGTCCGGCGGCGGCTTCGGTGACGATGTGTAGCGCCAACCGCGCATCGGGCAGGCCATGACGCAGCACGGAAGCGGCATCGGTGCCCGCCACGTACTGCATCGCGATCCACAGCGCGCCCTGGTCCATCCCGCGATCGTGGACCGCCACCACATTCGGGTGGTCGATCCGAGCTGCCAGTTCGGCCGCCCTGATGAACCTGGCCCGGAATTCGGCGGAGGCGCTGGGCGCGTCACCGAGCACTTTGAGCGCATCCCAGCGCGGGAGTCGCGGATGACGCGCGGCGTAGACGGTGCCCATGCCACCACTGCCGAGCACTCGCTCGATCACATACCCGGCGAAGACCGCACCCGGGCGCAGCTGCGCGGTCATTCGGCCAGTTCCAGCAGGCTGTACTGGGCGGCCGCCTTCTGCCGGATCTGCTGTTCGGTCGGCGCGAAGATCGTGGCGATATAGCGGCCGTGCAGCAGTGCGCACACATAGCGAACCTCCGGCTCGCTATCGGACGCGCCGGAGTCGCCGCACCGGATGTCCACGATACCCGCGGGACCGGGCAGCGGTCGCAGTTCCGCCGGCCACTCCGTGGCGCCGCGCTCGTAGGCCTGACGCGCCTCGGTGGCATCGAAGTAGCGCTTGAGGCCGTCGAAGCCCATCAACGCCAGAGCATTCGCGGAACTCCGGTGCTGGCGTGAACTCATCAGAAAGGTCGCGTTGGGGCCGTACACCACGCCCCGGGCGTGCAGCATGCCCTTTCCGCCCGCGATGTTGTCCGCGTCGACCAGCACCACCGCGGGCGACGACCAGCGACCCACCTTCTCCGGCACCATCCGGGCCAGCATGCCCTCACCGTCGATCGGCAGGTCGGCGAACCGCTCGGGCGCCGTCGGCACGAAGCGGTCGAGTTCGGGCAATTGCGCGTCGAACGCCGCGCCGATCAGAGTGGTCAGCGCCGCGGCATCGGGGGTGGTGTGCACGGCGTACACGCTCACCACGAACGCGCCGTGTGCGATGGTGGCCGCCATGCTCGCCACCGTGGGACGCCAATGCGCCTTGGCCGCAGGGTACTTCGGGATCGGCACCGCGACGTTGTCGGCGTTGACCGCTGCGTCGGTGGCGTCGAGGCCGGCCGCCGCCGCGGTCGCCGCAGCCGCGTTCGGCATGCGAAGGGCCAGCACGGTCAGCTGCCGGGTGCGGGCCGTGTCGGTCCCGCTGACGACGAAACCGGCGAGCATGCCGTGTTCGCTGAGCACGGCACGTGCCTGTTCGGACAGCACACCCGACACCTTCGCCGGAGTCGGCAGCGGCACGGCATCCCATCTGGAGGGTGGGACCGACAGCGCGGAATCGGCTTCGGCCGGATTGACCATGACCTCGCCGATCCGCAGCGACTCGATCACCCGCCCCGAGTATTCGGTTCCCGGCGGGGCCTGTAGCGGAACATGCTGGTAATGCCCATAATCCAAGTTGGCGAGGTCGACCCGGACCGGCTCCGCCGTCCCGGATACCCGGCAGCCGGTCACCGCGGCGGTCAACAGGACTGCACCGAGCAGGCCGCGAGTCGCACGGGAATCACAGCGGCGCATCGGCCCACCACCTCTCGCGCAGTTCGGCGCCGTTGGCGCCGCCGACGACCCTGATCCGGCAGAACGACCGGGCGGGCTCGTCGAAATAGATCGACAGATTGCCGAGGGGATTCCCGTCCACATCGGTGTTCCTGCCCCAGTGCAGATTCCCGGTCCCGGACGTACGCCGCCACTGTTCGCTGCCCTCCACTGTGTCAGTGCTCGGCGGTGGCGACATGAGCGAGCGGTCGGTCTTGCATTCGATGGTGACCGACTCCGCCGGGTCGCGGTTGCCTTCACAGCGCATCCGCGCGAAAGGCGCGAGTGTGTCGGTCGGAACATGGTCGCCGTTGTCGTTGATCATGTAGCAGGCCGTCAACTCCTGGTATCCGACGCCGAGCTGAAAGGCGGGCAGCAAGTCGGGAAACAGGTCGGCGATGAAGCTGTAGGCGCCCCACGCGGTCGCCGGTGGTACGGGCGGCGGCGAGGTGGTGGCCTGCACGCTCGGCGACTCGGTGCCGCCACCGGTCCCGAGCATCGCGGCGGTGACGACGCCGACCATGAACACCGCCGCTGCCGCGATCCAGAAACGACGACGGCGGACGAGCCGGGCGAACGGGGTGCGTCGTGGTAGCAGCACCGCCGTGAACGGGTCTTCGTGGACGAAGCGCTCTCGTGGATCCGGCACTGCCGCAGCGACTCCCGCAACGTACTGCGGAGGCGGGGTGGATGGATGTACCGAGTTCGAGACAGCGGCGGAGGCGGGTGCCGCAGGGCTGCGCACCTGTGGTGCCGACGATGCGGGTGCGGACCCGTTCATCGCTTCGCGGGCCGCGGCGGCCAACGCACCACACGAATCGAACCGCTGCGCCGGGTCTTTGGCCAGTGCCCGCGCGATCACCGCGTCGAAGCCCGCCGGGAGCCCGGGGCGCAACGCGGACGGCCGCGGCGGCGGTTCGTGCAGGTGGGCATACATCACCGCGGCGGCCGTCTGCCGCGGGAACGGGACAGTGCCGGTGAGCAATTGGAACAGCGAGCAGCCGAGGGCGTAGACATCGGCACGGCGATCGACGTGGTCACCGCCCAGTCGTTCGGGCGCGACATAGGACAGCGTCGCGGTGAAGCCACCACCGGCCGACAGCGTCGCGGTGTCCTCGGCGTGCCGGGCGATGCCGAAGTCGGTGATCAGCACCCTGTCGGGCAGACCCGACTGTTCGGCGACGAGGATGTTGGCCGGTTTCACGTCGCGGTGCAGCAGTCCCGCACGATGCACCTCGTCGAGGCCGCGGGCCGTTTCACCGATGATGTGCACCGCACGTGCCGGGTCGAGCCCGCCGGGGGCGCGCCGGATCAGGTCGGCGGCGTCGGAACCCGCGACGTACTGGGTGGCGATCCAGAGCTTGCCCTCGGTTTCGCCGCGGTCGCGCACCGCGACCAGGTTCGGATGCTGCAGCCCGGCGGCGAATTCGGCTTCGCGCAAAAACCGCGCCCGGTACTCCGCGTCGTCGGCGTGGTCGTCGGCGAGGATCTTGATCGCGTCGTGGCGGGGCAGACGCGGGTGCCGCGCCAGGTACACGGTGCCCATGCCACCGGAGCCCAGCTTCCGCTCGATCAGGTAGCCGGCGAACTCCGCGCCCTCGGCAATACTCACCCGCCCGGTCTCCCACGTTCACCACACTGCCGGGACCCTTCCGGCAGAGAACAGGCACGAGGACCGGAATGGTCGGCCCGCACCAGGTCAGCCCCCGGAAATCAACGGTTCCCGACCATGCCCGAGCGACTATAACAGCACGGATCAGGCTGTGCGGTCCAGCAATTCCGGGTGCGAACGGGCTACCGGCCCGGTTCGCGCCAGCTTTCGAGATCGCTCTTGGTTCCGGACGGGCACCCGTCCTGCCCGGGTTGGCGGGGGAACATCATCAGGCAGCGCTGCGGTCCGCCCCCGCCCACCGCGGTGGTGACGAGCACCGCGATCGACGACCCGTCGGCGACCCGTTTGGTGGAGAAGCCCAATGTGCCGGTGACACCGCGATAGTCGGCCTCGCGCAACTGCACCGCGATCGCCGTCCGGTTGGGCGGCTGGTCGCCCAGTACGCCACGACTGACGCGCACAGCCTGCAGGAACAGCCCACTCACATCGAAGGCAAGCCCGGTCCTGTCCCCCGCCCAGGTCGGCTGGTATTCGGCCATTGCCGGATAGGCGCGCAGGTCCTCGATGAGCCCGGCGAGCTCGGCGCACAACTGTTCGTGTTCGAACGGCACCGGCCGGTCACCGAGTTTGCCGACGCCCTTCACGCAGTCGGCGCCACCGAGCATCACCGGCGCCGCCTTCGCCACGTAGCGCACCGTCAGGTTGGCGGGAAGGGCGATGGTCGCGCGCGGATCGGTGATCAGCCTCGTCACCGCGTCGTTGCCGAGCAGCGCCGGTCCGTCACCGCTGATACAACCGCGACTGAGGGCCTTGGCGAAGGTCGGGAAGTCGTCGTTGCGGCCCGCGAAGAAGAGCAGTTCGCGCCGATCGAAGGACTCCGCCTCGCACGGTGCGGGCAGAACGTTGAGCTCGTGCTGCGCGCGCCAGCTCGTGCTCCGGTGCGTCACACCGCGTTCGGTGAGCTCCTTCTGAAGATCCTCGACCAGGGTGGTCACGTACAGATCGTCGGGTGCCACAGGGTGGTAGATGGTGACTTTGTCGTAGCGCGGGGTGCCATCGGCGGCGCGCGCGCCCTGCATGTAGTCGGCTACCAACCGGGCCTGGACCGAATTGCTCGGCGCCGCTTGGAAATACAGCGGCGATGCCTGCTCGAGCCCGTCGGCCGACAGGGTGGTCGCCACCGCGGGCACGCCCAGCTCACCCAATCGCGTGATGGCCTTGCGGGTTTCGTCGGTGCTACGGTCGATGCCGACCACACCGAGCACGCTCGGGTCGTCGGCGACGAGCGGACGTAAGCGGTTCTCGACCACCCACCGGGCATGGCGCATATCCGAACCGCCGTTGGCGATGATGATCCGCAGCAACGGTTCGGACTCGTCGGAGGCGAGCAGGGCACGGCGCTGCTGCACCGCGAGCCCGGCCAGCTCCTCGACCTGTGCGTGCGGGTAGCGCACATTGGTGTCGACGTAGCTGAGCCCCGCGAAGTAGACCAGCGAGATCAGCGGCCGGTTCGGGTTGCTCTCGCGCGCATCGGCGGCCGCCTCGTTCAGGCGGAACACCTCGCGCTGCATGGCCGACAGTTCCGGATCGTCGGCGAAGGTCTGGGCGACGTTGTCGCTGTAGCCGACGCATTCGCCGTCGACCATGCTCACGCTCACCCCGCCCGTCCACGGCCAGTGCGAGCACGAGGCGCCGCGCAGTGGTGGGAAGTACACCAGCGCGGCGGCCACCGCGAGCACGATCGGGATCAGCACGCACAAGCCGACGAACCAGCTGCGCGAGGCCATCGGCGGGGCGGGCGGTAGCGACTGCCCGCGGAAACGCGGATCACCTACGCGCGGTGTGGAATCCGGCGGTATCAGCGCGCGCAGCGGCAGGAACCAGGCGTCGGCCTGGCGGTGTGTGCGCCTGCTGTCGATCTCCCTGATCCAGGTCTGCAGCGGGTCGGGTGGCTGGGCGGTCGGCTGATCGGCGAGGCTTTCCAGCGTGCGCAGGGTGCGCAGATCGCTGATGTTCGACAGCTCACCCACCTCACGCGTCGGCCCTTCGTCGCGGAAGGCGACGACTACCAGTGGATCGAAAAGGCCGGTCTCGTTGCGGATCTCGTTGATCCAGGTGAGGATCCGCGCACCGTCACCGCCCTCGGTGAGACCACCGAGCAGGGCAACCGGGTAGGCGGTGCGCCGCCAGCTCGACGGCCGCCAGATGCGGCGGCGATACGCGTCGCGCAGGTCCTCCAGGAAGGCGTGGATCAGGAGCTTGGCGACCTGTTCCTCGTTCTCGTCCACCCGGTGCGAGGCGGTGAGCCGGGCGGCGAAACCCAGGAAACTGCCCGACAATTCGGGTGCGAGATAGCGCTGGTGCAGGAACCAGCGGGTCACCTTCGACATGCCGGGGATGCGTCCCGACACCCACAACCACAGGCGCAGCACCGGCCACAGGGCCAGCACAGCGAAGACCACGCTCGAAACCATGCCGCCCGCTGCGCCTTCGGTGGCGTCGGCACGGTTGGCGGACGAACCACTACGCAGCAGCTTGGGCAGGCGCCTGCGCAGTTCGTCGGGCGCCTCGGATTCGTCGGAGGTGACGCGCTGTCTGGTCAGCCAGTCGGCGGTGCGGTAGCGCGGGAACTTGATGGCGCCCATCGCGGTGTCGTCGGTGGCGAAACCGGCGACCAGTTGCTGGATGATCGGCAGACAGTGGTCCGGGATCTCCTGGTCGTCGGCGTGCGGACCGGCGTTGAACGCGTTGACATCCGGGCTCAGCCGGGTGGGCGGCAGGTCGGGAGCGTGCAGGTCGATCCTGGCGCGTGGGGTGGCCCGCCTGCCGCCGGACTCCCCCAGCCAGCTGTAGAGATCGTTGACCAACGCGGTGTGGCCTTGTAAGCCGACCATCTCGACGATCGGGCGCGGCAGCGTTCGCCTGCCGTGTACCAGCGTGCGCCACACCCGGGGGCGGGTGTCGGGGATCTCCAGTGCCCGCAGCAGTTCCAGCAGCTTGCCGACATCGTTGGCATCGGGCACGTGCACAGCCTCCCCGGGTGATCAGCGAACAACGCCGATCACAATCGGCGTGTTCGCCGAACGATACCCCGAACCGCCGACACGCAAACGGTCAAAAACCCAGCTTCCCCAGCTGTTTGGGGTCGCGCTGCCAGTCCTTGGCCACCTTCACGTGCAGATTCAGGTAGATCCGTGTGCCGAGGATGTGCTCGATCTGTTTGCGGGCATTGGTACCCACCTCCTTGAGGCGAGAACCGTTCTTGCCGATGACGATCGCCTTCTGGCTCGGCCGTTCCACATACAGCAGGGCATGCACCTCGAGCATGTCCTCGTTGGCCTCGTAGGGCTCGATCTCCTCGATCACCACGGCCAGCGAATGCGGCAGTTCGTCGCGCACACCCTCGAGGGCGGCCTCGCGGATCAGCTCGGCCATGAGGGTTTCCTCGGGCTCGTCGGTGATCTCGCCGTCGGGGTAGAACGCCGGTCCCTCGGGCATCTTCGACGCGATCACGTCGATGAGCACCTCGACCTGTTCGCCCTTCACCGCCGAGACCGGAACGACCTCGCTCTCGGGGCCGAGCAGCTTCGACAGCGCCATCAGCTGGTGGGCGATCTCGTCGCGGCCCACCTTGTCGATCTTGGTGACCACCCCGATCACGGTGGTCTTGGGCGCCATCTGCTTGATCTGCTCGACGATCCAGCGGTCGCCGGGGCCGATCTTCTCGTCGGCCGGGATGCACAGCGCGATCACGTCGACCTCGGAGTAGGTGTCGCGCACCAGATCGTTGAGGCGCTGACCGAGCAGGGTGCGCGGGCGGTGCAGACCGGGGGTGTCGACCAGGATGAGCTGGACGTGCTCACGGTGCACGATGCCGCGAATGGTGTGCCGGGTGGTCTGCGGGCGCGAGGAGGTGATCGCGATCTTCGACCCGACCATGGCATTGGTCAGCGTCGACTTGCCGGTGTTGGGGCGGCCGACGAAACAGACGAAGCCGGAACGGAATTCGGTGTCAGCCACCGCGCACCTCGCTCAGCACGGCACCCGAACGATCGGTGTGGATCACCGTTGCCCCGGGCGACACCTCGTGCATCGCCGCGATGCCGGCATCCTCTCCGCTCGCCCCGACCACCACGGCCGCTTCGAAACCCTCGGCGCCACTGGAAATCGCGGCGGCAACCGCGGCCTGCAACGCGGTCAGGCGAAGGGCGGCGAGCGTCACTTCACCCGCGGCGTAGGTGCGGCCGTCGGTGTCACGTACCGCCGCGCCGCTCGCGCCACCGGTGCGGCCGAGCGCGCCCCGCGCCAGTACCAGCAGTTTGTTGTCCTCTGCGTCGAGTTCACTCATCGGTCTCTCCATTGTCTGCGGGCACTGTCACCGGGTCGGTCTCGGCCTGCGCCTCGTCGGGCTTGCCATTGCGGGCCTTGTCTGTCTTCTTCTCTTTGTCGGCCGCGCGGCGCACCAGCACGGTGTTCACACGCATCCGCCCGCGCGCGTCGGCGCCACCCTCGCCGCGCAGCACCAGGCCGTGCACGGTCACCTTGGAACCCGGCAGGGGGACGCGGCCCAATTCGTGGGCCAGCAGGCCACCGACGGTGTCGACGTCTTCGTCTTCGATGTCGAGGCCGTACAGCTCGCCGAGGTCTTCCACCGACAAGCGGGCCGACACGCGGTAGCGGCCCTCGCCGAGGTCCTCCACCGGCGGGGTCTCGTCGGTGTCGTACTCGTCGGCGATCTCACCGACGATCTCCTCGAGCACGTCCTCGATGGTGACCAGCCCGGCGATGCCGCCGTATTCGTCGACCAGCAGGGCCATGTGGTTGCGGCGGCGCTGCATCTCGTCGAGCAGCGCGTCGAGCGGTTTGGAATCGGGGATGAACACGGCCGGGCGCATCACCTCGCGCACCGTCACCTTGCGGGCGCGATCGGCATAGGGCACAAGGTCTTTCAGGTAGACCACACCGAGCACGTCGTCGACGTTCTCGCCGATCACCGGGATGCGCGAATGCCCGGAGCGCACCGCGAGCGACATCGCCTGGGCGGCGGTCTTGTCGTTTTCGATCCACACCATCTCGGTGCGCGGCACCATCACCGCGCGAGCGGCGGTGTCGCCCAGTTCGAAGACCGACTGGATCATGCGGCGTTCGTCGTCGGCGACCACGCCACGCTCGCGCGCCATGTCGACTACCTCGCGCAGCTCGATCTCCGACGCGAACGGACCGTTGCGGAACCCTTTACCAGGAGTGATGGCGTTACCGAGCAGGATGAGCAGCCTGCTCACCGGGCTCAGCACAGCACCGATGATCTGCATCGGGACGGCCGCGGCCAGCGCGATCGAATAGGCGTGCTGGCGGCCCAGGGTGCGTGGGCCGACCCCGATCACCACATACGAGACGACGACCATCGAGGCGGCGGTGACCAGCAGCGCGGTCGTCGGGCTCCACAGTTCCAGCGTCGCGGCGGCCAACAGGACGGTGGCGCTGATCTCGCACAGAATGCGCAGCAGCACCATCAGATTCACATAGCGGGGACGGTCGTCGACGATCTTGCGCAAGCGCGCGGCGCCGGACCGTTCCTCGCGGACCATGTCGTCGAGCCGTGCGCGCGAGACGGTATTGAGCGCCGAGTCGACACCTGCGAACACACCACCCAGGCCGATCAGCCCGATGGCGAGCAGGATCTGCACCATAGATGTCACGCGGGGCCCAGTGCGTCACCCGGTGCGGTGAACCCTGCCTTACCGAGCAGGCGGGCGTCACGTTCGGCCAGTTCGGCGCGCAGTTGTTCCTCGCGCAGGCTCTGGTACCACTCCTCGAGCAGCTGGGCCTGCAGCGCGAACATCTCCTTCTCCTCCTCCGGCTCGGCGTGGTCGTAGCCGAGCAGGTGGAGCACGCCGTGCACGGTGAGCAGGGCCAGCTCGTGGTCGAGGGAGTGACCGGCCTTCTGCGCCTGGCCCATGGCGAATTCCGGGCACAGCACGATGTCGCCGAGCATGGACGGGCCGGGCTCGGGGCTGTCGGGGCGACCGCCCGGCTCGAGTTCGTCCATGGGGAACGACATCACATCGGTGGGGCCGGGCAGGTCCATCCAGCGCACGTGCAGGTCGGCCATGGTGTCGAGATCCACGAGCACCATCGACAGTTCGGCGGCCGGATGCACGTCCATCCGCCCGATCACGAAACGCGCGACGCTGACCAGGTCTTCTTCGGGGATGTCCATACCCGATTCGTTGGCGATCTCGATGCTCACGTGTTCAGGGTACGGGCCGAACTACATCGCGCTGCATCCAGTACAACGCACTTCAGAAAATCGCATTGCATTGTAGTGAATCGGCATCGACGCAGCGTATGGCCGGTGACGCTGCCCGAGGCGTCACCGGACCATGATCAACGGCGGTCGGCCCGACCGGCGGCCCGGCGCTGCGCCCGGTTGCCCGGGTAGTGCGGGGCGGGAACCGCGCGGGTCTCGGATTCGAAGCGGTCGTAGGCGTCGACGATGTCGGAGACCAGCCGGTGACGCACCACATCGGAGCTGGTGAGTTCCGAGAAGTGGATGTCGTCGATATCGGTGAGGATCTCCGAGGCCGCCCGCAGACCCGAACGCTGCCCGTTGGGCAGGTCGACCTGCGAGATGTCGCCGGTGACCACCATCTTCGAGCCGAAGCCGAGACGGGTGAGGAACATCTTCATCTGCTCGGCCGTGGTGTTCTGCGCCTCGTCGAGAATGATGAACGAATCGTTGAGGCTGCGACCACGCATGTACGCCAGCGGCGCGACCTCGATGACACCGGAGGCCAGCAGCTTCGGGATGGCTTCCGGATCCATCATGTCGTGCAGGGCGTCGTAGAGCGGACGCAGATACGGGTCGATCTTGTCGTTGAGCGTGCCGGGCAGGAAGCCGAGCCGCTCACCGGCCTCGACCGCCGGCCTGGTCAGGATGATGCGGGTGACCTGCTTGGTCTGCAGGGCCTGCACCGCCTTGGCCATCGCCAGATACGTCTTGCCGGTACCGGCCGGGCCGATGCCGAACACGATGGTGTTCACGTCGATCGCGTCGACGTAGCGCTTCTGGTTCAGCGTCTTGGGCCGGATGGTCTTGCCGCGCCGCGACAGGATGTCCAGGCTCAGCACCTCGGCGGGCGATTCGGACACGCCCGCGTCGGTGAGCATGGACACGGTGTGCCGGACCGCTTCGGGGGTGATGACCCGGTTGCGGCCGGTCAACGCGACCAGCTGCTCGACGACACGCTCGGCCAGGGCCACATCGGCGGCCTTGCCCGTGATGGTGACGGTGCTACCGCGCACGTGGATGTCGGCCGGAAGCAACTGCTCGAGCTGACGGAGATTCTGGTCGGCCGAACCGAGGAAGGGGAAAACGGATTCGGGGGCGAGTTCGATGCTGGAACGCACGGTTCGCGCCGCCGGGGATGCTCCGTTGCCGTCGGTACCGACGCCTGGGACGGGGAGGGTGGGATCGCCGATCTCGCCTGTGTTCTTCAAAAGTGGCTATAGCCTGCTTCCGGTCTCGACCTGGTGTTCGATGAGACCAGTTTACCGCCGCCCACCGACACCGCACAGCGGTTAAAAACGGGCACGTGGTAGAGGACCCGTCACTACCCGCTCGGGGTACCCCCACGGCGCGATTTCACGCGCCCTCACCAGCGCTTCGTCAACGCTCCGAGGGCGCCGAGTGCGACCGCTGCGGCGGTGGATGTGCGCAGGACGGTCGGGCCGAGCAGCACGATGTCGGCGCCCGCGTCGGCGAGCGCGGTCAGCTCGGCGTCGTCGAGGCCGCCTTCCGGGCCGACGATGAGAATCACTTCCTTGCTCCGCGCGAGCGGAAGCTCGGTGAACTTGCCGGTGCCCGACTCGTGCAGGGCGGCGACCACCGCGCCGTCGGCCTTCGCCGCGCGCACCAGCTCGAGCAGCTCGCGCGTGCGGTGCAGGCCGGCGACCTCGGGAATGTAGGCACGGCGCGACTGCCGGGCCGCTGATTTCGCCGCCGCCCGCCACTTCTCGATGCCCTTGGCGGCCTTGGCCTCCCAGTTGGCGACGCAGCGCGCTGCCTGCCAGGGCACGATCAGGTCGGCGCCGGCCTCGGTCATCAGCTCGACGGCGAGCTCGGAACGATCCGACTTCGGCAGTGCCTGTACGACGGTGACCTGCGGGATAACCGGTTCGGCCAGCCTGCGGTTGCGTACCGCGAGCTCGAGGCGGTCCTTGGCCGCCGCGATCACCTCGGAGTCGGCGAGCACACCGTGTCCGTCGGACAGGGTGATCAACTCGCCCACCCGGGTCCGGCGCACCGTCGCGGCATGGCGACCCTCGGGGCCGTCGAGCACCGCGACCGCGCCCGGCTCCGGGATGTCGTCGAGGTAGAAGACCGTGGCGGCCATCGGGGTCAGCGACCGCTGAACGACGCGCGCAGCCGGGCGAACAGGCCGCTGTTGTGCTCGGACTGCGACGACATCACCTCGGCGCGATCCTTGTCACGCATGCCCTTGAACTTGCGCAGCAGTTCGGTCTGCTTGCCGTCGAGTTTGGTCGGCACCACGATGTCGAGGTGTGCCAGCAGGTCGCCGCGCGCGCCCGAACGCAACCGGGGCATGCCGTGTCCGCGCAGGTGGATGACCTCGCCCGGCTGGGTGCCCGGGGCGATGGTGAGTTCGGTCGGCCCGTCGAGGATGGTGTCGACGACCACGGTGGTGCCGAGGATCGCGTCGACCATCGGGACCCGGACGGTGCAGTGCAGGTCGTCGCCGTCGCGGACGAACGTGTCGTGCGGCTGCTCGACGACCTCGACGTACAGGTCACCAGCGTGACCGCCGCCGGGGCCGACCTCACCCTGGGCGGCCAGGCGCACCCGCATGCCGTTGGCGACACCGGCCGGGATCGGCGCGGCGATCTCGCGGCGCGCACGCACGCGGCCGTCGCCACCACACTTGGTGCACGGGTCGGGGATGACCTCGCCCGCGCCGCGACAGGTCGGGCAGGGACGCGAGGTGAGCACCTGGCCGAGGAACGAGCGCTGCACCGACTGCACTTCGCCCGCGCCGCCACAGGTTTCGCAGCGCACCGGCTTGGAGTTGCCGTTGGTGCCCGCGCCGTGGCAGAGGTCGCAGAGGATGGCGGTGTCGACGGTGAGGTGCTTGGTGACGCCCACCGCGCACTCGGCCAGGCTCAGCCTGGTGCGGATCAGCGAGTCGGCGCCGGGCTGCACGCGGCCGCGTGGCTTGCGCGCGCCGCCGCCCTGGCCGCTCATCCCGCCGAAGAACGCCTCGAACACATCACCGAGACCGCCGAACCCGGCACCGCTGAATCCCGCACCGCCGCCGCCGTTTTCGAGCGGGTCACCGCCGAGGTCGACGATCCGGCGCTTCTCCGGGTCGGTCAGCACCTCGTAGGCGGTGGAGACTTCCTTGAACTTGGCCTGCGCGGCCTCGTCCGGGTTCACGTCGGGGTGCAGTTCGCGGGCCAGTTTGCGGTACGCGCGCTTGAGCTCCTGGTCGGTGGCATTCTTGCCGACGCCGAGCAGTCCGTAGTAATCCCGTGCCACTTGAGTTCTCTAGTCCTTGGTCGCTGTGGTCCAGCCGAACGCCGGGCGCATCCTTTAGTCTGTTCGACTCAACTTTACCCCGGTCGAAGTACCGACCATAACAGTGCCCGCGCGGTCGCCGCCGACCCGGCGGTCACCTTTCGGCCAGGACCTCACCGATATAGCGGGCAACGGTCGCCACCGACGCCATGGTGCCGGGATAGTCCATCCGGGTCGGGCCGAGCACGCCCATACCGCCCAGCACCGCGCCCGCCGCGCCGTATCCAGTGGACACCACGGAGGTGCCGCGCATCTGCTCGACCTGGGTCTCCTCGCCGATCTGCACGGTCACCTGACCGGGCTGCTGGGCGGCGGCCAGCAGCTTCAGCACGATGACCTGTTCCTCGAGCGCCTCGAGCACGGTGCGCAGCGAGCCGGGGAAACCGAAGTCGGCGACATTGCGGGTGAGGTTGGCGGTGCCGCCGAGCACCAATCGCTCCTCCGGATGCTCGACCAGGGTTTCCACCAGCACGGTCGACACCCGGACCAGCACATCGCGAATCTTGGCCGGCGCGCGTTCGGGCAGTCCGGCCACCGACGCGCTGGCCACCGAGAGCAGTTTGCCGTCCATCGCACCGCCGAGCAGGCCGCGCACGGCGGCGAGGTCGTCCTCGGAGATCACCGCGCCCAGGTCGACGATGCGCTGATCGACGCGGCCGGTGTCGGTGATGACGACCAGTAAGAGGCGGGCGGGATTGAGCGCGACGACTTCGATGTGACGCACGGTCGATGCCGACACCGTCGGGTACTGCACCACCGCGACCTGGCGGGTGAGCTGCGCCAGCAGCCGCACCCCCCGGCGCAACACGTCGTCGAGGTCTACGCCGGATTCGAGGAATTCCATGATCGCGCGGCGTTCGGCGCCCGAGAGCGGCTTCACCTCGGCGATCCGGTCGACGAATTCGCGGTAGCCCTTGTCGGTCGGGACGCGCCCGGAACTCGTGTGCGGCTGGGTGATGTAGCCCTCCGCCTCCAGCACGGCCATGTCGTTGCGGACCGTGGCGCTGGACACTCCGAGATTGTGCCGTTCGACCAGCGACTTCGAGCCGATCGGTTCCTTGGTGGCGACGTAGTCCGCGACAATCGCTCGCAGGACCTCGAATCGCCGATCTTCGGTGCTCGAAGCCATCGACCCCACCTCCTCGCTCGTGCCGGGTACGTCGTCGGCCCGCGTTGTTTGCAGTGCTGGGGCACAGACTCGCACGCGGGCGCTCGGGGCGTCTTGCAGTCCAGTCTAAATTGTCTCGTTCTCCGGTGAGTTCTCCACAGGGCGGAGTTATCCACAGGGCGAGGATCGGGGCTTGTCGGGCTATTGCGCCCAGCGTACGTTCGGTCGTGAATCAGGCGCTTCACCAGCGCTTTTCCGGGGCGGGAGGGGTTTGCGATGCGATTCGGTGACGAGTGGGGCGCGGGTGACTCCGCGGTCGTGGTGCGTCCGGAGGAATTCGCCGGGATCGATCGGGCGTGTGTGATGTTTCTCGAGGTAGTCGAGAATGTCTCGCTGCTCGCCGGGCAGATCTGTTCGCAGACGCACTGGGGTCTCGGAGAAGGTGATGGGCGGCTGATCTCCGGACCCGCGCTGGTCGGCCGGTTCCGGGAGACGGCGGGGGTGGTGGCTGCCGCGATGGAGACGCACCGCCGGATCGTCGGCGATATCCGCGAGGCGCATCGGCTCGCGCGGGACCGGCTGGTGGCGGTCGACGACGAGTGGGCGCTGCGCTTGGCCGACGCGGAAGCCGCACCGGCGACGCGTAATCCGTTCGCGGAGGGTGCCCGATGATGCCGGGCGGTGGTGAGAACGTCCACCACTGGCGGCATCGAGAGATCACCGAGACGTTCTCATCCCTCGATGTCACCGAAGCTGTTGCACAGGCGGACGCGTTCCAGCAGTTGGCGCGGCGCTGGGAAGAGGGGCTGGATGCCTTCGATCACGCGATCAGCGTGGGGCTGTCGGCGGCCTGGTCGGGTGTCGGGGCGGAGGCCGCCATGTCTTCTCTCCGGCGATACCTCGATCAGGCACGAGAACTCCTCTCAGCTGTCCACGCCATCCCCTCTCTGGTCCAAGCGGCGGCCGATGCGGTAGTCGCCACCAAGTACGCGATTCCCGAGCTCGTCGAGGAGTCCGCTGTGCCGGTGTGGTCCACCGATCCGGGTGGGATGCGGGAGGCCGGCATCCTGGAAGAAGAGGCGAGAGCTGCCATGCGTGATCGCTACGTCCGGCCTTTCAACGAGATCTTCAGCCGAATCCCGTTGATACCGCAGCCGATTCATTCTTACGTGGCTACTGGTCACGGCGACCCTCTCGGCAACGACCTGTCCACACCCTTGCCGGCCGCCGAGCATTACCGACCCATCGGGACCGCCATGGACGCGAACGTGCTGAGAACGTGCGACGAATCATGCAGGCCGGCAGCGTCTTCGGGCCACGATGTGGAACGGTCTGCCGTTACCGGCGCAGTGCCCAGCTCTTTCATGCCGGGTACTGACACAAGGCAATTCGACGCGAACCTCGCCGACGCGAGCGGAGCTGCGACGGCTACCCGCATCGGAGCTGTTGGCGGAGGAACAGCAGGCGCAGTGGACGTCGGCGCGGCGAGGGTCGACATGATGCGCGTCGGTGAATCATCAGGACCGAATGCTGATGGGCCGCAACAATCCGGCGATGCCGAACGGGGACGCACTCGCAGCGAGGGCGGTTCGGCGAGTACTCGCGGTGCGGAGACGGCTGGTTCGTCGACAGGTCCAGCAGCGTCAGGTGCGGGACCTCGCGGCGAGGCGAGGATCGGGCGCGCAACAACTTCGGGCGCGGGAGCGGGTACGGGCGCCGGTGAAGGTGTCGCGCCGCAGGTCGACAGTGCAGTGGCAACTCGGCCGGATGGTGGCGGGCCTATGAAAAGCAGCGGTCACCACGAGGGCGGTGGCCAGAACCCGAGCAGCGGGCAACGCGGGGCAGGCCAGGCGAAGACAGAGACTGTCAGCCCCGGTGCGGCGGTACGCAACACATTCGCGGACCACATCGCGCTCGCAAATATGGCGTTGTCCGCAAACGAGGCTCTGACAGGCAACGCAGTCGCCGCAGACAACGCCCCGGCAGACCACGCACTCCGGGCGAACGACGCCCCGACGGGCAACCTACTAGCGGCGGATAAGGCTCTGGCAGGAAATGCGCCGACGGCGGGCGATGCGGGAGTCGAGACGAGGGCGTCCGGCACGGGGCAGGGGGCCGCGCGGTGGTTCCACTGCGTCGCCCTGGCGCCGGGTCTGCCCGGCGCAGAGCACGAGGAGCACGCTCGCGGGGTGCCGGAGTATTTGATTACCTCGGCCAATACCGAGGTGTTGCTCGGTCGACCGGCGCCGACCATTACCGATGGAGTGATCGGTGGGGCGCGGGGTGGCGGGCACGGGTCCACGGCGCGGGGGTGTTGATGTCCGCGGGTGGAGGGGTCGGGTCACGGTCGCCCGGGGTGGGCGACCGTGAGCCGATCAGATGCGGCGGGCGGCGCCGACGCGGGCGGGTGAGTGGGCGGCGCCCACTTCTTTGCCCGCGAGGGCATCCAGGCCGAGCATGGCCAACAGTGACACGCAATCTTCGGCATCGTTGGAATGCGAAGCGACCGTCCGCGCGGCGACCGCGCACTGACGAGCGTTCTCCGCCTTCTCAGCAGAGCGCGCTTCAGCGAACTCGCTCTGCTCGTGGACGAGGGTGATGTGCCGTTCGGTGGACATATAGCTCCCTAGGTTTCGACCCGAAGCCTACGCCCCCAATCGTTATCTTCGGCCCTGAACCCACCGAAGAATCGGTTCGGATACCCCGGTGGTCAACCCTCGCCAGAGGGTGTGCATCAGACCACATCATCCCGATGACCGGGGGATCATCGAAGCCGCCGTGAGCTCGACCACGCCGCGAAAAAGACGTCACGAAACGGCATCGCGTGCCGCGCGTTGCAACCGCAGCTGTCCGATCTCGGCCACGTTTTTCATCAGTTCGGCATCGACCCAGCCGACCAGATGCGCGACGGTCAGGCCGGCGTCGGCGGGCCATGGATAACCGGAGGGGAGGTCGAAGTCGGCGTCGTCGAGTTCGCTCAGCGTGTCGAGCCACTCCTGCCGTAGGCGGCGGAGCCACTCGATGGTGCTGTCGCCGGGTCCCGGCCAGGCGATATCGGTTCGCTCACGTGGTGCTCGCTGCCGCAGATGATCGATGGCCACGCTCCACCACCACCCGATGTGCCAGGTGAGCCAGCCGATCGTCGGTACCGGAATCGGATCGGGTTCGGTATCCGCCCAGTCCGCGACCCACCCGCCTGCGGGATCTTCGCGCATCGTCCAGCACAGCGCGCTCGGTTCCCACAGGAAGTCCTCCTGTCGCAGCCGCTCGAGGTGGTACTCGAACAACGACCAGACGAGATCGAACTGCCACCGCAGCAACTCACTTCGTGACGTGGACACGGGCGGGATCGTGCCACGACACCCGCGTACGAGCGAACGAATTCTCGGCGAAAGAGCGTTGGTGGCGCTCAGCCGAGGAGATCGCGGACGATGCCGTCGGCCAGCAGTCGTCCACGATCGGTGAGGACGAGGTGGTCGTCGACGACGTGGGCCGAGCCGTCGGCGAGAACACGGTCGAGGGCAGGCCGGGCGGAGGGGGCGAGGTCGGCGAGGGGAAGGCCGGTGCGCAGGCGAAGGGTGAGCATGAGGTGTTCGGTGTAGCGCTCGTCGTCGGTGAGGGCTTCCCAGCCCGCGGCGGGCAGACCGCCGAGGGCGACGCGGTCGGCGTAGCGGGCGGGGTGCTTCACGTTCCACCAGCGCACACCACCCACGTGACTGTGCGCGCCGGGACCCGCACCGAGCCAGTCACCGCCGGCCCAGTAGCCGAGGTTGTGCCTGCAGCGCGCGGAATCGTTTGCGGCCCAATTGGATACCTCGTACCAGCCGAGCCCGGCCTCGGCCAGGCGGGCATCGACGCGCTCGTAGCGGGCGGCGAGTACATCGTCGTCGGGTGCGGGCAGTTCACCACGGCGGACCTTGCGCGCCAGCGCGGTTCCGTCCTCCACGATCAGGGAGTAGGCGGACACATGATCCACACCGGCGGCCAGCACCGCGTCCAGGCTCGCGTCCAGATCGGCGTCGGTCTCACCGGGTGTGCCGTAGATGAGGTCGAGGTTCACGTGCTCGAATCCGGCGGCGCGCGCTTCCTTCGCCGCGGCCACCGCCCGGCCCGGCGTATGAGTGCGGTCGAGCACCTTCAGGACGTGTGCCGCAGCCGACTGCATGCCGAGCGAGATCCGGGTGTACCCGGCCGCGCGGAGGCGATCGAAGAACTCCGGCGAAGTCGATTCCGGGTTGGATTCGGTCGTTACTTCGGCATCGGTGGCGAGGGTGAAGTTCGCGCGCACCGCGTCGAGCACCGAGGCGAGCCCGTCGCCGCCGAGCAGCGACGGTGTTCCGCCGCCGACGAAGATCGTCGAGACCTCGGGGGTCGCGGTCGGCAGCGCACCGAACTCGGTCGCCGCGGTGGCGAGCTCGCCGCGCAACGCCTCGAGCCACGACTGCGGCGATGCCGAGGTGCCGAGCTCCCCCGCCGTGTAGGTGTTGAAGTCGCAATATCCGCAGCGTGTGGCACAGAAGGGCACATGCACGTACACGCCGAAAGCGCCACCCCCGAAATCGCGCAGCACCGGCCGCTCGGCGTCGGCCGATGTCGCCCCGGGAGCCACGGGAGTCGCGCTGGTAGTCACCCCTACAGTCTGCCGGGCCTCGGCGAACTGCCGCGTCCGGCCCCGGTACCGGTCGTCGCGCCCCCGCTTCGCCACGCGGGACCCGACCGGACTCGGCACCGCGCGGGCCGCTCGACCGACCGAGCGAGCGACCCGTGGCCCAGCTATGCGCCTGTCGCCGGAAAGTCCGAACACTGCCCGGACACCGGTTTCGGCGACGGGCAGCGCACGAAGGCTTGGCGGTCAGTCCACCACGGGGGTGTTCTGGTTGGCCGTGAGCACCCAGACCCCGTCTTCCTTGGTCATCACGTACATGGGCGTGCCCTGCCCCGACAGCTCGCCGTCCAGCGTGAAGTAGCTCTGCCGAATCTTCACCGCGGCCACGTCGGGCCGCAGGAACAGCACGTGCTCGATCTCGTAGGTCGCCTTGCCATGGGTGGTCGCGCCAGGCAGGACCTTGGCGGTGAACTCGGCGATGGCCGCACGGCCGAACAGCCGCTTGCCGTGCCCCGTGGTCCAGATCGCGTCCTCGCGGAAGACGGAGACGAACTCGTCGATCAGTTCGTTGTCCTGCGCGTGCGCGATGGTCCCGACGACGGCGCGAATGGCCGCGAGTTCGGTGTCGAGATCGGCGGGGATCCGGCCCGCCACGGTGACGTCGTTGCTCATGCGGACACTGTGCGCCCTCAACGGCGGTTGAGGTCAACGGATGTGGCGCCCGACACATCTCTGCCGGCAGACGAATCGCCGGTAACTTCCCGCGCCGGAAGTATGACCCCTGTCACAGAACGGTACGGTCGTCCAGGGGATTTCCCTCAAAAGTGCGGGAAATATCTCCTTGCGGTCGGAACGACCCCCCTGACATGGCACAATAGGCGCATGCACGCAACTGGAGTACGACTCGTGGCCCGTCGCCACGTCGACTTCCAGCGTGTCTGCAGCGCCTGTTGTCGGCCCGGTTTCCACCGGTAGCGCAGCGGCGTCCGCCCGGGAATCTCCCGGTGCCTTCGACTTTCATCGGCCCGCTGACCACCTGACGCGAGCCAGCCCCTCGCGCCTTCAGCACGGATGTTCACCCACCCCCGCAGGAGCGACCCCACATGACGTCGAGCACCGACGCCGGTTCGACCGAACAGTCGACGGCGCAGGCCCGTCCCGAGCGCCCGGTCACCGAGCGCCGCGTCCGGCCCGACCGCCCGCGCCCCGAAGGCGCGGTCGCGCCGCGCGAGCGCACCGGCAAGCCGGTCCGCCGCCGCTCCGAAGGCCAGTGGGCCCTCGGTTACCGCGAACCGCTCAACCCGAACGAGCAGTCCAAGAAGGACGACAACCCGCTCAATGTGCGGGCCAGGATCGAGAACATCTACGCCAAGGGCGGCTTCGACTCGATCGACAAAGCCGACCTGCGTGGCCGTTTCCGCTGGTGGGGTCTCTACACCCAGCGTGAAGAGGGCTACGACGGCACCTGGACCGACGACGACAACATCGACCTGCTCGAAGCCAAGTACTTCATGATGCGCGTGCGCTGCGACGGTGGCGCGCTCAACGCCGCCCAGCTGCGCACCATCGGCCAGATCTCCACCGAGTTCGGCCGCGACACCGCCGACCTGTCGGACCGAGAGAACGTCCAGTACCACTGGATCGAGGTCGAGAACGTCCCGGAGATCTGGCGGCGGCTGGAGTCGGTCGGCCTGCACACCACCGAGGCGTGCGGCGACTGCCCGCGCGTGATCCTCGGTTCGCCGCTGGCCGGTGAGTCGCTCGACGAGATCATCGACCCGACGCCCGCGATCGACGAGATCGTCAAGCGCTACATCGGGAAGAAGGAGTACTCCAACCTTCCCCGCAAGTTCAAGACCGCGATCTCGGGTCAGCAGGACGTGGTGCACGAGATCAACGACGTCGCGTTCGTCGGCGTGAACCACCCCGAGCACGGTCCCGGCCTCGACCTGTGGGTCGGCGGCGGCCTGTCGACCAATCCCATGCTGGCCAAGCGGGTCGGCGCGTGGGTGCCGCTCGACGAGGTTCCCGACGTCTGGGAAGCCGTGGTTTCGCTGTTCCGCGACTACGGCTACCGCCGCCTGCGCACCAAGGCGCGCCTGAAGTTCCTGATCAAGGACTGGGGCATCGAGAAGTTCCGCCAGGTCCTCGAGGACGAGTACCTGAAGCGCAAGCTGATCGACGGTCCCGCCCCGGAGCAGCCCGCCAAGCCGATCGACCACGTGGGCGTGCAGAAGCTGCGCAACGGCCTCAATGCCGTCGGCTTCTCCCCCATCGCCGGTCGCGTCTCGGGCACCATCCTGAGCAAGGTCGCCGACGCCGCCGAGAAGTACGGCTCGGACCGCATCCGGTTCACCCCGTACCAGAAGCTGATCGTCCTCGACATCGCCGACGACCAGGTCGACGCCCTGATCGACGAACTGGAACCGCTCGGCCTGCAGGCACGTCCGTCGGTCTGGCGGCGAAACCTGCTCGCGTGCAGCGGCATCGAGTTCTGCAAGCTGTCGTTCGTCGAGACCCGCAAGCGTTCGCAGGTGCTCGCCCCCGAGCTCGAGCAGCGCCTGGCCGACATCAACGCGCAGCTCGACGTGCCGATCACCATCAACATCAACGGCTGCCCGAACTCCTGCGGCCGGTCCCAGATCGCCGACATCGGCTTCAAGGGCCAGCTCGTCGACGACGGCAACGGGAATCAGGTCGAGGGCTTCCAGGTTCACCTGGGTGGCAGCCTCGGCCTGGACAGCGGGTTCGGCCGCAAGCTGCGCCAGCACAAGGTGACCAGTGTCGAGCTCGGCGACTACATCGAGCGAGTCGTGCGCAACTTCGTCAAGAACCGCGAAGACGGTGAACGCTTCGCGGTGTGGGCGGTTCGCGCCGACGAGGCCGACCTCCGTTAGTGGATGAGGAGATCTCAACTGTGACAACGAATCTCGCCGCCAAGCTGTCCGAAGACGAACTGCGCGCGCTCGCCGAGCAGGGTGCGGCCGAACTGGGCCCCGACGCCTCGGCCGCCGACCTGATCGCCTGGACCGACCGCACTTTCGGCAACAACTACATCGTCGCGTCCAACATGCAGGACGGCGTGCTTGTGCACCTGGCCGCGCAAACCCGCCCCGGCGTGGATGTGCTGTTCCTCGACACCGGCTACCACTTCGCCGAGACCATCGGCACCCGTGACGCGGTCGAGGCCGTGTACGGGGTGAACGTGATCAACGTGCGCCCCGAGCACAGCGTCGCCGAACAGGACGAGCTGCTCGGCAAGGACCTGTTCGCCCGCGACGCCGCCGAATGCTGCCGGTTGCGCAAGGTCGTGCCGCTGAAGAAGTCCCTCGCGGGCTACAACGCGTGGGTCACCGGCATCCGCCGCGTGGAGGCGCCCACCCGCGCCAACGCACCGCTGATCTCCTTCGACGAAGCCTTCGGCCTGGTGAAGATCAACCCGATCGCACCGTGGTCCGACGACGAGATGCAGGCCTACATCGAGGCCAACGGCATCCTCGTCAATCCCCTGGTGGAGGAGGGTTACCCGTCCATCGGCTGCGCACCGTGCACGCGCAAGCCCGAGCCGGGGTCCGATCCGCGCAGCGGCCGCTGGGCCGGCCTGGCCAAGACCGAATGCGGATTGCACCAATCATGACCGTCACCACCTCTGGGAGTGAGCCTGTGAGTACCCACACCACCGAACGCGACCTCGGCCTGACCGAGTTCGACACCCTCGCGGCGCTGGAATCCGAGGCGATCCACATTTTCCGTGAGGTCGCGGGCGAGTTCGAGCGGCCGGTGATCCTGTTCTCCGGCGGCAAGGACTCCACGGTGCTGCTGCATCTGGCGCTCAAGGCCTTCTGGCCCGCGCCGCTGCCGTTCGCGCTGCTGCACGTCGACACCGGGCACAACCTCGACGAGGTGCTCGAGTTCCGCGACAAGGTGGTGGACAAGTACGGGCTGCGCCTGCACGTGGCCTCGGTCGAGGAGTACCTGGCCGACGGTCGCCTCACCGAGCGCCCCGACGGCATCCGCAACCCGCTGCAGACCGTTCCGCTGCTCGACGCCATCACCGAACACCGCTTCGACGCGGTGTTCGGCGGTGGCCGTCGCGACGAGGAGCGTTCGCGCGCCAAGGAGCGGATCTTCTCGCTGCGCAACGCCTTCGGCCAGTGGGATCCGAAGCGGCAGCGGCCCGAGCTGTGGAACCTCTACAACGGCAAGCACGCGCCGGGTGAGCACGTGCGCGTGTTCCCGCTGAGCAACTGGACCGAGCTCGACATCTGGCGCTACATCGCCCGCGAGGACATCGACCTGGCCTCGATCTACTACGCCCACGAGCGCCCGGTGTACCAGCGCGACGGCATGTGGATGACCCCCGGCGTGTGGGGCGGCCCGAACGAGAACGAGGTCCTCGAGACCCGCTCCGTGCGCTACCGCACCGTCGGTGACGGTTCGACCACCGGCGCCATCATCTCCGACGCCGCCGACAACGAGGCCATCCTGGCCGAGGTCGCCGCGTCCCGGCTGACCGAGCGTGGCGCCACCCGTGGCGACGACCGCGTCTCCGAAGCCGCCATGGAAGACCGCAAGCGAGAGGGTTATTTCTGATATGTCCGACCTATTGAGGCTGGCCACCGCCGGTTCTGTCGACGACGGCAAGTCCACTCTGGTCGGACGGCTGCTCTACGACACGAAGTCCGTGCTGGCCGATCAGATCGACGCCGTGACCCGCGCTTCGGTCGACAAGGGTCTGTCGACCCCCGACCTGTCGCTGCTGGTCGACGGTCTGCGTGCCGAGCGTGAGCAGGGCATCACCATCGACGTGGCGTACCGCTACTTCGCCACGCCCAAGCGCTCGTTCGTGCTCGCCGACACCCCCGGCCACGTGCAGTACACCCGCAACACCGTGTCGGGCGCGTCCACCGCGCAGCTGGTGATCCTGCTGACCGACGCGCGCAAGGGCGTCATCGAGCAGACCCGTCGCCATGCCGCGGTGCTGGCGCTGCTCAGGGTGCCGAAGCTGGTGCTCGCGGTGAACAAGATCGACCTGGTCGACAATCCGGCCGAGGTGTTCGCCGAGATCTCCGCGGAGTTCAATTCGCTGACCTCGAAGCTGGGCTGGGCCGACGAGGACGTCCTCGAGATCCCGGTTTCGGCGCTGCACGGTGACAATATCGCCAGCCGCTCCGAGAACACCCCGTACTACGACGGTCCCTCGCTGATCGAGCACCTGGAATCGGTTCCGGTCGACGCGGATTCGACGGGCACGCATGCGCTGGGACTGCGGTTCCCGGTGCAGTACGTGATCCGTCCGCGCACCGCCGAGTACCCCGATTACCGCGGGTACGCCGGTCAGATCGCGGCCGGTTCGGTGTCGCCCGGCGACGAGATCGTGGTGCTGCCCTCGGGCATCCGCACCACCGTCGAGCGCATCGACACCCCCGACGGTGAGCTGGCCGTCGCGCAGGTGGGGCGCAGTGTGACGCTGATCCTGGCCGACGAGGTCGACATCTCGCGTGGCGACATCATCGCCTCTGTCGCCGACGCTCCGGAGGCGATCGACACCTTCGACGCCACCGTCTGCTGGCTCGGCGACAAGCCGCTGCGTCCCGGCGCGCGACTGCTGCTCAAGCACGGCGCCAAGACCACGCAGGCGATCGTCGGCGCGCTGGTGGAGCGGTTCGACGAGCAGACGCTCACCGCCCAGCCGAGTCCGGAGACGTTGGAGCTCAACGACATCGGACGGGTATCGCTGCGGTTGGCCGAGCCGATCCCGGCCGACGACTACCGCACCAACCGGCACACCGGTTCGTTCCTGCTGATCGATCCCGCTGGTGGCAACACCCTCGCGGCCGGCCTGGTCGGCGATGTGCTGACCTCGGTCGAGGTCGGTACCACGGTCTGATGACACGCTCGCTCGTCCCGTCGCGCGGTGCCGTTCCGGTGCCGCGCGGCGGAGGCGGGCCCGCACTGATCGCGGTGGCCCACGGCAGCCGTGATCCGCGTTCGGCGACGACGATGGCGGCGGTGGTCGCCTCGGTCGCCGCATCCCGACCGGATCTGACGGTCCGGTTGGCTTTTCTCGACCTCAGCGCGCCCTCGCTCGACCAGGTCGTCGACGAGCTCGCCGCGCTCGGGCATCGCGACGTGATCGTTGTTCCGTTGTTGCTCGGCAACGCTTTTCACGCGCGAGTCGATCTGCCCGCCCTCCTGGCGGAGTCGGCGAACAGGCATCCGCTGGTGCGCCTGACCCAGACCGAGGTGCTCGGGGCGGATTCGCGATTGATCGCGGCGCTTGCCGACAGGGTCGCCGGGGTGTCGGTGGGTTTCCCTGTGCCAGAGCCTGTTTCGATGCACCGCCCGACGACACCGGCAGCTCTCCCGCACGAAAGCGGCCGTGCCGCCGTGGGGGTCGCGGTTGCCGCTGTCGGGTCTCGTGACGAATCGGCGAATCGCCGGACCGCCGCCGTTGCTCGACGGCTTGCGGTGACGACCGGCCTTCGCACCGAAATATGCTTTGCCACAGTCGAACCCAGCATCAATGCCGCGGTCGACCGGTTACATGCGCGCGGAGTCGAACAGGTCGTCGTCGCGCCGTGGTTCCTCGCACCGGGGCTGCTCACCGACCGCCTGCTCCACCACGCGCCGCGCCTCGTACACGCCGATGTCATCGGCCCGCACCCCGCGCTCACCGAGGTGATCTGGTCCCGCTACGACGCGGCGATCGCGACTGATCTCGAACTCTCCGCCTGACGAATCCCGCCGGCGTACCGCCGAGGAGCTGGTCGCGCCCGATTTCCGTGCCGATATCCGGCGCACAGCATCCGCAGACACCTCCGGGCGCCTTTCCTGCGCATAGCTCGTGCCCTTGACGCCTCGCCTGCACTCCCGAAATGCTCCCGAAGCCAGCTGGGCTAGTGCGCCAGATCACACTCTCATCCCTTTACTGCATACCCCTGGGGGGTATAAATTCGTGTCAACGCACTAGGGAACAGAGAGGCAAGACAATGACCACCAACTCCCACACCGCCCACAACACGAACGCTCTCGACACCACTCCCGAAAGCACTGCGGCACAACATGCCTCACACCTCGGTGCGCATGGCGAACACGCCGCCCACAGCGCTCACGGCCATGCCGAACACGGCACTCAGGCGCAGCAGGAATCGCACGCAGGACACGGGCACAGCGCACACGCGACGCAGGCAGCTCATGCGGATCACGTCGACCACGCAGCACACGGCGGCCGCGACAGCCAGACCGCGCACGGGGACCACGCCGCGCACGGTGCGCATTCCGGCCACGGTGGTCACGGCACCGGCGACGCAGTCGCAGCACCGCAGGGGAACCATGCCGGTCACGGTGACCACGGCGCGCACGCTGCCGGACTCCCCGGCGGGCTGCAGATCACCCAGGACGGGTACACCCTCGATCTGGAGACCACCGTGGCTCAACCGGGCGTGATCGACTTCCGGTTCCGGATTCTCGGGCCCGACGGGGCGGCGGTGACCGAGTTCGATCCCATCCACGATCGCGAGCTGCACCTGATCGTGGCACGGCGTGAGCTGACGGGGTTCTGGCATGTGCATCCGCGCCGGGAGGCCGACGGCACCTGGACGATCCAGCTGGAACTGCCGGAGGCGGGCGCCTACCGGGTGTTCACCGATATCGCGCCGCGCGCTCTCGGCCGCACCATCACTCTCGGAGCGGACCTCGCCATCGCGGGTCACTATGCGCCGCAGCCGGTTCCGGCGGTGAATCGCAGCACGGAGGTCGACGGGTACACCGTGACCGTCGACGGCGAATTGCGTGCCGAGGGCGATCTGCTCACCCTCACGGTGCGCAAGGACGGTGCGCCGGTCACCGATCTGCAGCCCTACCTGGCGGCTTTCGGTCACCTGGTGATCCTGCGGGCGGGCGACCTCGCCTACGTCCACGTGCACCCCAACGGCGAGCCCGGCGACGGCATCACACCTTCCGGGCCCGAAATCTCCTTCCACACCGCCGTTCCCGGCCCCGGCACCTACCGCTTGTTCCTGGACTTCCAGCACGGCGACGTGGTCCGTACCGCGGCTTTCACCCTCACAGCCGAATAGCCGACCCCGCGAGCGGCGCCTCCACCCCACGGTGGTGGCGCCGTCGGCGTTTCCTCACCGCTGCGTCAGCAGACGGGCGGTGATGGTCCGCGCGGCGGCCAAACGGGTCGAATCACCGAGCTGGCGGGCGATATTAGCGGCGCTGACCAACGCGTCGAGCTCGAAAACCAGCTGATCGGGATCGGTTACCGCCAGATCGCCGTCTTCCTGAGCCTTGCGAACCTCGGTCGTCAACAGGCCGAGCCACTCCTCTCGATCGGCCACGATCGCATCGTGTACGGCGCCCTGCTTGCTACTGAATTCGGTCAATGTCGCGACCCGGAAACAGCCACCAGGGAACGGTGGATCAGCGATGTGGTCGAACCAGCGATCGATCAGTGTCCTGACCCGGTCGATGCCGCGCGACTCCCGCAGGCTCGGCGCGATCACCCGCTCGACGAACACGTCGCGGGCGGCTCGCACGGCCGCGAGCTGGAGCGCCTCCTTGGTACCGAACAGCGTGGCGATTCCGCTCTTGCTGATGCCGAGATCCGCGGCGAGCATGCCGATACTCAGGCCGTCGAGACCTTCGACAGAGGCCAATTCGGCCGCGCGGCGCGCGATCGTGGCACGCGCACGGGCCCCCTTCGCCAGTCGCTGATCGGCGGGCTCGATCTGGGTCATAGCTGCCATTGTCCCACCCGCACTTGCTCGCACGAACGATCGGTCGTACTTTATTTACGAACGATCGTACGTTCTTATTCCTCTCCCCGAAGGGGCCCTCTCATGACCGACGTGTCCGCTCGGCCCGAGCATCCGCGGACCACTCCCGATACCCGCGCCGCGACGCGCACCTTGGCCGTTGCCGTAGGCGCGGCGTTCATCGCCTTCATAGACCTGTCCGTGGTGAACATCGCCTTCCCGACCATCGCATCCAGCTACCCCGACACCCCAGCCAGCACGCTGACCTGGATCGTCAGCGGCTATGCGATCGCCTTCGCCGCCCTGCTCACCCCTGCGGGACGACTCGCCGACAACCTCGGACGGCGGCGAATGTTCGCGTTGTCACTGGCGGGTTTCGCCGTCACCTCTGTGCTGTGCGGGCTCGCGCCGAGTGCGGGCTGGCTCATCGCCGGACGCCTGCTGCAGGGCTTGACAGCGGCATTCATGGTTCCCTCGGCGCTCGCGCTCGTTCTGGTCGCCACTCCGAGGGAGAAGGTCGGCGCCGCCATCGCCGCCTGGACGGCCGCGGGCGGATTCGCCGCGGTGATCGGTCCGGCGATCGGTGGCGCGCTGGTGGAGACCCTCGGCTGGCGCGCGGTCTTCCTGGTCAACGTGCCGGTCGCGGTGGCATTGATCGTTCCTGCCCTGCGCCTGCCCATCGACGAGCCGCGCGCCGACACGGCCCTGCCCGACCCGCTCGGCATTGTCGCGATCGCGCTCGGTCTCGGCGCGGTCGTCGCCGCGATCACCGAGGGGCAAACCTGGGGCTGGACCGCACCGGGCACTCTCGTCGCGCTGATCGGCGGCGCCGCACTCGTGGGATTCGCGCTGGTTCGCTCGCTGCGCCACCCCGCGCCCGCAGTGGCCGTCAACCTCTGGCGGAATCGCCGATTCGCCCTCGCCAACGCCGGATCGCTGCTGTTCGGCGCGACGATGTTCGCTTGGCTACTCGCGGGCCCCTTGTTCCTCGACGCGATGTGGGGGTACTCGGTCCTCGAATCTGCGGCTGCGCTCACCGTCGGCGCGAGCGCCTCCATGGTCACCTCGGTGATCGTCGGCCGGATAACCGCGGCATCGGCGCAGCGGTGGGCCGCGGTGCTCGGTGCGCTGATGTACACGGCCGCACTCGCCTGGATGAGCACCGACGCTTTCGGCCCGAACACCGCGCTGTGGTCGGCGTGGGTACCCGCCGGGCTGCTCGGCGGCGGCGGCATCGGCATCGTGGTCACCGTGCTCGGTACCGCTGCGGCGAGTTCGGTTCCTCCACAACAGTTCGCGGCAGGCATCGGCATGAACGTGACCGCTCGGCAGGTGGGTGGTGCGGTCGGTGTCGCCGTACTCGCCGCGGTCTTCACCGCCGTCCCCGATGACGCGGTGCGCGCCTTTCATACAGTCTTCGCCATCGGCGCGGCGATCGGCCTGGCCGTCGCACTGCTTCTCCTCGTGCCGTCGAACGCACAGAACTAGAGCCGATCGTGCACGGGGCCACCACCGCACAGCGACGGCAGCAACGACGGACAACGAGCTGGGCAGACCGGAAAGCCGTTCGCCGAAGCACCGGACGACAGCCTTGACATCAACCTCGCTCGAGGTTTCACGATGACCTCATGAGCATCCTGTTTCACAACACCATGCGGATCACCGAAGGGCACACCGAAGAGTTCAGTGAGGCGGTGCGGCGGGCCGTCGCCTTCGTCCGAGAGCACGGACCGCAACTGATGGTGCAGGTCTTTCTCGATGCCGAGGCCGGGCTGGCGCACAGCTTCCAGCTCTATCCGGACTCGGAAGCGGTTCTCGCGCACTGGCAGATGTCGGACCCCTACATCCAGGACGTGATGGCGCACTGCACCATCGAGTCGTTCGAGACCTTCGGGGAGATGTCGGACGCGGTGCTCGAGGGATTGCGGTCGGGCCCGGTCGGCGCGGTGACCGTGCGACCGCTATTGACCGGGTTCACCCGGTTGTGAACTGTTGGCGCGCACCAGTTCCGTGCCGATAGCCGCCAATTCGGCTTTCACCTCGGCGGGGCCGAGCACCTCCACGTCGCCCGCCCAGCCCGCGAGTTGGCGGGCGACCATCTTGGGGGTGTCGGCGGTGATCTCGGCCAGCACCCGGCCGTCGTCGGTGCTGCCGACCAGGGTGCAGTTGCGACCCTGCTGATCGGCGAGGATGGGAGCAAGACGCTCGGACACCGCGACGCGGGCGGCGACAGCCGAGCGGCGTTGCTCCATCCGGTCGACCACCCGGGACCACTCGGCATGCAAGTCGAAGTCGGCTGGTCGCTCGGCGGGTTCGTCGAGAACGGTCACCGCGCCGATGCGGTCGAGACGGAAGGTGCGCTGCCCTCGCTCGGTCCCTGCGAGCAGGTACCAGATCGTTTCCTTCTCGACCAGGCCCCACGGGTCGACGGTGCGCATCGTGCGCTGTCCCGCCCGCTCGTATTCGATGCGGACGCGTCGTCGATCGACCACGGCACGCTGCAACGTGTCGAGGACGGCGGGTGGTCGCGGGTCGGGCCTTCCCCAGCGTGCCGGGTCGACGACCACCGCGTCGGCGGCTGCCGCGGCGTCGGCACGGAAGGTCTGCGGCAAGGCCCTGACCAATTTGCGCAAGGCGGACTTCACCTCGGGAGCCGCGGCGGCCGCCGGGCCCGCGAGCAGGAACAGCGCCCTGGTCTCCCCGGCCGTGAGTCCGGACAGGTCGGTGCGCGCGCCACCGATCAGCGACCATCCACCGCCGCGTCCGGCTTGCGGATACACCGGAATGCCCGCCGCCGAGAGAGCCTCGAGATCGCGGCGAGCCGTCGCCACCGACACCTCGAGTTCGGCGGCGACCTCGGCCGCCGTCACCCGGCCTCGCGCCTGCATGAACAACAGGGTCGCCACCAATCGGTCCGCTCGCATACCCACGATTCTGCCGAAGAAAGTGCTCATTCGGTGAGCACTTTGCCTGGCAGAGTTCAGGGAAACACCAGCACACCGACTCAGGAGCAGACATGTTGCGCGGAATGGCCACCACCACCTACTACGCCGACGACCTCACCGCCGCCAAGGACTGGTACACCGAATTCCTCGGCCTCGCACCGTATTACGAGGTTCCGGGCGGCTACTACGAGTTCCGGCTCGGCCCGGGGCAGGACGAACTCGGCATCATCAACCGGGCCTACGCACCGGCCGGTGCCCGCAACGCACCCGGTGGCGGCGGAATCGTGTACTGGCACGTCGACGATCTCGCCGCCACCCTCACCCGGCTGCTCGAACTCGGCGCCACCGAATACGAACCAATCACCGAGCACGGCGACGGAGCGGGTTTCGTGACGGCGTCGGTCCTCGATCCCTTCGGCAACGTCCTCGGCATCATGTACAACCCGCATTTCGTGGCGATGACGGCCGCGCGGGCGGCGGCGGTGAGCTCCTGAGCTCAGAACCAGCGCTCGAGGACGGTGGCGACACCGTCCTCGGTGACGTGACCGGTGACCTCGTCGGCCATGGCGAGCACGTCGTCGGGTGAGCCCGTCATGGCCACCGAATGTGCGGCCCAGCGCAGCATTTCGCGATCGTTGAAGCCGTCGCCGATGGCGAGCGTCGCCGAGGCGTCGACGCCGAGCGCCGACCGGAGGCGTTCCAGCGCCCAGCCTTTCGACACGCCTCGGCGTGAGACGGTGAGCCACGGCCCGAATTCACCGTGGACCCACGATGTTTCGGGCACAACGAGGCGGTCGAGCTGGCGCACCATCTCCGCGACGTCGCCACCGGGCCACCAGCCGTTGAGACGGGGTGTGGGTTCGCTGCTGAGCACGTGGTGGTCGACGAGCTGGAAATCACCGATCGAGTACTCCCCCGGACTGTGCCCCGTCGCCCAGATGCCGACGCCGACCCGCTCGGCGGCGAAGATCATCTCGGGAAACAGCGCTCGCAACGCGCCGACGGCGGGTGCCGGGTCGAAAAGTTCCACCGCGACGGGTTCACCACGTGCCACGTCGATCTGCACCGCACCGTTGGAACACAGCGCGTGCCCCTCGATGAGCCCGAGTTCGCGCAATACCGGCCGGGTGGTGAGCACGGTCCGCCCGGTCGTCACCACCACATGCGACCCCGCTGCCACCGCCGCCCGCACCGCCGCGACCACCCGCCCGCTGATGGGGCAACCGGACTCCAGCAAAGTCCCGTCGATATCGAGCGCGATCAATTTCGGCGCTCCCCCGAGTGCAGCCATTCACCCATTCTGCCCGCCACCACCTCGATCCACCCTGGAATTCACCGCCCTTGACGCACCCTTGCTCCAGCCCGCGCAGCCGAATCCTCTCTACCCCTTGGCCTCTCAGCGGGCGCCGGCCGGTCCCTCCAGCACCTATGGAGGCGACGGCACCCGCCGCCGCAGCGAGTCGTGTTGGGGCGCACGTGCGGAAGCAGCGTGGTCGCACCGTCGGGCCGATGCCGCCGAACAGTCCGGGCTGCGCGACCAACAGTAGATCCGGCAGCCCCTAGCGGAACCCCGGACGCAGATCCTTAAAGCATCGGATCACCTGCATGCTCGACCTGGCAGATTGCCGATAGAGTCACCGGTGTCAGTGTGCGGCAGCGGTCGCGGATAGCACCTGAGCGCAACACGTTGCGGCCCAAGGCTTTCAACCTGGCGCCACGTAGATCCAGGATGCTCCGCCGCCGCTCGATGTATGCCGCCGCCCGACGAAAGGCCCGCCGCCGCTCGGCATCTGCCGCCGCTCGACGAAATGCTTGCCGCCGCTCGGCGTCCGCCGCCGCCCGACAAATGCGCTCCGCCGCTCGGCATCTGCCGCCACCCGACGTGTTGTCTGCCGCCGCCCGACGTACTGTCTTCGCCCTCAGCGGCGCGAACCGCCGCCATCTCCACCGCCGTCGCCGCCGGACGAGCCACCGGAGTCGCTGCCGCCGGAGGTGCCACCCGAGGTCGAACCGCCCGAGGTACCACCTGAAGTCGAACCGCCCGAGGTACCACCCGAAGTCGAACCGCCCGACGTGCCACCGGAGGTCGAGCCACCGGACGTTCCGCCCGACGTGGACCCGCCGGAGCTGCTGTCGCCGGACGTGCCCCCGGAGCTGGATCCGCCGGAGTCACCACCCGAGGCGCCGCCCGTGGAACCGCCTGCGTCCGAACCGCCGGAAGTCCCACCCGATGTTCCGCCGGAAGTCCCACCCGATGTTCCGCCGGAGGTCCCACCCGACGCGCCACCGGATGTCCCGCCGGAGACGCCGCCCGACGTTCCGCCGGTCGACGTACCCGAATCGGTGCCGCCGGTACCGCCTGGATAGCCGCCGGACGTGCCGCCGGATGGGATGCCGCCGGTACCGCCGGGGTTGTACGGGTTGTCGGAAGTCCCCGCACCGCTGCCGATTCCGTCGGACACGCCGATATCGATGCCACCTGTGGCGGGAGGCGAGGTGTCGGGAGCACCGGTGCCGGGCACCGGGAGGGAGGTATCGCCGGGAAGGGTCGGGGCTCCGGCGGCGGGAATTCCGGAATTGGGCGATCCCGGCGAGGGGACACCGGTGATCGGGCCGGGGTCGCTGATGGGGCCGGGGTTGGTGATGGGCCCGGGGCCGGGGTTGGTCGGCGACTCGGCGGAGGGTTTGTCGAACGGCAGCGGGTTGACGAAGTGGGCGGGGTCGCCATACGACGTGCGAGCCAGGACGGGGGAACGGCAGTCGCCGCCGCCGGCCCGGAACCGTTCGCCACCATCGGAATCCGCCTGCGCTGCCCCACGCGCGGGTGCCCCCGACGCCGCACCCACGATCATCTCGTACGCGGTGCGCGCGGCCGCGCTGACGACGCGCACCTTGCCGGTGACGGGGTCGATCGTGTTGACCAGTCCCGTGGTCTGGGCGGCGAGCAGGTCGGCGCTCATGTCGTAGAGCAGGGCGTCGGCGGGGGCGCCGAGGGCCGGGAACCGTTCGAGGACGGGTGTCAGGCCGGGATCGAACGGGCTGCCGAACACCGTCATCGCCGACATCGCGAGCGCGGAAACCACGGCGGCGCTGGAGAAGACGGCCACGTGCGGCGCCGAGTTGCCGCTCTGCTGGGCCGGTGCGAAGGTGCGTGCGGCCAGGGCAGCCGCACCCGCCGCGACGACCTGACCGGGATCGGCCACGGTCACCAGCGGGACGCCGAGCTCGGCGAGGGTGCGCGCCACCTCCGGCGGCCGCGTGGCCCCGCCGACGAGCAGGATGCGCGAGATGTCGGCCAGTCGCAGGCCCGCGGCGGCAACGGTTCGGCTGACCAGCGGGAAGGTGTCGCGAATGTGTTCGGCGCGCAGGCTGTCGGTGTTCACCATCGAGGTGAGTGTCGCCGTGGCGCGGCCGTTGCGTGACTCGACGGCGTACCGGGCGACCATCTCGCCCAGCGGCTTTCCGCCGAAGTCCGTGGACCGCACGGGTGTACCGACCATCGGGTGGTGCGGCCAGTCGGGACCGACGCGCAGCACGGTGAGGTCGAGGCTGTTGGCGCCCAGGTCGTAGACGAGTACGAAACCCGGTGTGAGCGGCCCGTGTTCGACTTCGAGCCATTCGGCGGCAGCCACCGGTTCGGGCGCGAGCAGCACCTGACCGGCACCCGCCAGGTGTAATGCCTGACCGAGCAGGGCGACCTGCTTCTCGGTGTAGGTGGCCGGGTAGGTGAGCACCACCCCGGCGGCCGGCTCGGCCAGTTCGATGAGCCCCGTGGCAACGGCGGCGATCAGGTTGGTGGCGGAGTAGAAGCGCCCCGCGATCACCATCGGCTCCGGTTCGCGGCTCAGGTCCGCGAAATCCGTGATCGCCGAGGCGAATTCGTTGATCGCGCCGATGCGGGGGCGGCCCGCTTCGTCGAATGTGAGGGCGGTACGGCGTGTGCGTACCGTCGGCTTGGCCGGATCCTCGGCGACAACCGCCGAAATCGCATTGACCGTGCCGATGCTCAAACCCAGACCTCTGGTCATTGTTTTGCTATCCCGTCAACGCACCGTGACCACGTCCAGCACGCGAGCGCACTCATGTGGCCGCGGTCGTCTTCCAAACAGCTCGCCTAGATTAACGGCAACATGGCCGAATTGCTGTGAGATTGATACCCGACACTCCCCCTCGGATGCAAAAGTCCGCATATTCGCAGGTAGTACCCCATGAGGTCGACCGTCCAGTCCCCTGAACGTCCGCGCGAGCGCTTACAGACTCCGAGAAGCAGCTACCCGGGAGTAATCGCCCGAAGTCGATCGAAAATACATTCTTTCGGTTTGTTATCGCGGCTGCGACAGTAATTACCGACTGGTAATCAATTCATTTACTGCGAGTTCGCATACCCGTACCGGGAAAACCAAAAGCTCGATTTGTATAACCCCCGGAAAGCGTGACATGTCAACGCAACGGCCGAAACCCGCCAGCACGCACCGCTCCCCGACGGTTGACTCGAAGTCCGGGAGGCCGATCCACACGGACTCCGAAACATCAAGGGAGAGAAGGTACTACGCATGTCCACTCGTTTCGCCGACCAGGTCGTCCTCGTCACCGGCGCCAGCTCCGGCGTCGGCAAGGCGGTGGCGCTGCGGGTCGCGGCCGAGGGTGCGGCCGTCGTACTCGGCGCCCGGGGCAAGGACCAGGGCGAGCAGGTCGCCGAGCAGATCCGGGCCGAGGGCGGGCGCGCGCTGTTCGTGCCGACCGACGTCACCGTCGACGCCGACGTCGAGCGGCTCACCCAGGCCGCGCTCACCGAGTACGGCAGGCTCGACGCCGCCTTCAACAACGCGGGTGCGGTGAACGCCTTCGGGCCGGTCGCCGAGATCGGTGACGACGCCTGGCGCGCCGACCTGGAACTGAACCTCACCGGCGTGTTCTACGGCTTGCGGCACCAGGTCCCCGCGATCATCGCCTCCGGCGGAGGCGCCATCCTGAACAACGCCTCCAACCTCGGCGTGGTCGGGATGGCCTCGGTGGCGCCCTATGTGGCGGCCAAGCACGGCGTGGTCGGGCTGACGAAGTCGGTGGCGCTGGAAACCGCGGCTGCCGGTGTGCGGGTGAACGCGCTGGTCTCCGGCGCGGTCGACACCCCGGCGTTCCGCGCGTCGATGGGCGCCACTCCCGAGGGCGAAGCGGCGATCGCGGCGTTGCACCCGATCGGGCGTATCGCGCAGCCCGCCGAGATCGCGGCGCTGTGCGCGTTCCTGCTCAGCGCCGAGGCATCGTTCGTCACGGGCGCCGCGGTGACCGTCGACGGCGGTTTCACCGCACAGTGAGCACCGTTCGGTGAGAACGACGAAGGCCCGTTACACCGCGCAGTCGGTGTAACGGGCCTTCGGCTGTTCGATCAGCCGCGAGCGAGCAGGCGCTTGATGCCGCCACTCGCCGCGCGCGGTGCGGCGGCCCCACCGGCCACCGCCTGCGGACGACGCGAACGCACCAGCTTGTCGAACTCGCCCGCAGCACGCGCCGGGTCACGCAGCGCGCCCCGGTTGAAGTCGTCGGCGAGCTGCTGCACGGTTTCCTGTGCACAGGACTTGTTGGTGCCGATGAACCCGGTGGGACCACGCTTGATCCAGCCGGTGACATACGTTCCCGCCACGACATCGCCGCCGGGAGCGTCGAGCACCCGACCCGCCTCGTTCGGGATCACGCCGCGCGCGTCGTCGAACGGCAGGTCCTTGGTCGGCACGCCTCGATAACCCACCGAGGTGAGCACGACACCCGCTTCCAGGAGTTCGGTGTCGCCGGTCGGCACCGCGCTGGTACGACCTTCGGCGTCGGTGACCAGCTCGTTGCGCTCGACCCGCACGCCGGTCACCGTCTCGGCGCCGAGGATCTCCACAGGTGAGGACAGGTACCGGAACACGATGCGCTTGCGGTCACCGAACGGGCGCTGCGCCACGCTGTGCAGCAGACGCAGCTTCTGCTCCACCTTGTAGGGCAGATCCGGGGTCACCGGCGGCAGCTCGCCCTCGATCGCGATGTCGATATCGGCGGCAAGCAGGCCGACGAACTCGGGCACCGTGAACGCCGACTCGGCCGGACCGCGGCGGCCGAGCACGACCACCTCTTCGATCTTGCTCTCGCGCAACGCCTTCAGGGCGTAGGGCGCGATGTCGGTATCGGCGAGGGTGGCCGGGTCGACGGTCAGGATGCGGGCCACGTCGAGGGCGACGTTGCCGTTGCCGACGATCACGACGCGCTTCTGGTTCAGATCGAACTGGTCCTCGGCGTGGTCGGGATGACCGTTGTACCAGGCGACGAAGTCGGTGGCCGACACGTTGCCGGGCAGCCCCTCACCGGGGATGTTCAGCTTGCGATCCGCCGACGCGCCGACCGCGTAGATCACCGCGTGGAAGTGCTCGAGCAGTTCGGCGTGGCTGATGTGCGTGCCGATCTCGACATCGAGGTAGGTGCCGAAGTCGTCCTGCGTCGACATCACGTCGAACAGGTCGGCGACCTTGCGGGTGCGCTTGTGGTCGGGCGCGACGCCGAGGCGGGCCAGGCCGTAGGCCTGCGGCAACCGGTCGAACATGGTCACCGCCACCCGGGGCTGGGTGAGCAGCTCGTCGGCGGCGTACATCGCCGACGGTCCCGACCCGACGATCGCCACCCGCAGCGGCGAGCGCTCGGTGTCGATGGCCGGCGGCATCACCGGGGCGGCCAGCGTGGGACGCGTGCGCTGCACCCGGTAGAAGTCGGCGTTGATCTCGATGAAGGGCTTTTGCTCTTCGGTGAGTTTCTTCGAGGAGGTGATCGCGTCGACCGGGCACGCGGTGGCACAGGCGCCGCAGTCCACACACGCGGCCGGGTCGACGTAGAGCATCTCCGCCGTACGGAAGTCCGGCTCATCCGGGGTCGGATGAATGCAGTTCACCGGGCATGCGTAGACGCACGAGGCGTCGCTACAGCACGACTGGGTTACAACGTAGGGCATCTATTTATCGTCTCAGGCGGCGTGCTTCGCGGAGCGCTTGGGCTCGGAACGGTAGCGGCTCGACGGACCATCGATGCCGAGCAGCTTCCACACCTTCTTGGCGACCGGGTTCATCAGACCGATCTCCTCGGCCAGGGCGCGCACGTCGATGAAGTAGTCCGCGAAGACCTGCTTGGCCTCCTTGGAGCCGTAGAACAGTTCCTTGCGGACCGCCTTGGGCATCTCGAACTGCTTGAAGAAGGTCTTCGGCGGGGTCGCGATGGCGCGGCCGAGCACGAACATGACGATCGGCATGGCGATCGACAGCACGAACTTGTTGACCGCGGGCTGCGCGGGCACGTTCTTCTTCAGGAACTCGTGGGCGAAGGAGATGTGGCGAGCTTCCTCGGCCACGTGGATCGCCATCACGCCGCGCATGATCGGGTGGATGTCGTCACCCGAGCGCAGGATGTCCTTCTGGATGTGGTCGATCGGCTCCTCGCCGGCGAGCACGGCCATGAAGAAGAAGTTCGGGAACAGCGCACCGGCCGGGGCGGCCAGGTGGCGCAGCTGACGCACGAGCGGGTTCATGCCCGGCACGTCGGCGACGCGGTTCACCATCTCCTGGAACATCAGGGTGTGGTTGTGCTCTTCGATCATCTCGTGCGAGCAGTACCGGAATTCCGGATCGTTGTTCTTCAGGTTGAAGATGTGCTGCATCATGCCGATGATCAGGATGGCCTCGAACTGCAGGCCGACCTTGGCGACATTGGCCTGGCGAACCTTGCCGATGGCGATCTTCTCGTCCAACGGCAGGGCCTGGTACCAGGGGTGGCGACCGATCGGGTCGGCGGAGGTGACAAGCACCCAGCGCTCCGGCTTGTAGTCCGGATCGAATTCGGGGTTGTCCCAGTCGATGTCCTCGAACGGGTCGAAGTGGCGATTCACCGAAGCCTCGGACAGCATCAGCAACTTCTCGGCGTACGCCTGAGCCTCCGCGACTACAGGATCGACGTCAGGGTTGGTGGGCGCAGACATCGTCGTCACTGCCTCTCCTCAAGGGACGTTTACTGTTTCCAATAGTTACACCTACGAGTGGTCACGTCAACTCCGCGAACCCCTGGAATCCGGCCCGCGTGCGCGTCGACGCGGTGGCCGGACAAGCTACTCACCAGTAAAAACGCCTCTACCTGTGACACCGTGTCATGCACAGTCTGTGAGACCACGTGGTGAGATCGGGAAAATTCTTCGTGGCGGGCGCGTCGCGGGACCGGCGGTACCGACTACCTGCGGTGATCCATACAAGAGCGAAGGCCCCGCGACGGCTGTCGCGGGGCCTTCGCCGAAGCGCTCTCAGGCTTGCGGCAGGTCCGGGATCCGGGTGGCGCGGGCGTAGACGGTCTCGCCCTCGTTGAGCCGGAGGGCGGCGGCGTCACCGCGCGTCACCTGCGCGGCGAACTGATCGCCGGTCGCGGCATTGCGCAATTCGAGGCGGACCTCGAAACCCAGCCGGACGATGCGTTCGACGGTGGCCCGGGTGACCCCGGCCGACTCGGCGGTGCCCTCGTGCTCGGCCAGCGCCATGCTCGGATCGCGACCGATGCGGATGTCGTGCGGGCGGACCAGGTGACCGTTGAGCCGGGCGACCGCGCCGAGGAACGACATCACGAACTCGTTGGCGGGCCGGTCGTAGACCTCCTCGGGCGAACCGACCTGCTCGATGCGGCCCTTGTTCATCACCGCGATCCGGTCGGCCACGTCGAGGGCTTCCTCCTGGTCGTGGGTGACCAGCACGGTGGTCACGTGGACCTCGTCGTGCAGCCTGCGCAGCCACTGGCGCAGATCGGTGCGCACCTTGGCGTCGAGCGCGCCGAACGGCTCGTCGAGCAGCAGCACCTGCGGGTCGACGGCGAGCGCGCGGGCCAGTGCCATGCGCTGACGCTGACCACCCGAGAGCTGCGCCGGGTAGCGGTGCTGGAAACCGTCGAGGCCGACGATGCCGAGCAGCTCGTCGACGCGCTTGTCGATCTCCTTCTTCGGCCGCTTGCGGATCGTGAGGCCGAAGGCGACGTTGTCGCGCACGGTCATGTGCTTGAACGCGGCGTAGTGCTGGAACACGAAGCCGATGTCGCGCTTCTGCGGCGGCACGTGGGTGACGTCGTTGCCCGCGATGACCACGACGCCGGAATCCAGATTCTCCAAGCCGGCGATCGAGCGCAGCAGGGTGGACTTGCCCGAACCGGACGGGCCGAGCAGAGCGGTCAGCTCGCCGGAGGGGATGTCGATGCTGACGTCGTCGAGAGCGGCGAAGGAACCGTAGTTCTTGCGCGCGTTGGTCACGGTGATCATTCGGTGCCCCGCTTGCGTTCGAGAAGAGTCATCAGGAGGAGTACGACCAGCGCCATGCCCATCAGGAGGGTGGCCGCGCTGTAGGCGCCGAAGGTGTTGTGGTCGTCGATGTAGCGGCCGTGCACCAGCAGCGTCAACGTCTGGGATTTGCCGGGCAGTGCAGTAGAGACCATGATCACCGCGCCGAATTCGCCGAGCGCGCGGGCCACCGTGAGCACGATGCCGTAGGTCAGGCCCCACCGGATCGCGGGCAGTGTGATCCGCCAGAAGGTCTGCGCCGCGGACGCACCGAGAGTGGCCGCGGCCTGTTCCTGGTCGTCACCGATCTCGTGCAGCACCGGCTCCACCTCGCGCACCACGAACGGCAAGGTGACGAAGATGGTGGCCAGCACCATGCCCGGCAGGCTGAAGATCACCTGGAAGCCGAGGTCGCGCAGGCCACCGAACCAGCCGCCCGCACCCCACAGCAGGATCAGGGCGACGCCGACGACGACAGGCGAGGCGGCGAAGGGCAGATCGACGATGCCCTGCACCAAGCTGCGCCCCGGGAACTTGCTCCGCACCAGCGCCAGCGCGGTGACGACTCCGAAGACCACGTTCAGTGGCACGACGATAGCCACGATGAGCAGCGAGACCTGGAAGGCCGAGATCGCCGCGGGAGTGGTGATGGAGTCGTAGAATGCGCCGATCCCGCGTTCGAAGGTGCGCCACAGGATGACGACCAGCGGCAGCACCAGCAGAATGAGCAGGTATCCGAGCGCGACCGTGCGCAGCGAGATCCTCGTGAACGCGGACAGTTTCATCGGGCCGCCTCTTCTTTGCGGGCGGTGCGCTCGGCCAGCAGCCGCAGTACCAGCAGCGTGGCGAAGGCGATGACGAGCAGAGCCACCGACACCGCGGCCGCGTTGACCGGCCGGTCCATCTCGATCTGCTGCTGAATGTACTGCGAAGTCACCTGGGTTTCGCGCGGGATGTTGCCCCCGATCAGGACCACCGAACCGTATTCGCCGATCGCGCGGGCGAAAGCCAGGCCGCCACCGGAGATGATCGCCGGCGCCAGTGTGGGCAGCACGATGCGCCGGAAGGTGATCCAGTTGTTCGCGCCAAGCGAGAGCGCGGCCTGCTCCACCTCACGGTCGACCTCGATCAGCACCGGCTGCACCGACCGCACGACGAACGGCAAGGTCACAAACGCCAGCGCCACGATCAGGCCTGGCTGAGTGGCGTTGAGGTGGATGTCGACCGGGCTGCTCGGGCCGTACAGCGAGAGCAGCACGATGGAGGCCACGATCGTCGGCAGCGCGAACGGCAGATCGATCAGTGCGTTGACGATGCCCTTGCCGGGAAATTCGTCACGCACGAGCACCCAGGCGATGAGGGTGCCCATCACGACGTTGAGTACGGCCACGATCACCGAGACACCGATCGTCACCCGCAGCGAATCCAGCGCCGTGGGGGCGGTGATCGCAGCCCAGAAGCCGGACCACCCGCGTTCGAACGAGCTGACCGTGAGCGCGGCGAGAGGCAACAGCACGATCACGCTGAGCCACATCACGGCAGTGGCGATGGCGAGCGGGCCGACCGAGCCGGTGACGCGCAGCCACGACCAACGCCGGCCCGGCGGCTTGGTCGCTATGGGTTCCAGGGCTTCGGCGGCGGCGTCGGGGCTGGAGATATCCCCGCTTCCGGCGTGCCCACTGCTGTCAGTCACAGTTGTCCAGTATCTCGTGTGCGCTGGGTCACGGCTTACCTGGTCGCCTGGTCGTAGACGACGGCGATCTTGCCGGTGCCCTGTGTGAACAGTTCCTTGTTGACCGTTTTCCAGCCGCCGAGGTCGTCGATGGTCCAGAGTGTGGCCGGTTGCGGGAAGTCGGCGGTGAACTCGGCGGCCACGGCAGGGTCGACCGGGCGGAAGCCTTCCCGTGCCCAGGCGCGCTGCCCCTGCGGGGTGAACAGGAAGTCGCGGAACGCGAGCGCCTGGGTCATGTTCGCGGAGTGCTTCAGCACCGCGACCGGGTTCTCGATCTTGATGGTGACCGGCGGGTTCACATGTTCGATCGGCTCACCGTTGCGCTCGGCGAAGATGGCCTCGTTCTCGTAGCTCAGCAGCACGTCACCGGTGCCCTGCAGGAAGGTCTCGGTGGCTTCGCGGCCGGACTTCGGCTGCACCTCGACATGCTCGGAGATCAGCTGGGTCAGGTAGTCCAGGCCTGCCTGCGGGTTCTTCCCGCCCTCGCTCTTGGCGGCATACGGCGCGAGCAGGTTCCACTTGGCCGAGCCGGAACTGAACGGGTTGGGAGTGACGACCTCGACGCCGGACTTCAGCAGGTCGTCCCAGTCCCTGATGCCTTTGGGGTTGCCCTCACGGACCACCATCGTGACGACGGAACCGAAGGCGATGCCCCGGCCGGCGTCGGCGTTCCAGCTCTCCTCCACCAGACCCGCGTCGACCAGGCGGGTCATGTCCGGCTCGAGGGAGAAGTTCACCACATCGGCCTCGGCGCCGTCTCTGACCTTGCGGGACTGGTCTCCCGACGCACCGTAGGATACGCGGACCGCGACACCGTCGCCGGCTTCTGTCTTGTTGAACTCGGGAACAAGGGCGTCGAAGCCAGGCTTGGGTACGGCGTAGGCGTAGAGCGTGATGGTGCCCCCGCTCCCGTCGGCCACCGCCACACTGTCGTCGGTCGAGTCGCTGACCCCGCCGCCGCACGCGCTCAGCGTCATCGCCGCGACGAGCGTGCAGGCGAGCGCGGCGGCACGGCGAGGCGAACCGATCCAGGTGCTGCGAGACATCGGGATGAACCTTTCGGGAAAGACCTGCCGCGCAACTTCTTTCGTTGCCGCAGGGTTTGCTCTTGTCGACAGTGGGCGCGACTCGGCCCGGTGAGCCCCGGCCGTGCCGGACTACGACTGCGAAAGGAAAGCGCGCGCCAGTCTAGTCGGCGCGCACGCGGGGACGTGTCCGGTGGCCGGATCAGCGACAGAGGATGTCGGCGACAGCGAGGTTGCCGACCGCGATCAACGCCAGCTCATGGCGGATCTGCGGAACGACGCTCGACAACACAGGCAGACTCTAACAGACTGCACGAGATGGTTCACATCGACGAGAGTTCAACAACGAGGGGGGATTTCAGCCATGACCATGGCTCCTGACCGGGTCCGGACACGTTTTCCGGAGATCAGCACGCGCACCTGGGAGCACCCGGCCGACCGCACCGCGCTGGTGACCCTGCGGTCGCTGAGCGGGTTCGATACGGTGCTGCGCGCACTGTCGAGCCTGCTGCGGGAACGCCAGCACCGGTTGCTCTACCTGGCCACCGCGGTGCGGGTCGACGATCGCCAGTTCCGCACCCTGCACCAGTTGCGCGCCGACTGTGTTGGCGTGCTCGACGCGCAGGTCACGCCGGAGATGTTCGTGCTGCAGGACCCGTCGGTGAACGCCTTCACCATCGGGATGGACAAGCCGTTCATCGTGCTCACCACCGGCTTGCTCGAGCTGATGGACACCGAGGAGCTGCGGTTCGTCGTCGGGCACGAACTCGGGCACGCGCTGTCCGGGCACGCCGTGTATCGCACGATGCTGATGCATCTGATGCGGTTGTCGGCCTCGGTGGGCTGGATGCCGGTGGGTGGCTGGGCGCTGCGCGCGATCGTCGCGGCGCTGATGGAGTGGAGCCGCAAGTCCGAACTGTCCGGTGACCGCGCGGGACTGCTGTGCTGCCAGGACGTGGACGCCTCGGTGCGCGTGCACATGAAGACGGCGGGCGGCGCCTGGCTGAAGGAGATGAACCACGGCGCCTTCCTCGACCAGGCCGACGACTACCTGCGGTCGGGCGACCTGCGCGACGGGGTGCTCAAGCTGCTCAATCTGGAGTTGCAGTCGCATCCGTTCTCGGTGCTGCGTGCCGCCGAACTGCGTCGCTGGATCCAGTCCGGCGAATACGACCGGGTGCTCTCGGGCACCTATCCGCGACGCGAGCAGGATCGCAACGCGCGCATCAGCGACGAGGTGAAGGAGGCGGCCCGCCACTACCGCGAGTCGTTCGACCAGTCCGAGGACATGCTGGTGCGCACCGTGCGCGATCTGGGGCGCGATGTGGGATCGGCGGTGAACACCGTCGGCCAGGAAGTCGGCCGTACCGTCGCCGACCTGGGCAAACGTTTCGACGACTGGCGTAAGAACTGATCCGGCCGACCGGTGTGCGCTATCGGCGCGCGCCGGTCACCTGGTGAAGAACCAGGCGATGACGACCAGGACGAGCAGGGCGACGAGGGCGAGCTGAACGCGCGAACGTGGCATCAGCGTGCTCCGCTGCCGACGGTGGGGCGTGCCGGAGCGGGCGCCGGGACGGGTGCGAGCTCGGGGCGGTCGTCGCGGCCGAGCGCCCGGAAGATCGCGCGCAGGGCGCGGTCGAGGCCGTAGGCGATGGCGAAGCTGATCGGGACCATGCCGACCAGGACGACGAGGAATTGGGGAATGAACGGCAGCCCGGCCACCCACAGTTCGAAGCCGTCCCACCATCCTGCGATCCGTTGCACGACGACCACCCTAGTCGGTCGTCGTGAACACCCCTCACGACCGGGCGGTTTACCCGGTGCGGTGGACGCGGGCCGACATCGCACAGATCATGGGGTATGCCCTCTTCTCACGAAGACAGCCTGCCGATTCTGACGCCGGTGCTCTCGAGTGGTCGACGAGGCGCCTTCCCACCGATCGACGACTACGCCTTCCTGTCCGACTGCGAGACCAACTGCCTGATCGCCAGCAGCGGCTCGGTGGAGTGGATGTGTGTGCCGCGGCCGGACTCGCCGAGCGTGTTCGGCGCCGTCCTCGATCGTGCCGCAGGTCACTTCCGGATCGGCCCGTACGGCGTGCACGTGCCCGCCGCGCGGCGTTATCTGCCGGGCGGGATGATCCTGGAGACGACCTGGCAGACCGAGACCGGCTGGATGATCGTGCGCGACGCGCTTGTTCTCGGCCCGTGGCACAACACCACCTCGCGTTCGCGCAGCTTCCGCCGCACGCCGATGGACTGGGACGCCGAGCACATCCTGCTGCGGACGGTGAAGTGTGTGAGCGGCACGGTGGAACTGGAGTTGAGCTGCGAGCCGTCGTTCGACTACCACCGCGACGGCGCGCGCTGGGAGTACACCGGCAAGGTCTACGAGCAGGCCACCGCGTCGTGCGCCGCCGACGACTCCTGCCCGAGCCTGACCCTCACCACCGATCTGCGGCTCGGGTTGGAGGGCCGCGAGGCGCGGGCGCGGACCAGGCTCAGCGAGGGCGACAACAGATTCGTCGCGCTCACGTGGTCGGAACTGCCCGCGCCCGCCACCTTCGACGAGGCGGCCGACAAGATGTGGACCACGGCCGAGTGCTGGCGGCGCTGGATCACCCTCGGTGATTTCCCCGACCACCCGTGGCGCAACTATCTGCAGCGCAGCGCACTGACCCTCAAGGGCCTCACCTACGCCCCCACCGGCGCCCTGCTCGCCGCGCCGACCACGTCACTTCCGGAAACCCCTGGCGGCGAACGCAATTGGGACTACCGCTACACCTGGGTGCGTGACTCGAGTTTCGCGCTGTGGGGCTTGTACACCCTCGGTCTCGACCACGAGGCCGACGACTTCTTCAACTTCCTCAACGACGTGACCACCGGCGACAACGGCGACGCCGTCCCCCTGCAGGTGCTCTACGGTATCGGCGGCGAACGCCACCTCACCGAGGAAACGTTGCCCGAGCTGTCGGGCTACGACTACTCCCAGCCGGTCCGGATCGGCAACGCCGCCTACGACCAGGACCAGCACGACATCTGGGGCACCATGCTCGACGCGGTGTACCTGCACATGAAATCGCGCCAGCAGGTGCCGGACTCGTTGTGGCCCATGCTCGAACGCACGGTGAACGCGGCGATCGACCACTGGCGCGAGCCCGATCGCGGCATCTGGGAGGTACGCGGCGAACCGCAGCACTTCACCGCGTCGAAGGTGATGTGCTGGGTGGCGCTCGACCGTGGCGCCCGGCTGGCACAGCTGCACGGCAAGCACACCCACGCGACGCGCTGGTTCGAGATCGCCGAGGAGATCCGCGAGGACGTCCTGGCCAACGGCGTCGATGCCGACGGGGTGTTCACCCAGACCTATGGCGGCACCACTCTCGACGCCTCCCTGCTGCTGATCGTGCTCACCCGGTTCCTGCCCGCCGACGACCCGCGGGTGCGGGCCACGGTGCTCGCCATCGCCGACCGGCTCACCGTGTCCGGGCTGGTCCTGCGCTACGACACCGACACCACCGACGACGGGTTGTCCGGCGAGGAGGGCACTTTCACGATCTGCTCGTTCTGGCTGGTGTCGGCGCTGGTGGAGATCGGCGAACTCGAACGCGCCACCCACCTGTGCGAACGGCTGCTCGGGCTGGCGAGCCCGCTACGGCTCTACGCCGAGGAGATCGATCCGCGCACTGGCAGGCACCTGGGCAACTACCCGCAGGCGTTCACCCACCTGGCTCTCATCAACGCGGTGACCCATGTGATCCGGGCCGAGGACTCACGCCAGGCCGGTCAGTTCCAGCCGGCCCACACCCCGGTACACCAGTCGAGTCAGTAGGCGAGTTTCTCGGCCCGTGCGCGCAGCGCGGCCACCGTGCGCAGTCCGGCGTCGATCTCGGTGAGGCGCAGCTCGCGGTGGTCGCCGTAGCGCAGCCCGGTCTCCTCGGCGGCGCGCAGTGCCTCCTCTGCGGTGCGCGAGACCTCGGCGGCGATCTCGGTGTAGTGGTCGCGCAGCACCCGCTGCAGCGTGCGCAGCCGGTTGCGGGACTCCTTGCCCACCTGGAAGATCACGTCGTCGGCGAGCCGGGCGACGGCCACCTTGGCCTCGGCCTGCCTGCGCTGCTTGCGGTTTCGCCGGTCGTCCCACAGCGCGTTCACACCGAGCAGCACGCCCGCGCCCGCCGAGTACCAGTTCACCAGTGACATACCGAGCAGGCTGGTGGCAAGACCCACCATCAGGATGCCGCCGTAGGAGCCGCGCAGGGCGGACAGGAACTGCTGTCCCACACCGGCTTTGGCGCTCTCCAACGGTTCCAGCGGCTGCACCGGTTCGAGCACCTCGCCCGGATTGGTGAGCCGCAGTTCCGGCAGCGGCGGGGTGCGGTTGTCGGGTGGGAACTTCGCGGCCACCTGCTCGGACAGCTCGACGGCACGGTAGTGCGCCATCACGAAGTTCTCCTCGACCGCCTCACAGATCCGCGCGTCGAGTTCGGTGGCGAAATCGGCCCACTTGCGCGCCGGGTCGATCCGCGAGATCTCGGCCTCGGCCTCGCGGACCAGGCTGCGCAGGCGATGGCGCAGGTCGTGTTCGATATCGGCGCCCAGTTCGGCGCTGCCGTCGACCAGGGTGACCTGCCAGGTGGCGGTGCGCTGACGCAGCTGATCGGCCTCGGTGCGGGCGGCGGCCAGTCGCTGCGTGATCTCGGCGCGGCGGCGGGGGTCGCGCAGGGTGTCGGCCTCGGCGCGCAGGGTGACGGTGAGCTGGTCGGTGACGAGCGCGATATCGCGCACCGCCGCGGTCACCGCGACCGAATCGGCGCGGGCGACCACGAATTCGCGCAGATGATCGATGAGCTGGGGCACCCCGGATTCGATATCGCGCTGCGGGTCACGGGTCTCGCCCGCCTGGCGGTGCAGCACCGCCGACACGGGGGCGACAGCGAAGTTCAGGCCCGCTTCGTCGAGCAGGACCCGGTTGCGGCGCTGGGTGAGCGACCAGTGCGGGTTGCGGTCGATCTTGGTGAGCACACACACCACCGACGGGCAGACCCGTTCGACGCGGCGCAGATAGTCCAGCTGCGCCGGGGAGAGTTCGGCGGCCGAATCGGTGGCGTAGAGGACCACGTCGGCGGCGGCGATCATCGACCAGGCCGCTTTGTCGTGGGTGGTCGCTCCCGGTGCGTCCATCACCACGAGGCCGTCGGCGAGCAGGGGGCTCGGCTCGGCGAATTCGGCGCGCACGACACCGAGCGAGATCAGCGCCGGGCCGGGGTCGAGCGGGTCGACCGGCACGCGCTCCATCCGCCCGCGCGGATCCGACTTCACCAGCGTCGCGGTCGGTGTCCGGCCGTATTCGACGATCACCGGCACGCTCGGCTTGCCGTCGGTGGCGCTGACCGGGGTGCCGACCATGCTGTTGACCAGGGTGCTCATCCCGGCGCCCGGTTCGCCGACGACGACCATGCGCACCCGGGGATCGGTGAGCCTTGCCCGCACCATGCCGAGGCGGGCATCGAGGTCGTCGCGCCCGCCGGAGCGGACCAGGTCCCGCAATTCGTCGACGAGCGAGACCACCGGTGCCATCGCGTCCGGGTGCTTTACCGTCGCGGTCTGCAGTCCGGTCGCGGCAGACAACCTGTTCCTCACTCTCGTTGCATGGGCCCGGTCCTCGTTCTGGGACTAGACGAAGTCGTACCCAGCGTGCGCGGTGGGAAACGCCGACGACAAGTCGGCGGCACCGACGCCCGGCTCGAACAGACCGGCCGAGGCGCCATAGTAGCCGCCGTCGTGCTGATCGAACTCGGCGGCGATGGGCTTGGTCTCGATGACCGGCGGTTTCACCGGTGCGACGGTCGGCGCCACCGTGGCGGGCGGGGTGACCACCGCGGGCGGGTCGACGTCGACGGTCGGTTGCTTGGTCGGCGCGGTCGGCTGCTGCGTGGGTACGGTCGCCGTCGGCACCGACGCGGTCGGGCCGGTGGGGTCGGCGGGCGTATCGACGCTGGGGGTGCTCGGCGTGGTCGCGCCCGTACCGGGGCCGGTGGTGAGGTCGTCGTCGGGGTAGGTGGGCGTCACCGGGGCGGTGACGCCGGTGGTCGGCACGGTGACCGTCGGCACCGTCACGTCGGGGCGGGTTGTCGGGACGGTCGCGGTCGGCACCTCGGGCAGCTTCACCGTCGGGGGCGTGCTGAGGTCGACGGTCGTCGGCGTCGACGGCGGGGTGACGGTGGGCAGGGGTGTCGGCGTGCTGGTCGAAGGCTCGGGAACCACAACGGGTTCGGTGACCGGCGTCGGAGCGAGCAGACCCGGTACAGCCGCCGCGGGCGCGGTGAGCGGGGACGCACCCGCCGGACCGCCGAGCACGTTGGCGATGGGGGTGGTCGCCGCGTCGGGCTGGATGGTGGTCTGCAGGGGTGTGCTGACCACCGGGCTCGGCGCGATCGGCGCGGCGACGACCGGAACCGGAGCCGGGACCGGGGCGACGGGTGCCGGAGCGGGTGCCGCGGCGATCGGTGCGGGAGCGGGGGCTGGTGCCGGAGCGATCGGTGCCGGGGCCACCGGTGCGGGGGCGACGGGCGCCATGGCGGTGGGCGCGGGCACACCGGTCACTGGCGCTACGCCGCCCGGGGCCGCATGGCCGGGGGCCGGCGCCGACTGACCCGGCACGACCGCGCCCTGCGTCGGTGCGGTCTGACCCGGTCCGGTGTGACCGGGCGCGGTGGCGCCGGGCGCGGCCGATCCGCCGGTGCCGGGGGCGGCGGAATCGGCCTGACCGGGCGCGCCGGGCGCAGACTGACCGGGTGCGCTCTGTCCGGGTGCGAGGGGCCCACCGGTCGAGCCGGGAACAGTCGCTGCGGGCAGGTCGGCACCCGCTGCGGATCCTGGGAGACCAGGGCTCGCCGCAGGGGCCTCGGAGCCGGGCAGCGCCGGACCCGTCGATCCACCGGGTACGTCCGAACCGGGCAGCGCCGGGCCGGTCGCGGCACCGGGTACCCCACTGCCCGCACCGTCGAGCGGTGCGGGCTCGCCGGGGATGCGGATTCCGTCACCGAGCCACTGGCTGTAGTCGTCGAGCGCGTCGCCGACATTGCCGACCTGCACGTCGACCTTCATCTGGGAGGTGAACCACACACCGTCGAGCCCGGCGTGCATGTCGATCTGCCAGTCGGAGGTCACCATCGCACCGAAGCCGTCGAACAGGCCGCCGAGGTCACCGATGCCGTCGAAGGCACCGCCGGGGCCTGCGACCTGGCTTGCTCCGTCGGAGCCGGGCAGCCCACCGAAACCGGGCAGGCCGTGGTCGTAGCCGGGGATACCGCCGCCGAAACCGGGGGCGCCACCGTCGTAGCCGGGGATGCCCGCACCCGGCAGGCCGTCGTAGCCGGGGATGCCGATGCCGCCGCCGGGGACGCCGTCGTAACCGGGGATACCGCCGGGGAGTCCGTCGTATCCCGGGATCCCGATGCCGGGAATGCCGTCGAGTTCGGGGAATCCGGCGCCCGGCTGGCCGGCGCCGGGCTGGCCCGCGCTCGGCTTGTCGGTGCCCGGGATGCCGAAGCCGCTGTCGCCGTAGCCCGGTTTGGGCCCGTAGGAGGGGATGCCGATGCCGTTCGACGAATCGTCGTCGTCGGTGCCGGGAATCCGCATGCCCTGGTCACCGTCGGAACCCGGAATCTCGGGGCGCCAACCGCTTTCGCGTGGCTGCGAGGTCAGCGTGACATCGCCGTCCATGGGGCGCTGCGTACCGAAGGGGCTGTAGGGCAACGGGTTCGGCGCCGGTTCCGCGGGCAGGTCGGGAAACGTGAGGACCGGGCTCGGTGCGTCGGGTTCCGGGTCGCTCGGCACCTGCGACGACCAGCCGGCGTAGCGGCTGTCGGCATTGCTGCTGCCCTGTTCCGGGCTCGTCCCGTTGGCGGCGACCAGCGCGCCACCGGTGACGTACGCGCCGGCCCGCGCCACCCGAGCAACACCGTTGGCCACCAGGTAGGCCGTGTCGGTGCCGTCGGCGCGCGCGTCATCGTCGTCGAAAGGCAGTTCCCGCGTCATTCTTGCTCCACCACTCGCATCGCTGACTCTCCCCACCCACGAACGAGGCGAAGTGAAGATCATCCAACACTAATTGCCCGGATCTGTACTGTCATTTTCACCAGGACGGCCGGTCCCACCTTATGGCGAGCAACGCCTTTCGGCGAGCCGTCGGAACCAGGGGGGCGCAGATCCCAAGAGAACTCTAACGATCGCTCAACGAAGCGTGAAGATCGCCTGCCTAGCGTCGGTTTCGCCGACCGAGACGAGTCGGCGACCACACAGCAAGGAGACCGATCATGACCACTTCCTCCCTGCGCCGCCGCATCGGCGTCGTCACCGCGACCGTCGGCGGCGTGGCGCTGCTCACCGCGACCCTCAGCGGCGCCGCGCTCGCCCAGCCCGGCGCACCCGACCACGGCGAACACGTCCGGATCATCTGCACAGCCCCCGGCGGCGACCTGCCCGTGCCGCCGGAACCGCCGCTCGAACCGCGCATCGACCTCGAGCGTTTCCCCGCACACCCCGGCCACGACCACACGATCCACATCGGCCCTGGCGCGCCCGGCGAGCTGCCCGAGGGCGTCGAGTGTGTGCGGATCGCGCCGGGCGGGGAGCGGACAGTCGTCGAGCTGCCCGACGGCGCGCGCCCCGCGCGTCCGGCTCTCCCGCGCTGACCTGCTGTGACGATCGATCGCACTAGGGTGAGCAGATGACCGGACAGCAGATCTTGGTCGTCGACGACGAGGTCCGCGTGCTCGCGTCACTGCGGCGCGGGCTGGAACTGTCGGGGTTCGAAGTGCTCACCGCGAGCGACGGCGCCGCTGCCCTCACCCTGGTGCGCTCGGCCGCACCCGACGCGATGGTGCTCGATGTGAACATGCCCGAGCTCGACGGCGTGGGCGTTGTCACGGCGTTGCGGGCATTGGGCAACGACATCCCCATCTGCGTGCTCAGCGCCCGCAGCGCGGTGACCGACCGCATCGCCGCCCTGGAAAAGGGCGCCGACGACTACCTCACCAAGCCCTTCGACCTCGGCGAACTGGTGGCCCGGCTGCGGGCGTTGTTGCGGCGCAGGCCGGTCACCAGCGCGTCCAACGGTGAGACGATCAGCGTCGGTGCGGTGACGATCGACCTGGCCGGGCACCGGGTGCACGCGGCCGGACGACCGGTCGACCTGACCAAACGCGAGTTCGAACTGCTGGCGATGCTGGCCCGCAATGTGGGCATCGTGCTTGGTCGCGAACAGATCCTGTCCACCGTGTGGGGCTACGACTTCAGCACCGACACGAATGTGGTTGATGTGTTCGTGTCGTATCTACGCCGGAAATTGGAGGCCGACGGGGTGGAGCGAGTGGTGCACACCGTGCGCGGGGTCGGGTTCGTCATGCGGGAGCAGCCGTGAGAACACGCTCGTGGTCGTTGCGTACCCGGGTCGCGGTGGTGTCGGCGGTGGTAGCCGCGGTCGTCGCGGTGACGCTCGGGCTCACCTACGCGGCACTGCTCAAGGCCGCGGGCGACCGTCAGCTCGACGAGACCGTGTCGACGATGCGGGTCATCGTCGCCCACCCCGCCCATAGAATCCCTTCCGCACCACCGATTCCGCCCGAGCCGGCGACTCCCTTCGAAACGTCACCCGCGCCCGCACCGGACGAGGTCACACCAGACGGCTCGGCCGCTCCGCTGCCCGACGGCCGACCGCTCACTCGTCCCGCGCCGCCGGATGTCGGGCTGGCGCTCGTGCAGGGCGCGCCCGGGATGGTCGTGCGGCTCAACCCCGATCGCGACCTGATCGATGCCGCCATCACCCGCAGCCAGCTGATCGGGCTCGGCATCGGCGTGGGTGGAGTGCTCGTCGCGGCCGGATTGGGTTGGGTGCTGGCCGGTTTCGCGGCCCGGCCGCTGCGCAGGCTCGCCTCGGCCACCCACGAGATCGATACCCTCGACCGCCTACCGCCGCTGCCGGGACGCGGAGTCAGGGAGGCCGAGGAACTGTCCGATGCCATCAACCGCATGCTCGAACGCCTGGAAACCGCCCACGGACAAACCAATCAGGCCCTGGCGAGCGCCCGCGATTTCGCCGCCGTCTGCGCGCACGAACTGCGCACCCCGCTCACCGCCATGCGCACCGACCTGCAGGTGCTCGCCGGTACCGAACTACCCGCCGAGCAACGCGGCACCGTCCTGGCCGACGTGCTCGAGGCCGAGCGCCAGATCGAGCACACCCTCACCGATCTCGAGCGCCTGGCCGTCGGCGAACTCACCGACCGCGCCGCGTTCGAACCGTTCGAGCTGTGCGAAACCCTCGACCGCGCGGTGCAGAACGCGCGCCGCGCCCACCCCGGCACCGAGATCACGCTCGCCGCCTGCGATCCGGTCCCGATGACAGGGCTGCCCGGCGGGATCATGCTGATCGTGACGAACGCCGTCGCCAACGCGGTACACCACGGTCGGGCGAGCATGGTGCAGGTCCGGGCGGAGCCGGGCTCGATCACCATCGACGACAACGGCACCGGCATCCCGGAGCACCTGAGCGACACCGCTTTCGACCGCTTCGTCAAACGCCCCGGTTCACCCGGATCGGGACTCGGACTGGCATTGGTCCGCCAACAGGCCGAATTACACGGCGGCACAGCCGAATTGAGCCGCAGCCGGCTCGGCGGCACACGCCTCACCGTGCGTGTGCCCACCGAAACCGGCTGAGTTACTTGCCCTTCGGCTTGTCGGAGGCCGCGTCCGAGGACAGCGCGGCCACGAAGGCCTCCTGCGGCACGTCGACCCGGCCGATGGTCTTCATGCGCTTCTTGCCTTCCTTCTGCTTCTCGAGCAGCTTGCGCTTACGGCTGATGTCACCGCCGTAGCACTTGGCGAGCACGTCCTTGCGGATGGCGCGGATGTTCTCGCGCGCGATGATCTTCGAGCCGATCGCCGCCTGGATCGGCACCTCGAACTGCTGACGCGGGATGAGTTCACGCAGCTTGGTCGTCATCTTGTTGCCGTAGGGCTGGGCCGCGTCCTTGTGCACGATGGCGCTGAACGCGTCGACGGCCTCGCCCTGCAACAGGATGTCGACCTTCACCAGTGCGGCTTCCTGCTCGCCCGCCTCTTCGTAATCGAGGCTGGCGTAGCCGCGCGTGCGCGACTTCAGCGAATCGAAGAAGTCGAAGATGATCTCGGCCATCGGCAGCGTGTACCGCATCTCGACGCGGGTCTCGGACAGGTAGTCCATGCCGAGCAGCTCGCCGCGCCGCGATTGGCACAGCTCCATGATCGAACCGATGAACTCGCTCGGCGCGATCACGGTGCACTTGGTGACCGGCTCGAACGCCTGGCGCACCTTGCCCTCCGGCCAGAACGAGGGATTGGTGACGATGTGTTCTTTACCGTCTTCCATGACCACGCGGTAGATCACGTTGGGCGCGGTGGAGATGAGGTCGAGGCCGAACTCGCGCTCGAGGCGTTCGCGGGTGATCTCCATGTGCAGCAGACCGAGGAAGCCGCAGCGGAAGCCGAACCCGAGCGCCACCGAGGTTTCCGGCACGTAGGTGAGCGCCGCGTCGTTGAGCTGGAGCTTGTCCAGGGCGTCGCGCAAGTTCGGGTAGTCCGAACCGTCCACCGGGTAGAGGCCGGAGTAGACCATCGGCTGGGGTTCGCGGTACCCGGTGAGGGCCTGCGTCGCGCCGTCGCGGGCGCTGGTGATGGTGTCACCGACCTTGGACTGACGAACGTCCTTCACACCGGTGATGAGGTAGCCCACCTCGCCGACGCCCAGGCCCTGGGTGGGCTTGGGTTCGGGCGAGACGATGCCGATCTCGAGCAGTTCGTGGGTGGCGCCGGTCGACATCATCTTGATCTTCTGACGCGGGGTCAGCTTGCCGTCGACCACGCGGATGTAGGTGACCACGCCGCGGTAGGTGTCGTAGACGGAGTCGAAGATCATGGCGCGAGCGGGCGCGTCGGCGTCGCCGACCGGCGGCGGGACCAGCCGGACCGCCTCGTCGAGCAGCGCGGGCACACCGACGCCGGTCTTGCCGGAGACGCGAAGCACGTCGTCGGGTTCACAGCCGACGATGTGGGCGATCTCGGCGGCGTAGCGATCCGGGTCGGCGGCGGGCAGGTCGATCTTGTTCAGGACCGGGATGATGGTGAGGTCCTTGTCCATCGCCAGGTAGAGGTTGGCGAGGGTCTGTGCCTCGATCCCCTGCGCGGCGTCGACCAGCAGGATCGCACCCTCACAGGCCTCCAGCGCGCGCGACACCTCGTAGGTGAAGTCGACGTGGCCCGGGGTGTCGATCAGGTGCAGCACGTAGTCGGTGCCGTCGACCTGCCACGGCAGCCGGACGTTCTGCGCCTTGATGGTGATCCCGCGCTCGCGCTCGATGTCCATCCGGTCCAGGTACTGGGCGCGCATCGCCCGCTCCTCGACCACACCGGTCAGCTGCAACATCCGATCGGCCAGGGTCGACTTGCCGTGGTCGATGTGGGCGATGATGCAGAAGTTCCTGATCCGCGACGGATCGGTGAACGTCGTATCGGCAAAGCTGGAAGCCACTCCACTCCTCGAGGGGTATCGGCGAACTGGGTCCATCGTCCCATGGCCACACGCGCGGCTCTGTCACCGGTGCACCCGGAGCCGGGTCAGTCGTTATATTTCCAAGCATGGCCAGCAGTTGGAACACTCTCGGCAAGCAGCTCGGCGTGATCGCCAAGGAGCAGGGGCCGAAGATCGTGCGCAAGCAGGGACCTCGGCTGCTCGAGAAGCTGGCGGGTGCATTGGGCGGTGCCAAGCCCGGCCCCGTCGTGCCGGTGCGTCCGACCGCCTCCACCCCGGTGCCGACCGCGCATCGGGCCCGCCAGATCGTCTACTGCCCGCAATTGGACGGGCGCGCCGACCCGGGTGAGGTCGTGTGGACCTGGGTGCCGTTCGAGGAGGACCCGACCAACGGCAAGGACCGGCCGGTGCTCGTGGTCGGTCGCGACCGCAAGACGCTGCTCGGGCTGATGCTGTCGTCGAAACCCGAACGCGCGCACGACCGCAACTGGGTGGGCATCGGCTCGGGTCCCTGGGACCACGCGGGCCGGGCGAGCTGGGTGCGGCTGGACCGGGTGCTCGATGTGCCCGAGGACGGCATCCGGCGCGAAGGCGCGATCGTCGAACGCAAGACCTTCGACCTGGTCGCGCACCGGCTGGTCGCCGAATACAGCTGGAGCTGACGCGACGACCCCCGATCCGGACGCACCGGATCGGGGGTCGTGAAAGCCCGGCTCAGCTCAGTACGTCCCGGGAACGGCCGAAGATCAGGCCGTACACCAACGCCCCGAGCACGCCGCCGATCAGCGGGAACACGAAGAACGCCCACACCTGACCCATCGCGCCGTCCTGGTACGGGGCGACCGCGAGGCTGCGCGCCGGATTGACCGAGGTGTTGTCGACCGGGATCGAGATCAGGTGGATCACGGCGAGCGTGAAACCGATCGACATACCGGCCAGCGGCACATCCGAGAGGCGGTCGGTCGAAGCGAGCACGACGAAGACCAGCACCGCGGTGAGCATCACCTCGATGATGATCATGGCCGCCATGCCATACCCGTTCTGCACCACGACCTCACCGAGCGGGCCGGTGGCCGCCGACGGACTGTGCTTGCCCCAGCCGTTGGCGCCGAGGCCGTCGACCGGCCGGTCGTAGCTCGGCAGGTTCTTGGCCACCGCGAACAGCACCAACCCGGCCAGGAGGCCACCGATGAGCTGGGCGACCCAGTAGCCGACCGCCGAGACGACCGTGACCCGCCCGAGTAACAGCTGGCCGAGCGTGACCGCGGGGTTGACGTGGCAGCCCGAGATCGGCCCGATGGAGTACACGAGGAACAGCAGGGTGAGACCGAAGGCCAGCGCCACACCGAGCGCACCCACCCGATCACCGGCGATCACCGCGGTGCCGACACCGCCCATGACGAGAAGGAACGTGCCGAGCGCTTCCGCCGCCCATTTCTTGGGCTCGGGGATGACTTCGGGTTCAGTGAGTTCTTGTGCTGTGAGCGACATCTGCGACCACCTCTCCGGGAGAATGATCCCCGCGACGAGCGGGGTCCGCACGAGCGTTTCGGACATTACGCCAGGCGAGTGACCTCTACAACGACCGCGAGGTCTGTCGAGCCGCCGCCGGAGAACACCCCTTTCAGTGGCGGTACGTCCGCGTAGTCCCGTCCGACACCCACCGACACGTGCTGCTCGTTGACCGCCAGATTGTTGGTCGGGTCGTAACCCCACCACTGTCCCGTCCAGGCCTCCACCCAGGCGTGCGACTCCCCCGCCACCGCCTCCCCGATCGGCGCGGCCGGGTTCGGATGCAGATATCCCGACACATAGCGGCTGGGAATTCCCATGGCGCGCAACAACACCAGCGTCAGGTGCGCGAAGTCCTGGCAGACGCCGCGCCGTTCGGCGAAGGCCTGCGGCGCCGAGGTGTGCACCGAGGTGGTGCCCGCGCTGTAGTCCATTTCCCGGTGCACCCATTCGGCCGCCCGGACCACCGCTTCGGCGGGCGAGACACCGCGCGCCAGCTGCCCGGCCACGGCGTCGAGGGGCTCGTCGCGTGGCACGTAGGCGGTGGGACCGAGCATTTCGTCGAACCGGTCGACGGTGCGTTCGCCACGCAGCTCGTCCCAGGTCAGTTCCGTCGCCGGTTCGGTGAACGGTTCGGTTTCCACCACCGACGACCCGCTCACCTCCAGTTCGGTATGCGGGGCGTGCAGATCGAACGCGGTGACGGCCGTTCCCCAATAGTCGGTGTAGCGGTAGGACCGGGTGGCGGGCACGGTTTCGACCCGGTTGAGGATCACGTTCTGCCTGCTATCGGCCCTCGGGGTGAGTCTTGCCTCGTTGAACGAGCGCGTCACCGGCGCGTCGTAGAGGTATCCGGTGGTGTGCACCACCCGCATCCGCCAGCTCACAGCTCCCCCTCCACGGTCACGGTGACGTCGGTGCCGCGCCGCACATCGGTCCAGGCCACCCACGGTGCGGCGTGGAAGTACTGCCGCGACACGGCTTCCCCGACCTCGCGGCACGCCTTCTGCAAGGCGAGCAACCGGGTCTGCAGGTTTTCCAGCAGTACGCCGGGCGGCAGGAATTCCAGTTCGCTGCGCGCCCGGCCGAGCACGCGTTGCGCTTCGTGGCGGGCACCGACGCGGCTGCCCGGCCGCTGATCCAGCTCGGTCAGACAGGCCTCGGCAACCAGCAACGCATGGAACACCGAACGCGGGAAAAGCCGGTCGAGCAGGATGAATTCGGCCACCCGTGCCGCGTCGAGCGCGCCACGGTGGGTGCGCAGGTAGGTGTCGTGCGCGCCCGCGGACCGCAGCACCGTCACCCAGGCGGGTGAGGAGGTGCGGTCACCGGCCCGGGACAGCAGCAAGCGGACCATCATGTCGATGCGTTCTATGGAACGGCCGAGCAGCAGGAAGCGGTACCCGTCGTCGCGACTCAGGGTCGAGTCGGTCAGGCCCGTGAACATCGCCGCGCGGTCCTTGACGTAGGCGAAGAATTCGTGCGGACCCAGCCCGCGGGCGGCCTGCTCGGCGGCCGCCAGCCCGTTGTAGGTGGTGTTGAGGCACTCCCACATCTCGCTGGAGGTGACTTCCCTTGCACCACGGGCGTTTTCGCGCGCCTTCGCGATGGACTCGCTGATGGACACGCCGTGCTCGTGGCTGAACGCGACCAGATCGGTGACCGACCAGACGTCCAGGCGCAAACCGCCGGGCGGTTCGATGCCGAGCACCTCGAGCAGGACCCGCGACGTGCGGTCGGCGTCGACGGTGGCGTCCTCGAGGAGTTGGTGCACGGCCACGTCGAGAATGCGGGCGGTGTCGTCGGCGCGCTCGACGTAGCGGCCGATCCAGTACAGGGATTCGGCATTGCGGGCGAGCATGTGGTCAATCCCCGATCAGCCGCTGGGTCTGTTGTTGCTGCTGCTGTTGCTGATGAGCCTGAGAGGTGGTGAGGTCGCGGCCCTGCTCGAACGGATCGGCGCGGAGCGGATCACTCACCAGCTGCGGGCCGGCCAGCTCGCTGTCGTCGGAGCGGCCGGCCAGCACCCAGGTGTCCTTGCTGCCCCCGCCCTGGCTCGAGTTCACCACCAGCGACCCTTCGGGCAGCGCGACGCGGGTGAGGCCGCCGGGCAGCACCCAGATGCTGTCGCCGTCGTTCACCGCGAACGGGCGCAGGTCGACGTGCCGCGGGACCAGGTCGTCGCCGATCTTGGTCGGCACCGTCGAGAGCTGCACCACCGGTTGCGCGATCCAGCCCCTCGGATCGGCGCAGACCTTGCGGCGGACGGCGTCGAGTTCGGCGCGGTCGGCGTCGGGGCCGATCACGATGCCGTAGCCGCCCGAGCCCTCCACCGGTTTGACCACCAGTTCGTCGAGCCGGTCGAGTACCTCGGCGCGTTCCTCGTCGAGCCAGCAGCGGAAGGTGTCGACATTGGGCAGGATCGGTTTCTCGCCCAGGTAGTACTCGATGATCGCCGGCACGTAGGTGTAGACGAGTTTGTCGTCGCCCACGCCGTTGCCGACGGCGCTGGAGATCACCACATTGCCCGCGCGGGCGGCGTTGAGCACACCGGCGACGCCGAGCACCGAGTCCGGGCGGAAGTGCATCGGGTCGAGGTAGATGTCGTCGATGCGGCGGTAGATCACGTCGACCTGTCGTTCCCCCTCGGTGGTCCGCAGGTAGACGACATTGTCCCGGCAGAACAGGTCACGACCCTCGACCAGCTCCACCCCCATCTGCCTGGCCAGCAGCGAATGCTCGAAATACGCCGCGTTGTGCACCCCGGGTGTGAGGACGACCACCGTCGGGTCGGGCTCGTTGGGTGCCGCCGAGGCACGCAATGCCCGCAGCAGGTGGGCCGGATAGTCGCCGACCGCGCGGACCAGGTGCGAGGAGAACAGGTCGGGGAAGACGCGCGCCATCGTCCGCCGGTTCTCCATCACATAGGAGACGCCCGACGGAGAACGCAGGTTGTCTTCGAGCACCCGGAAATCGCCGTGTTCGTCACGCACCAGGTCGATGCCCGACACATGGATGCGCACACCGTTGGGCGGGACGATGCCCGCGGCCTCGCGGTGGAAGTGCGCACAGGAGGTGACCAGGCGCTTCGGGATCACCCCGTCGCGCAGGATGTTCTGCTCGCCGTACACGTCGGCCAGGAACAGTTCGAGGGCGCGGACCCGCTGGGTGATTCCCCGCTCGAGATGCGCCCACTCGGCCGCGGCGATCACGCGCGGCACCAGATCGAGGGGGAAGGGGCGTTCCTTTCCCGACAGCGAGAAGGTGATGCCCTGGTCGATGAACGCGCGGTCCAGGGCGGCGGAGCGTTTGGCCAGATCGTGGACGTCGTTGGCGGCCATCGCCGCGTGAATGCCCCGGTAGGGCGCGCGAACCTCGCCGTTCGGGTCGAACATCTCGTCGAAGGCGCCGGCGAAGCGGCCGGGGCCGTAGCCGTGGAACAATCCGGTGTGTGCGACCGCCGGGTGACCGTTCGTGCTCACCAACGCCGGTGAGGCGGATCGTGCCGTACCCGGCGTTGTGGTGGAGGTCATGGGAGAAAACTGTCCACTACCCGGCGACAACGCCGTGTGAGCCACACGTGAATTTCTCGCATCGCCGGAAACGGGTGAACTCGCCGTCCGCACCGGTATGGGCGGGCGGGGCCCGATTTCGCCGGGCGGTGCCGAGCTGGTAACCTCGATCTTCGGCGCGGTGTTACCCGTAGTTCAGCACCATCTGCTGCATCGTGGGCGCGCGCCCGACGAGCTTTCAAGACATACCACCCAGCGACAGGAAACCAGAGGATACAGGCGTGGCCAACATCAAGTCCCAGATGAAGCGGATCCGTACCAACGAGGAAGCGCGCAAGCGCAACCAGTCGGTCAAGTCCGCGCTGCGCACCGCGATCCGCAACTTCCGTGAAGCTGCTGCCAGCGGTGACAAGGAAAAGGCTGCCGAGCAGCTGCAGTTCGCGAGCCGCAAGCTCGACAAGGCTGCCTCCAAGGGCGTTATCCATGCCAACCAGGCCGCCAACAAGAAGTCCGCGCTCGCGCTGGCTCTGAACAAGATCTGATCTGCCCGGGTCGCTAGTACCCGGTTCGCAAGACGCAGCCGCCGTGGCCTCGATGACCACGGCGGCTTTTGTCGTCGGCTACCATTCCGCGCATGTTGACGGTGTACGCGAATCAGACGGTGGTACGAGGCGACGACCTGGCCGAGGTGATCCGCGCGGCGGAGATCCTCGGGCTCGGTCTCAAGATCGAGAACGTGATGGTGCCCGACGAGGACGGCGGCTACAGCGTCGCCTGGGTCGTCACCCGTGAGGACGAGATCCCGCTCTACGAGGAGTGGGAGGGCCGGTACGAGGACCTCGAAGAAGACGAGGAGGCCCTCGCCGTCATCGGCGACTGACCCTCAGCCGGTGGCACGCAGGTCGAGGATGCGCGCGAGCGCGTGCTCCACGGCGAAGGTGGCATCGGCGGCACCGCCCTTGACGTCGGCGTTGAGGGCGGCCACCACCTGCAGGGCGGTGCCGATCGAGGCCGGGTTCCAGCCACGCGCCTGTGCTTGGGCCTTCTTCACCTTCCACGGCGGCATACCGAGCTGCTGAGCCAGCTTGAACGGGTCGCCGCGGCCGGCCGATCCCACCTTGGCGATGGTGTGGACCGAGTCGGCCAGCGCGTCGGCCAGCAGCACGTGTGGGACGCCCCGGTCGGTCGCCCAGCGCAGCGCCTCCATCGCGGCGGACCGGTCGCCTGCCACGGCGAGTTCGGCGACATCGAATCCGGTCACCTCGGCGCGGCCCGAGTAGTACCGGCGCACCGCGTTCACATCGATCTTGCCGCCGGTGTCGGACACCAGCTGCGAGCAGGCCGCGGCCAGGTCACGCAGCTCGAACCCGACGCATTCGATCAGCACCTGCACCGCTTCGGCGCCGACCTTCACGCCCGCGGCCCGGAACTCGCCGCGCACGAATTCCACCCGCTCCGCCGGTTTGGTGAGCTTGGCGCACTCGTGCACTACGGCGCCCTGCTTCTGCAGCGCCGGGACCAGCGCCTTCGCGCGGCCGCCACCGGAGTGCAGCACCATCATGACCACGCCGGGCGGCGGGTCGGCTGCCGCGTCGGTGATCACCGCCACCGCGTCCTTGCCCGCCTCGGCCGCCGATTCGAGCACGATCACGCGGTCTTCGGCGAACAGTGAGGGGCTCAGCAGTTCGGCCAGCTCGGCGGTGCTGGCGTCACCGGCGCGCATCCTGTCCACCGGTACCGAGTCCGGGTCGGGCGCCCCCGCCCGTACCTCGCTCATCACCCGCGCGACAGCGCGCTCGACCAGCAGTTCCTCGTCACCGAGAACCAGATGCACCGCAGGGAGTTCGCTCACGAGGCGATCCTACGTAGGGGGACCGACGGGATCGGCGAGGGTCTCGATCGCGCTGCTCGTCCGCCGTGCACGGGTCCGGTCGCGCGAGCGATCGCGCTGTGTCGGCTCCTTCCTGTAGCGCCTCACGCATGGGATCACGCCGTCCTCGGCATCGCAGTGCTCGACGTGAACGAGGTGTCGGTGGCGGTAGTCGGCGGGACTTGACCATCCGTTGTTCTGTCGCACTCCCGAGCACGATGACATCGCCGTCGAGGTCGGTTCGGGCGATTGTCGCGCCCAGCGAGGTGAGCACCCCGATGACATCCGGGTGTGGATGTCCGAAGGTGTTGTCGGCGCCGGAGCTGATCAATGCCAGGCGTGGCCGGACCGCGCGCAGGAATTCCGCGGTGGTCGTCCGCGAACCGTGGTGCGGTACTTTGAGCACGTCGGCTCTGATGTCGTTGCCGCGCATCATCTTCCGCTGGGCCTCGCTCTCGATGTCGCCTGTCAGCAGAACTGTCCCGAGTGCCGTGCGCGCCCGCACCACCAGCGACCGATCATTGGCATCGGCGAGTTCCAGCGAACCGGGCGCCCGCTCCCCCGGCGCGAGAACGTCGAGTTCTGTTGCTCCGAACCGCAACACGTGTCCTTTATGCAGCTCGATCAGTGGAATCTTCGCGTCCTCCGCAAGCTCCACGACCCTGCGCACTCCGTCGCCTGAATGGTCATGAGCGCCAACGCTCTCCGTGGGGGTCGTCTCACTTGACGGAGACCGAACACAGGCTGTCGGCAGTCTCGAAGTAACACTCAGTAGCGCGTCCGCCGGCCTCGGCTGTGATCCGAGAGTTGGCGTGGGGCAGGTGGGTGGGCGGGTTTCGCCGGGGGCGGTGGCTATGGCGTCTACTGTGCGGCCGTGGAGGGCGCCCGCGAGGCCGTCGATGTGGTCTGCGTGCGGATGGGTGAGGATGAGGAGGGGGATCCGGGTGACTTGGAGGCGGTCGAGGCAGCGGCGGATGGGGCGGGGGTCGGGGCCGGTGTCGACGACTACGGCGGCACCGGGGGCGACAGCGAGGGCGAGGGCGTCTCCCTGGCCGACATCACACATGGCGAGGACCCAGCCCGCAGGTGGCCACCCGGGGTGCCAGAGCCGGACAGGTACCAGGACGACGGCGATACCGAGGCAGATGACGGCAAGGAGCCGACGCGCCCGCGACCAGCTCAGTGCCGCCACCAGGACGACCATGAGAGCGGCCGCGACCAGGCCCGCCGCAGTGCCCGACTGCACTGTCACGGCGGCGCCGGGGAGGGCGGCGGCATGTTCGGCGACGCCGAGCAACCACCACAGTGGCGGGCGCGCACACCACAGCACCCACACGGCCGCGTCCACCCACAGGCACGCGACAACGGCACCGATCGCTCCGACCACCGTGATCACTCCGACCACGGGGGCGACGAGGGCATTGGCGACGATAGCTACCAGACTCACCCGCCCGGACAGTGCGACCATCAGCGGAAGTGTCACGACGAAGGCCGCCGCCGACACCGCGAGAATCTCGGCGGGTACCCGCCACCAGCCACGCTCGCGCAACCAGTCCGCCCAGCTCGGTGCGAGCAGGATCAGCCCGGCCGTGGCGAGCACCGACAGCGCGAATCCGGCACTCACCGCCAATTCCGGTGCGACGGCGAGCAATCCGATCACCGCACCACACAGTGCGGGTAGTGCCTGTTTGCGTCGGCCGGTCAGCAGGGCCAGGACGGTCACCGAACCCATTGCGGCCGCGCGCAATACACTGGGGTCTGGCCGGGCGAGGATCACGAACACCACCACTGCCCCGGCAGCGGTCGCTGCCCTGGTTCGTGGTCCGGCGGTGAGAATACGGCTCGAGCCGAGCAGCGCGGTCAACAAGATTGTGAAATTGGCTCCGCTGACGACGCACAAGTGCTGCAAGCCGGCGATTTCGAAGGCATCTCTGACCTCGGTCGACAGTGCGGCGGTGTCGCCCACGACCAGTGCGGGTAGCAGACCCGCCGCGTCGGGCGGGAGGGCGCGCGCGGCGGCGTCGGCCAGGTCGGCGCGTACACCCGTCGCGAGTCGTTGCCACCAGGGCGGAACACCGATGCGTTCCGGTTCGGTGCTCGCCCGCAGCGTGGCAACGGTGAGGTCGGCCCGCAACGGTTCGCTCACCGTTCCCCGAAACCGAACCACCTGTCCCGGAGCCAGTTTCGCCCACTCCTCCCCGGCAGCGAGAACCACCAGCGCGCCACCGGCGTGTGTGCGGTGCGCACCGTTGCCGAACTCGCGCAGTCCTGCCCGGAGGATCCATCGCCGTTCACCGCCGAACGAGCCTGCCCGAATCTGTTTGGCGTCGTCGGAGATCTCCGCTACCACGGTCACGGTTCGCCCGACCGATTCCCGCAACGGATGCGCCTGCACGTGATGTTCCCGCCACGCGGCCGCCGCCCCGAATCCGGCGGCGAGCAGCATCGTCGCTGTCCCCGCCACAGCGACGACCCGCCACCGTTCCCGCCGATGCGCTATCGCCCACAACAAGCCGACCCACGCGCCGATCGCACCCAGCACCGCCAGGACGGCCAGCACCACCCCCGCTCGCCACCCGAGGGTCAGAGTGATGAGTGTGGCCGCCCAGCACCCGAGCGCAGCGGGCACCAGCCGCATATCGAGAACCTGGGGCTCCTGCTGGTCCTCGTCGGCCGCCGTGTTGTCCGGCGTGACCGATGAACGACGACTCGGCCCCGGCGATCTGGACGACGACCTGCCGACCGACGCGGAACTGGTTGCCAACGGCCGGTCGACAGCTCGACTCGACATCTCCGCTCTCGCCCTGTCCGCCCCGATCCTCATCGACCCGCCGCGCCGGCGGGCCGCACAACCTGATCACGCGGGCCGGTGCCGATCGCGACTCGCATACGGGTCATGTCGTGACCAGATCGCGCAGGCGAGCCAGTCGGGCGGGACCGATACCGTTCACCTCACCGAGTTGCGCCACATCGGTGAACGGCCCGTTGGTCGTCCGCCACGTGATGATCGCTTTCGCGGTGACCGGTCCGACGCCGGGCAGCGCATCGAGTTCGGCCTCGGTCGCCGAATTGAGGTCGACTCGCGAATTGCCGCCGGCCGCACCGGGACCGGGACCCGCGATCGCCCCCGCCGAGCTCGAACCCGGTGGCCCACCGGCGGCACTGATCATCGCACTGCCCTGCGCGGGTTGGCCCGCCTGCGGCCCGGCGGCACCGACAACCACCTGATCACCATCGGTGAGCCGCTGGGCGAGATTCAGTCCCGCGAGGTCGGCACCCTCGCGGGCACCGCCAGCCATCTCGATCGCGTCGGCGACGCGTGCCCCGCCGGGCAGACGATGCAGTCCCGCACGCTGCACCAAACCCACCACGCTGACGACGAGTTCCCCACTCCCACCCCCGGTTCCGGCTCCCGGACCATCGGTCGCGGCACCGCTCGCCGCCGCTACCACAGCGGTCTGTTCAGCACGTGGCGAAATGTGCTCCGCGCGCAGTGCCGGTACCGGTGGCACCGCCTGCGATACCGGACGATCGCGCATCACCATCACCCCGGTAAGCACCACCGCGACCAGGCCGATGATCCCGAGCGCCAGCGCGCCCCGCCGTCCCGGATCAATTCGAGCCTGACGAAAACGTTCCGGCACCAATTTGTTCCGACCGCGCCTACCTTCCTCGTCCAGCCAGCCGGGCGTCCCCACCTCGCCCGGCACCCCGTCCGCGGGAGTCAGCTCGTCGTCGTCCCAGTGGCCGGTACGCGGCGGATCGGCGGCACCGCCCCGCCGGTAGCCGAGGGGCTCGTCGTCCGCCTCCCATCGAGCCGTCGTCTGCGGTCGTGGTTTGTCTTGCACCGCGAGCCCGCCCAACCGCTGCCGAACTCGCTCGTGCTCTTCGTGTCGTGGCATGGCGGCGACGCTAGCCCTCTGCTCTCCTCGAAACCCGCCGCCCACCTGGGCTTTCCACGGGCCTGTGGATAACTCGCACCCTGTGGACAACTCTCGGTCAGCGGCGCTTTCCCACCGACCACCGGCGGTGCTCGCCGAATACCGTGCGCTCATGGCCGATTCGCAGTACGCAGGTACCTATGCACCTGGCACAACGCTTCCGCGACTTCGCGGTGCGGGAAGTCCACACCAACTCCCCGCTGTACTACCGCCGTGCCCTCGACATCGCCGAGGACCCGGCGGTCCTGGCACTGCTGGCGCGGCTGCCCGTCGAGAAACAGCAACCCAACCTCGTGCTCGCCGCCGCGACGGTGAACGGCGTGAACGCGGTCCCCTACAGCGAGTTCCGCACGCAGCTGATCGAACGGTGGGACGCGATCGCGACAACAGCGTTGTCCCACCGCACGCAGACCAACGAGGTCGGCCGGGCGGCGACACTGCTTCCGGTGCTGGCCGGGCTACCGGGCCCACTCGCACTCATCGAGGTCGGCGCCTCCGCGGGTCTGTGTCTCTACCCGGACCGTTTCAGCTACCGATACGGCACAACAGTGCTGAACCCACCGGACGGCGAGTCACCGGTGGTGTTGCCCTGCACCGTGACCGGCCCGGTCCCCGTACCGGCCGCCCTGCCGGAGGTCGTCTATCGCGCAGGCGTCGATCTGAATCCCCTCGACGTCACCGACCGGCACAGCCGCGAATGGTTGGAGGCACTCGTCTGGCCCGGCCAGGAGGACCGGAAGACGCGACTGCGCGCGGCCTGCGAGATCGCCGCGGCCGACCCACCGATCCTCGTCGCGGGCGATCTGAACGAACACATCACCGAACTCGTGCACGCCGCGCCGCCCGACAGCACCGTGGTGGTATTCCACAGCGCCGTCCTCACCTACCTCCCGCCGGAAGCCAGGGAACAGTTCCGCACGACAGTGCGATCACTGCCCTGCTACTGGATTTCCCAGGAAGGCACGGGCGTGCTGCCCTGGCTGTCCGGTCGGCTCCCGCCACGGGCGTCCGAGGAGGCGCGCATGGTGGTCGCGCTGGACGAGGTCGCGGCGGCCTTCGCCGACCCGCACGGCCGGTCGCTGGACTGGTTCGGTCCGGCGTAGCGGCGGGATCAGAGCCTGCGCATCACCGAGACCACTTTGCCGAGGATGACGGCGTCGTCGCCGTCGATCGTCGAATAGGCGGGGTTGCACGGTTCGAGGTGGATGTGGCCGTTGCGGCGGCGGTACACCTTCACGGTCGCCTCCTCGTCGATCATGGCCGCCACGATGTCACCGGAGTTGGCCTCACGCTGGCTGCGGACGACGACGAGATCGCCGTCGCAGATGGCGGCGCCGATCATGGAGTCGCCGCGCACCCGGAGTCCGAAGACCTCACCGCGTCCGACCAGCTCACGTGGCAGCGTCAAGACGTCGTCGGCATGCTGTTCGGCGGTGATCGGTGTGCCCGCCGCGATGTCACCGACAACCGGCACGCTGACGGCCGAATCGGAGCCCGCACCGGGTGCGCCACGCAGGAAAAGACGTACGTCGATGGGCCGGGTCATCGCCGCGCCGCGACGCAGAAAACCGTCCTCCTCCAGCGCCTTCAGATGTTTGGAGACCGTCGAGGTGGATCGCAGCCCCACCGCGTCGGCGATCTCGCGCGCACTCGGCGGATAACCGTGCGCGAGCACCGAATCCCGGATCACCGCGAGGATGTGTTGCCTGCGCGGCGGCATGTTCGAGGTATCGGGAAAGTCGAACTCGTCGAATGCGGTCACGCTGGCATCGTAGAGCCAGGCCACCGCACCCTTTCAGGCCAGGTTCTTGGCGAAGCAGTTCGACAGCGGCAGCTCGTGATACGGCGCGAACAGCGGGATCCGGTGATATCCGCTGCGTTCGTAGAACCGCACCGCATCGGGTTGCAGATGCCCGGTCTGCAGGATGAGCCGCGGTTGCCCCGCCTCCCGCGCCGCCGCTTCGGCGGCCGCGAGCAGAGCCGTCGCTGTGCCCGTGCCACGAAAGGCCGGCCGGACGAACATCCGCTTGAGCTCCAGATCCCCGGCGTTCCAGCGCACCGCGGCATGACCCGCGGGCGTCCGGCCCGCGTAGGCCACGAAGGTCTTGTGGACGGTGCGCGGGTCGACGAGTGTCGGCGGCGGCCCGACGAATTCGATATACGCGTAGCGCGGGCCGACCTCTGCCGACATCTCCGCGCGCAGCACGTCCGCGTCCGGATGCTCCCAGTCGACGGTCAGCACTTCGACAGCAGGTGGGGTCGGTCGCGTGGTGGAGGCGGTCATGTTCTCCACCGTAGGCAGGGGACCGATCCGGGCGCGCCGGTTGTCCTCACCGAGATTCTCGGCCTAGGCGCATCCGCCGGGCAGCACCGCGACGCCGAGGGCACCCACACCGAGGTGAACACCGAGCGTGGGGCCGAATTCCGCGATGTGGAGTTCGGTGAGGGCGGGATTCTGTTCGCGCAGTTGGGTGGCCAAGGACTCGGCGGCCTCGGCGGCACCCAGGTGCTGAATACCGAGGGCTACGCCGTCGGTGCCCGCGGCGGACGTCGCGGCGGCGACGAGCTTGGTCACGGCGCGCGACCGTGTGCGCACTTTTTCCCGCAACTCCAGTTTGCCCTCGACCAACTGCAACAGCGGTTTGGTGACGAGCTCGCTACCGAAGAAGGCAGCCGCGCTGCTGAGCCTGCCGCCCTTACGCAACTGTTCGGTGCGGTTCACCAGAATGAAGGTGCGGGCACGGGTGGCGGCGGCCACCGCACACTCGTAGACCGCGTCGAGGGTGTCACCGGCCCGGGCGCGGCGGGCGGCGCCGAGGACGGGCAATCCCGTGGCCAAGCCCGCGCCGAGCGAATCCACCAGGCGCACACGGCCGTCGGCGCCCATCTCGCTCACCGCCTGTCGCCCGGCCTCCCAGGTTGCCGACAACATCCGCGACAGGTGCACGGCGACCACTCCGTCGCCGCCGCTGTGCTCCATGGCGCGTTCGTAGGCCTCGCGCAACTCACCCGGCGAGGCCGCCGACGTGGTGACCGAGTCGGCGCTGTAGTCGATCTCGACCGGCTCGACGCCCTCGCGCAGCTGCCGGTCACCGACCAGCACGTGCAGGGGCACCACTTCGATACCGAGCTCGGCGACGAGGTCGGCGGACAGCCCGGCCGCCGAATCGGTGACCACCACAACGGCCACGGACTACCGGACCTCCTGCAGCGCCTTGGTCATGGCGGTGGCGACCGCCTGATGCCCGGCCCAGCCCCAGTGGATACCGTCGGGGTTGGCCGATCCCGATTCGATGTCGTCGCGCACGGCTTCGCCGAGGTCGACCAGCGGCACCGAGGTACGCGCCGACCACGCCCGCAACGCCTTCACCGCGCGCGGCCGACCACGGTGCACGCGACCGTAGGCATCGCAGCGATGCACCGACGGCAACACCGCGACCACCGGCAGCTCCGGACGCAACTGGGTCAGCGCCTCACGCGACTGCTCCAGATAGTCCACGCTCACCCTCGGTGGAAGAGCAACGGGGCGGCCGAGTTTCGACAGTTTCGGCTGCAGCCAGTTGTAGGTGGCCCGCACCCCGCGACGCAACCGGGGCGGACGGATGTAGCGGATCGTCTCCCGCAGGGCGGTGGGCAGCGGCGACGGCAGGGTGTCCATGCCGCCGACGGCGAACACGACTGCCCCCGCGCGCGGCACGGCGGCCCACACCCGGGGATCACCGATCAGTGCCCAGTAGGCGTCACGGCAGGTCCACCCGATCCGGGCGACCAGCTCGACATCCCAATCCAGTTCGGCCGCCACGAGATTCGGCCAGATCCTCGGATCATCGGCTGGCAACCCGCCCTTGGGCCCGAAGTAGGCGAGCGAATCGGCGATCACCAACAGCACCGGCCGAGGCGACGCCTGCTCCACCACCTCGGTCGAGGCCTCCTGCCGAACCGCGGGCGTCTCGGCAGCGATGGTGCTGGTCGACTGATTCTGCGGGGCAGCAGGTTCCGCGAGAACACTCGGCGCCACGCTCACACCATCGGTCGGTTGGACCGGGGAAGGCGCGAGCAAAGACTGCGCAATGGGCTCCCCTTCCGCCGTGGACCCGGATTCCGCCGGCTCAGCTCCGAGCCGCGCTCCAGCGGCTGCGTCAGCGTGCACCGAAACCGATTCCGTGTGAGCGATACCGGAAGCGTCGTCCTGCGCAGGAGCAGATTCGATCTGAGCGACAACCGAAGCGTCCGCCTGCGGCTGCGCCGTTTCTTGCTGCGCGGGGCTGGATTCCGCCTCGGCAGCAACCGATTCACCCGCCCGCCGCAGAGTCGAGTCGGCCTGATCCGCAGCCTGCGTGCCGACCGGGCCAGTCTTGGTGTCCGAGTCGTTCCGCGCGTGCGACACGGAGTCGGTGTCCGTGGCCGAGGACACCGGAGTCCCGGTATCAGCCTGGGTCGCAGAGGAATCCGAGCCGTCTGTCAATGCGTCGGCGCCATCCGCCGAACCGGCGCCGACCTTCCCGACATCGTCGACAACATTCGCCGCTACGGAACCCTCGTCGTCGGACGACTCCTCACCGGAATCCTGTGCACCCGAACCGGACTCGCCCTCGGACGACGGATCGGCCTCGGGTTCGGCGACAGGAGAAGGCGGCGGCCCGAACAGCGCGTCGGGCAGCGACCGCGTACTGCGCGCGGTGACCTGCTTGAAGAGTTCGTCGGGTACCGAACGGATCGGCTCCTCACGCTCGGGGCGTGCGGGCCGCGCCGGCGGCGGGCCGAACAGCGCGTCCGGCAATTGCCGTCCGGGCTTGGCCGTCACCTGCTGGAACAATTCGTCCGGTACCGATCGGACGGGCTCTTCAGAGGACATCGGGAGCTACCTTCGCCGCTGCGTTCCAAACATCGAGGCGCCAGCCGGGTCGGTCGACATCCGGGCCGTGACTGGACAGCTGCACCCAGCTCGTATTGGCCAGCCCTCCGAGGGCAGGCCAGTTCTCCGGTGGCAGATCCAGCAACGCGGCCGTCAGGGCAGCGATCAGCCCGCCGTGCGCAACCAGGATGATAGTCCGACCGGGCCAATCCTGCCGCTCGTTGTACAGTTCGCGCACCACGGGCAGCGACCGGGCGCCGACCTCGAGTTTGCTCTCGCCACCGGGCGGCCGGTAGGTGGCGTCGAGCCGCCACTGCACCCGGGCCCCGGGGTAGTCGGCGTCCACCTCGAGGTGGGTCAGGCCTTCCCAGTCGCCCAGGTTGGTCTCGCGCAAGCGGGTATCGGTGATCACCGGCAGATCGCTGAGGTCACCGAGAGCCTGGGCGGTTTCCTTGGCACGACGCAGATCGGAGGCGTGAATGGCGATCGCGTTGCGTGAAACCAGTTCTCGGGCAGCCTCTTTGGCCTGCTGACGACCGAGCTCGGTGAGATCGGTGTCGATCTGGCCCTGCATCCGGTCGGCGGCGTTCCATTCGGTCTGCCCGTGCCGCAGCAGGATCAGCGTGCGCACATGGGCGTACTTGCTCACTCGCTGTCTGCCTCTACCTGCGCGTCGTCGTCGGCGGCCGGGGCCTTGGGTGCGGCGATACCGTCGACGGGGACCGTCGGGCAGTCACGCCACAGGCGTTCGAGGGCGTAGAAGTTGCGCTCGTCGTTGTGCTGGATGTGCACGACCACATCGACGTAGTCGAGCAGCGCCCAGCGTCCTTCTCGGGTCCCTTCGCGACGAACCGGCTTGTGCCCGGCCTCGCGCAGCTTCTCCTCGACGTTGTCGACGATCGCGTTGACCTGACGCTCGTTGGGCGCCGACGCGATCACGAAGCAGTCGGTGATCACCAGCTGTTCGGAGACGTCGAGGACAACGACATCGGTGGCGAGCTTGTCGTCGGCCGCGAGTGCGGCGACTCTGGCCATCTCGACCGCTTCGGCGGTGGCGCTCATGCCTTACCTTCCGTTCCTGCGGGCACATAGAGGTGCCGCTTCGATATGTACTGCACCACGCCATCGGGGACGAGGTACCAGACCGGCCGACCCTGGGCGGCGCGGCGCCGGCATTCGCTCGACGAGATGGCCAGCGCGGGGATCTCGATCATCGTCACGGCATCGGCGGGAAGGTCCCGCAGATGTTCCTCGAGATGGTCGGTGTTCAGCTCGTACCCCGGACGGCTCACCCCGACGAACTTCGCCAGTTCGAACAGTTCGGCCCAATCCTGCCATGTCAGGATGTTGGCCAACGCGTCCGCACCGGTGATGAAGTACAGCTCGGCGTCGGGATGGGCGCTCTGCATCTCGCGCAGGGTGTCGACGGTGTAGGTGACCTTGTTGCGTTCGATGTCGGCCCGGCTCACCGAGAACCTCGGATTGGACGCGGTGGCGATCACGGTCATCAGGTAGCGGTCCTCGGCCGGACTGACCTGTTTGCCCGCCTTCTGCCAGGGCTGACCGGTCGGGACGAAGATCACCTCGTCCAGGTCGAACAGGTGCGCGACCTCGCTGGCGGCGACGAGGTGACCGTGGTGAACGGGATCGAACGTGCCACCCATCACGCCGAGCTTGCGGCGCGGCCGGGCTGTCTCGTGCATGAGGTCCGAGCTTAATAGGACCGCCACCATTCGTACGGATCGGAGGGCTCCGGGAACCGGTGCCGATCGGCCGGCCGTGGTCGCGGGCCCGCTTCGGCCGGTCGGTGCTCGACCGTGCCCGAGGCCTGGGCGCACATCTGGGCGAACTGACTGCGGGTGCGACGCAGCTCCTCGACGTGGTGGGCGGCCGGGTCGGCGGCGACGAGGCGGTTCAGTTCGGTGAGCAGCACGTCCAGGGTCACCCACCACGGACCGCGCAGCGTCCCGCCAGGGCCGCGTAGTTGCAGCCAGGCCGCCGCGCGCAGGCACCGCGCGCGGGGCACGATCTTGTCCTGTTCACCCCACAGCCCGGCCGCGCGAAGGTAGCCGCCGAGCGCCTCCGATTCCTGCCCGCAGCATTCCCTCGCCACCGCTGCCGACCACAGCAGATCGGCGTGCCGGTGCCGCTCGGTGGGCGAGGCGGCGATCAGCCGGGCGGCCTCGGTGAACTGCCAGGCTGCCTCACGGTATCGGCCGAGGTGGTTGAGCGATTCGGCGAAGACCGCACGGACTCGCGCGAGCTCGCCGGGTGGGTAGCCGACGGATGCCCCGCCGAGCAGCACCTGGTCGAACGCCCGCACCGCCTCGGTATGCGATCGCGCCCGATGCCACGAGCGGCCCGCGACGATCCACAGATGTGTCGAGTCGGCCGGTGAGATCGGCGCCCAGTCGGCGGCGGCCGCGGCAGCCGCGCGGGCGACATCGCGAGCGCGACCGGGTTGGGCGGCGATAGCGGTGACCAGCCGTGTCCGTAGCTCCGCCCGCTCCCGTGCACCGAGCTCCGCCGCGCCGACGACCAGGGCACGCCGCAACTGCGCCTCCGCCGCGTCGGGTGCATCGATGAGGCGCGCCGCCGCGATCGTCGCGAGCTTTCGCGCGGCGCGGGCCGGCGAACCGGGCTCGAGAAGGCGGGCCGCCTCGGCGGCAGCCGAACCGGAGGCATTCACCTGACCGGCGAGAGTACCGACCCGGAGCTCGGCATCGTGGCCGGCGCCCTCGTCGAGCGCCCCTCCGATCCGCGTGGCGTGGACGGCGGGCCCGACGAGTGCGGCATGGGCGGCGGGTTCGGCTGGGGCGGCGAATTCGCCTCGAGCGTCATCGTTCTCGGCGGCGAACCGGTCGCTCACCGGGCGAACCACATCCGCACGACACAGACGCGGGCGACGGCCCCGATTCTTCGATCCGTCCCCCGATGTTCAGTTCGCCCGTCGTCGCGCGACGCCCCTGCCAGCATGGCGGTGATCTTGGTGGTTCGCCCCTACAAGTGGCTTAACGTCCGCTCAACGTTTCAGCGCGGCGGCCGTTTGGACTTCGGGAGTTTGGCGACGATCGCGTCGTAGGACGCGTCGATGAGTTCACGTAGTTCGTCGTCGGGAACGGCGCCGCCGACGCGAATGCTGTTCCAGCCGTAGCGGCCGATGTAGGCCGAGGCGGTGACATCGTCGGGGTAGATGGTGACCAGTTCGTCGGCCTCGGCGCGGTCTCGCCCACATTTGAGACCGATCGATGTGCCCGCGCCGAGAAATGCGAACACCTTGTCGCCCACCTTGGCCACGGTGTCGCCCTCCCACGGTTCGTCTTCCCACGCACCGGGTTTGGCCAGGCAGTACACCAATACATCCATCTCGCGGCTCCTCAGACGGGCAGCAGTTTCGACACGACGTCGGTGAGCTGGCGGGCCGACCGGCATTCGTGCATCTCGATCACCGCACCGTAGTCGGGTGCGGCCGAATCGCCTGTGCCCCAGAGATTGTGCGGCTCCGGGTTGAGCCAGTGCGCGTGTTTGGCGGTCTCGACCAGCCCGCGCAGCGTGTCCACCTGCGGGTTGCGGTAGTTGGTTCGGCCGTCGCCGAGGACAAGCAGCGAGGTGCGGCTGGTGACGGCGTCACCGAAGTTGTCGGCGAAGCTGGTGAAGGCCTGGCCGTAGTCGGAGTGGCCGTCGGAGTCGATGACGGTGGACTCGGTGAAGATTCTGGTGAGCACGTCGTCGAGACCGGTCTGCGGGCCGAAGTAGTCGGTGACCTCGTCGGTACGGTCGACGAACGCGAAGATCCGCACCCGGGAGAACTGTTCGCGCAGGGCGCTCACCAGCAGCAGGGTGAAGCCGCTGAAGCCGGCCACCGAGCCCGAGATGTCGCACAGCAGAACCAGATCAGGGCGCCCGGGGCGCGGTTTGCGCTGCACCAGGTCGATGGGCACGCCGCCGGTGGACATCGATGCCCGCAGGGTTTTGCGCAGGTCGATCTCGCCGCGACGGGAACGCTTGCGCCGCACCGCCAAACGCGAGGCGAGGATGCGCGCCAGCCGGTGGGTTCCCCGGCGCAGATCGGCGAGTTCGCGTTCGGAGGCGCGCAGGAAATCGGCATCCTCCGCTTGCCGGGCAACGCCGTAGGTGGCGACGCGTTCCCGCCCGATCTGCTCGGCGACGCGGCGGTTCGTCTCCTCCTCCACGGTGGCGCGGAACCCGGCGATGCGCATCCGCAGCAGGCGCTGCGCGATCTCGGCGTCGCGTTCGCTCGCGTCGGGCGGGAGGGCGAGACCGGCCAGCGCCCGCGCCAGCAAGGTCTGCGGCGCAAGGTCTTTGAGCGCCTGGTAGGCGGAGAACGACGGCCCGCGCGCCGATTGATACCGCCCGAGCTGCTCCACCACCTGGGCGGCGAGCAGCTCGAGCTGGTTGCCGCTGTCGGGGGTGGCGAGCAATTCGGCGAGCTGCTCGCGCAGGGCGGGCAGGTCGACGCGTCCGTCGGGTGTGCGGGGCAGTTCGGGCGCCTCGGCACTGCGCTGCCCGACGGCGACCGGGAACCACAGGTCGAAGAGGCTGTCGAAGGTGGCGCGGTGGGTGGGCCGACGCAGCAGAGCACAGGCCAGGCCCTCCCGCACCGCTTCCCGGTCGAGCAGGTCGAGCACGGTGAGTACCTGGCCGGCGTCGACGGTTTCCGACGGACCGACCGGCACCCCACGCGAGCGCAACGCCGCGACGAAACCCGCGACGTGACCACTGATGCCGTGGGGCGCGGGCGCGGTCATGCCTCAGGCCAGTTTCAGCTCGGACAGTGCGCGCTGGTGGTCGCTGCGGTGCTTGAGCACCACGCCGAGCGTGGCCCGCACCGTGGCGTCGTCGAGATCCTGGGAACCCAGCGCGAGCAGAGTGTTGCCCCAGTCGATCGTCTCGGCCACCGACGGCAGCTTCTTGAGCTGCATGCCGCGCAGCACATGCACGATGCGCACCAGCTGCTCGGACACCACCGCCGAGAGCTCGGGTACCCGGCTGGCCAGGATGCGGCGCTCGAGGTCTTCGTCCGGGAAGTCCAGGTGCAGGTACAGGCAGCGACGCTTGAGTGCCTCGGACAGTTCGCGGGTGGCGTTGGACGTGAGCACCACGAACGGCTTACGGGTGGCGGTGATCGTGCCGAGCTCGGGAACGGTGACCGCGAAATCGCTGAGGACCTCGAGCAGCAGACCCTCGATCTCGACGTCGGCCTTGTCGGTCTCGTCGATCAGCAGCACCGTGGGATCGGTGCGCCGGATCGCGGTGAGCAGCGGACGCGAGAGCAGAAACTCCTCGGTGAAGACGTCGGCTTTGGTTTCGGCCCAATCGTTTTCGCTCGATGCCTGGATCCGCAGGATCTGCTTGGCGTGGTTCCACTCGTAGAGGGCACGAGCCTCGTCGACACCCTCGTAGCACTGCAAACGCACCAGCTCGGCGTCGGCGACCTGGGCGACCGCGCGCGAGAGTTCGGTCTTGCCGACGCCTGCCGGGCCCTCGATGAGCAGTGGTTTGCCCAGCCGGTCGGCGAGGAACACCGAAGTGGCCGTGGCCTTGTCGGCCAGGTAGCCGGTGGTGGCCAGGCGGGCGATGACGTCGTCGACCGAGGTGAAGATCGGTTCCTGTACCAGGGTCACGGTCACACCGGCCGAGTCTGGCCGTCGCCCCACACGATCCACTTGGTGGAGGTGAGTTCGGGCAGGGCCATCGGGCCGCGGGCGTGCAGCTTCTGGGTGGAGATGCCGATCTCGGCACCGAAGCCGAACTGCTCGCCGTCGGTGAACGCGGTGGAGGCGTTGACCATCACGGCGGCGGCGTCGACGCGGGCGGTGAACTCACGCGCGGCGGCCAGGTCGGCGGTGACGATGGCCTCGGTGTGGCCGGTGCCCCAGGTGTTGATGTGCTCGACCGCGGCGTCGATGTCGTCGACGACCTTCACGGCGATATCCATGGTCAGGTACTCCTCGCCCCAGTCGGCATCGGTGGCGGGCACCTGACCGGGCAGGTCACCGTGAATGGTGACGCCCGCGTCCTCGAGTGCCTTGCTCAGCCGCGGCAGCGCGGTCTCGGCGACGGCGGCATCGATGAGGAGCGTCTCGGCGGCGTTGCACACGCTGGGACGGCGGGTCTTGGCATTGAGCACGATCGCCTCGGCCATGTCGAGATCGGCGGCGCTGTGCACGTAGACGTGGCAGTTGCCGGTGCCGGTCTCGATGGTCGGCACCTGCGCGTCGCGGACGACGGCGTTGATCAGACCCGCACCGCCGCGCGGGATGACCACGTCGACCAGGCCGCGCGCCTGGATCAGGTGGGTGACGCTTGACCGGTCGTTGCTCGGCAGCAGCTGCACCGAGTCGGCCGGAATACCCTGGGCGGTGAGCGCTTCGCGCAGGATCTCCACGAGCGCGGCATTGGAGTTCGCCGCCGAGGACGAGCCGCGCAGCAGCGCCGCGTTGCCCGATTTCAGTGCCAGGCCGAAGGCGTCGACGGTGACATTGGGCCGTGCCTCGTACACCATGCCGACCACGCCGAGCGGCACCCTGGTCTGCCGGATCTCGAGCCCGTTGGGCAGGGTGCTGCCGCGCACGACGACACCGACCGGATCGGGCAGGCCGGCGACCTGACGCAGGCCCGAGGCGATCCCGTCGATGCGGGCCTTGGTGAGCCGCAGCCGGTCGAGCACGTTCTCCTGGGTGCCCGCCGCGCGGGCGGTCTCGATATCGGCGTCGTTGGCCGCCAGCACGCGGTCGGCCGCGGCGAGCAGCGCATCGGCCGCGGCGTGCAGTGCGTCGTTCTTCTGCGCCGTGGTGAGCTGAGCGAGCGCACGGGACGCGACGCGAGCCCTGCGGGCGGCGTCGTGCACCGCTGCGCGGATGTCGAGCTCGGGGGTCACTTCTACCGTCATGGGTATCAGCGTACGCATTGTGCCTGTTTCGCTCGACGCCACCCGGGACCCGGAATGTGGCTCCGACCGGCAGCGGGACTGAGTTATCCACAGGGTCTTGCGGATAGGCGCCCCGCAACTCGACCACTGACGCCGAGTCGCGAGCGGGCACCGCACAACGCCGTCGCCGCTAGATTCGAGGCTTATGAACCACTCCGCCGCACCGACCGTCGTGGTGTTGGGCAGCGTCAATATGGACCTGGTCATTACCACCGCGCATCGGCCCGCCCCCGGAGAAACCGTGCTCGGCTCCGGCTTCGCCACGGTTCCGGGCGGGAAAGGCGCCAACCAGGCGATCGCGGCCGCCCGCTCCGGTGCCGACGTGCGTTTCCTCGGCGCGGTCGGCGACGACGCCTTCGGCGCCACCCTGCGCGCGACCCTCGACGGCGCGGGCATCGACACCTCGCTGCTGCGCACGGTCCCCGGCCCCAGTGGGGTGGCGACGATCGTGGTCGACGGCGACGGCGAGAACAGCATCATCGTCGTGGCCGGTGCGAGCGGCCGGATGACCGACCTGACCGAAGCGGAGCTCGCGGCGATCGAGGCCGCCGACATCCTGCTGTGCCAGCTCGAGATCCCCCTCGAAACAGTCACAGCGGCCGCACACCACGCCGGCTCCGCAGGCACCCTCGTCGCCCTGAACCCCTCCCCCGTCCAGCCGCTGCCCGCGCGACTGTGGGCCGATGTCGACCTGGCGATCGTGAATTCACTGGAATACGAACAGTTCTCGTCGACGTTGGGACCGGTTGCGCACGTGGTGCGAACCTTGGGCGCCGACGGTGCGGTCTACCGTGGCGGCGACACGGAACTGGTCGTCGATGGGCGTCGTGTCGACGTGGTCGACACGACGGGCGCGGGCGATGCCTTCACCGGCGCCCTCGTAGCAACCTGGTCACAGGGCGCGGCCGCCGCTCTGAACTGGGCGAACACGGCCGGTGCGTTGGCGACCACTCAGCTCGGCGCCAGCGCGTCCATCCCCGGACGGGAACAGATCGCGGCCGCGTTGTAAATGGGGTGCGCCGCCCACGACACGGCCCCTACCGTTGGTATTACACCAAGGAAAGGACCGACCATGTTTCCCGTCGAGCTGCGCGGTACCCGAGCGCAGACGCTCATGTGGGCAGACGAGCACCAGATCGAGCAGGCCGCACTGAAGCAGCTCCGCAATATCGCGGAACTGCCCTGGGTGCACGGGCTGCGCGTGATGCCGGATGTGCACCTGGGCAAAGGCGCGACGGTCGGTTCGGTCATCGCCATGCGTGACGCGGTGGCTCCTGCCGCCGTAGGTGTCGACATCGGATGCGGCATGGAGAGCGTGAAGACGGACCTGACGGCGGCGGATCTGCCCGACGACCTGCGTTCGCTCCGTTCGCGGATCGAGCAGGCGGTGCCGGTGGGGTTCAGCGCGCACAAGGAGGCGGTGAACGTCACCGCGCTGCACGCCGGGTCGCACGGGCAGTCCGCGCGCACCAAGGGATGGGACCGGTTCTGGCGTGAATTCGGCGAGCTGCACCCTGGTGTTTCCGCGTTGGAGTCCAAGGCGCACAAGCAGATCGGATCGCTCGGCGGCGGCAATCACTTCATCGAGATCTGCCTCGACCAGGACGACGCCGTGTGGATCCTGCTGCATTCCGGCTCGCGCAATATCGGCAAGGAGCTGGCGGAGCGGCACATGGCGATCGCGCGGGCGCTGTCGCACAACCAGTCGCTGCCCGATCGCGATCTGGCCGTTTTCCTTTCCGGGACACCGGAGATGGACGCCTATCGCCGGGACCTCACCTGGGCCCAGGAGTACGCGGCGCGCAATCGCGCGGTGATGCTGTCGCTGGTGTGCCGGGCGGTGCGGGACGAATTCGGCGAGCGGCCGGTGCGTTTCGATGAGCCGATCAGCTGCCATCACAACTATGTGGCCGAGGAGATCATCGACGATGTGCCGATGCTGGTGACCCGCAAGGGTGCGGTGCGGGCGGGTGCCGGTGAGCTGGCGCTGATTCCGGGGTCGATGGGCACGCGCTCGTATGTGGTGCGCGGCAAGGGCAACCCGCTGTCGTTCCAGTCGGCCTCGCACGGCGCCGGACGGCGGATGAGCCGCAACGCGGCCAAGCGGCAGTACACCGTCGCGGACCTGATCGCCCAGACCGAGGGCGTGGAGTCGCGTAAGGACGCCGGCGTGGTCGACGAGATCCCGGCCGCGTACAAGGACATCGACGAGGTGATCGCGGCCCAGACCGATCTGGTCGACGTGGTCGCGACCTTGCGTCAGGTCCTGTGCGTGAAGGGGTGACTGGGCGGGCGGTCTGTATCGCCGATCAAACCTGTCGGTGGGGTGGGGCAGCATAGGGCCCATGACCACAGCGGCAGGTAACGACGTGCTCGACCTGATGGCTCCCGACCTGCGCGAACGCGCCGAGGAGCTGCTCCGCGACCTCGCCGGGCCACAGGCCCGGCTCCGCGAGGACCAGTGGACAGCGATCGAGGCGCTCGTCGTGCGGCGCAGCCGGGCGCTGGTCGTCCAGCGCACCGGCTGGGGTAAGTCCGCGGTGTATTTCATCGCGGCCAAACTGCTGCGCTGGGCGGGCCGGGGGCCGACGGTGATCGTGTCGCCGCTGCTCGCCCTCATGCGCAACCAGGTGGCCGCCGCCGAACGGGCGGGGGTGGTGGCGGCCACCATCAACTCGGGCAATGTCACCGAGTGGGACGAGATCCATCAGCGGGTCGCCGACGGTGCCGTCGATGTGCTGCTGGTGAGTCCGGAACGCTTGAACAATCCCGACTTCCGCGACCAGGTACTGCCGAGACTCGCGGCCGATGCGGGGCTGGTCGTGATCGATGAGGCGCACTGCGTGTCGGATTGGGGTCACGATTTCCGTCCCGATTACCGCCGCATCCGCACCCTCATCGCCGACCTCGGCACCGACGTGCCGGTGCTGGCCACCACGGCGACCGCCAACGACCGGGTCGTCACCGATGTGGCCGGGCAGATCGGCACCGACACGCTCGTGTTGCGCGGCACCCTGGATCGCGAGTCGCTGCACTTGTCGGTGGTCCGGTTCGACGACGCGGTGCAACGCACGGCGTGGCTCGGCGCCCACCTCGATCGGATGCCCGGTTCCGGCATCATCTACTGCCTCACCGTCGCCGCGGCGAACGACCTGGCCGACGTGCTCGCCACCCACGGGCACACCGTCGCCGCCTACACCGGCCAAACGGACCCGGCCGAACGCGAAGCGCTCGAGGCGGCGCTGCTGAACAACGAGGTCAAGGCCTTGATCGCGACCTCGGCGCTCGGGATGGGCTTCGACAAGCCCGACCTCGGTTTCGTGGTGCACGTCGGCGCGCCCTCTTCACCGATCGCCTACTACCAGCAGGTCGGCCGCGCCGGGCGCGGCACCGACCGCGCCGAGGTCGTGCTGCTGCCCGGCCCGGAGGACGCGCGTATCTGGAGCTATTTCGCCTCCGTTGCCTTCCCCCGTGAACACATCGTCCGCTCCGTGCTCGCGGCCCTCGACACGGATCGGGCGATGTCGACGGCGGCGCTCGAACCGCTCGTCGAGCTGAACCGTTCGCGGCTCGAGATGGTGCTGAAAGTGCTCGACGTCGACGGCGCGGTTCGCCGCGTGCGCGGCGGCTGGCTGTCCACCGGACAGAACTGGACCTACGACACCGAACGCTACGAACGTCTCGCCGCCGCCCGCGACGCCGAACAGCAGGCGATGATCGACTACCAGTCGACCACGACCTGCCGGATGACGTTCCTGCGCCGCCAGCTCGACGACCCCGGCCTCGACGGCCTGGCCACCGCCGAGCTCGACTGCGGCCGCTGCGACAACTGCACCGGCACCCGCCCCGACACCAGCATCGACGACGCCGCGATCGCCGCCACCCGGGCCCGGCTCGACCGCCCCGGCCTCGACCTCGCCCCGCGCAAACAGTGGCCGACCGGCATGGCGAAACTTGGAATCCCGTTGTCGGGCAAGATCACCGGCGGCGCCGAGACCGGACGTGTGCTCGGCCGGCTCACCGATCTGGGCTGGGGCCAACGCCTACGCACCCTGCTCGACGGGCCCGACGCCCCGGTACCCGACGCGGTGTTCGACGCCTGCATCGCCGTACTGCGCGACTGGGACTGGGCGGCCCGGCCCACCTCGGTCCTGGCCCTGGAATCGCCGCGCTACCCCCAGCTCACCACCAGTCTCGCGCAGCGACTCGCCCAGATCGGCCGGCTCACCGACCTGGGCACCCTGCACGCGCGCCCCGACCGGCCCCCGGTCTCGGCGGCGAACTCGGCCCACCGCGTCGCGGGATTGTTCGACTACTGGGAGGTACCCGACCTGTCGCAGGTGGACGGACCGATCCTGCTGGTCGACACCCTCACCGACACCGGCTGGACCATGACCGTCGCCGCCCACGCCCTCCGGACGAGCGGCGCGGACGCGGTGCTGCCGTTCGCGCTGGCCACGCCGACCTGATCCACGCCCGCCCAGCGCGTCCGATCCCGTACTCTCAGCACGTACGCGCAGGTCGAACGGCCGACGATGGAGTCGTGATGACGTCGAAGAAGCTGCCCCCGATTCCCGTGGTCCACGCGTTCGACCGGGTGCGCGACGCGCTGGCCAGGCTCCACCGGCGGCTCGTCCCCGGCCATATCGCGCTGCTGGAACTGCAGTTCGCGGGATTCCTTTCCCAGGCCATCAGCACCGCCGCCGAGCTCGGCATCGCCGACCAGCTCGCCGACGGCCCGCGCACTTCGGCGCAACTGGCGAGCGCGCTCGAGGTGGACGAGGACGGACTGCGCAGGCTCCTGCGGCTGCTCGTGAGCTACGAGGTGTTCGCCCAGCGCCGCGACGGCAGCTACGCCCTGACCCGCATCGGTGACGCGTTGCGCGGCGACGCGGCGGTGACCATGCGTGAGGTGGCCCGGTTCTTCGGCTCGCCCTACCACCGCAACCACTGGACCCATCTCGGCGATGCCGTCCGCACCGGCGAGGCGGTCGGCCAGGCGCTGGAGGGCGCCAGCTTCTTCGAATACGCCGCGCGCAATCGTGCGGTGGGCGACCTGTTCGACCGCGCGATGACCAGCATCGGCACGCTGTCGATCGAACCGCTGCTCGCCGCCTACGACTTCGGCCGGTTCGACACCGTCGTCGACGTCGGCGGCGGACGCGGCAGCCTGCTCGTCGAGATCCTCCGCAGGCATCCCTCGACCACCGGGGTGGTGTTCGATCTGCCCGGCGTGGTCGAGGATCTGAGCACCGATCTCGCGGCAGCCGGACTCGGGCAGCGCTGCACGGTGGAAGCGGGCTCGTTCTTCGAGTCCGTGCCCGCGGGCGCCGACGCCTATCTGCTCAAGAACATCGTCCACGACTGGTCCGACGAGCACGCCGAACGCATCCTGCGCACCGTCCGCGACGCCATGAGCCCGACCGCGACGCTGCTGGTGATCGAGCTGGTGCTGCCCGAGCATCATCGGCCGCACCCGGGCAAATTCGTCGATCTGGAGATGCTCGTCAATACCGAGGGCGGCCACGAACGCACCGAAGCCGAGTTCCGTGCCCTGCTCGACCGCAGCGGTTTCACCCTGACACGCACGGTGGAGACCGTGGCGCCGGTCTGTGTACTCGAGGCCGTCGCGCGCTGATCGCGCCCGACACGCCGTCGCCGATTGTGTGTACCGCTGGTGAGCAGTGTTTCAATGCGGCTATGACCAGGACCACATTTGCTCGAACCCTGATGGCCGTCGCCACGGGCTGTGCGGCCGGCTTCACCCTTTTCACCGCCCCTGCCCAGGCGACGAACGAGAACCCGCTCGACTGCTCCGGCGTGCCGGGCGCCCAGGCCGCCGCCGACCGCGAAAGCGCACGGCGCGGCATCGCCATCACCCCGCTGTGCTTCAGCGGCGGTCTCTACAGCGGCATCCACGCGGGCATCCCGCTGGCCGTGCTCAACCCGTTGACGATGCCCGGCACCAACACCGTGTGCGTCGCCGAACGCGAAACCGTCGAGGCGGCGGCCAAATTCGAATGGACCGAGCAGGTGCATGTGATGCCGATGTGCATCCAGCACCGGGCTTTCGGGGTGTACGAGCTGTAGTCGCGCCACGCGGGTCCGCTACCCGGCCACGGGGCGGGCCCGCTCGTCTATCGTTGCGCGTGTGGCCAAGTCTGCGGCTCCGGCGGTCGAACTGCCGGTGGGTGAGCACACGGTACGGGTCAGCAATCCCGATCGGGTGTACTTTCCCGAGCTCGGCGTGACCAAGCTCGACCTGGTGAACTACTACCTCAGCGTCGGCGACGGCATCGTCAACGCGCTACGCGACCGGCCGTGCATGCTGCACCGCTTCCCCAAAGGGCTGGCCGGTGACAAGGTCCATCAGAAGCGGTTGCCCGCCGGTGCGCCCGACTGGATTCCGACCGTGCGGGTGTACTTCCCGCGCTACGGCAGGCACGCCGAGGAACTCTGTGTGGAGAAGCTCGCCGACGTCGCGTGGGCGGTGCAGATGTCCACCGTGGAGTTCCATCCCTGGAATTCCCGCTCGACCGACACCGAGTCACCCGACGAGTGGCGCATCGACCTGGATCCCATGCCCGATTGCCCGTGGTCGCGGGTGCAGCGCGTCGCCGGGGTGGTGCACGAGGTCCTCGACGAGTTCGGCGCCGTCGGCTGGCCGAAGACCTCCGGCGGTCACGGCCTGCACGTCTACGTGCGGATCGCGCCCGAGCACGGCTTCCAGCAGGTGCGCCGAGCGGCGCTGGCCTTCGCCCAGGAGGTCGAGCGACGCGCGTCCGACGACGTGACGACCGCGTGGTGGCGGCGCGACCGCGACCCGAGCGCCCTGTTCGTCGACTACAACCAGAACGCGCGCGACCACACCATCGCCGCCGCCTATTCGGTGCGTGGTGTCCCCGAGGCCACCGTGTCGACACCGGTGCGCTGGGACGAGATCGACTCCATCCATCCTCGTGATTTCACGATCCGGACCGTCCCCGCCCGCTACGCCGAACTCGGTGACATCCAGGCCGACATGGACGACGCCGTCTTCGACATCACCCCACTGCTGGAACTCGCCGACCGCCACGGCGTGGACGAACCAGTCGATCTCGACGAATCGTGAGGTCCCTGGCTCGACGCGGTCCCGGCGGTCCGGGAGAATCGGAACTCTGCCCGCCCCGGCACCAACCAGGAGGACTTTGTGCAGGAATCCGCGATCACCGTCGCGATCGGTCCGGACCCGAACGCTCCGCGACTGCTCGAGAAGGCGGTGGTCGGCGCGGGTGCCCGGGTCGGTCCACTCGCCGACGCCGACGCTCTGATCTGGACCGGGACGCCCGTTGATTTCCCGGCCGAATTGCCTGCGTCGGTGCGCTGGGTGCAGTTGCCCGCCGCGGGGATCGAGGACTTCTTCGATGCGGGCGTGTTCGCCGCCCACCCCGGCCCGACGTTCACCTCCGCGGCGGGCGCCTTCGCGCACAGCGTCGCCGAGCACGCGCTGATGCTGCTGCTGGCGGGCGTGCGGTATCTGCCCGAGCAGTTGCGCGCGACCTCGTGGCGGCAGCGCGAGTTCTTCCCGCACGTGGGGTCGTTGCGCGGCAAGACCGTGACGATCGTCGGCGCGGGCGGTATCGGCCGCGCGCTGATACCGATGCTCGCCCCGCTCGGTGCGCACGTGATCGCGGTGAACCGGTCGGGCAACCGCGTCACCGGACCCGGAATCGGCGCCGACGTGGAGACGGTGCCCGCCGATCAGCTCGGACGGGTCTGGTCGCACACCGACCACGTGGTCGTCGCGGCCCCGGCGACCCCGCAGACCCGTCATCTGATCGGTGCCGACGAGCTGGCCAGGCTCAAGCCCTCGTCGTGGGTGGTGAATGTGGCGCGCGGCAGCCTGATCGACACCGACGCGCTGGTCGACGCACTGCGGCGCGGCATCATCGGCGGTGCCGGACTCGATGTCACCGACCCGGAACCGCTGCCCGACGGGCATCCGCTGTGGGACCTGCCGAACGCGATCATCACCCCGCACGATTCCAATCCGCCACAACTGCGTCTGGCCGCTTTCGCCGACCATGTCGGCGCCAACGTCGCCCGGTTCGTGGCGGGCGACCCCTTGCGCGCGATCGTGGATCCGCAGCGCGGTTACTGATCGATCCGGCCGCTGCCGACCCAGGCCGCGATGCGGCTGCGGCTGGTGAAGCCGAGTTTGGTGAGAATGTGCTGCACATGGTTCTGCGCGGTGCGTTCGGACAGGACGAGCGCGGCAGCGATCTCCCGGTTCGTGAGGCCACGTGCCACGAGACGAGCGACCTCGCGTTCGCGCGGAGTCAGTGTCGTGCCACTGTTTTCGCGCACCACGACCATCCGCAACCGCTCGATCCACGGCGTCATCCCGAACGATTCGGCCACCGGCAACGCACCCTCGGCCACGGCGACGGCTTCGGCGGTGGCGCCCCGGGCAAGCAGGAGTTCGGCCAGTTCGCAGTCGGCTTCGACGGCGAATCCGGGGGCGCCGATCGTGCGTGCGGTCCGCGCCGCCGCGCGCAGATCCTTCTCGGCGGCATCCGGATCGTCCAGCGCGGCAGCGAATTTCCCCAGCCACAACTCGACGGGTCCCAGATAGTGCGCATTGCCACCACCACCGGTGACGTGGCCGTTGCGGTAGCGGCTCAGCCGCCCACGGAAGTAGGCCACGTCGTCGACGATGCCGAGGCCGGCCGCGACCGCACCACCGATGGCGAGTACATCGAGCGCGAAATACGGTGGGACCACCCAGGTTCCGGGACGGCCGAGGCCACGGTAGAGGGACTCGGCCGCGGCGGTCATGCCGCTGTCGACCATCGGGAACGCGGTGCCGAGCGCGGCGAACAGCAGATTGCGCACCTCGCCGCGCACCGGTGCCCGCGGCACTGTCAGTGCCTCCGGCGGATGGCCTCGGTGGTGCCCGACCACGACCAGCAGTGACCGGTAGGCGCCGAACGCGGCGGGATGGCCGAGCGCCGAGGCCAGCTCGTGCGCCCGCCGCGCCCGGTCGAGAGCGTCGTCGAACTCGCCGCGCGCCTGCGCCAGCGCGGCCTCCGCGACCAGCCGGTGCCACCGCGCCATCGGACCGCCGGTGTGCTCGGTACACCAGGACAGGCACGACAATTCCCTGGTGATCGCGCCGAGGTCACCCTGTTCCCACGACGCATCGATGCGCCACAACCTGCCCCACATCTCCATGGCCGGGTCGCGCGCGTGCTCGCCCGCGGCGATCATTCTGGTGGCGAGTTCGCGATGTTCCTCGCGATGGTCGGGTCCGCTGCAGGCGAGCTGACGGGCCCGCAACGCGGCGGCAAGGACGGCCGGATCGGCACTGCGCTCGGCCACCGCGAGCGCGACCCGGCTCGACGCGTCGACACCCTGGGAGCGGCCCAGGTAGATCGCGGTTTCGGTGGACCGGGCCAGCAACCGGGCTCGCAGCGAAATGGGCAGGTCGGCGGCGGCGAGCGCTTCGGCGCACGCGTCGGCGATATCGCGGTCCCAGCCGCGCTCCCCGATCGGTTCGAGCACCAAGGCCGCCTCGGCCTGCAGGACCGGTTCCCCTGCTTTGCGGGCCAGTGCCTCGGCGGCGGCGCAATCGGCCCGGGCGGCGACCAGGCGACCCGCGCGGACCTGTGCGGCGGCCCGCTCCAGCAGCAACCTGCCACGCTCAAGCGGTTCCAGCTCGGCGGCATGGGTCACCGCCAGGCCGTAGAAGCGCACGGCGTCCTCGAAAGCCAGCTCCCGAAACGCCACCTGCGCGGCGCGGCGCGCCCAGCGCACGGCGGGTTCATGTGATCCGGTCACCGCCGCGTTCGCCCAGTGCCAGGCCACAGCGGCCGAATTCGCCTCCACCGCATCGGGATACAACGCCTCGATGGCCAGAGCCGCCCGCTGATGCAGCACCACGCGCTGGTGCAGCGACAGATCGTCGAGCAGGGCGGCCCGCACCAGCGCGTGCGCGAACCGCATGGTGCCCGGGTCGTCTTCGGGCGCCAGCAGGCCCGCGTCGACCGCTTCGTCCACCGCGGCCAGGCAGTCGGCCGCCGAGCGCTCGACCAGCCGTGCGGCGACCGCGATCGAGAACCGCTCACCCAGAATCGAGGCCGCCCGCAACAGCTCCACCGCCCGGGCCGACCGCGGCACCATCCGCGCGCGCACCACCTCGCGCAGACTGGTCGGCAGGTGCAGCGCGTCGTCGGTGGTACCGCGCATCGACCGGCCGAGTTCACGCAGGTAGAAGGGGTTTCCACCGGTCATGTCGAACGCACGGTCCGCCAGTTCGGCCGGCAGCGCACGTCCGGCTTCGAGCTGCAGGCAGCGCGCGGAGTCCGCGGGCGAGAGCCCACGCACGGGCAGTGAGGCGGTGACCGGTTCACGCAGGAGTTCGGGCTTGATCGCGGTCCAGCCGCCGTCCTCGGCACCGGTGCGCTCGGTGGCGCACACCATGACCCGGCGATCCCGCAGCCCGCGCACGACATAGAGCAGGGCCTGCAGCGAGGGCTCGTCGGCCCAATGGATGTCGTCGATCACCAGCAGCGTGCCGGGTGCCGCGCCGTCGTCCAAGTTCGCCGCGAACGCCTCGAACAGCGCGACCCGGTCGCCGTCGGGCGCGGCGATCCCCGGACCGAGCGCTTGGCGCCACAACCAGAACGGCGGCGGATCGGGCAGCTCGAGCGCCCGCGCCCAGAGCGTGCGCACCCCGCGCTCCCGTGCGCGCGCCGCCAGCTCGGCGACCAGCCTGGTCTTGCCGACCCCGGCCTCGCCGGTACAGATCACCTGCTGCGGAACCGCGTGGACCGCATCGTCGAGCCGGGCCAGCAGGTCCGCCAGCTCCCACTCGCGCCCGATCAGCTCGGTGATCACACCTCACCTCCGAGTAGACGAGCCTACTCGCAGGTGAGGGGCTTGCAGAAGGGTCAGGAAGCGGTGCGATCGGTGAGCCCACCGACCTTAACCACATACTCGTCGGCCGTATCGTCGAAGCTGATCGAATAGGTGGTCGGATACCGCGCGGTGCGCTGGTAGGCCTGCGGCTGCGGAATGTCGCCGGTGAACGACGGCTTGGTGAGCAGCCATTCCAGGGTGAACATCGGCTCGGTGAAGATGTACTGGCCGTCCCAGGAGCCGTTGATCAGGGTTTGCGTGAATTGGCCCGGTGCGATCGGATTGCTCATATCCAGCCAGTGCACACCCATCGCGGGGACCGCCTGCATCTCGATCGGGTCGGGCGCCGTCACGTAACCGGCCGGCATGTACTTCGCGTCCGGGTTCACCGCCGCTTTCGCCAGGAACTGCGGATCCTGCGGGCTGATCGCCGTCACCGCCGCGGCGTCGATGAAATAGAAGTGGGCGTCGAAGTGCGGCTTGTCGAACATGCCTGCCGGTGGATGGCCGTGCGGCACCCAGTCGAAGGTGAGGTGGTCGACCACCGCGCCCGCCGCTTCCTTCGGCAGCGCCAACGGTCTACCGGCGGGCGGTGGGCCCTCAGGCGCGCCGGCGGGCATCGGCAGCCCCTCCAGCGCCGCCTCCTGGATTCGCAGGCCGATCTCGGTCGGCTTGCCCGATTCGTCGGTGGTCACGTAGGTGCGGATCTGCCCGTTGCCGAGGGCGAGTTCGTCGCCGTAGTAGGTCGTCGCGTCGCTGTCGTCACCGCAGGCCGCGCCGAAGGCGAGCACGAGAACGGCGGCCAGTGCCGTGGTGATGCCGCGAGTACGCATGGTCCTCACCCCGGTTCCGTTAGTCGGACGGCTGCCTCGAACACGTAGGTCATAGCTCCTCCAGTCAACGGATCTGTCCTGACGGTAGGAGTCACAGCGGCAACAGACGTCCGCCGAAATACTCATCCGGGTACTCATTGCGCCGGAGTTTCCATTCGGGCGGATGAACGGTGCGCCGGAATCGGACACTGCGGTTAGGCTGAGCTCGTCCTGGTTCGGTAAGGATGGGATCGGCAATGGGATGGACCTTCACCGCGGACGAGTTCGCGCACGTCTGGCGGGAGACCGGTCGCGACCGGGTGCCGTTTCCGCTGCGGCTGCTCGAAACGCCGCGCACCCAGGACGAAGCGCGCCGATTACGTTCGACGCTCGACCAGCGACTCACGCCCGGCACCGATCCCGACCTCACCGCGTGCCTGCGGATCGTCGCCGAACCGCACGCCAGGATCGTGCTCGTCGGCGGCGGGCACACGCCGGGCAGCGAGATCCGGTTATTGGCCTGCGCTGTCTACGATCACGCGGTTCTGGTGGTGCAGGAACCCGGCACCCGGCCCGATTACGGTGGGCAGGTGCGGGTTTCGATCGGCCACAGTGCCGGAATCGGTGCGCGCGTCACCGCCTGCCTGCCCGACACACCACCCGGCCGTGAACCCGCGCGTGAGGCGGCGGCCGACGCGGTGCGCGACGAGGAGACCGTGATCGCGGCCCATCCCGCGGTTCCCCGGATCCAGCGTTTGCTGCGCCGCCCGCACACCGCCGAGGGTCATATCCGCATCGAAACCGGACTCGACCGTGAAACCCCTTCCCCGCCGCTGCATTACAGCTGGATCGACGTCGCGGGCGACGGGCGTTACCTGCTGCGCGTGGGGGAAACGGTGCACGTGGTTCCCGCTTCGACCGGTCAGCTCGCCGCGCAACTGCAACGCCGGGTGGCACCGGCGCACAGTTCGCACAATCGTAGGTCCGGCTAGCCTGGACACCGACGCTTGATCTGGAGGGGAGACGCGATGACGATCGAGAGCAGCCGAGCCGAGATCTCCCGGTTCCGCAGCGCCGCCGCGGCGGGGACGGTGAAATTCGATCCCGAGGCCGCGCGCCGGTGTGCCGATCTCTACGCACAGCAGGCCGACCGGCTCGCCGAGTTACGCCACGACCTCGAAAACGCCGCCGAGGCAGGCGGATTCGGTGGTTTCGTCTCCGCACAGCAATTACAGGCCGGCTTCGCCCACAAGGCGCGCGACGCCGCCGATCTGCTCGATCGCTACATCGAAGCGGCCTACCGGATGCGTGAGGCGTTCCTGCTCAGCGCAGGCCTCTACGACGAAGCCGACGCCGCCGCGGCCGCCGCGCTGCGCGCCATCGATACGCGGGTGCACTGATGAGTACTGATCCCACCTACATCAGTGCGATGGAACATTTCGAATCCATGCCGCACGAGCAGATCTATGCCCGCACCCAGCAGATCGACGCGGGCGAGATCCTCGGCGCCTCGATGGCCTGGCTGGAAACCGCCGCCGCCCTCGTCACCCTTCCCGTCGCCAAGGCCAACGCCGACCAGGTGATGGAGGAGGCGGGATGGGAAGGCGCGGCCGCCGAAGCCGCCGCCGCGAGCACCCGCAGCTTCGCCGCCGCCATCGACGAATTGGCCGCCGTGATGGCGGAAGTCGGCACCCGCCTCGGTGGGGTGGCTGCGGCCGCCGAGGCGGTGAAACTGGCGGTGGTCGCCCCCGGCGACTCCGGTCCGATCGGCACCATCGCCCGTCTGCTGGCTGCCGCGGATGTCATCGACGCGCAGATGGCGGCCGAGGCGTTGCGCCAGGAAGCGCTCCTGGCCATGAACATGATCTACAAGCCCGCCTACTCCCTGGCCGGAACCGGCGTCCCCGCCCTTCCCATCCCCGCTGCGGATTCCCCTGTCCCACTGGACAACCCGCCCCGCACCAACGGCGCTCCCCCTGCCGAGGCCACCCCGCAGAACCCCGAAACCCCGGCACCCGCCAACCCGAACAACTCCGCCCCCACCACCGAAAACCCCGCGCCCCCGGCACCTTCCACCGAACCACCAGCGCCGACCGAAAACCAGGCGCCGCCTGGCGAGCCCACACCGTCGAGCCCCAACCCCGCTACCCCCAGCGAAAGCCCCGCTCCGACCACCGAACTCCCGGCACCGCCCGGCGAAAGCCCCGCTCCGACCACCGAACTTCCGGCACCGCCCAGCGAAAGCCCTACGCCGACGAGCGAGCCACCGGTCCCGCCGAGCGAAAGCCCCTCCCCCACCACAGAACTCCCGGCACCGCCCAGCGAGAGCCCCGCCCCGACGAGCGAACTCCCGGCACCGCCGAGCGAAAGTCCTTCCCCCACCGCGGAACTCCCGGCACCGCCCAGCGAAAGCCCCGCCCCAACGAGCGAGCTCCCGGCGCCGCCCGGCGAGAATCCCGTCCCGTCCAGCGAGCCGCCGGCACCTCCGACGAATCCTGCTCCGCCACAGGCGGAAAACCCGGCACCGCCGAGCGAAGCACCCGCGCCGCCGAGCCAGAACCCTGCACCGCCGAGCGAGCCCCCGTCACCGCCCACTCAGCAGGACTCCAACCCGACCGGCCCGGACACCAACACTCCTCCGGTCGCACCCGCACCACCCCAGAACGGCCCCGACATGTCCGACCCCGGTGGCCAACCCGGCGTAACAGGCCCCGTCCCCGGCGCCGAACCACCCCAATCCACCCCACCGCCGCAACCCCCGGGCGGCCTGGACCAGCCGGGTGTCATCCCGCCGCAACGATAAAGTCGGCGCATCCGGCCGGGAATGCACCCGGTCCCGTCCCGCCGACCTAGCCCAACGGGATGCCCTCCCAGCGATTCAGGCATCGACTCGATAGGTCGACGCCTGCAGGACAGGCCGTACTGCTTCAGGACTGGCCGAGGACGATAACGAGCAGACCGAACTCAGCGAGGACGAGCGGCCGGGGCTGACATCGGAACTGCACCCTAGGCGTCTCGGTCGGTGCAGTCAGACCGATCAGCGTGGGTGCTGCGGTCCGCCGGGTGGTCAGCCGACGAGATCAGCGCCGGTCACACTGCCAGCGTGGTGCGCGACCAACACGGCGCGCAACCGATGTGGTCAGCGTGGGTGCGCGGCGGCGGGGTCTGTCCAACGCCGCTCAGGAGGTCGCCGCCGGCCATCGGGGCCGGGTTTCCGCCTGTCGTCGACGGCACGTTCGCCGCATGCGCCGGAGGTCGTCGGCGTGTATGCCGAAGTCGATCAGCGTTCACGCCGATGGAAGACGACGTGCCAATCCGGAGGCATGGTGACCCTCGTCGGCGGATCCAAGCGTTCGATACGCTCGTCCACCCGGTGATCCGGAAAGTCCGCGATGACTTCGGCGGCTACACAGCTGGTCGAATCGCGATCGTCGTCGGTGATCGCTCCCTCGACGACGAACCTGATGGAGATCACGCCGTCTTCCGCCTTGCAGAACACCGCCCTGACCGCAGCCGAACCTCGTGCCACAGAGCGCGATTCACCGAGAGAACCACATCGCCGCGGCTCAGCTCCGACTGCTTGCCGGTCGAGGCCGGGACGCTCACACCTTGACCAGGTCATCCGCGTGGATGACCGGGCGCTGCATGGTTTCGGGGAGGTCGGTGGTCGAGCGGCCGAGCATGGTGGACAGTTCGGTGCTGTCGTATTCGACGACGCCTCGGGCGATGACCTCGTCGGTGGGGCTGACGAGGTCGACCACGTCGCCGCCGAAGAAGCGACCGCGCAGGCCGGTGATGCCCGCGGCGAGCAGGGAGCGGCGTTCGGCGACGGCGGCGACGGCGCCGTCGTCGAGCAGGACGGCGCCGCGGGTGTCGGCGGCGTGGCGGACCCAGAACTTGCGACCGGAGAGGCGGACAGGGCGGGCGGCGAAGGCGGTGCCGACGGTACCCGAGGAGAGGGCGGTCGCGGCTTCGGCGGCCGAGGCGAGCAGGACGGGGATGCCCGCGTCGGCGGCGAGGCGGGCGGCCGACAGTTTGGAGGCCATGCCGCCGGTGCCGAGCGCACCACCGCTGCCCGCGATGACGCCGTCGAGGTCGGCACTGCCGCGCACCTCGGGAATGAAATTGGCGGGCCCCTTGCGCGGGTCGCCGTCGTAGAGGCCGGCCACATCGGAGAGCAGGATCAGGGCGTCGGCGCCGACGAGGTGGGCGACGAGGGCGGCGAGGCGGTCGTTGTCACCGAAACGGATCTCCTCGGTGGCGACGGTGTCGTTCTCGTTGACCACCGCGACCGCACCGAGGGAACGCAACCGGTCGAGGGTGCGCTGCGCGTTGCGATGGTGCTCCCGGCGGGCGAAATCGTCCGCGGAGAGCAATATCTGGCCGACGGTGCGACCGTAGCGGGCGAACGAGGTTCCCCAGGCGTGTGCCAGGGCGAGCTGGCCGACACTGGCCGCGGCCTGTTTGGTCGCCAGGTCTTTGGGCCGCTTCGACAGGCCCAACGGTGCGAGCCCGGCGCCGATGGCACCCGAGGACACGACGACCACATCGGACCCGGCGCGCATCCGCGCTTCGACGGCATCGGCGAGCAGATCGAGCCGACCGGTGTCGAGACCGCCTTCGAGGCTGGTGAGAGCCGACGAACCGATCTTCACCACCACGGTGCGCGCCGACACGATCGCGGCCCGCCCCTGACTCAGCTCCGAACCCACCTGCATCGCCCAACTCCCTGCACGAATCGTCGTCGACGGGCTCGCAGGAGCCCTACCGCAGTATGCCGACCGACTCGTCGCGCCCGACAGCGAATTTCGCCGGGCGCGACACCACCGTCAACTCTTCCGTTCACCGTTCTCGTCGAGCAGACCACGCCGCGCCTGCGAGGCGAGCTTGCGCTCGGCCGCGCCGACCCGCTCGTTGTTCTCGAGCCGCAGGTCGGTGCCGCGTCCGGTCGGCTGCATGTCGACACCGGCCGAGATCTGCGGCTCCCACTCGAAGGTCACCTCGCCGATGGTCACCGGGCAGCCGGGTTCGGCACCCTGCTTCACCAGCTCCGCCTCGACACCGAGACGAGCCAACCGGTCGGCCAGGTAGCCCACGGCCTCGTCGTTGTTGAAATCGGTCTGGCGGATCCAGCGTTCCGGCCGGGTACCGCGCACGATGAAACCGCCGGGTTCCTGCGGATCGGCGATCACGCTGAAACCGGATTCGTCGGTCGCGATCGGGCGGATGATCGGACGCTTGGGCGCCGCCTTGGGGTGGTCTTCGCGGTACTGGCGGACCATGTCGGCCAGCGCGAAGGTCAGCGGGCGCAGACCGGCGCGGCTCACGGCCGAGATCTCGAAGACCGGCCAGCCGCGGGCGGTGAACTCGGGCGTCACCATCTCTGCGAGCTCTTTGCCGTCGGGGACGTCGGTCTTGTTCAGGATGACCACGCGCGGGCGATCGGCCAGATCGCCCAGGCTCTCGTCACCGGAGAGCGCGGGCTTGTACGCGGCGAGTTCCGCCTCGAGCGCGTCGACATCGGAGACGGGGTCGCGACCGGGTTCGAGGGTCGCACAGTCGACGACGTGGGCGAGCACCGCGCACCGTTCCAGGTGGCGCAGGAAGTCGAGTCCGAGGCCGCGCCCCTGGCTGGCGCCGGGGATCAGGCCCGGCACGTCGGCGACGGTGAAGGTGGTGTCGCCGGACTGCACCACGCCGAGGTTCGGCACGAGCGTCGTGAACGGATAGTCGGCGATCTTCGGCTTCGCGGCCGAGAGCACCGAGACCAGCGACGACTTACCGGCCGAGGGGAACCCGACCAGACCGACGTCGGCGACCGACTTCAGCTCGAGGACGAGATCGGTTTCCTCGCCCTCCTCACCGAGCAGCGCGAAACCGGGCGCCTTGCGCGCCTTGGACGCCAGCGAGGCGTTGCCGAGCCCACCACGACCACCACGGGCGATGATGAACCGGTTGCCGACGCCGACGAGGTCGACCACGACCTTGCCGTCGCTGTCCACAACGACGGTGCCGTCGGGCACCTGCAGCACCAGGTCGGTGCCCTGCTTGCCGTCGCGGTTGCCACCCTCGCCCGGCTTGCCGTTGCCCGCCTTGGCGTGGGGATGGAAGTGGAAATCGAGCAGGGTGTGCACGTTGGCGTCGACCTCGAGGATCACATCGCCACCGTTGCCGCCGTTGCCCCCGTCGGGACCGCCGAGCGGCTTGAACTTCTCACGGTGCACCGAGGCACAACCGTGTCCACCTCTACCGGCACGAACATGCAGCACGACGCGGTCGATGAATTTGGACATGGGTTGATCCTCCTCCTTCTGACTTGTCGTTTTCGGTAAGGTGTCCGGTTTTGTAGTGAAAGTCTACGAACACGACAGAGCGGGTCAGGGAAACCCTGACCCGCTCTGGTGTCCGTGGGGAGCTGACGCTCCAGGCGGTCAGGCCTGGACCGGCTCCGGGACAACGATGTTGACGGTCTTGCGGCCACGCTTGGTGCCGAACTCGACCGCGCCCGCCGCGAGGGCGAACAGGGTGTCGTCGCCACCACGGCCGACGTTCACGCCGGGGTGGAAGTGGGTTCCGCGCTGACGGACGAGGATCTCGCCCGCGCTGACCTTCTGGCCGCCGAAGCGCTTCACGCCGAGGCGCTGGGCGTTCGAATCACGACCGTTCCGGGAGCTGGATGCACCCTTCTTATGTGCCATTGCTTCGTCTCCTCGGGAATTCTTACTTGATGCCGGTGACCTTGATGACCGTCAGCGGCTGACGGTGACCCTGGCGCTTGTGGTAGCCGGTCTTGTTCTTGAACTTGTGAATCCGGATCTTCGGACCCTTGGTCTGATCGACGACCTCGGCGGCCACGGAGATCTTGGCCAGCTTGTCGGCATCGGTGGTCAGATCGGCGCCGTCGACGACGAGAACCGGGGTCAGGGCCACGGCGTCGCCGGGCTTGCCCTCGATCTTCTCGACCTTCACCAGGTCACCGACCGCGACCTTGTACTGCTTTCCGCCGGTCTTGACGATTGCGTACGCTGCCATCGGTCGGCTTCCTCCACTCACGTTGGTCCTGCACATGTCCACGCCGCAGCTGCGACGCGTATTCCTGGGCTCATCCCCGCACGTGCGGGGGAAGAACGTTAGCTGCCTGCCTGCGGTATCACCCGGCCGTCCGGCCGGATGCCCAATCGCTGGGCAGCGACCGACCTAGGTTACCAGAACGGTATGCCGTCCCCCAATTCGGCCGGTCAGGGCCGAATCGGGGGACGTCACCTCAGTTCGATTCCGGCGCAGGCGCGCCCGCCGGACGGGCCACCGCACGCCTGCGCGGCTTGCGCTGCGGGACGACGACGGGTTCGGCGTCGAAGTCCACGACAGCTGCCGCGGGCGGCTGCTCGTTCGCCGAGACGACGAACACCGCGCCCGCGCTGTCGGCGGCCGGAGCCGCCGTCGAACGGGCTACACGACGCCTACGCGGCGCCCGGGCGGCCGGTTCCTCGGCCACCGGTGCGGGTTCCTCGGCGACGGGAGCGGCGGGCTCCTCGACGGGTTCCTGGGCGAGCGAAGACGATTCGACGGGTTCGACCGTCGGCGCCTCGTCGGCCGGGGCAGGCGTGACGACGACCTCCTCGACCACCTCGTCCTCTGCCGGGACGACCCCGGTCAGCGCGGGGCTGTCGATCGCGGTCTCGGTCTGCGCGGCGCGGTTGGACCGCCGCGACCGGGACCGGGAGCGCGAGCGGGTCGGCTCGGGCGCCTGCTGCTCGGTCTCGACCTCGGCCGGCACTGTCTCGCCGTCCTCGTCGCCGTGGTGGGCGGCCATCGCCAGCGCGACCGGGTGGGCCCGCTTGACGGCGATGTCCTCCTCGTCGGGCTCGGCGACCGGCGCGGTGCCGTTGGTGGCCGGAGCCGCCGCCTGGGCGGGCTTGGCGTCGCGGTCCTTGTCCTTGCCGCGACGACGCCGCGAACCACTCTCCTTGCCGCGCGGTTCCTCGATGCCCGACCCGGAATCGACCGGGTAGGAGTGCACGAGGATGCCGCGGCCGTGGCAGTGCTCACAGGTGGTGGAGAACGCCTCGACCAGGCCGGTGCCCAGCTTCTTGCGCGTCATCTGGACCAGGCCCAGCGAGGTGACTTCCGACACCTGGTGGCGGGTGCGGTCGCGGCCGAGCGCCTCGGTGAGGCGGCGCAGCACCAGATCGCGGTTGGACTCGAGCACCATGTCGATGAAGTCGACGACGATCATGCCGCCGATGTCGCGCAGCCGCATCTGGCGCACGATCTCCTCGGCCGCTTCCAGGTTGTTCTTGGTGACGGTCTCCTCGAGGTTCGAGGACCCGGAACCGGTGAACTTGCCGGTATTGACGTCGACGACGGTCATCGCCTCGGTGCGGTCGATCACCAGGGTGCCGCCCGAGGGCAGCCACACCTTGCGGTCGAGCGCCTTGGCCAGCTGCTCGTCGATGCGGTAGGCGTCGAACACGTCGACACCGTTGTTCTCGTGCCGGTTCACCCGCGGCAGCAGGTCGGGGGCGACGGTTCGCACGTAGTTCTCGACGGTGCTCCACGCGCGCTCGCCCTCGATGACCAGCTTGGCGAAGTCCTCGTTGAACAGGTCGCGGATGACCTTCACCAGCATGTCCGGCTCTTCGTAGAGAGCCTTGGGCACGTCTTTGGCCGCGTTCTTCGAGGCCTCTTCGATGGTGCGCCAGGTGGCCTGCAACCGTTCCACGTCGCGCGCGAGCTCGGGCTCGCTCACGCCTTCGGAGGCGGTGCGGATGATGACGCCCGCGTCGGCGGGCACGATCTCGCGCAGGATCTCCTTGAGCCGCTTGCGCTCGGTGTCGGGCAGCTTGCGGCTGATCCCGGTGGAGGTGCCACCCGGCACGTACACCAGGAAGCGACCGGCGAGCGAGATCTGGGTGGTCAGACGCGCGCCTTTGTGGCCGACCGGGTCCTTGGAGACCTGGACCAGCACGGTGTCGCCCGGCTTGAGCGCCTGCTCGATCTTGCGTTCCTTGCCGCCCAGACCGGCGGCCTCCCAGTTCACCTCACCGGCGTAGAGCACACCGTTGCGGCCGCGGCCGATGTCGATGAACGCGGCCTCCATGCTCGGCAGCACGTTCTGCACCTTGCCCAGGTACACGTTGCCGACCATCGATGCCTGACCGGAGCTGGTCACGAAGTGCTCGACGAGGATGTTGTCCTCGAGCACCGCGACCTGCGTGGTGGTCTGGTGGCCCGGTGCGTGTTCGGCCGGGTCGAACGCCTTCTCGCGCACGACCATCACCCGGTCGACGGCCTCGCGACGGGCGAGGAACTCCGACTCGGTGAGGATCGGCGGACGGCGGCGGCCCGCGTCGCGGCCGTCGCGGCGGCGCTGACGCTTGGCTTCCAGGCGGGTGGAACCGGAGATGCCCTGCACCTCGTCGGAGGCACCGGCCCGGCTGCGGCTCTTGTTGCGCGGCTCGCGCTCGTGCACGACCGTGTTCGGCGGGTCGTCCTCGGCGGCGGCGTCGGTCTCGGCGGACTCCCCGCCGACCTTGCGACGACGACGGCGCCGACGGCGGCGGCTCGCGCCCTCGGGCTGGTTGTCGTCGTCTTCGTCGGTGTCGTCGGACTGCTCGGCCTCGGCCGGGGCGGGCTGCTCGGCGGCCGGCTCGTCCTCGGTGTCGTGGTCGTCGGAGTCGTTGTCCTCGCCGTCGGCGGACTGCTCGCCACGGCCGCGACCGCGACCACGGCGCCCACGACGACGGCGGCGCGGCTGCCCGTCGGCGTCGTTGTCGCTGTCGGAGTCGGTATCGGTGTCACCGGACTGGTCGGTGGCCTCGGTCTCGTCGAGCGCCTCGGGCTCCTCGACGGGCTCTTCCACCTTCTTGGGCGCGCGTTCGGCGCGACGGCGCTTGCGCGCCTCTTCGGCGGCGCTCGCGTCGGGCGGCAGGAACAGCGGCATGCCGACCGAGGGCGCCTCGAAGGCCACCGGTTCGGGAGCCGGTTCCTCGGTCGCCCGGTGCGTGAACAGCCCGGTGTGGGCGTCGTCGGCCATCGGGGCGAACACCTCGTCGGGGCGCGCGACCTCGGGCGCGGAGAACAAGGTGGTGGTCGGGTCGGCCGGCTGCTCGGCGACGGGTGCGGTGGCTTTCTTCCTACCCCTGGTGGTCGGGGCGGGTGCCGGGGGTTCGCCGGTTTCGGCGTCGGCGGCGGCGATCGCGTCGCGTACGGTCTCGGCGACCGCTCGGTCGACATTGGATTGCACGCTGCGCGCCTCGGCGCCCAGCTCGGCCAATTTGGCCAGGATGCGCTTGCTGGTCACTCCCAGTCGTTTGGCCAGTGCATGAACTCGAATTCGCTCCGGCAATTGATCGGCATCCTGTTGTGTTGTGTCCAGCGGCTCTTGTTCGGCCACGAAGTCTCCTCGGGCCCCCGGGCGCGTCCATCCCCGGTACGGGAGTGACGCGGCCGGCGCGGGGGCATCGTCCGTGCACCTCGTACCCGATGGTACGAGGGTCATCTGGTCTCGCCCCGCGTATCCGGTCGCGCCTGGAATCGATCATCTGGCGGGCCAACCGGTCACGCGGCGCCTGGCTGTACGGCGTGACGCCGCGCGCTGAGGCGCTCATCCAGCGTGCCCGGCAACCCCAGCAACAGGGTTGTCCATGGCAGCGATGATCGGCATCCAACTGCGGTGTCATCCGGTCATGTCCGTCGCCGCTGCCGCGTACCTGCGCGTCAGGCTGTCACCGACCGCCCTGGTGGGGCTTCGATGACATCGGTATCGAACACATCCGTCTTCAGTATCCCATATGGTTCGCGCGGTGATCGCCATCGGCGCAACTCGCGCGCGGAACCGTCACTCGAGCCCGTCGCGCCCGAACCGGACGCGACGAGCGAGGACAGCACGGTCAAGCAGGGAATTCGGGGAACCAGAGCGCGATCTCACGCTTGGCGGACTCGGGCGAGTCGGAGCCGTGAACGAGGTTGTACTGGGTCTCGAGACCGAAGTCGCCGCGGATGGTTCCGGGGACGGCCTTCTCGACCGGGTCGGTGCCACCGGCGAGCTGACGGAACGCGGCGATCGCGCGCGGGCCCTCGAGCACGGCAGCGACGACCGGGCCGGAGGTGATGAATTCGATCAGCGAACCGAAGAACGGCCGCTCGGCGTGTTCGGCGTAGTGCTCGCCCGCCAGTTCGGCGGACACGTTCTTCAGCTCCAGCGCCTTGATGGTGAGGCCCTTGCGCTCGATGCGCGCCAGGACCTCGCCGACGAGGCCACGGGAGACACCGTCCGGCTTGATGAGTACCAACGTCTGCTCAGTCACGCGCTAACCCTAGCGTCGGGTAGGCGTCTACGCCGAACGACCCCGTTCAGGACTGGGTCCGCCGCATCCGCTGGCTCGGCAACAACCCGGCGTCCATGCGTCGTTGCACGTCGGCGCGCAGCAGCAGGATGAATGCCCACACGGCCGCGAACACCAGCCCGATGATCCCGATCGACAGGTGGATGAACGTTCCCGCCAGTACCAGGACCTGCAGCCCGAGGTTGAACGGGATGGCCCACGGCTTCCGCTGCAATCCGGCGCCGAGGATCATCAGCAGCGCCAGGACCACCAGATAGGTGCCCGAGAACCAGGTCACCCCGCCGCCGACCGAACCGACGACCGGCAACGCCAGCAACACCACGATCGCCTCGAGGATCAGCGTCCCGGCCATCACCCCTCGGAAACCCTTCCAGGGATCGGTAGCGGGTGGGGGTACCTCACTCATGCTCGATCCGTTCGGCGTGCTCGCGTCGTTTTCCGGCTGACCACTCACGCCGGCCCCTTCCCGAACAGGGCGCGGGCGGCGCCGGCGGTGACCACCGATCCGGTGACGATCACGCCCGCACCCGAGATCACATCGCCGTCGTCGCCTGCCTGTTCGGCCAGGGCGATCGCCGATTCCAGGGCGTCGGGCAGGGTGTCGGCGGTGATCACGCGTTCGTCGCCGAAGCGCTGGACGGCCAGGTCGGCGAGGGTGTCGACGTCCATGGCGCGCGGTGACCCGTTGCTGGTGACGACGATCTCGTCGAACACCGGTTCCAGGGCGTCGAGGATGCCCGCCGCGTCCTTGTCGCCGAGGACGGCGACCACACCGACCAGCTTGCGGAAGTCGAATTCGCCGGTGAGCGTGTTCGCCAGCGCCTGCGCGCCCGCCGGGTTGTGGGCGGCGTCGACGAAGATGGTCGGCGCGTTGCGCATCCGTTCCATCCGGCCGGGACTGGTGACGGCCGCGAATCCGGCGCGCACGGCCTCGATGTCGAGCTGACGCTCGGCACCCGCCCCGAAGAACGCCTCGACGGCGGCCAGCGCGAGGGCGGCATTGCGGGCCTGGTGTTCGCCGTGCAACGGCAGGAAGATCTCGTCGTAGACGCCGCCGAGCCCCTGCAGGGTCAGCAGCTGGCCCCCGATCGCGACGGCCCGTTCCAGCAGCCGGAACTCCGCGCCTTCGCGCGCGACCGCCGCGTCGGCCTCCACGGCCCGGCGCAGCAGCACGTCCATCACCTCGGGGGCCTGTTCGGCGATCACCGCGACGGTGTCGACCGGAACCAGAGCTTCCTTGGCGCGCTTGATGATTCCCGCTTTTTCCTTGGCGATCGACTCGAGGTCGGGGCCGAGGTACTCGGTGTGGTCCAGGCCGATCGGGGTGATGACGGCGACCTGGCCGTCGATCACGTTGGTGGCGTCCCAGGCACCGCCCATGCCGGTCTCGACGACGGCCACGTCGACGGGTGCCTCGGCGAACGCGGCGTAGGCCATGCCGGTGAGCACCTCGAACTTGCTCATCGCCGGGCCGCCCGACTCGGCGGAGCGCTGGTCGATCATGTCGATATACGGCGCGAGCTCGTGGTAGGTCTCCACGTACCGGGCGGGGCTGATCGGCGCGTTGTCGATGCTGATCCGCTCGGTCGCCAGCTGCAGGTGCGGGCTGGTGATCCGGCCGGTGCGCCGGTGCAGGGCGGTGAGCAGCGCGTCGATCATCCTGGTCACCGAGGTCTTGCCGTTGGTGCCCGCGATGTGGATGGCCGGGTAGTTGTGCTGCGGGTTGCCGAGCAGATCCATCAGCGTGCTGATGCGCGTGAGCGACGGCTCGATCTTGGTTTCGGGCCAGCGTTTGTCGAGTTCGGCCTCCACCAACGCCATTTCGGCCAGCTCGACCGGCGACGGACCGGTGCCGAGCTGGGCCGGGCGGTAGTCGTCGCCGCCGAAGCCCGCGTTCTCGGGGCCGAGATCGCCGTCGTCGGGGCCGAGATCGCCGTCGTCGGGGCCGATGTCGCTCACTTGGCGCTCAGCTCCGCCAGGCGCGCGCTGATCCGGGCGACCTCCGCGGTGGCCACATCGCGGCGACCGGTGATCTTGTCGACCACCTGCTGCGGTGCCTTGGCCAGGAACGCCTCGTTGGCCAGTTTGGCGGTGGTCTGGTCGAGGTCCTTCTGCGCGACCGCGAGATCCTTTTCCAGCCTGCGCCTTTCGGCGTCGAGGTCGATGGCGCCGGAGGTGTCGAGCTGGACGGTCACCGTGCCCGTGGACAGGCGGACCTCCACCTCGGCGGTGGTCGCGAAGTCGTCACCGGGTTCGGTCAGGCGGGCCAGGTTCGCCACCGACGCCGCGAAGCCGGCGAGTCCGGCTTCCTCGATGCCGACCAGCGTGGCCTTCACCTTCTGCTTGTCGGCCAGGCCCTGATCGCCACGGAAGCGCCGGATCTCGGTGATGAGCCGCTGTGCGTCGGCGACCCGCTGGGCGGCCCGCTCGTCGGCGTCGACGCCACTGGCCTGCGGCCACGGCGCGACCACCACCGACTCACCGCCGGTGAGCGCCTTCCAGAGGGTCTCGGTGACGAACGGGATCACCGGATGCAGCAGGCGAAGCACCGCGTCGAGCACATTGCCGAGGACCACCGAGGTGCTCTCGGCGCGCGCATCGGACTCGGCGAACTGCACCTTCGACAGTTCCAGGTACCAGTCGCACAACTCGTCCCAGGCGAAGTGGTACAGCGCCTCGCAGGCCTTGCCGAACTCGTAGGCGTCGAACGCGGCGTCGACGTCGGCGCGGACCTGGTCGAGCCGGTCGACGATCCAGCGGTCGGCGTCGGTGAGCGTGTCGCGCGCGGGCAGATCGCCGGTGCGTGCACCGTTCATCAGCGCGAACTTGGTGGCGTTGAACAGCTTGGTGACGAAGCTGCGCGAGGCGAGCGCGTGCGACTCACCGACCGAGAGGTCGCCGCCGGGCTGGGCGCCGCGGGCGAGGGTGAAGCGCAGCGCGTCGGCGCCGTAGGCGTTGATCCAGTCCAGCGGGTCGATGCCGTTGCCGCGCGACTTCGACATCTTCTTGCCGTGCTGGTCGCGGATCAGGCCGTGCAGGAACACGTCCTGGAACGGAACCTGCTTCTGGTCGCCCTTGCCCGCCGTCAGCACCGGGTCGTCGCTGACGTACATGCCGAACATCATCATCCGGGCCACCCAGAAGAACAGGATGTCGTAGCCGGTGACGAGCACGCTGGTCGGATAGAACTTCGCCAGCTCGGGGGTGGCGTCGGGCCAGCCCATCGTGGAGAACGGCCACAGACCCGAGGAGAACCAGGTGTCGAGCACGTCGGGGTCCTGCACCCAGCCCTCGGGGGCCTGCTCGTCCGGGCCGAGGCAGACGATCTCGCCTTCGGGCCCGTACCAGATCGGGATGCGGTGGCCCCACCACAGCTGACGCGAGATGCACCAGTCGTGCATGTTGTCGACCCAGTCGAACCAGCGCGGTTCCTGGCTGGCCGGGTGGATCTTCACGTCACCGTCGCGCACCGCGTCGCCCGCGGCCTTGGCGAGGGTGTCCACCTTGACCCACCACTGCATCGACAGGCGCGGCTCGATCGGCTCGCCGGAGCGCTCCGAGTGACCGACCTGATGCTTGTAGGGGTACTTGCGCCCGACGATGCGGCCCTCGGCCTCGAGGCGTTCGCGGATCTTCACCCGCGCCTCGAAACGGTCCATGCCGTCGAATTCCGTTCCGGTGTCGGCGATCCGGCCAGCCTTGTCCATGATCGTCGGCATCGGCAGGCCGTGGCGCAGGCCGAGTTCGAAGTCGTTGGGGTCGTGGGCGGGGGTGATCTTCACCGCGCCGGAACCGAACTCCGGGTCGACGTAGTCGTCGGCGACGATCGGGATCTGACGACCGGTGATCGGGTGGTACAGCGTGGTGCCGATCAGGGCCTTGTACCGCTCGTCGGCCGGGTGGACGGCGACGGCGGTGTCACCGAGCATCGTCTCCACCCGGGTGGTTGCCACGATGACGTGCGGTTCGTCGTCGTTCAGGGAGCCGAAGCGCATGCTCACGAGCTCGCCGTCGACCTCCTTGTGGTCGACCTCGAGGTCGGAGATGCCGGTCTGCAGCACGGGCGACCAGTTCACCAGGCGCTCGGCGCGGTAGATCAGGCCCGCGTCGTAGAGCCGTTTGAAGATGGTCTGCACGGCGCGCGAGAGCCCGTCGTCCATGGTGAACCGGTCACGGCTCCAGTCGACACCGTCACCGAGGCGGCGCATCTGCCCCTGGATCTGGCCGCCGGACTCGCGCTTCCAGTCCCACACCTTGTCGATGAACAGCTCGCGACCGAAGTCCTCTTTGTTCTTGCCGTCGACGGCGAGTTGCTTCTCCACCACGGTCTGGGTCGCGATGCCCGCGTGGTCCATGCCCGGCAGCCACAGCACCTCGTACCCCTGCATCCGCTTGCGGCGGGTGAGCAGGTCCATGAGGGTGTGGTCGAGCGCGTGCCCCATGTGCAGGGTGCCGGTGACGTTCGGCGGCGGCAGCACGATGGAGTACGCGGGCTTGGCCGAGGTGGCGTCGGCGGTGAAGTACCCGGCGTCTACCCAGCCCTCGTACAGGTCGGCCTCTACCTCACTGGGATTCCAGCTCTTGGGCAGGGCATCGGCACGATTACGCGAGTTGTCTGGGGCTGCGCTGGTCACGCCCCAATCCTAAGGGGACCGGACAACCGGGTTTCCCCCGCCTCACCCCCAGTCCCAGCCCCGCACGACCCGACCTCGAGGAGGGTCCGCCGCGCAGCGGCGGTTCGCGCCGGCGCTCCAACAAAACAGAGGCGAAGACTTCGGTGGATGAGGGACACCGAAGACTTCGCCTCTCGCGGTCGACTCTACCGGCGATTTTCGGCCGCTCCTCGAATACATAGCCAATTCTCAGATTCTTCCAAGCGGTGGTCGGCGAGGTTTGTGAGTGTCTCCATCGACACGCGGAAACTGTTGTCCGACAGGCCGGTCGACGCGAACTCAGGGTGTTCACCGATTGCCGAATTGTCTGTTTTCCCGGATTCTGGAGAGGGTGACGCCTCCGCTCGATGCCAGCTCCCCTCCCGCCGATCGATCCGTGCCGTCCCGGACCGTCATTCCCGTCGCACTGCTGGACTTACGCGCGGACCACGTCGACGAATTGCGCTACCCCGCCACGGCGGTGCTGATTTTCGCCGGGGTACCCGGCGCGGGGAAATCCACTGCGCTGCACCGCTTTTTCGGCGCCGACCCGAACGCGGAGCTGCCGGTGCGGACGGCAGCGGGTGCGCTGGTGCTCGATTCCAACCACGCCCGCAACAGATTGCGGCACCGGCTGGGCCGGGTCCCCTATCCCCTGTGGCGTCCGCTGGTGCACCTGGCGCACTACCGGGCGATCCGCGCGGCGCTGCTGGTCGCCGACGGACCGGTCGCCATCCACGACTGCGCGACGTTCGCCTGGAGCCGTCGCCTGATCGCGCGGTGGGCGCGCTCGGGTGAGCGCGAGGTGCACATGGTGCTGATCGATGTGCCCGCCACCCAGGCCAGGCGCGGTCAGGTCACCCGCGGCAGGCGGGTGAACATCGTCGCCTTCGGCGCCCACTGCCGCCGCTGGGAGCGCCTGATGCGCGACCTCGACGCCCGACCGCTACCCGCATCGTCGGTCGTCGTCGTCGACCGTCCCACCCTCACCGAGATCTCCCGGATCACCTTCGCGCCGCCCGCCTGATCGTGCTCGCCGGGTCGACGGTGCCGACCACAGGCATCGTCGACGGCACCGAACCGGGACCCGTCGTGCCTGATGGTGACACCGGTCACCGGGTGCCGACGCCACTCGTCCGGGTCAGGGCACCAGCACCGTCAGTGCACCCGGCATCGCCTGGACCGTGACGGGAAGGGTGCCCGCCGGTTCACCGTCGGCGGTGGCGTACCCACCCGACGCCGTGACGGTGATGCGGCGGGCGCGGTACCGCTTGGTCGAGGGGTGATCGATGCGCTTGCCCGCCGACAGGGCGGGCAGCAGGCGCGCCATCTCGAGTCGCGAGACCGCGCCGACCACTGTGATGTCGAGGTAGCCGTCGTCGGGCAGGGCTTCGGGACACACCAGCATGCCGCCGCCGTAGGTGCGGGTGTTGCCGATGGGCGTCATCACGGCGTCGGTGTAGATCACCGCGTGCGCGTCGTCGGGGTTGTCGAGCGCGCCGGGCGCCAGACCCGACATCTCGATCTGGAACGGCAGCGTGTAGCCGCGCATGAGTTCGGCGGCGGCCGCGAAGGTGTAGCGCAGCGGTCCACGCGGGCGGCGCATCGCGTTGGCGCGCAAGGTGACTCGCGCGTCGAAACCGGCGCCGACGATGGTGGCGAACCAGGTGGGCGTGGCACCGGCGGATTCGATACGGCCCAGATCGATGATCTTCGTGCGACCGCGCAGCACGATCTCGGCGGCGGCGCGCGGGTCGCCGGTGGGAATGCCGAGTTCGCGGGCGAGGTCGTTGCCCGTGCCCGCGGGGACCAGCCCGAGCGGCACGCCGGTGTGGGCGACGGCGGCGAGCAGCACGTTCATCAGACCGTCACCGCCCACGCAGACGACCGCGTCGGGCCGCCTGGCCGGGTCGGCGATCGCGGCGGCCACCTGCTCCACCGATTCCGCCGCGCTCGGCGCCCGCACCTGTGCGACCTCGACGCCACCGGCCAGGGCTACCGCCAGGACCGCCTCGGCGACACCGTCGCCGCGACCGGCACCGGAGTGCGGGTTGGTGACGAGCAATAATCGCTGTACCGAATGCTGTTTCACGGCACCAGCTTTCCAGGATTCAGCACGCCTGCGGGGTCGAGTTCGTGTTTCACCGCCCGCAGCACCTGTACGCCCAGGTCACCGACCTCGGCGCCCATCCACGGACGGTGGTCGGCGCCGACGGCGTGATGGTGGGTGATGGTGGCACCGGCCGCCATGATGGCGTCGCCCGCGGCGGTCTTGGCGACGCGCCACTGCGCGATCGGATCCTCGAGCTGCTTGGCCACAACGGTGAAGTACAGCGACGCACCGGTCGGGTAGGTGTGCGAGATGTGACACATCACCAGCGCGGGCGTGCCCTGGGCGGTGAGCGAATCCGACAGCGCGGCAGTCACTTTCGCCTTCAGGTTCGCCAGGTTCGACCAGCTGGTCGCGGTTTCCAGCGTCTCGCACAGCACCCCGACATCGAGCAGGGCGTCACGCAGGTAGGGCGCGGCGAAACGGCCGTGTTCCCACTGTTCGGCCGGGGCGGTCCCGAGCGCGGTTCCGCCGGCGGCGCTGAGCAGTTCGCTCGCTTCGGCGCTGCGGGCCGCGACATGGGCGGCGGTGCCCTCGAAGGTCGTCACCGCAAGGCAGCCGGAGACCGGCGCGCCGCCGATATCGCTCGAGCGGGCCAGGTTCAGGCCGGTCTCGGCCTCGTCGGACAGGCGAAGCACCGTCGGCGCCGCACCCGTCTGTACGACGGTGCGCAGGGCGGCCGCGCCGGTGGCGAAGTCGGGGAACGACCAGGCCTGGTAGGCGGTGGTTTCGGGGATCGGGTGCACCCGCACGGTGACCGAGGTGATCACGCCGAGCGTCCCCTCGGACCCGACGAACAGTTCACGCAGGTCGGGCCCGGCCGCCGAGGCGGGCGCGCGGCCGAGATCGAGAGTGCCCTGCGGGGTGGCGACCACCAGTCGCTGGACCATGTCGTCGAAGCGGCCGTAACCCGCCGACGCCTGCCCCGACGACCTGGTCGCGGCGAACCCGCCGATGGTGGCGAATTCGAAACTCTGCGGGAAATGCCCGAGCGAAAGACCGTGTGTGGCAAGCAGTTTCTCCGCCTGCGGCCCGGTGAGCCCGGCACCGAGGGTGGCCGTGCCACTCACCGCGTCCACCTCGGTGAGGGTGTCGAGTCTGCGCAGGTCGAGCGCGATCACGGTGGGGAATCGACCGCGCACCGGGTCGACGCCGCCGACCACACTGGTGCCGCCACCGAAGGGCACCACCGCGATGCCGTGCGCGGAGCAGTACCGCAGTACGGCCAGCACCGCGTCGTGGTCGGCGGGCGCGACGATCGCGTCGGGTGCGTCCTGGGGGCGGGTGTCGCGGCGGCGCAGCAGGTCGAGGGTGCTCTTGCCGCCCGCGTGCCGCAGCCGGTCGATGTCGTCGGTGCTGACGTGCTCGGCACCGACCAGGGCAGCGAGGTCCGCGCGGGTGGTGGCGGCGAGCGTGCTCGCGACCAGCGGCACGTCGCCCTCGTCGCGTCGTGCCGCCGGCTCACCGGAGATCCCGAAGACCTGGGTGAGCAGGCCGCGGATCTGCGCCGACAGGGGTTGATGTCCGGCGGGCACACCCCAGGCGTCCCACACCATACTCGGCCGTTCGGCCGTCGATCCGGACATTTCGCTGTTCAACTCGACCATGCGTTACATCCTGACATATAGTGTCAAGCAGTAACTACACGAGTTCTCCTCGAGTCGGCCTCTACCCAGTTGTCGGATGTCACTGCCGCGAATTCGCGGCGACGAACCCACCGGCGCGCTCGATACCCTTGGGCGTTCCGGCCAGACCACGGCGCCTCATCACGGCGCCGTCGAACACCATGGGGGTGTACAGGATGATCGACCTCGCGGCTCGAGCCGACCAGCGGCTTTCGCCTACCGATATGGCGATTCTCGATGCCGCGCGGGCCTGCGTCGTCGATTTCGGGGTGCGCCGCACCACGCTCACCGAAGTGGCACGCCGCGCCGGTGTCAGCAGGCCGACGGTGTACCGGCGGTGGCCGGACACCGGCTCGCTGATCGCGGAACTGCTGGTGCGCGAACTGCGCACCATCGTCGCCGAGACCATGCCCGACACCGGCCTCGGCCTCGACCGGCTGGTGCGCGGCATCGTGGCGGGCGCGGCGGCGGTGCGGGCCAACGCGGTGTTCGCCAAGATCTTCCGCACCGACACCGACCTCATGCTCACCTACGTGTTCGGCAGGCTGGGACGCAATCAGCGCACGCTCATCGAACTGTTCGCCACCGCGATCCGGATCGGCCAGGAAGACGGGTCGATCCGGGCAGGCGAGCCCGAGCAGCTGGCCGCCATGCTGCTGCTCATCGCCCAGTCGGCGGTGCAGTCGGCGGGCACGATGGCGCCGTTGCTCGAGGGCGCGCAGTTCGACACCGAGCTGGCGAGGGCGATCGAGGGTTACCTGCTTCCCTGAACCCCGACAAGGATTGTGATGACTGCTGATTCACCCACCGCGCTCGACGCGGCTCGCCGCACCGCCGACCTCGCCGCGCTCGGCGACCACCCGGAGGTGGATGTGGTGGTGATCGGCGCGGGTGTCACCGGTGCCGGTGCCGCGCTCGACGCCGCCGCGCGCGGCCTGCGCACCCTGCTGGTGGAGCGCGACGACTTCGCGTTCGGCACGAGCCGCTGGAGTTCCAAGCTCGTGCACGGCGGGTTGCGCTACCTGGCGAGCGGGCGGGTCGGCATCGCCCACGAGAGCGCGGTCGAACGCGGCATCCTGCTGCGCACCACGGCACCCCATCTGGTGCGCCCGCTCCCCCAGCTCGTTCCGTTGCTGCCCGGTATGGGTGCGGCTCAGAGTTCGCTGATCCGTGCCGGTTTCGCCGCCGGTGACGCGCTGCGGGTGGCCGCGCGCACCCGGGCCGCGATCCTGCCGCGATCGCGAAAGGTCGCCGCCGCGGAGGCATTGCGGCTGGCGCCGACCGTGCGCCGTGACGGCCTGCGCGGCGGATTGCAGGCGTGGGACGGGCAGCTCGTCGACGACGCCCGCCTCGTCGTCGCCCTGGCTCGGACGGCGGCCGGTGCGGGCGCGACCGTGCTCACGCGCATGGAAGCCGTTGCCGCCGACGGCAATTCGGTGCGACTGCGCGATACGCGAAGCGGCGAGGAGCTGACCGTTCGGGCCCGCGCCGTCGTCAACGCGACCGGCGTGTGGGCGGGCGAGGTGGACAGCAGCATCGAACTGCGCCCGAGCCGCGGCACCCACCTGGTGTTCGACGCCGCCGCATTCGGTGGGCTCAGCGCGGCACTCACGGTGCCCGTGCCCGGCAGCATCAGCCGCTTCGTGTTCGCCCTGCCCGCCGCCCACGGCCGCGTCTATCTCGGTCTCACCGACGAGGACGCCCCCGGGCCGATCCCCGACGAACCCCAGCCCACCGAAGCCGAGGTCGACTTCCTGCTCGACACCATCAACACCGCGCTGCGGGAACCGCTGACACGCAAGGACATCCGTGGCCGCTTCGCCGGGCTGCGGCCCCTGCTGAAGACCGCCGACGACAGCACCGCCGACATCTCCCGCGAGCACGCCGTGCTGACCGCACCCGACGGGCTCATCACCGTCGTCGGCGGCAAGCTCACCACCTACCGGCGCATGGCGCAGGACGCGATCGACGCCGCAATCGCGCATGCGGGCCTGTCGGCCGCGCCCTGCCGCACCACCCGCCTCCCGCTGGTCGGCGCGGTGTCCGGCGCGGCGCGCGACCGCATCGACGCCCCACCGGTCCTGATCGAGCGCTACGGGCACGAAGCGGGCGCCATCGTCTCGGCCTGGCTGGCCGACCCGGCCCTCGCCGAACCCGTCGCCCCCGGAATCGACGTCACCGCCGCCGAATTCGACTTCGCCATCACCCACGAGGGCGCCGAAACGGTCGACGATCTCCTCGACCGCCGCACCCGCATCGGCCTGGTCCCCACCGACCGCGCCGCCGCGACCCCGGCCGCCGAAGCCGCCCTCGCCCGCAACGCCGCGATCATCGGACGTCGCTCGTAAGCCGCCCGACTCCGGAAGCGGCCTTCGACCGCGTAGCCCGGCACAAAGCGACCACAGGCAGCCGGCCACCTCGGGGCCGCAGGTGCTGCGTGGCCAATTCGGCTCGGCGTGCGAACGCTGATCCGCAAACCGCGCCCGGCACCTGCACTTCGGAGACTCGGCCCCGCGCGGTGTAAGCCTTCGGATGAGTCGCAGTCGGCCGTAGGGACACGTCGGCACCCCAGCGCGGCCTGTGCCTTCGACCGCTACACCGACTCGAGGAGCCAGGGTCGGCGCAAGGCCACGCATTGCGAATAGGGCGCAGGACAGTCGCACACCCGCCGCCTGGACGCAGCGGCGGCGGACGGGTGGCGACTGGTGGTGCGGGCCGGCACCACCGACTCGGACCCCAACGACGGGTCAGTCGTAGACCCAGCCCGTCAGGTCCACGCGCATGCACGCGCGCGGCCATTCGTCGAGGCCGTTGGCGGATTCCTCGGCGCGGACGGCGCGCAGACCAGGTGGTTCGTCGTCGACCGGGATGTAGGTGAAGCCGAGCCGCTCGTAGTAGGGACCGTTCCAGGGGACCTCGGTGAAGGTGGTGAGGGTGAGTTCGTGCAGGCCCTGGGATTTCGCCCAGGTGACGGCGTGGTCGATCAGGCTCTTGCCGATCCGCAGACCGGCGAAGGCGGGGTCGACCGACACCTGGTCGATGTGCGGTTGCCCGTCGATGATGCCGAGCAGCAGATAACCGATCGGTTCGTCCTGCGCATCGGGCCATACCCAGGCGCGTTCGCCGACGAGGAACTCGCGCAGCAGTTCCGCCGACGGCGGTTCGTCCTCGGCGACGGCGACCATGCCGATCTCGGCGAACGGCGCACCGGCGCGTCGTTCGATCTCCTGCAGCGTGGCGATATCTCGTTCGCGGGCGAGCCGGATCGGTCCGCCCGGCCGGACGAGTTCGCCGACCCTGGCCGGCTCGCGGCGCTGGACGGGGTCGTCCGGTGCGATGGCGTAGCCGGTAACCAGTGCGGGTACGTGCTCGAGGCCGGTCATCGCACCTCCACGGGGGTGGTGAGGATGCCGTTGAGCAGCGCGTTCAGTGCCCACCGGGTGCGGGCGGCGGCGTCGCCCGCCAGGTGCTCGCGGGCGGCGGTGATGTTCGGGTAGCGCCGTGCGGGCAGGTCGGCGAGGCGGCGCGAGACGGTCGTGTCGTCGTAGACGGCGCGCTCGGCGGCCGCGGCGGTGATGTGCGGGTACAGCAGGTCGACGGCCCAGGCGGCCCGGGCCGGGTCGAGCCCGCCCTCGCGCAGCAGGCCGAGCAACTGCTCGATCAGCCCGAGCGCGCGACCGGTGGACCGGGCGAACGCGACGAGCGCGAGACCTTCGTGGCGGCCGAGCGCGTCGACGGCCGAGGTGACGAGGGTTTCCAGGCGCTCGCGCCAGTCGCCGTGGGTGGGTGTCGGTACGGCGGCCAGGACGTGGTCGAGCATGCCCGTCATCAGGTCGTCGCGATTGGCGACGTAGACGTAGAGCGAGGCGGCACCGGTATCGAGTTCCTGCGCCACCCGGCGCATGGTGAGCGCGGCCGATCCCTCGGAGTCGAGGATGCGCAATCCGGTCTCGATGACGATGTCACGACTCAGTGGAGCTTTCGCCGGTCTGGCCCGGCGACTGACGGGTGCGGCATTCATGGCAGGTAATCCTACTCGCCACCCGAACGTCGTTTGCGACGAACAATGTTCGCGAGACCGTCCGGTCAGTTTGCGAAGCCTGCGACAACCCGCTTCCGAGCCCGCCGTGTCCCTCTATGCTGGCAGTGACCCCGTCCGACAAGGAGGCGTTGATGCGCGCGCATTCGTCCACCGTGGCAATCGTGCCCGGTACCGGAATCGTCGCTCGGTTCGGCGATGTCGTGGTCTATCTGGCCGGCGAGACACCGTCGACCGACCGGTTACTCGGAGCGGTCGAGACCGTCGCGCTCAACACCACAGCCTCGGCACCCGGTGCGGCACTCGCCCAGCGGCTCGCCGGGGTGGTGTTCGGCGGCGCGTCGGCGCCACCGCCGTTCGGTGTCCTCGCTCCCACCGCCGACGGGATCCTGATCTTGTTGCGCGGCACCGTGATCGCGGAGGTCTCCGGTGCCGAGGGCAACCGCCGCCTGGCCGGGGATCGCGCCTTCACCTGGGTCGACGAGATCATTCGCGAACCGGTCCGCCGCATCGCCATCGGTGCCGAGATGGCCGACCCGACCAGCGCCAACCCGCGGACGGACCTGCGCGCGGGCATCGTCAACGGCAACGGTTTCGTACTCAACCTGGGCCGTCGTCGCGGTCCCGCACCGCGCCGGGTGGAGGCGATCGACGAACCACCACCCACCGAGGCCACCGGTTTCCAGGCGGTGCGCCCGCGCAGCGAGGCCGAGCCCGTCGCGGCCCAGCCGTCGACCAGTGGTTTCGCCGTGGCCGACGAGCCGGTGACGAGCATTCCGGACGGTGAGACCGTGAGCGTGGGTGGTCGGTCCGATTCCGGTGAGGGCGCCACCGTGAGCACCGGTCCGCGCAATTCCCCCGCCGCGCACGCACCGCTGGCGTGGTCGCAGGCGATCGATGCCGCCAAGCGTGCCGAGCCGGTGGGGCTGCGCAAAAGCCAAGAGCACCTGGTCAATTCGTCAAGTCCGCGAGGCGCCTTGGTCACCGAGGACGGACTGAGCTATCCCCTCGACCGGCCATATGTGCTGGGCCGCAACCCCTCCGGCGACAATTCCGTTCGCCAGTCCGCGGCCACGCCGATCCTGATCGAACGCGATCGGCTGGTCTCGCGGGTTCATGCCTTCGTCGATCCCGACCGGGGCAAGGTGTTCGTCCGCGAAGCGCCCGCCACCTCCGGCACCTATTTCGCCGCCCCCGACAGCGACCGGTGGTCGCGGGTCGGCACCCTCCCGATCGAACTGCAGCCGGGCTGGCGCCTGCGTATCAATGATTTCCTGCTGACCTACTGCGTCTGAGCTCCGCGAGCCCGAGACCATCCCGACGCCCGTGCGTGGTGCACCACGGGCGCCGGATCACGATCCGGCTCAGGCCTCGAGGGCGTCGAGCAGTGCCGCGCGCTGGCGTGCACCGAGACCACCGATACGTCGATCCTCGGGGATCTCGGCCTGATCCATCAGCTTGGCCGCCTTCACCGGGCCAACGCCCGGCAGCGCCTTGATCACGGCCGCGACCTTGGTCTTCTTGACCAGGTCGTCGCTGTCGGCCTTCTTGAGCAGATCGGCGACGGTGACCTTGCCCTCCTTCACCTTGCCGATCAGTTCCGAGCGCGCCTTGCGCACGGCAGCCGCTTTGGCCAACGCCTCGGTGCGCTGTTCGGCGGTCATCGTAGGCAGTGCCATGTCTCCTCCGCTTCCACTCGTCACTCGAACATCTGATTGACGGACCGAGTAAACAGCACGAAATCAGCAGCATCAGTCCGACACACCGCGAGGATACGCCGATGAGTTTTGCGAGGTGAGCCCGTCTTAATGGGTGAACGCCCTGCAAGGCGGACGAAAAGGACGAAACGAAAGTTTCCGAACACCAGGTAACACGCTGATGACCGGCAGCGACATCATCAACAGAAGCATCGAACGGGACAAAGGTTCAACGGCGAACCACGGAGGATCAACGACGCTCCTCGACAACCGGGCGCGAACGATGCGAATCGTTCGTCACCGTGTCCACGACGGCCTCTGAAACAGCTACACAGTTGTGCGCCAGAAGTTTCCGGCATCCGCATGTTCGATCGACCCGGACCTCGGATGTGCCTCGGGCGCCTCGATGCGCAACAATGACGCGACCAGGCGAACCCTTTTGCACACTGGAGTTGCGATGCGCGAGGAACACCCGCTCGATGACGAAGTCCTCGCGTTGCCCGTCCGGGTGGAACGTGCCCGGCAACGCATCACCTATCAATCCGACCCGGCGCTGACCGACGCGCTCTCGGAAGACGAACTGCGCGCCGAACGCGAGCTGGCCGAGAAGATCCGCACCTACGAGCGCGATCAGCGCTGGAAGCAGATCAAAGCCGCCTCGACGCACGCCGACCGCCTGCGCGAGACGACCGCCGAGCTCGAACGAGCCGAGATGGCCGACCTCATGCTCGCCCGCAAGGCCATCGCCGCGCAGCGCCGCGAATCCAACCCGCGCGCCCGGCTGGCCTCCCTCTACCAGCACCGAACCTGGTCGTTGCGCGCGCTGGCGGGCGTGGTGATCGCGGGCATGCTGTGGTCGGCGGTGAACGTGCAGCACAACATCGCCCCCGGCGGCCCGAGCGACCCGCTGTTCTGGGCGAGTTTCGGCCTGGAGGCGATGATCAGCGTCTGCCTGGTCATCATCATGATCGGCACCACCCGGGTCTCCGAGTGGGGCGTGATGGGCAACCGCACCCAGGTGTTCGTCGCCGAGGGTTTTCTGCTCGCACTCACCATCGCCCTCAACACCTACCCGCATCTGAGCGCGGGCAACTGGTACGACGCCGCTGTACACGCGGTGGCCCCGGTGATGATCGGCGTGGCCCTGCTCATCCACAATGCCGCCAGCGCGCGCTACAGCACCGCCATCGCCCGCGCCTCGGCCGAGATCCCCGCCGAGGACGACGAGGACATCGTGTCGGCGGCGCCGTCGTTCCGCGACAACTGAGCGACCGCCACAACCGACCACACAGCACAGCGCCCGCCGGATCGGATCCGGCGGGCGCTGTGGTGTTCGGGGGTACGGCCTAGGCCGACTTGTCGCGACGTTCCGTGCGCTGGGCCTTGCGCGGCACGATGGTCGGCAGGACGTTCTCGGTGACGGTGTCGGCGTTCACGACCACCTTGGCGACGTCGTCGCGGCCCGGGATGTCGTACATCACCGGCAGCAGGACTTCCTCCATGATCGCCCGCAGACCACGCGCACCGGTGCCGCGCAGGATGGCCTGATCAGCGACAGCTTCGAGGGCATCGGGGGTGAACTCGAGGTCCACACCGTCCATCTCGAACAGGCGAACGTACTGCTTGACCAGCGCGTTCTTCGGCTCCGAAAGAATCTTGACCAGCGATTCCTTGTCCAGGTTCGTCACCGAGGCGACGATCGGCAGCCGGCCGATGAACTCGGGGATCAGACCGAACTTGATCAGATCCTCGGGCATCACGTCGGCGAAGTGGTCGTCGGTGTCGACCTCGGCCTTGGAGCGCACCTCGGCGCCGAAACCGATACCGCGGTGACCGGTGCGGTCGGAGATGATCTTCTCCAGGCCCGCGAACGCGCCCGCCACGATGAAGAGCACGTTGGTGGTGTCGATCTGGATGAATTCCTGGTGCGGGTGCTTGCGTCCGCCCTGCGGCGGCACACTCGCCTGCGTGCCTTCCAGAATCTTCAGCAGCGCCTGCTGCACGCCCTCACCGGAGACATCGCGGGTGATCGACGGGTTCTCGCTCTTGCGGGCGATCTTGTCGACCTCGTCGATGTAGATGATGCCGGTCTCAGCGCGCTTCACGTCGTAGTCGGCGGCCTGGATGAGCTTGAGCAGGATGTTCTCGACGTCCTCACCGACGTAACCGGCTTCGGTGAGCGCGGTGGCGTCGGCGATGGCGAACGGCACATTCAGCATCTTGGCCAGCGTCTGCGCGAGGTAGGTCTTGCCGCAACCGGTGGGGCCGAGCATCAGGATGTTCGACTTCATCAGCTCGACGGCCTCACCCCGGCTGTCGCGACCCTTGTCGCCCGCCTGGATGCGCTTGTAGTGGTTGTAGACCGCGACGGCGAGGGTCCGCTTGGCGGTGTCCTGGCCGATCACGTAGTTCTCGAGGAAATCACGGATCTCCGAGGGCTTGGGCAGCTCGTCGAGCTTGACCTCGCTCGACTCGGCCAGCTCTTCCTCGATGATCTCGTTGCAGAGATCGATGCACTCGTCGCAGATATAGACCCCAGGGCCCGCAATGAGCTTCTTGACCTGCTTCTGGCTCTTTCCGCAGAACGAGCACTTGAGCAGATCGCCGCCGTCTCCGATGCGCGCCATCTCGTAGGTCCCTACTTCCTATGTCCGAGTGCGACCCTCGTCCTCCGATTGGGCCGGAATACGTTTCGGTGCCGACAATCAGAGCAATGGTCCCTGAGTCGACCGTACCTGCTGTGCGCGAGCCAGGTCGACAACTCGCGCATGTTCGATGTGTTGGGTTGTAGCAGAAAACCGGGTCCGCCGCCGGGTAGCAGGCGACGGACCCGGGCGTGTCACTTCTGTCCGCTGAGCTTGCGGTAGTCGAAGACCTGGTCGACGATGCCGTATTCCTTGGCTTCCTCGGCGGTCAGGATCTTGTCACGGTCGGTGTCCTTGCGGACCTGCTCCTCGGACTTGCCGGTGTGCCGCGAAATCGTGACCTCCATGAGACGGCGCATCCGCTCGATCTCGGCGGCGGCGATCTCGAGGTCGGACACCTGACCCTGCACGCCGCCCGAGGACGGCTGGTGGATCAGGATGCGCGCGTTGGGCAGCGCGGCCCGCTTACCGGGGGCACCGGCGGCCAGCAGCACCGCGGCGGCCGAGGCGGCCTGGCCCAGGCAGACCGTCACCACGTCGGGGCGCACGTACTGCATGGTGTCGTAGATCGCCATCAGCGCGGTGAACGAGCCACCGGGCGAGTTGATGTACATGGTGATGTCGCGATCGGGATCCTGCGACTCCAGCACGAGCAGCTGGGCCATGATGTCGTTGGCCGAGACATCGTCGACCTGGTTGCCCAGGAAGATGATGCGCTCCTCGAACAGCTTGTTGTACGGGTCGGAGGTCTTGACGCCGAACGAAGTCTGCTCGGTGAACTGCGGCAGGATGTAGCGCGACTGCGGGTTGGCGGCGGCAGCGCCACCCAAGCCTGCGCGCGGGTCGATCAGATTGGCCATGGTTGTCTCCAAGGTCGAGTCGAGTGTGTCGGGGCGCGGCGTGGGTTACTTCGCCTGGTTCGCGTGGCTGACCACGTGGTCGATGAAGCCGTATTCGAGGGCTTCCTTCGCCGTGAACCAGCGGTCGCGGTCCGCGTCCTCGGTCACCTGCTCGACCGACTTGCCGGTGTGCAGCGCCTGCAGCTCGTTGAGTTCACGCTTGGTGTGCGCGAACTGCTCGGCCATGATCGCGATGTCGGCGGCCGAACCACCGATGCCCGCCGACGGCTGGTGCATCATGATCCGGGTGTGCGGCAGCGCGAAACGCTTGCCCTTGGTTCCCGCCGTGAGCAGGAACTGTCCCATCGATGCGGCCAGGCCCATCGCGACGGTCTTGATGTCGCACTCGGCGAACTGCATGGTGTCGTAGATGGCCATGCCCGCGGTGACCGAGCCACCGGGAGAGTTGATGTAGAGCGCGATGTCCTTGGTCGCGTCCTCGGCCGAGAGCAGCAGGATCTGCGCGCAGATCTTGTTGGCGATCTCGTCGTCGACCTGGGTGCCCAGGAAGATGATGCGCTCGCGCAGCAGCCGTTCGTACACGGAATCACTGAGGTTGAGACCAGCAGTAGCGGCTGTCATGACCCCTGCCTGGTTGATTGTCACGGATACCTGCCTTCTCTTCTCACCGATTGCAAACGGCCTACGGTTCGTCGTCGTCTCAAACACTAACGAAACAGGGCGGCACCGAACTCCCGGTACCGCCCTTCTTCGCTCACAGCGCAATCAAATCACGCCGGGAAAACTTACTCAGCAGCGGCTTCGCCCTGCTCGGTCTCGGCGGATTCCGCAGGGTCACCGAACATTTCGGTGGTGTCGACCTCGTTGCCGTCGGTGTCGGTGACCTTCACCTGACCGACAACTCCGGCCAGCGCCTTGCCGCGACGCACATCGGCGAACACCGCGCCGAGCTGACCGGCCTGCTGCACCTGCTGGATGAACTGCTCCGGCGACATGCCGTAGCGCTGGGCCTGGAACAGGATGCGCTCGGTGAGCTCCTGCTGGCCCACCTGGGTGCCCTCGGCCTCGGCGATGGCATCCAGCAGCAGCTGGGTCTTCACCGACTTCTCGGCGGCTTCCTGAGTGTCCTTGTCGAACTCCTCGCGGGAGGAGCCCTGCGCCTCGAGCGCCTCGGCCAGCTTGGCCTCGTCGTGGTCGAAGCCGTGCACGGCGTCGTGCAGCACCGCGTCGACCTCGGCCTTGACGACGGCCTCGGGCAGCGGGACCTCGACGGTCTCGAGCAGGGTGTCGAGCACCTTGTCGCGGATCTGACCGGCCTGCTCGATCTTCTTGGTGCGCTCGACGCGGCCCTTCAGGTCTTCCTTGAGCTCGTCGATGGTGTCGAATTCGCTGGCCAGCTGGGCGAATTCGTCGTCGGCCTCGGGCAGCTCGCGCTCCTTGACCGACTGCACGGTCACGGTGATCACGGCTTCCTTACCGGCGTGCTCGCCGGCGACCAGGGTGGAGGTGAACTCGGCGGACTCGCCGGCCTTCAGGCCGATGACGGCCTCGTCGAGGCCCTCGATGAGCTGACCCGAACCGACCTCGTGCGACAGGCCGGTGGTGGCGGCCTCGGGCACGTCCTCGCCGTCGACGGTGGCCGACAGGTCGATCGAGACGAAGTCGCCGTCCTGCACGGCCCGCTCGACACCGGTCAGGGTGCCGAAGCGCTGACGCAGCGAGGTGAGCTGCTGCTCGATGTCCTCGTCGCCGATGGTGAAGGAATCGACGGTGACCTCGATACCCGAGTAGTCGGGCAGGGCGATCTCCGGGCGCACGTCGACCTCGGCGGTGAAGGCCAGCTCGTCGCCGTCCTCGATCTTGGTGATCTCGATCTCGGGCTGGCCGATGACCTTCACCTCGCCGGCCTGCACGGCCTCGGCGTACTTGTTCGGCAGCGCGTCGTTGACGACCTGCTCGAGCACGGCGCCACGGCCGACGCGGGTCTCGATCAGCTTGGCCGGGGCCTTGCCGGGGCGGAAGCCGGGGATCTTCACCTGCTGGGCCAGCGCCTTGTACGCCTTGTCGAAGTCGGGCTTCAGCTCCTCGAAGGGCACCTCGACGTTGATCCGGACCCGGGTCGGGCTCAGCTGCTCGACGGTGCTCTTCACGGACATGCTCCTTGGTTCGTAGTTCATGGTGGTGGCCCCCGCATGGGGCGTCGCGCCCTGAGTCGGTGCGGACGCACGCATCCCGACCAGGGTAGTTGACCGCACGCGCGGTCGTGCAATCGGCGGTTGGTTGCGGTGGCGGCTAGCTTCCGACCTGCACCGCGTCGGTGACGAAGACCAGTGTCTCGTTGGGCGCGACGCCGTTGCCGCCTTCGCCGTAGCCGAGGTCCGGCGGCACGATGAGCAGCCTGCGCGCACCCTGCTGCACACCGAGCAGGCCCTTGTCCCAGCCCTCGATGACCTGGCCCGCGCCGAGCGTCAGGTCGAAGGGCGCACCGCGCTTGAACGAGCTGTCGAGGGTCTGTTTGTCCGACCAGGTGACCAGCGCGTAGTTCATGGTGAGCGGCTGCATGGCCACCGCGCCGGGTCCGGTGCCGGGCACCAGGTCCTTCACGAGCAGCGACTTGGGCGGGGTGCAGTCGTCGGGGATGGTGATCTCCGGCGGGTCACCGAAGCCGCCCGCCACCTTGATGTCCTCGGCGATGCATTCGCGCGTCGGTGCCGCCTTGGATTCGGCCGGTCCGCTGTCGGACCCGCATGCCGCGCTGACGAGGGCGGCGAGGGCGACCAGTCCGGTCCCGATGATCCTGGGGAGAGAAACCATGGCCCGCACAGTAGTGGAGCGCTGGTCCGGCGGCGCGAACCGGCACGACCGGTAGGCTCGGCACTGCGTTTCTCCACCGGCGCCGCCGGGTGTCCTCCGGCGCGCCGACCAGTCCGGCGGCGGGCGACGCCGCAGCTCAGGCGAGTGCGAGGAGAGTCAGCGATGACCCGGCTCAGCAACAGCGAGGGCGATACCGCCGCCGACAATGTGGGCGGCGGAGGCGAAGGCGAATCCATTGCCCCCCAACCCTATTCACTCACCACAACCCCAGGTCCGCTGACCAGCGAGGAGCTGATCGCGGTCGACACGTGGTGGCGGGCCGCGAACTATCTCGCGGTCGGCCAGATCTACCTGATGCGCAACCCGTTGCTGCGCGAGCCGCTGCGTTCCACCGACATCAAGCCGCGCCTGCTCGGCCATTTCGGCACGGTGCCCGGCCTGAACCTGGTGTGGGCGCACGCGAATCGGGTGATCCGCGCACGCGACCTGAACGCCGTCTTCGTCGCGGGCCCCGGTCACGGCGGACCCGGTCCCAACGCCTGCGCCTGGCTCGAGGGCGCCTACGCCGAGCTCTACCGCGACATCCCCCGCGACGCCGACGGTATGCGCCGGCTGTTCCATCAGTTCTCGTTTCCCGGCGGCGTCCCGAGCCATTGCGCCCCCGAGACCCCCGGCTCCTTCCACGAGGGCGGTGAGCTCGGCTATTCGCTGCTGCACGCCTACGGCGCCGCGCTGGACAACCCCGATCTCACGGTGTTCTGCGTGATCGGCGACGGCGAGGCCGAGACCGGTCCGCTGGCGGGCAGCTGGCACGCGAACAAATTCCTCAACGCGGCCCGCGACGGCGCGGTGGTGCCGATCCTCGCGCTCAACGAGTACAAGATCGCCAATCCGACCATCCTCGCGCGCATCCCCCGCGAGGAGCTCATCGAACTGCTGCGCGGGTACGGCTACGAACCGCTGATCGTGTCGGGCAACGATCCGTCGCGGGTGCATCAGAAGATGGCCGCCGCCATGGACGCCTGCCTCGACCGGATCGACGGGTTCCAGCGGGCGGCGCGCGAGGACGGCGACACCACCCGCCCGCGCTGGCCGATGGTCGTGCTGCACACGCCGAAGGGCTGGACCTGTCCCCCGGTGGTCGACGGCGAGCGGGTCGAGGGCACCTTCCGCGCCCACCAGGTCCCGTTGCCCGCCGCGCGCACCGACCCGGAACACCGGCGGGTGCTCGAGGAATGGTTGCGGTCGTATCGGCCCGAGGAACTCTTCGACGAAGCGGGCAGGCCGGTACCCGCCCTGCTCGACCGGATTCCCGATCGGCCGATGAGCCTCAATCCGGTGGCCAACGGCGGGCTGTTGGTCCGCGATCTCGACCTGCCCGACTGGCGTGATTACGGCGTGCCGGTGGAGCAGCCGGGGGCTAGCAGACACGAACCGACCAGGGTGCTCGGCGGCTGGCTGCGTGACGTCACCGCTCGCAATCCGCACAACTTCCTGACCTTCGCCCCCGACGAACTGGCCAGCAACCGGTTGCAGGACATCCTCGAGGTGACCGGCCGCGACTGGCAGGCCGAGGTCGGCCGCTGGGATGTGGCGTTGTCACCGACCGGGCGCGCGGTCGAAGTGCTGTCCGAACACATGTGCCAGGGGTTGCTCGAGGGCTATCTGCTCACCGGCCGCCACGGCGTGTTCACCTGCTACGAGGCGTTCATCCACATCGTCGACGCCATGTTCAACCAGCACGCCAAGTGGCTCGACGCCAGCCTCGCCGTACCGTGGCGACGCCGCATCCCGAGCCTGAACTACCTGCTGAGTTCGCATGTGTGGCGCCAGGACCACAACGGCTTCACCCATCAGGACCCGGGTTTCCTCGATGTGGTGGTGAACAAGAGCCCCGAGATCGTCCGGGTGTACCTGCCGCCCGATGCCAACACCCTGCTGTCCACCTACGACCACTGCCTGCGTTCGCTGCACTACGCGAACGTGGTGGTCGCGGGCAAACAGCCCGGGCCGGACTGGCTTTCGGCACCGGAAGCCGCCGTGCACTGCGCGCGCGGCGTCGGCATCTGGGAGTGGGCCGGGCACAACGACGACCAGGGCACCACCCCGGATGTGGTGCTCGCCTGCGCGGGCGACGTCCCCACGCTGGAGACGCTGGCCGCCGCCGCGATCCTGCGCGACCGCCTACCCGACCTGCGGGTGCGCGTCGTCAATGTCGTTGACCTGATGCGGCTGCTGCCGGCCGAGGAGCATCCGCACGGCCTGCCCGACGCCCACTTCGACACCCTGTTCACCACCGACCGGCCGGTGATCTTCGCCTTCCACGGCTATCCGTGGCTGGTGCACCGGCTCACCTACCGCAGGCGCAATCACGCGGGCCTGCACGTGCGCGGATACAAGGAGAAGGGCACGACGACCACCCCGTTCGACATGGTGATGCTCAACGACCTCGACCGCTTCCACCTGGTGCTCGACGTGATCGACCGGGTGCCCGGCCTGCGCACGCGAGCGGCGGGTCTGCGCCAGGAGATGGTCGACGCCCGGCTCGCCGCGCGCAGCTGGACCAGGGAGCACGGCGAGGACATTCCGGCCGTCGCGAACTGGGTCTGGCCGGAGGCGTCGATCCCCACTGTGACGTAACGCGGTTGCGGCACGGGTCGCGGCCGGCCGACGATGGAGGCGATGACCGAGCAACGCCGTATCGACATACTCCCGCGTGACCGCCGCGACCTCCGCGGTCCCTTCGACGTGATCGGGGATGTGCACGGCTGCCGCGCCGAACTCGAGGCACTGCTCGGGAAGCTCGGCTACGTCGTCGAGCGCGACGACGAGGGCAGGCCGGTCACGGCCGCGCATCCCGAGCGTCGCACGGCGGTGTTCGTCGGTGATCTCGTCGACCGTGGCCCCGACACGCCCGGTGTGCTTCGGCTGGTGATGGGCATGGTCGCGGCCCGTACGGCGCTGTGCGTGGCGGGTAATCACGACTACAAACTGGTGCGCGCCCTCGACGGTCGCAATGTGCGCATCGCGCACGGGTTGGAGCAGTCCCTGGCTCAGCTGGCCGACGAGGACGACGAATTCCGCGCCGCCGCACAGGCTTTCCTGCGCGAGCTGCCCGGCCACTACCTGCTCGACCGGGGCAGGCTGGTCGTCGCCCACGCGGGACTGCCGGAAAGCCTGCACGGCAGCACATCCGGGCGGGCGCGGTCGTTCGCGCTCTACGGTGCGCCCACCGGCGAGGTGGACATGCACGGTCTACCGATCCGCTACGACTGGGCGCAGGACTATCGGGGCGCGCCGATGGTCGTCTACGGGCACACACCCGTCACGGCGTTGCAGTGGGTGAACAACACGCTCTGCCTGGACACCGGCGTGGTGTTCGGCGGCACGCTGTCGGCCCTGCGCTACCCGGAGCTGGACACCGTCTCGGTGCCCGCCGAACAGGTCTGGTACGAACGCGCGGGTATCACACCGGTGCCCGACTAGGGCCTACCATCAGCAGCGGACGACCCGACTCATCGACGAGGAGAGGTTCATGCGCCGTAGTTTGCTCGCACTGTCCGTTCTGGCTCCACTGATGATCGCCGGTGTGGCGAGCGCCGATCCGGCGCCGCCGGGAACCGGGACACTCACCGTTCGCGCGATCACCGGTTCCGAACCGATGCCGGTCAACCGGGCCGATATCGAAGTCCGCGCCTGCGGCGCCGAGGAGATCGTCACCACGCTGGTGAGCGGCGCCGACGGCAGCGCGAGCGTCGCGCTGCCGGACGGCTGCTACGAGGCGCGGGTGGCGACGGTGCCCGGCGGCTGCGGCCTCGCCGACACCGAACCGGTGCGGCTCACCGTCGCCGCAGGCACCGAGGCACGCGCCGAGTTCCGCTTCCGCTGCGCCTGAGCGTCAGTCCTTGGGACCGCCCGCCACATAGACGACCTGACCGGACACGAAGCCCGCGCCTTCGCTCACCAGGAACGAGGCGGTATGGGCGATGTCGTCGGGCGTACCCACCCGGTTCACCGGAATCTGTGCCGCCGCAGCCTGTTTGAAGGCCTCGAAGTCGACGCCGACGCGGGCCGCCGTGGCCGCGGTCATCTCGGTCTCGATGAAACCGGGGGCGATCGCGTTGGCGGTGACACCGAATTTGCCGAGCTCGAACGCGAGGGTCTTGGTGAAGCCCTGCATGCCCGCTTTGGCGGCGGAATAGTTGGCCTGGCCGCGGTTGCCGAGCGCCGAGGTGCTCGACAGGTTGACCACGCGCCCGAACTTCGCCTCCACCATGTACTTCTGTACGGCGCGCGTCATCAGGAAGGCGCCGCGCAGGTGCACGTTCATGACGATGTCCCAGTCCTGCACCGACATCTTGAACAGCAGGTTGTCGCGCAGCACGCCCGCGTTGTTCACCAACACGGTCGGCGCGCCCAGTTCGCCGGCGATCCGTTCGACGGCCGCGGCGACGGCGTCTTCGTCGGACACATCGGCACCGACGGCGAGCGCGGTGCCCCCGGCGGCTTCGATGGCCGACACGGTGTCGGCGCAGGCGGCTTCGTCGAGGTCGAGAACGGCGACGGCGTGACCGTCGGCGGCGAGCTTCTTCGCGACGGCGGCACCGATTCCGCGTGCGGCACCGGTGACGATCGCGACCCGTGAGGTAGTGGACATGCGCGCCACCCTATCGGGGCGCGTTCGTCGTGATGGTCGGGGTGACAGGATTTGAACCTGCGACCCTCCGCTCCCAAAGCGGATGCGCTACCAAGCTGCGCTACACCCCGATACCTCGGGGCGGTTCACGCCGTCGAGGGAAGTCATGTTTGAGCGGGTGACGGGAATCGAACCCGCACCATCAGCTTGGAAGGCTGAGGTTCTACCATTGAACTACACCCGCAGGCATACGACATCGATGGGATCGCCACGATGTCGTGTGCGCCACGACTGTACCGAATCCCGCGCGCCGAACGCCAATCCGGCCCCGCGAAACGTCTCGGCGCTGCGGTGATTCCCCCTCTTTCCGCGCCCGATTAGGGCCCTTAGGCCCTATTGCGGGACCACGGGTACCGGACACGATGGTGGTTGCGTCTCAGGGGACCGACGCCTGCTCCACCGGGGGAATATAAAGGAGAATTTTCCTCGAAAACCTGGCACGGGGGCGGCGGGTAGGCCACCATAAAAGAGCGCGCGACGGCCCGACCGGTCGGCGCGACACCTTTGCCAGGAGGGACCATGGCGACAACACGCCCACCGCCCGAAATCGGGCAACACGCTGCACGTTTCGGTGTTCCCAAAGTTTTTTCGCGAAGTGTGTAACGCCCGGGCGGCTGTAGCGATGTCATAGCCGATCGCCATTCGCGAGAGACTGCAACGCGTTCTAGAACGCGGCTTTTGAGTCTCGAGTGGCTTGCTAGGATCCTTTTTGCCGGACGGGGGTATCTGGAAAGGGGGCGGTGAGCGTGTGCCGAACTCGGCGGACCCAACCGCGTAGCAGTGCGAACGATCGAGGTGGCAAGACCGTCGCCACCTTCCGCCGGTGATGTCGATGTCCGCACACATCGAGCCACCGGTCGCCGCGATGGCCCGCGCCTGGGCCCGCGCGGTGTGTGCCGAACCGGGATCGTCCGTGGCACCGCATCAGCTGGAGCCTGTGCTCATCGAGATCGTCGAGCGCCTGCTGCATCTGGCGAGGACAGAACCGTTCCCGGTACCGCAGGCGCGCAAGCTCGGCGCACGACTGGCCGAGGCGCCGTTCGAACGGACGAGAATGCTGGCCCATGCCACCCGCTGGTTGCTCGGTTTCCCCTCGGGGGTGCCGGGTTCCCTGGTGGCGACCCGCTGGCCGTTGGTGGCCAGCCAGGCCATCGACAGCTACGCCCAGGCACTACAGGAGCGCGCACTGGCGCAACAGGAACAGAACATCTCGGCGAAGGTGTCGCTGCGCGTGCAGGAGATCGCCGCGCTGCAGCACCGCCTGCGCCACGAGGCCACCCACGATGCCCTCACCGACCTGGCGAACCGCACACTCCTGCAGGAACGGGTGCGTGCCTTCGCCGCCGACCCGACCCGTGGGGTCGGGGTGCTTGTGGTGGACCTGGACCGCTTCAAACAGATCAACGACGGCTACGGACATGCGATCGGTGACGAGGTGCTCGTGGAGCTGGCCAACCGGCTGCGCGAGGTGTGCCCGCCCGACACCGTGATCTGCCGGTACGGCGGCGACGAGTTCGTCGTGGCGGCCAATCCGCGCCGTGACACCCTGAGCGAGCTGGCGCACCGTGTGGTCGCGGCCCTGCGCGACCCGGTGTGGTCGAGCGCGGGCCCGGTGCCGGTGTCGGCCAGCGTGGGCACCGCGTTCTGCCCACCGGGAAAGACGTGCGATTTCACCGACCTGCTGCGTCGCGCCGACCGCGCGATGTATTCGGCGAAATCGGCGGGCGGGCGGCGTTTCGCCCTCGCCGAATCGGGCGACCCCGAACTGGGAACGGCGGTCGCCGGCTGAGTCCGGATCGCGAAGCCTGCACTTCGCGGCCCGGACTCGGTCGACCTTCTCTGCGCACCTCGGCCACGGTTTCGACCGTGGCCGAGGTGTTTTCGTCAGCGGGGCTGACAGACGGTGCACCAGAACAGGTTTCGGGCTTCCATCGTGCCGTGGGAGACCGGGGTGCCGCAGACGCGGCACGCCTCTCCCTGGCGGCGATAGACGTAGGTGCGTGGGCGATCCTTGGCGTAGGACGGTGCGCCGCTGTCGTGTTCGGGACGCACCACGTGCATGCGGCCGGTCTCCACGCCTGTCGGCATGAGTTCGACGAGATCGGCCCACAGCGCGTCCCATTCGGTCGCCGTGAGTGAGGTACCCGGCCGGAACGGTGAAATGCCGTGCCGGAACAGGACTTCGGCGCGGTAGACGTTGCCCACGCCGGCGATCACCGACTGGTCCATCAGCAGCGCCCCGATCGCCCTGCGGGAGCGACGGATTCGCGCGCCCGCCCGTTCGTGGTCGGCGTCCGGGCGCAGCGGGTCGGCTCCCAGGCGCGCGGTGAGCGCCTCCACCTCCGGCGGGTGCAACACCTCGCACGCCGTCGGCCCACGCAGATCGGAGCCGAATCCCGTTGCAGCACCGATCATCCGCATCCGCACCTGCCCCACCGGCGCCGGCATCGGCAGCTCGACTTCACTGAAGGTGCCGTACAACCCGAGATGCACGTGCACCGTCAGCCCGGACGCGTAGTGATGCAGCAGATGCTTCCCATACGCCTCGGCCCGCTCGAGCACCTGCCCGTCCACGAGCGCCGCCCCGTCGGCGAACCGTCCCTGCGGGCTCGAAACCCGCACGGCCTCACCGGCAAATCGCTCCTGATGCAGCCGCGCGATGCGATGAAGGGTGTGTCCTTCAGGCACTCTCTCAGTAAGCGGGGACTGCGGGGGCTTCGCCGGACTTCTCGTAGTCGGCGAGGATGTCGATGCGGCGCTGGTGGCGGGGTTCTTCCGACCAGGGCTGGGCGATGAACGCGTCGACGATGGCGAGGGCTTCCTCGGTGGTGTGCATGCGGCCGCCGATGCCGATGAGCTGGGCGTTGTTGTGTTCGCGGGCCAGCTTGGCGGTCTCGACGCTCCAGGCGAGGGCGCAGCGGGCGCCGGGGACCTTGTTGGCGGCGATCTGCTCGCCGTTGCCGCTGCCACCGAAGACCAGGCCGAGCGAGCCCGGGTCGGCGACGGTGCGCCGCGCCGCTTCGATGCAGAAGGCGGGGTAGTCGTCGAGAGCGTCGTATTCGAGGGCGCCGCAGTCGACGACCTCGTGTCCGGCCTCGAGCAGATGGGCCTTGACGTGATTCTTCAGTTCGAAACCGGCATGGTCGGCACCCAGGTAAACGCGCATGGCTGCGATTGTCGCAGGCGCGCTTAGAGTCGTTTCATGCACCCGCACGAACCGCATTCACCGCATTCGGCAGGTCCCCCACCGGAGCGTTCCGGCCAACCCGCCGACCGGCCGAGCGACGCCACCCCCGCCGACCAGCCCGCACCGCGGCCGGGCGAATATCCGCCGCCCCCGTGGCCGCAGGGGCAGCCGGGGTTCGCCGGGTCGTCGCCGTGGCAGCAGCCGGGCCCACCGACCGGCGCGTTTCCCGCGCCGCCTTCCGGTGCGTATCCGCCTGTGCCGCAAGGTTTCTATCCGCCGGGCGGCCCGCCGGGGACGACGCAGCCGATGCCGCGTGGGCTGTCGCCGTTCGGGATGCCCGCGCGGCATCCGTGGGAGATTCCGCTGCTGGTGGTGGTCATCATGATCACCGGCGTGGCCTACCTGCTGGCGATCCTGATGTTGCTGGTGGAGCTGGTCGCCGAGCCCGTGGCCGACGCCCAGGGTCAGCCCGAGTCCGAGGGTTCGCTGCTGACCAGCCCGTACGTGCTGATTCTGTTGTTCGCGCCGGTGCTGCTGTGGGCCGGACGTGGCATGAATTTCGCCCGAATGCGGATCAACGGGGTGAAGATGTCACCCACCCAGTTCCCCGAGGGGTACCGGTTGGTGCAGGAGGCGGCCGCGCGGTTCGGGATGTCGAAGGCGCCCGACGCGTACGTGATCCTCGGCAACGGCCAGATCAACGCCTTCGCCTCCGGTCACGGCTTCCGCCGGTTCGTCGTGGTCTACAGCGACCTGTTCGAGATCGGTGGCGCCGCACGCGAGCCCGACGCGCTCGCCTTCATCATCGGCCACGAGGTGGGCCATATCGCCGCTGGTCACGTGTCGTATTGGCGCCAGCTCGGCATGTTCGTCGCACCGTACCTGCCGATTCTCGGGTCGTCGCTGATCCGCGCGCAGGAGTACACCGCCGACAATCACGGCTTCTGCAACCGCCACCAGGGCGCGGCCGGTGCCATGGCCACCCTCGCGGCGGGCAAGTACCTCAATACGGAGGTCGGTTTCGACGAGATGGCAGACCGGGCCGCCACCGAGAAAGGCGGCTTCGTCCTGCTGGTGAACTCCATGTCCAGCCACCCGGTCCTCACCTGGCGGATGTGGGCACTGCGCGACCGCAGCAAACCGGGCCCCATGTTCTGGCACCCGAGCCCACCACACCCCGGAACGCTCCCACCCCCAGGCGGCTACCCCCTCCAGACAGCTCCCCCGGCCCTCCCCCCGAAACCGCTCTGATCCCCAACGCAACCACCACGGGTTTTCGGCCGCCTCGGATTCGAGGGGCGAGACGTAACGGCGAAGCCGCAGTATCGCCCCTCGGATTCGAGGCCCTCAGGGCCGAAAATCCCGCGGCGCCAGCCGCTAAATAAACACAGGCTCTTCGGTGCGGGTGCGCTTGAGTTCGAAGAAGTGCGGGTAGGAGGCGAGGGCGACGACCCCGTCCCACACCCGGCCCGCGTCCTCGCCGCGTGGGATGCGTGAGAGCACCGGGCCGAAGAACGCGACCCCGTTGACGTGGATGGTCGGTGTGCCCACGTCGGGTCCGACCTTGTCCATGCCCGCGTGGTGGCTCACCCGCAGCGCCTCGTCGTAGTCGGTGCTGTCGGCGGCCTCGGCCAGTTCGGCGGGCAGGTCGAGTTCGGCGAGGGCGTCGGCGATCACGGCGGTCAGGGTTTCCTGTGTGGTCGCGCGTTCGAACTCGGCCTTGCGGTCGTGGATGCGGGTGCCGAGGGCGGTGTAGAGCGGGGCCAGGATCTCCTCGCCGTGCTTCTGGGCGGCGGCGATGGCGACGCGCACCGGGCCCCAGCCCGCGGCCATCAGTTCGACGTACTGCGGCGGCAGGTCCCTGCCTTCGTTGAGCACGGCCAGGCTCATCACATGGAAACGGACCTCGATATCGCGTACCTGCTGGACTTCCAGGATCCAGCGCGAGGTGATCCAGCACCACGGGCACAGCGGGTCGAACCAGAATTCGGCGAGATCCTTGGTGGCCTGATCGCTCACGGGTCTTCCTCTCGAGTCAGCTGGGGGCGGGCAGGGCGGCCCGCTGGTTGGTGCAACCGTGCCGGCGCCGGATTCGTTCCCCTGATCGCCGCCCGCGGCTAGGCTCGACGGCGAGGGAAACCGGAACGTCCGTGAGAAGGAGTCCGTGTATGAGCTCGAATCAGCATTTCGTGATCGTCGGTGGTGGGCTGGCCGGCGCCAAACTGGCCGAAGCCTTGCGCGCCAACGATTTCGACGGCCAGGTGACGTTGCTGGCGGCCGAGGACGATCTACCGTACGAGCGCCCGCCGCTGTCGAAACAGCACCTGGCCGGTGATCAGCAGCTGCCGGATTTCACGGTGGATTCGCCGGCCTGGTACCGCGATCACCACATCGACCTGCGCTTGGGTACCACGGTCGAGGCGTTCGATCCGGCCGCGAGAACGGTGTCGTTGCCGGACGGTTCGACCCTGTCCTACGACAAGCTCGCGCTCGCCACCGGGTCGAGGCCGCGCACACTCGACGTTCCCGGCGCCGAGGCGAGCAATGTGTACACCCTGCGCACCATCGGTGACTCCGATCGGCTGCTCGAGGTGCTGCGTTCGAAGCATCGGCTGGTGATCATCGGCGCGGGCTGGATCGGGCTCGAGGTCGCCGCGCAGGCACGGGCGCGGCAGCTGGAGGTGACGGTGCTCGAGGCGGCGGAGCTGCCGCTGGTGTCGGTGCTCGGTCCGCAGATGGGCACCGTGTTCGCCGAATTGCATCGCGGCAACGGTGTGGACCTGCGTACCGGTGTCGTCGTCGACACGATCCTCACCGAGGACGGCATGGCCACGGGCGTGCAGCTCGACGACGGCCAGGTGGTGCCCGCCGACGCGGTGCTGGTCGCGGTGGGCGCGCAGCCGAATATCGAGCTCGCCGAAGCCGCCGGGCTTGCCACCGGCACCGGCATCCTGGTCGACGAGTCCCTGCGCACCAGCGACCCGGATGTGGTGGCGGTCGGCGATATCGCCGAGGAGCTGCATCCGCTGCTGGACAAGCGGGTGCGCGTGGAGCACTGGGCCAATGCCCTGAATCAGCCTGCGGTTGCCGCGCTGACGATGCTCGGCAAGCCCGCCACCTACGACCGTCTCCCCTATTTCTTCACCGACCAGTACAACCTCGGCATGGAGTACACCGGCTATGTCGGTCGCGACGACGACGTGCGGGTTGTCGTCCGCGGCGACGTGGCGAAACCGGAATTCGTCGCCTTCTGGCTGGACCGGGACAACCGCGTGCGCGCGGGCATGAACGTCAATGTCTGGGATGTCACCGATCGCATCAAGGAACTGGTGACCTCGGGTGAACCGGTCGACCCGAACCGTCTGGCGGACCCGAACACCGAATTGTGAGCGTGCGGCTCAGGTCGCCGACTCGAGGTTGGCGATCAGGCGTTCGAGAGTCCCTGTGCAGGCGGTGAATTCGTCCGCGCCGATGCCGTCGGCCATGCGGCGCCGGATGGTCCCCACGGAATTGGTCGCCGACTCGTAGGTGCGACGACCTGCCGACGTGAGTTCCCAGCGGCCCGTCGATGCACCGGTGATCCAGCCGCGCTCGGTCAAACCCAGGATCACCGCATCGACGGATTCGCCGTTGTGTTCCCAGAACGGGCGAAGCGCCCGCACCAATTCCGCACGATCGGGGTGGTCACGCTCGATCGTCGAGAGCGTCTGCCACTCGCGGCGCGTCATGCCGACGGCCTCCACGGCACGGTCGAACGCTGCCTCGATGAGCTGGTCCAGTCGCTTGACCTGGTACCCGATGAGCCGACGCTCCACCATGAGAAACCTCCACACTCATGTACATGTCAAAGGACATGTACATGCAAAAGGTTATCATGATGGCGTGAACGAGGTCGAGTACATCGAACGAGCCATGATCGGTATCCGGCGCCGCCAAACCCGGCGGACGCTGTCGCCGGACGCGCCGACCGGGCAGGTGTTCGACGTACTCGACGTCATCGAGGCACACCACAACCCCACTGTCTCCACCGTCGCCGCCGCCCTCGCCGTCGACCAACCGCGCGCGAGCAAGTTGGTGGCCGCCGCCGTGGCCGACGGCTCGGTGCGCCGCGTGGCCGATCAGACCGACGGCAGACGGTCACTCCTGGAGCTCACCGACCGGGGCACCGGCATCCTCACCGCGGCCCACCGTCGCCGCCAGAGCGCTTTCGACCGCGCCATGTCCGGCTGGACCCCCACCGAGCGCACCGAATTCGTCCGTCTGCTCACCCGTTTCGTCGACGCCCTCGACTGAGCCGCCACCGCGTTTCCCGCACCTGGCAGACTCGACGGTGTGGATGTCTACAGTGCGGGTGTACTGGTGTTCCGGCGTGCCGAGACCGGGGTCGAGGTGTTGATCGGGCATATGGGCGGCCCGTTGTTCGCGAAGAAGGACGAGTCGGCGTGGTCGATTCCCAAGGGCGAGTACGAGATCGGGGTCGAATCGGCGGAGGTGGCCGCCGCACGCGAGTTCACCGAGGAGCTCGGGCTGCCGGTGCCGGACGGCCCGTGGATCGCGCTCGGTGACGTGCAGTACGGCAGCGGATCGCGCCGCAAGACGGTCACGGTGTGGGCCGTGGAGGGCGACCTCGATCCGGACGCGATCGTCCCGGGCACCTTCACCATGGAGTGGCCGCCGCGCTCGGGCCGCCTCGGTGAGTTTCCCGAGATCGACCGGGTCGGCTGGTTCGCCCCGGCGATCGCCGAACCCAAGCTGGTCAAGGGTCAGCGTCCGCTGTTGCAGCGCCTGGCCGAGCACCTCGCGGGTACCGCCCCGACGCCGTGACTCACGCCCTCGCGAGGGCAGGCTGACGCAGCGTGGAGCGGAATTCCGAAGGACTCTGCCCGCGAAGACGTTTGAAGGCGGCACTGAACCCGAAAGCGTCGGAGTAGCCGACGGTGGTCGCCACCTGGGCGACGCTGCGATTCGGGTCGGCGAGCAGTTCCTCCGCCTCGGCCATCCGCCATTCGGTGAGATAGGCCAGCGGAGTCTCGCCCATCACCTCACTGAACCGGCGCGCGAACAGGGCCCGCGACACCGCCGCCTCGGCCGCGAGATCGGCCACCGTCCAGCGCCGGAACGGATCGTTGTGGATGGCCTCGAGCGCGGGCCCGACGACCGGGTCGGCCATGCCGCGATACCAGGCGGGCGCGCAATGCTGCTGTGCCGCGAGCCAGGTCCGCAGCGTGCATACCAGCGCCCAGTCCAGGAGCCGGTCCATCAACGCCTGCGACCCCGCGCTGAGCCGGACCGCGTCGGCGGCGGACTGCTCCAGCCACGCGCAGACTTCCGGATCGTCGCTGACGACCATCACCGGCGGCAGCGCGCGCAGCAGCCGTTCGTGCCGCCGCCCGGACGCCCGATAGGCGCCGACGATGAGCGAGGTCTCCTCCGGCGCGCCGGTCGCGGTCTCGACGAGTTCCGGTGTGGCACAGGCGAGATCGGCCGGACCGAAACCACGTGGCACGAAACACGACAGCTCGTAGCCCATGTGCGGGCGGTCGAGCGTGGCCCGGGTATCGGCCAGATGGAACGGTTCGCAGGCCTGGACGACGGCGGTGTCACCGGCAACCAGCCGGGTCGACGACCCGTCGGCGAGCACGAGGGTGCCGCCGCCACGCAGGACGGTGACCATGACCAGGGGCGCCCGGTCGGCGAAGCGGATGGTCCACGGCGACCGCAGCACGGCGTGTGTGACGACCGATCCTTCGGCACGAATGCCGCTCAACAGCGAACTCAACGGATCCACGCCACCAGCGTAGACGAATTCCTATCGACTGGAGATGATCACCCATAGATCGTCCACGCGTTTCACGGTTGACTCGAAGCACAGGGCACACCGCCCGCACCACCGACGACCAGGGAGTCACCATGTCGCAGCCCTCCGCCACACCCGAATCCGCTCGCACCGCAACGCCTCCCGCGCCCACCGGCCTCGATCACGCCGCGAGCGCGGGCGAATCGGCGGTCGACCGGCGGGCCTTGGTGGTCCTGTCGCATCACCGCGCCGATTCGCTGTCGGCTCATGTCGCCGACCGCGCGGTCGCCCGGCTCACCGCCGCCGGGTACGCGATCGACTTCCTCGACCTGCACCGCGAGAACTTCGACCCCCGGATGACCGTCGCCGACCAGCCCGAATGGGGCAACCGCGACAAGGTGTACTCGGCGACCACCGAGGCGCACATGCGCCGGGTCCAGGCCGCCGACGTGATCGTCGTCGTTTTCCCCGTGTACTGGCAAAGCGTTCCCGCCATGCTCAAGGGCTGGATCGACAGCGTCTGGAACTACGGTTTCGCCTACGGCCGCAGCAAGCCGAAGCTGGCGGGCAAACGCATCCTGTGGCTGGGTCTGGCGGGTGCCACCGCGGGCGACGCGATCGTTCCCGGCATGCAGCAGCTACTGGAGGCCCAGCTCAGCGAGGGCCTGGCGTACTACAGCGGTTTCGCCGATTCCCGCGTCGGCCTGTTGCCCGACGCCGAGGACCAGCCCCAATCCATCGACGCCGAAGGCAATCTGGTGATCGGCGAGGCCATCGCGGGTGACGCACGGGCCGCGCACTACGCCGCGTTCGACGCGCGGGCCGAGGGCTTCGTCGACGAACTCCTCCCAGCCGAGTTGGTGAACGCCTGACGCCGCCCGGTTGCCGGTGCACACAGCGCGGTCCGATCGCGGAGCTTTCGCACGATCGGACCGCGCACTCTGGCTCAGATGCCGGGCACCGTCTTCAGGAGCACCTGAAGCAACTCCGAAGGCGTACCCGCCTCGTCCGCGGCGGTGTTGATGGTGGTGAGCGCGCCCACGGTGAATTCGGCGCTCTGCTCGGGAACGTAGCTCGCCGGGTCGTCGATGCCTGGTGCGTACTGAGCGAACATCCCGGCCATCGCCTGCAGGAACGGGCCCATCAGAGTGGCCAGGTGAGCGGCCGAACCACCGGTGGTACGCACCATCTTCCCGCCCTGCTGGAAGCCGGCGAACATCGAGTACATGCCGCCGAGGATCGCCAGGTCGTACATGGCTGCGGCACCGTAGTCCGTACCGACCCATTCGGCGCGCCCGAACAGATCCAGGACGTGCCGGAACCGGTCGAACGCGGCGGTGATACCGCTGTAGAGCAGGAAGGCCGCGGGCCCGCCGATCATCGACGGCACCGCCATGATGCCGCCGTCGATGAGCTCCACACCGTTGGCTTCGGCCCAGCGCCCGAGCGAGCGACCCTGTTCCGGGGTGGTGGTCGTCAGGTTCACCAGCACACGGCCGCGCAACTGCTCGGCGGCGGGCTCCACGTGCTCGCGCACCGCCGCGTCGTCGAGGACGCACAGGATCACCAGGTCCCCGGCCGCCATCGCCTCGGCCGAGGTGGCCGCCACCGTCGCGCCTTCGGCGACCAGCGGCTCGGCCCGCGCGGCGGTGCGGTTCCACACCGTCACCTCGTGGCCACCCGCCAGCAGCGCCTTCGCGAGCGCGGCACCCATCGCGCCGAGGCCGATCACCGAAACACGCTGTACCGCAGTCGAGTTGCTCATTGCTCCCCTAGTCCGAAAGGTTGTCGCCGTCGCTCGGCGATGCACTCCCAGATTCGCCTGTTGCGCTAGACTTCACAAGTACCGACTGTGAAGTGCAATACCTACAAAAAAGTAAGTAAGGCGGAGATGAAGCAGCGACAGCATCCGTATTCGTGCGGCATCGATGCCGCCCTCGACGTGGTGGGCGGCAAATGGAAGGCCCTGATCCTGTGGGCCCTGTCCACCGGCACCCAGCGCTTCGGCGACCTGAAACGCCTCGTCCCCGGTGTCACCGAGAAGATGCTGATCCAGCAGCTACGTGAGCTGGAGCACGACGGCATCATCAGCCGTGAGATCTACGCGCAGGTCCCGCCGAAAGTGGAATACTCCCTCACCGAGCGCGGGGTGTCGCTCAACGCCGCGCTGGTGAGCCTCGGCGAATGGGGAAACGAGCAGATGGACCACATCTGCGCGGTGAAAGGTGTTGCCGCACCCGTGCACTGACGAGCGCGGCGACCGCTATCCCCGGATACCCGTCCAGCTCGCACCGGTGATGCGCTCGTAGGCTTCTTCGTACTTGCGCCGGGTCGCCTCGACCACGTCGGCGGGGATCTCCGGACCGGGGTATTCCTTGTTCCAGCCGGTGGAGGTGGACCAGTCGCGGACGAACTGCTTGTCGAACGAGCGCTGGGGACGGCCGGGCTCCCATTCGTCGGCGGGCCAGAAACGCGAGGAGTCGGAGGTGAGCACCTCGTCACCGAGGGTGAGAACCTCACCGTCCCAGCCGAATTCGACCTTCGTGTCGGCGACGATCACCCCCGCCTTCGCCGCGTGCTCGGCACCGCGCGTGTAGATCTCGAGGGTCAGGTCGCGCAGCTTCTCGGCGACCTCGCGGCCTTCCTGGTTCACCACGTCGGCGAAGCTGATCGCCTCGTCGTGACCCTCGGCGGCCTTGGTGGAGGGGGTGAAGATGGGCTCGGGCAGTTTGTCGCCGTCGCGCAGGCCGGCGGGCAGCGCGATACCGGAGACGGTGCCCGACTGCTGGTACTCCTTGAGTCCCGACCCGGTCAGGTACCCGCGCGCGATGCACTCGACCTGCAGCATCTTCAACGGCTTCACCCGGATACCGCGCCCGGCGAACTCGGCGGGCACATCGGTGGCCGACACCACGTGGTTGGGGATGTCGGTGAAGTACTCGAACCACCAGTTCGACAGCTGGGTCAGCAGTGCGCCCTTGCCGGGGATCGGCGTCGGCAGCACCACGTCGTAGACCGAGACCCGATCCGACGCGACGAGCAGCAGGGTATCGCCGTCCTCGTAGAGGTCACGGACTTTCCCGGCGTGCACATGCTTCAACGTCGAGCCTCCTGGTAGGTGCGAACTTTTCCGTAGGCACTGTACCGAGGGGGCCGAAACTCGTGAGCGGGTGTCGGCGGCAAGTGGCATTGTGGACGCTGATGTGCGCGCGGCCGAGGCCGCAGTGCGCGAGGCGTGCCGTGTTCGTCGACGACGAAGGAGATCAATGTCTGCCCCGAATCTCACCCGCGACCAGGCGGTCGAACGCGCGGCCGTGGTGGCCGTGGACAACTACCGGATCGAGCTCGACCTCACCGATCAGCCGCGCGGGGCGGATTCGGCGGTGTCGGACACCTTCGGTTCGACGACGACCGTCACCTTCACCGCGAAGCCGGGGGCGAGCACCTTCATCGATCTGGTCGCGGCGCGGGTGCGGTCGGCGGTGCTCAACGGTCGGGAGCTCGATGTGAGTTCCTACACCGAGGAGACCGGTATCGCCCTGTCGGACCTGGCCGAGAACAACGAGCTCGTGGTGGTGGCCGACTGCGAGTACTCGCACACCGGTGAGGGCCTGCACCGCTTCGTCGACCCCGCCGACAGCAAGGTGTACCTGTACTCGCAGTTCGAGACCGCCGACGCCAAGCGGATGTTCGCCTGCTTCGACCAGCCCGACCTCAAGGCCACCTTCGACGTCGTCGCGACCGCGCCGAGCGACTGGGTTGTCGTCTCCAACGGTGCCGATATCGACCGGCACGAGATCGGCGCGGTCGTGCGCCACACGTTCGCGACCACACCGCGGATGAGCACGTACCTGGTCGCCATGATCGCCGGTCCCTACGCCACCTGGACCGACACCTATTCCGACAGTCACGGCGAGATCCCCCTCGGCCTGTTCTGCCGGGCCTCGCTGGCCGAGCACATGGACCACGAGCGGCTGTTCACCGAGACCAAGCAGGGTTTCGACTTCTACCACAAGAACTTCGGTGTGCCGTACGCCTTCGGCAAGTACGACCAGCTGTTCGTGCCGGAGTTCAACGCGGGCGCGATGGAGAACGCGGGCGCGGTCACCTTCCTCGAGGACTACGTGTTCCGGTCCAAGGTGACCCGCGCGTCCTACGAGCGCCGCGCGGAGACGGTGCTGCACGAGATGGCGCACATGTGGTTCGGCGACCTGGTCACCATGAAGTGGTGGGACGACCTGTGGCTCAACGAGTCGTTCGCGACGTTCGCGTCGGTGCTGTGCCAGGCCGAGGCGACCGAATACACCAGCGCCTGGACCACTTTCGCGAATGTGGAGAAGTCCTGGGCCTACCGCCAGGACCAGCTGCCCTCGACCCACCCGATCGCGGCCGACATCCCCGACCTGCACGCGGTGGAGGTGAACTTCGACGGCATCACCTACGCCAAGGGCGCCTCGGTGCTCAAGCAGCTGGTCGCCTATGTCGGGTTGCAGCCGTTCCTGGCCGGTCTGCGCGACTACTTCGCCGAACACGCCTACGGCAACGCCACTTTCGACGATCTGCTGTCGGCGCTGGAGAAGGCGTCGGGGCGTGACCTGTCGGACTGGGGTGCGCAGTGGCTCAAGACCACCGGCCTCAATATCCTGCGGCCCGATTTCACCGTCGCGGCCGACGGCACCTTCTCGAGTTTCGCGGTGGTGCAGGAGGGCGCCGCACCGGGTGCGGGCGAGTACCGCGTGCACCGGATCGCGATCGGTGTCTACGACGATGTCGACGGAAAGCTGGTGCGTGCCAAGCGCATCGAGCTCGACCTCGACGCCGCCGCACGGACCGAGGTGCCGGAGCTGGTCGGTGTACCGCGTGGCGCCCTGGTACTGGTCAACGACGACGACCTCACCTACTGCTCGCTGCGCCTTGACCCCGACTCGCTCGCGGTGGTCGTGGACCGCGTCGGTGACATCGCCGAATCCCTGCCGCGCACACTGGCCTGGTCGGCGGCCTGGGAGATGACCCGGCAGGCCGAGATGAAGGCCCGCGATTTCGTCGCGCTCGTGCAGCGCGGGATCGGTGCCGAGTCCGAGATCGGAGTGGTGCAGCGGTTGCTCATGCAGGCCGCGACCGCCATCTCGAGCTACGCGGAGCCCGGTTGGGCCGAGCAGGAGGGCTGGCCCGGTTTCGCCGATCGGCTGCTGGAACTGGCTCGCGGCGCCGAGGCGGGTTCGGATCATCAGCTGGCGTTCGTCAACGCGCTCACCGGCGCCAAGCTCGACACCCGCCACACCGATGTGCTGGCCCAGCTGCTCGACAGCGATCCGGCGGGCGCAGGACTGGCCGGGCTCACGGTCGACACCGACCTGCGCTGGCGCATCGTCACCGCATTGGCCGCCGCGGGCCGCATCGACGCCGACGGGCTCGAGTCCCCGGTGATCGACGCCGAACTGGACCGTGACCCGACCGCGGCGGGCAAGCGCCAGGCTGCCGCCGCCCGCGCGGCCCGTCCGCTGGCGGCGGTGAAGGAACAGGCCTGGAACACGGTGATGGGCGACGACACGGTGCCCAACATCACCGCCCGCGCCATCGTCGGCGGTTTTGCCCCGGCGGGCCAGGGCGAGCTGCTGGCACCGTATGTCGACCGCTACTTCGCCGAGGTTCCCGCCGTCTGGGAACGCCGCTCGAGCGAGGTTGCCCAGACCGTCGTCGTCGGCCTGTACCCGCACTGGGCGATCACCGAGGAGGCGATGGCCAAGGCCGACGAATTCCTCGCGGGTGACCACCCGCCCGCCCTGCACCGCCTGGTTTCGGAGGGGCGCGCCGGGATCGAACGCTCGCTGCGCGCAAGGGAATTCGACGCCAAGTAGCGTACGGACCCGATGGCCCCGATCTCGCCGGATCGGGGCCATCGGCCGTTTCCGGCACTGGCCGGCTCGACGCATTTCGCCACGGTGGAACTACTACCGAGGGTAGTATTCGGGGCGGGGGATTTCCTCCATGTCGATCTTCGAAGGAGAAGCGGGATGGAAACCATTGCGGCCGAGCGCTTTATCGCGGCGCCGATCGAGCAGGTCTTCGAATGGTGCGCCGACACCAGGAATTACGGGCGTTCGTTCTGGGTGCTGCGTAATCGTTGGGTCCGGCCCGGGACAGACGCGCCCTACGGCGTCGCCGCGGTCCGGCAGCACCTGTGGATGATCGGCCGGTTCACCGAGCGGATCACCCGCTACGACCCGCCGCACGCCTTCGACTACCTCGTCGAACGCAGCTTTCCGCCGTCCCGGCACGACGGTGGGACCATGACGTTCACGGCGGAACCGGGCGGGACCAGGGTGCGCTGGACGAGCGTCGGCGAGGTGAAAGCCCCGTTCGCCGCCGCGACCATCACCCGGCTCACCACACCGATCGCCGCGATGGTCTTCGGGAAGATCCTCGACGCGTGCGCGAAAGACCTCGGAGTCTCCGCCCGCCGCTGAAGCACCCTTCGCGGGCTGCGGCCGCGTTCGCCTCGCCGTCCGGCACAGAAAACGCGTACCGGGCCAGGCACCGCCGCGTTCCGGTCTCGCGGTGCTCGCTGCTGTGAGCAGATCTGCTGGGGGCAGCATCGGCGGCGAATCGTGGTGTGTGCGAGGCACCGTTGACTCATGGCACACGACGACAAAGCACCGATGTTCAGTTGGCGGATGCGTGAGCAGTTGTTCGGGCGGCGGATTCTCGTGCTCGACGGTGCGCTCGACGACGACAACGGGACCCTGCTCATCACCCAGATGCTCACCCTCGCCGCCCAGGCACCCGAAGCGGGAATCTCGCTGTGGATCCACTCCCCCGGCGGCTCGGTGCCGTCGATGCTCGCCATCCGCGACGTGATGCGGCTGGTGCCGTGCGAGGTGTCCACCCTGGCACTCGGATTGGCCTGCAGCGCAGGGCAATTCCTGCTGTCCTCCGGGACGCCGGGTAAGCGGTACGCGATGCCGCACGCCCGCATCCTCATGCACCAGGGTTCGGCGGGTATCGGCGGCAGCGCCGTCGAGGTGGAGGTGCAGGCCGACGACCTGCGCTACACCGTCGACACCGTGCTCGGACTCATCGCCGAGGACACCGGCCAGCCGTTCGACCGCGTCTACGAGGACTCCCTGCACGACCGCTGGTTCACCGCCACCCAGGCCCTCGAGTACGGCTTCATCGACCACGTGGTGGAGTCCTTCGACCAGGTCGTCCCCAACCGCCGCCGCATCGGCATCACGGCCTAGGAGCTGCCATGACCAGTTACACGATCCCGAATGTGGTTTCCCAGCATCGCGGCGGGGAACGCATCACCGACATCTACTCGCACCTGCTCAGCGAACGCATCGTCTACCTGGGCACACCGATCGACTCGGGCGTCGCCAACGCGCTCATCGCACAGCTGCTGCACCTGGAATCCGACAGCCCCGGCCAGGCGATCAGCCTCTACATCAACTGCGAGGGTGGCGACCTGTCGGCCATGCTCGCCGTGTACGACACCATGCGCTTCATCAAGGCGCCCGTGCACACCACGTGTGTCGGTCAGGCCATCGCGGTCGGTGCGGTACTGCTCGCCGGTGGCGAGGCGGGGCACCGGGCAATGCTCCCGCACACCCGAATCGTGTTGCACCAGCCCGCGACTCGTGGTCAGGGCACGATTCCCGATCTGATCCTGCAGGCCGACGAGATCGTGCGCATGCGGGCGGCGATCGAGGCGATCCTGTCCAAGCACACCGGTCAGAGCCCGGAGACCTTGCGTCGCGATACCGATCGCGACCGGGTGTTCACCGCCGAGACCGCTCTGGAGTACGGGCTGGTAGACCAGGTTCTGCACGAACGGCAGTGAGCCGTGCGCTATTGCTTCTCGATGCGATCGAGGTAGACCCGGCGCACGTCGTCGTCGACCCGGTTGATCGCGGCGTCGTCGTGAGCGGCCTTGCGCACCAACCGGATCAGCGATTCCGGCAGCAGCGTGGCGGCGTTCGCGGCGACACCGACATACGACGGGACCGACGTCTCGGCGGCCCGGGTCTTCACCGTGCGGACCACGGCGGCGGCGATGTCTTCGGGCTCGACCGTCGGCAGGATGCCCACGTCGATGCCGGAGCTGAGTTCGGTGCGCACGGCCGAGGGCAGGACGGTGCTCACGCTCACCCCGGTGCCGTCCATCTCGAGCCGGGTCGCCGCACTGAGCCCGACCACCGCGAACTTGCTCGCGTTGTACACCGCCAGCCCCTTGAGCGGGAACTTGCCCGCCAGCGATGCCACGTTCACCACGTGGCCGTAGCCGCGTTCCACCATGGCGGGTAGCGCCAGCCGCATGCCGTGGATGACACCGTAGACGTTGACGTCCATGGTGAGCCGGTCGATGCGATCGGACTGTTCGAGGAACGGCGCGTTGGGCATGACGCCCGCGTTGTTGACCAGCACGTCCAGCGGGCGACCGTGCCAGTCGACGGCGGCATCGAGAAACCGTGCGTAGGAATCCTTGTCGGTGACATCGAGCGCGTGCCCCATGGCCCGGTCGCCGAATTCGGCCGCGGCCTGCACGACCAGCGCCTCGTCGAGATCGCCGAGCGCCACCCGCGCACCCGCCGCCACGAAGGCGCGCGCGGTGGCCAGGCCGATGCCACGCGCCGCGCCGGTGATGGCGACGAGCGCGCCCTCGAGTTCGATCTTCGGATAGCTCATGACAGCACCTTGCTCTCGGTGACGGTGAAATCGGAAGGATCGAACGAACTGACCCGCTTCGTCAGTGCCCCGGTCGACCACGGCCAGCTGAAGCTGTTGCGCCCGTTCATATCCAGGTAGTAGCTGCGGCAGCCACCGGAGTTGTAGACGGTGCCCGGCAGCGCGGCCTGCACCTCGTCGACATACCGGGCCTGCACCTCCGGGCGCACGTCCAGCACGGGCCAGCCCTCGCGGCGGGCCCGGGTGACGGCCGAGACCAGGAAGGTGATCTGCGCTTCGAGAACGGCGAACGCCGAGGAGTGTCCGGTGCCGAGACTCGGTCCGAGGACGGAGAACATGTTGGGGAAGCCGGTGGTGACGGTGCCGAGGTAGGCCTCGGGCGATCCCTTCCAGTGGTCGGCCAGGGAGCGGCCGTCGGCGTCGCGCACGATCTCGCCCAGTGGGGAGTCCAGGATGTGGAAGCCGGTGCCGAGGATGATCGCGTCCACCTCGGCGCTGCTGCCGTCGGCGCCGATCACCGTACTGCCCCGGATCTCGGTGACGGCGGTGGCGTGCACGTCGACATTGGGCTTGGTGAGCGACTGTAGGTAGTTGTTGGAAAACAGGATCCGTTTGCAACCGAGCAGGTAGTCGGGAGTGAGCTTGGCCCGCAGCACCGGATCACGCACCACCGCACGCAGATACGCCGAACCGATCCCCTGCACCGCCTGCATCAGGGGACGCGGATGCCGGAAGGCCACACCGAGACCCTCCATCATGGCGTACTCGATGCCACGTAAAGCCTTGTGCGCGAACGGCACACGCCGCATCACCTGCTTCTCGATGCCCGGCACCGGATGGTCCGGCTTCGGCAGCACCCACTGCGCGGTGCGCTGGAACAGGTGCAGTGCGGCCACCTCGGGCTGGATCTGCGGCACGAACTGCACCGCCGACGCACCGGTTCCGATCACCGCCACCCGCTTCCCGCGCAGGTCGTAGTCGTGATTCCAGCGTGCCGAATGGAAAACCTCGCCCTCGAACTCGTCCAGACCGGTGATGTCGGGGAAACGCGGTTCGTTCCACGGGCCCGCCGCCGAGACGACGAAACGCGCCGTGAATTCGCCGGAAGTGGTGTCCAGGCGCCACAATTCGGCTGCCGCGTCCCACTGGGCGCCGGTCATCGTCACCCCGAAACGGGTGCGCTCGGCGAGGCCGTGCTCACGTGCCACCCAGTCGACGTAGGCAAGGATCTCCGGCTGAGTCGCGAACAGCCGCGACCACTCCGGGTTCGGCGCGAACGAGAACGAGTACAACCCCGACGGCACATCACACGCGCACCCCGGATACGTATTGGCCCGCCACGTCCCCCCGAACGTCTCGGCCTTCTCGACGATGACCACATCGTCGACCCCCGCCTCCCGCAACTTGATGGCGGCGCCGACCCCGGACACCCCCGCCCCGATCACGATCACCTCATGGTGCTGAGTCATCCGGCTCTCCTTCTTCACAGAATCTCGGGTCGCTGTGCGCTCGTCGTGCGCATGGGCTCATGGGCCGGGTGCCGCACGCCGGTGGCCGCGACCCGCTGACGACCGGGCGCCTTCCGGCGGCCGGGGCCTGCCGTGCACCGAGTGCGCGCTCTGATCTGCGAGCTACCGATCATCGCGCGAGACTCGCGGTGCGCAGTGCTTCGTGCACGCGGGCGTGGGCATTGGCGCGGGCGGCGGCGAGGGTCGCCGGGCGGCGGCGGGAATCCATGAAGTTGGGGCCCATCGCGGCCAATTCGGCGGGGCCCGGTTCGACGCGGACCACGCGAACGCCGTTGTCGCGCAGGAGCTTCACCTCGCGGTCTAGGCCGCGAGTCATCTGGGCGCGCAGGAGGCGTTCGATGCGGTCGAAGCCGGTGGCGGGGGCACCGCCCGCGGAGGTCATCGGGGCGATCACCACCACCTCGTCGAGGTCGAGTGGGAGCAGCAGGTCGGCCGAGACCGAGGACACCGCGCCACCGTCGACATAGTCCCGGCCGCCGATCCGCACCGGCGGGAACCAGCCGGGGATCGCCCAGGATGCGGCGATCGCGTCGCCCAGGTCGACGGGCGAGCCGGGACCGCCATCCTCCCGATTCAGCGGGTCGGCCTCGAAATCCTTGGCACCGAAGGCGATTCGTTCGCCGGTCGCGGCGTCGGCTGCCACCAACCAGGTCGCGGGGTGATCCACCCAGCCGTCGGCGTCGGCGAGGGACCGACCGAACGAGCGGAGCCAGCTCGCGTCACCGCGCCCGCGTGGCAGCAGCCCGGCCAAGGCGCTGTAGGCCGAGCCCGCGCGGAGTCCGGCACCGATCAGGCCGAGGTTCGGCAGGCCGATACCGGGCAGCGGCGGGAACTTGCCGGGGTCCATGGCGATGTGCGCCGCGAGTACCGGGTCGGCGTCGGGCTCGGCGTCGAGGGCGGCCAGCAGATCGGCGGGTGTGCGACCGGAACCGAGGGCGGCCACGATCTCCGCGCCGGCCGACGTCCCGATCAGTACGTCGGCCGATCGAACATCCCAGTCCAGTGCGCGTTCGACCGCGTCGAGGGCCACGGCGGTCCAGGCGAACCCGAGGACACCACCGCAACCGATGGCAAGGCCACGTCGAGTGCTCATCATCCAGATACTAACGGTATTCGAATTCCACCGGTACCCCTTCTTGCTAAACTGCCGCATATGACCAGGCTGACGCGCAAAGAGTCCCACGCCCGGACGCGCGAAAGTCTCGTCGAGACCGCCAAACGCCTGTTCCTGGCCGACGGCTACAACGTGACCTCCCTGGAGAAGGTCGCCGCCGAGGCCGGCTACTCCAAGGGCGCGGTCTACTCGAATTTCGCCACCAAACACGAACTCGGCCTGGCCGTGCTCGATGTGGTGCACGTGGAGCGGGCCGAATCGCTGTCGGCCGCGATTCTCGGACCCGACACCATGGCCGAACGGATCGAGGGTTTCGCCCGCTGGGCCGACGAGAACATCGGCGATGTCGGCTGGACAGCCCTGGAAGTCGAGTTCGCCACCAGCACCCGCCACCTCCCCGATATCCGCACCGAACTGGCAGAACGCCGCCGCTCCCTCACCGCCGTCCTGGCCTCCCTCATCGAAATCCAGACCACCGAACTCGGCATCGCCCTCCCCCTCCCCGCCGACGAAGCGGCCCTCCGCATGCTCGCCCTCGGCATCGGCCTCGGCGTCCAGCGCGCCATCGACCCGGAAATGCCGGTAACCGCCCTCGTCGACATGCTCCGCGAACTGACCGTCCCGATCCGGACAACCTGACCCGACCGGCGCGCGCCGCCGTCAGTCGACGCTCCAGTCGTGGCAGACGCTGTGCCACCGCGGACATCACCGGACAGCCTGATGGTCGAGTTCAGTGCAAGGGGTTGTCGGTGTGCAGGAATTGTTCGGCGAACCATTGAACTCGAGCCGAGTTGATTCCGGTTCGCTGCTCGACAGCCAGGGGGTGGTCGGTGGGTTCCAGTTCCACGAGTGGTCGGTTGCCGATGGGCTGGGAATGGAGTTTGGTCTTCAGGTTCAAGGTGGTCGGTTCGTACACGGGCAGGATGGTGGACAACCAGCCGAAGTACGGTGGCTCCTCGACTCTTTCGGGCTTGTCCCACAGCGCCGACATCTCCTCGAAGCTCGCCGCACTGAGGGAAACCCACACGCCCCAGTCGAATTCGGTGCCGAGGTCGATCACCGGAATGACAAGTCGTGCCCGCACGAAGAAGTGCGATCCCGCGATCACGCATTGTTCTTCTCCGAGCACGCTGCCGGGCTGATCCGCGACTTCGGGGTTCCAGTACGCGGGTGCCGGCATGCCGTAACCGAGCGGGGGTCCGTCGTGCGGTTCGGCACAGCGGGAGCAGGTGTAGGTGGAGCCGGCTTTCACATCGGGAACCGTACCTTCATCGCCGGATCCGCCAACCACTTCCATGAGCAGCCCGTCACCACTCTCGCCCGGCTAGCAGCTCCTCCGAATCCGCATTCGAGAAGCCATAGGCCGCCGCGATCACACAGAAATCCTCGGCGATCACTTCGCGTGCGACCGTCTCGATTTCGCTGTCGGCTGCCTCGAACTCCGCCTCCAGGTCGTTGAACTCCGCCGTGGCGGCTTGGGTGAGGACGTACAGGGCCGCCAGGTCCGACGGCCGGTCCGACTCGATGGTCTCGCACAGGCGCAGCAAGACCGCCTGCACCGGTCGAGCACGGCGTCGGGATAGTACGGGTCCTCGTACATCTCTCGCAGGAACGGATGATCTGCGATCTGACGGTTCGTGAGCGGCATGGGTCGATGATGCATGGCACCACCGACAGCTACGCGGGCTCGGCGACGAGGAGACCGATACTCCGGCGTGTGCAGCGGAAGCCGGCTCGCGCGGTGGCCGATACGATCTACAGCCACCGCCGAGCGGATCAGGCCGGCGTCAAGCCGCCATCAGCAGCGCGTTGGGCGCGATCATCGTGGTGCGTGGCATGGCCGGGGCGGTGATGCGGCGGTCGCCGCCGACGACGACGGCTGTGCGGCGGCGCATCATTTCCGCCACCTGGCCGACGAGGTCGCCCACGCTGGTGCCAAGTGCACCGGCCAGGGCGGCGATCATTTCGCTGGAGGGTTCCTTGCGGCCGCGTTCCACCTCGGAGAGGTACTGCGGGGAGATGCCCGCCCGGCCGGCGGTGTCGACCAGCGTAGAGCGCTGCTCTTGGCGCAGCGTGCGCAGCCGTTCGCCGAGGGCCTCGCGCCACAGCGGTTCGGGGCGTGCCCGTCGCTCCTCGCGCCCGCCTGGAATCACCCGCAAACCCTTGTGCTCGCCCATGGTCCGAGCGTAAGGACTGCCGGCGCGACACACCCGGTTCTTCTGCTGAGGGCGTAACTCAGCGGCAGTGCCGGGACAGCGCGACGACACCTTCGACCAGGTGACACCGCAGCTCGCGTCGATCCGAGGGCGTACGCGTCAACGGGTGATGCCGAAGCGGGTGTCGACCCAGCCGAGGGCGTCGGTGAACGATGCAGCGATGATTTCGCTGTGGTCGACGCCGTCGTACTTGCGGTAGTCCACCGATTGACCGCGCATCTGCTGTTGGGCCACCATCGCGTCGGTCGACTTCAGTGGAACGGTGTGGTCGTCGCGGCCCTGCAGCACCAGCACCGGTTCGGTGAAGCTCAACCCGCTCGGGTCGTTGTCGTCGAGGACGCGCAGCAGCCCGGACAGGTCACCATCGCGCTCGAGAACGTCCTTGACCGACAGCCCACCCCATTTGCCCGATTCACTCAGGGCCGCCGCGCAGTCGGTGTCGGCGAGCGGCAGCATCGACACCGCACGCTCGGTGAGGAACCGGGCCGGGTCCAGCTCGGTGACCGTCTGCGCGCCGCGAACCAGCATCGGCAGGTACACCGCCAGCCCACCGGTCCCGACCGAGCCGAGCGGGTTCGACACCGCCCACTTGGCCATTCGGACCTGCTCCGCCAGATGGGACGCGGGTGCGAGCGCCACCGCACCGAGCAGATCGACCGCGGGAGCCCAACCGCCCGACGCGCTCGCGGCGAACAGGGCCGCATGCCCACCCTGGGAGTGACCCATCGCCACCCAGCGGGCACCGATATCGCGGTTGACTTCGCGTGCCGCGACGACGATGTCGGCCACGGCGCGCTGCTCGGTCTCCCCGATGAGGTAGCCGTGGCCGCCGGGTGTGCCAAGACCCTGGTAGTCGGTGCGGGCCACCGCGTACCCGGCGGCGACCCAGCGGGCCAGCTCGTCCCTCGTCGGTGACGCACCGTCGGCGCGCGAGGGCGCGCACACGTCGGCGACGCCGTTGGTGCCCGGCGCGAACGAGATCAGCGGCCAGCCGCCAACCGGCGGCGTGCCCGGCGGCACCGACACCGTTCCCGAGACGGCGACCGTCGCCCCGTGCGCGTCGATCGAGCGGTAGAGGATCAGCTCGGTGCGGGCACCCAGTACAGCGTCGGGCAGCGACCGGGTGCGGATCACCGAACCCCGTGCGCCCGGAAGGGTTTCGCCGTCGGCGGTGTAGAAGTCCGAGGTCGGCGCACCGGCGGCGGGTTCGGTGTCGCGGAACGAGTCGTCGGCGCAACCGACGGTCGACAAGCAGGTCACCGCAACCGCGGCGACGATCCTAGCCAGTGCTGTGCGCATGATCCCCCTTCACCGGCGACCGGCCGTGCCGGCCGCGAAAGCCGCCGCTCAGGGTACTCGATCACGCGCGAACGGCCGGGCGGGTGCCCGGCCGTCCGCAGGTGGCTCAGCGCAGGACCCGGCCGAGGAAATCACGGATCAGCGCGGCGATCTCGGCGCCGTGCGTCTCGAGCGCGAAGTGCCCCGCGTCGAGCAGGTGCAGCTCGGCGTCGGGCAGATCGCGCAGGTAGGCGCGGGCGCCGTCGGCTCCGAAGATCTCGTCGTGCTCACCCCAGGCGATGAGCGTCGGAGGACGGTGCTCGGCGAAGTACTTCTGGAATTCGGGGTAGCCGTCGAGGTTGTTCTTGTAGTCGGCGAACAGGTCGAGCTGGATCTCCTTGTTGCCGGGACGGTCCAGGTAGGCCTGGTCGAGAGTCCAGGTGTCCGGGCTGACCGGCGACAACCGGTCGGCCGGAACGCCATGGGTGTACTGCCATTTCGTCGCGTCTGCCTCGAGCAGCTTGCGCACCTCCGGTTCGTGGGCGGCACGGTCGTTCGCGTGGGCGAACAGCGGCTCCCAGAACGGTGTGAAGCCCTCCAGGTAGGCGTTGCCGCTCTGGGTGATGAGGGCACTGACGCGCTGCGGATTGCGGGCGGCGATACGCAACCCGATGGGGGCGCCGTAGTCCTGGATGTAGAGCGCGAACCGGTCGATGCCGAGGGTGTCGAGCAGTTCTAGGGTGAGGGCGGTGAGGTTGTCGAAGGTGTAGTCGAACTCGTCGGCCTTCGGCATCCCGGACTGCCCGAAGCCCAGATGGTCGGGCGCGATCACGTGATAGTCGGCGGCAAGGGCCGGGATCAGGTTCCGGAACATCGCCGAGCTCGTCGGGAATCCGTGCAGCAGAACAACAGTCGGCGCCGACGGGTCACCCGCCTCGCGGTAGAAGATGGACTGGCCCTGGATCTGCACGGTGTTGTGACGGACCTGGCTCATGATGGATCTCTCTTTCTCGGTGGGTTTTGCGGAGGTTCAGACGGTGACCGGTTCGCGACGGCGAACCGGTGCGACGAGGACAGCGGCGGCCACGGTGAACACCACGGTGAGCGCGAAGTAGCCGCGGTAGCTGTCGGTGAGGGTGTGGATCAGGGCGGCGACACCCAGCCCGGCGGCGGCCGACAGCTGATGAATCACCCAGGCGGGAGCCAGGGTTCGGCCCATCCGCGCCGGATCGAGTCCGCGCGAAACGATGGCCATGGTGAGCGGGATGACCGGGAAGGAGGCGATACCGAACAGCACCGCGACCAGCACCAGCGAACCCGGCACGAACACCGCGAGCAGCAGCGCGGACAGCCGCACCACGAACAGGATTCGCAGCAGATCTTCGGGTCGGTGACGGCGCAACAGCGGGACCAGCGCGGCGGAGGTTACGCCGGCCGCGAGCGCCGCGACGGCGACCAGCCTGCCCGCACCGGTGACCGACCACCCCAGTTCCACCGCGTGCTTGGGCAACATCAGCACAACCACATAGAGGGTCGCGGAGTGTAATCCGAACGCCACCAAGACCTTCCACCGATCGGCCAGCGACTCCCCCGCACCGGCCACACCGGTGGCCCGCCGATCGTTGGGCAGCAGCACCCACAACACGGCCGTGACGGCCAGGCCGACCGCACCGAGCAGCGCGAAGGTGCCGCGCACACCGATCGGCTCGAACAACGCGGTCGCCGCCCACGGAGTGACGAGCTGACCCAGATTGATGCCGATCGCCGCCCGCGCCATCGCAGGTCCCGCCTGCGCCCCGTGCGCCCGTCCGAGCAGCGTGGTGACGGTGAGCGTGGATGCCGAGGCGAACCCGAGTCCGCCGAGCACCATGTAGGCGGCGACGAACTGCCAGGTCTGGGTGACCGTGGCGAGCACGAGGTAACTGCCCGAGATCAGGCTGAGCCCGCCGGTCAGCACCATCTTGGGCCCGAACCGATCGAGCAGACGCCCGATCCCCTGCTGCGCCACCCCGGTCACCGCCGTCCCCAGTGCGGCGGCCACGGCGAGCGCCGTCGACGACACCCCGTACGACGCGGCGGTCGGCGCGAAGAACACCCCCATGGTGAAGTTCAGCCCGAACGACACGGTCATCGCCGCCAGTCCCGCCCAGGCAAGATTCTCTCGCCGCATCCTCGCCACTTCCTAACTAGTCAAAGTTGTTTCACTGGTTAGAAGTCGACAGTCGTCGGGTTGATTCCCGATGCGCGGAGATTTTTCGCGCCGAAACACGAACGGCGCGTTCACCTCTGCAGGTGAACGCGCCGGTGCGCGGCGAAAGGGACTAGCGGCCGATAGCGGCGGCCATCACCCGGACAGCCGAGATCAGTCCATCGATCAGGTTGCCCTGGCGGAAGGAGGCCAGGGCGGCGGTGACGCCGAGCTGGCAGATGCGGTCGTTGGCGCGCTCGGCCACCGCGGCACCCGAGCGGACCTCGACGGCGCCCTGGTTGGGCGAGACCGCGATGAGCACCGAGTCGGCGGACTCGGGGGTGTTCGGCAGCAGCGCGTCGGCACCGGCGGCCGGGTCGGCACCCAGGTCGCCGAGGTAGATGTTGAAGCGCACCTTCGTGGCGCGGGTGGCGTCGGTGAGCGCGTTGTCGAGGGCGACCCGCTCACGATCGGTGAACGGCACCTCGTCGAAGACCGTGCCGGGCTCGTGCACACCGGAGACGCGGCCACTGCTGGTCAGCGCGTACCCGTGCGGCAGGTCGGCTTCGACAACCGCGGGCCAATTAGAACTTGCCACTTGCCCGGCCTCCGATCAGCTCCGCGTGCGCGGGTTCGAGAACCGCATGGCTGCCATGCGGTTCGGCGTGGTGGTGACCGGACGCAGCGGTCACCTCGTCGGTAGCGCTCCACAGCACCGGCGGGTGGGTCCACTTCTGCCCGAGCTCGAAGTGGGCCGGCTTCTCACCGGGCAGTGGCTTACCGAGATAGGACAAACCCGCGATCGCGAAGTAGATCGCGGCCGGGATGCCGACGAAGATCAGCACTGTCTCGAGAATGCTCACGAGTGAAACGTTAGACGATGCTCTGTAGTAGTTCATCCTCCGGCCGTCGGAAATGCGCGTGTCAGACCAACCAGGCCGCCGCGTTCGCGGGCAGGCGGTCGCCGCCGACCGGAGCGCTGGACAGCAGCAATTCCCCCGGCGGCAGCTGAATCGGCCCGTCGGAGGCGTTGAGCACACACACCAGCCCGCCCGGCCGGCGGAACGCCAGACATCCGGCCGGACTGCCGTACCAGTCGATCCGGTCGCCCGCGAATTCCGAACGGGTACCGCGCAGATCGATCGCCAGGCGGTACAGCGACAACGTCGAGTGCAGGGTTTCCAGCTGGGCCTCGACGGTGCGGTCGGCCCACTCGGCGGGCATCGGCAGCCACGGCGTGCCCGTGGTGAAACCGAACGGCGGCGTACTGCCCTCCCACGGAATCGGCACCCGGCACCCGTCGCGACCACGCTCGGTGTGACCGGAGCGTTCCCACACCGGATCCCGCAGCGCCTCCTCGGGCAGATCGTCGACATTGGGCAGCCCGAGCTCTGCGCCGTTGTAGACGAATACCGCACCCGGCAGCGCCAATTCGACCATCATCATCGCCCGCGCCCGCGCCACCCCGGTCTTGCCGCCGCCGTAGCGGGTGACCTCGCGTTCGATGTCGTGGTTGGACAGGGTCCAGGTGGGCGGGGCGCCGACCGCGCTCACCGCCTCGAGCGAATGGGTGATGGCGGTGCGCACGTCCTCGGCGGTGAAGGCCGCCTCGGCCAGCCGGAAGTTGAACGCCAGATGCAGTTCGTCGGGGCGCACGTACTCGCCGAAGCGCACGTTGTCGTCGACCCACACCTCACCGATGGACACCGCGTGCGGATAGTCGTCGAGCACGGTGCGGATGCGGCGGTGGATGGCGTGCACACCGGGATTGTTGAAGCGGGGATCGTCGTCGTCGTGCACCAGCATCTTGGTGTCGACGCGCGCCATGTCGGGCAGGCCCTCCGGTTTGGCCATACCGTGGGCCACATCGAGACGAAAACCGTCGACCCCGCGGTCGAGCCAGAACCGCAGCGTCTTCTCGAAATCCGCGGCGACGTCGGGATTGTCCCAGTTCAGGTCGGGTTGTTCGCGCGCGAAGATGTGCAGGTACCACTGGCCGGGCGTCCCGTCGGGTTCGGTGACCCTGGTCCAGGCCGGGCCGCCGAAGATGCTCGGCCAGTTGTTGGGCGGCTCGGCGCCGTCTTCGCCGCGACCGTCGCGGAAGATGTAGCGGGCGCGTTCGGGACTGCCCGGTGCGGCTTCGAGCGCGGCCGCGAACCACGGATGCTCGGTGCTGGTGTGGTTGGGCACCAGATCCATGGTGACCTTGATCTCACGATCGTGGGCCTCGGCGATGAGTTGGTCGAGGGCCTCGAGGCCACCGAAGAGCGGGTCGATGTCGCGGGGATCGGACACGTCGTAGCCGCCGTCGGCCTGCGGTGAGCGCATCACCGGACAGATCCACAGCGCGTCGACACCCAATAGCTCGAGGTAGCCCATCTTCTCGCGCACACCGCCGAGATCGCCGACTCCATCACCATCGGAGTCGGCGAACGAACGCGGATAGACCTGATAGAACACGGCGGTTTTCCACCACGGAGCGGTGCTGTTGTCCCCCGGCACCGGCGAGGCAGGTGTCTGTGTCACAACCGCAATATTGCCAAAGAACGCCCACAATATTCATGCGGCGCGAGACTTTCTTCGAATCCGGCAAATCGCCAGCGTTCGCCACGCCGGACGGAAACATCGCGGTAAACCGGGGCGCAGGTCCGAAATCGGGTCGCTACCTGGACGTCATCAGCGAACCCCGGGCGTCCCGTGCTCAGTGCGGGGCGTTCTGCAACGAGGCCGCTGCCATCTGGAAGTAGTCCAGCATCGCCTTGCGGTGCTCGGCGTCCAGGATCGACGGCTCGATCTCGTCGACGGCGATCCGCATGCAACGCAACCACGCGTCCCGCTCGAGCGCCCCGATGACGAACGGATGATGACGCATCCGCAGCCGGGGGTGGCCGCGCTCGTCGGAGTAGGTGCGCGGCCCGCCCCAGTACTGTTCGAGGAACATCCGCAACCTGCGCTCGGCCGGCCCCAGATCCTCCTCCGGATACAGCGGGCGCAGGATCTCGTCGGCAGCGACCTCGCGATAGAACACCGACACGATGCGGCGGAAGGTCTCCGCGCCACCCACCGCGTCGTAGAACGAGGTCGTTGTCTGCTCACCTGAAGTCACGGGCTCCATTGTGCCCCGAGCGCGCGCCGGGCCTTCAATCACAGTTCACCCGAAAGTTTGAAAAATAACCGTGCAATACGGGCTCAACCGTGGTCAACTGGGGGACAGTATCGACCCCAGATACCACATGATCCTGCCAATCATGAAATTGAGGTCACACAATGAAGCAGCGGCCAAGCGCCAGGTCACACGAGGCGCGCGCGCACCGACAACTCCAGCCCGCCGACGTCCACAATCGTGGCTCGGGGGCTATTCCGCTGCACATCTTGTCCGATCACCATCCGGGCGCACACGGTCTGCACGACCTGCCGCATCGCCCCGCGCCACTGCATCTCGCCGGCGATCACGACGCCGCCGCCTGGCGTAAACGCCGGGTGCTGCTTCTCAACGCCACCTACGAACCACTCACCGCACTGTCCGCTCGCCGCGCTGTCGTTCTGCTGATCTGCGCGAAGGCCGACGCGGTCCACGACGATCCCGCCGCCCCGGTCCTGCATTCGGCGGGCGCGACGGTTGCCATTCCCTCCGTTATCCGGCTGCGCACCTATGTGCGGGTTCCCTACCGCGCCCGGGTGCCGATGACCCGGGCGGCACTCATGCACCGCGACCGCTACCGCTGCGGGTACTGCGGCGGCAAAGCCGAAACCATCGACCACGTCATCCCGCGCAGCCGCGGCGGGGAGCACTCGTGGGAGAACTGCGTGGCCAGCTGCGCGCCGTGCAACCACCGCAAAGCCGACAAGATGCTGACCGAACTGGGTTGGACGCTGCGTCATCCGCTGGTCTCGCCCAAGGGCCCGCACTGGCGGCTGCTGTCGACCACCGCCGACCTCGACCCGCTCTGGTTGCAGTACCTGGGCGAAGGGGCCGCCTGATCAGGCGCTCTCGATGACCATCGTGGCCCACGTGCCCGGTTCGAGAGCCTCGAAGACGTGCGGGAGATCACCCAGGTAGCGGATGTAGTCACCTGGGCGCATCTCCACGGGCTCGTCGGCGGGACCGACGATGGCATGACCGGCCGCGAGGACCACGTGCTCGACCACACCGGGCGTGTGCGGTTCCGAGCGACGAATCTGACCGGGTTCGGCCGCGATCCGGTACACATCGCAGCGCGTGTGCGACTGGCCTGCCGCGAGCAGGGTGACGCGATAATCCGCGTCGGCCGAGGGCACCTGCGAACCCTCGTCGGCGCGGATCACCTGCACGTTCGGGCGCGGCGGATCGAGCAGTCGCGAGAACGGCATCTCCAGGGCGACGCACAGCGCCCACAGGGTTTCCAGGCTGGGATTACCGGTGCCCGATTCCAATTGCGACAGTGTGGACTTCGCCACACCCGCGCGGCTGGCAACCTCGGTGAGCGACAGGCCGGCGCGCGCGCGTTCTCGTCGTAGGGCCGCCGCGATCACCGCTTGGGGTGGTCCGGTGACCGGGTCCTGCCGGTCCATCAACGCCTCCTGGGAGCTGTTTCCGCGTTGACTTTACCGACCCGCGGCGTTCACCATGAAAAACATGCGTTCGATATGGCGAACACTCGATCGGCGGACCGCCGCCGCCGTGGCCGCGGCCTGCCTGGCCGTCGGCCTCTTCGGCGTCTCCTACGGCGCCTCGACCATCGCTGCCGGTTTCCCGGTGTGGATGCCGATCGTCGCGGCGGTGACGGTGCTGGCCGGCGGCTCGGAACTGCTGTTCTTCGGGATCGTCGCGGCCGGTGGGAGCCCGCTCGCCGCCGTCGTCGCCGGGTTGCTGCTCAATGCCAGGCACCTGCCGTACGGCCTGGCCGCCCCCGATGTGTTCGGACACGGCTGGCGGCGGCTGCTCGGGATCCACGTCCTCAACGACGAATCGGTGGCCTTCGCGACCGCACCCGGTGCTCGGGAGCGCAAGCGAGCGGCGTACTGGGCCTGCGGAATCGGGGTGGCCCTGTGCTGGCCGCTCGGCGCGACCCTCGGCGCCGCCCTTGGTTCCCTCGTCCCGGACACCTCCGCGCTCGGCCTGGACGCGGTGTTCCCGGTCATCCTGCTGACGCTGCTGCTCCCCGCGCTGCGTGATCGCGCGACGCTGCGGCCCGTGCTGGCCGGGGCCGGGCTGGCAGTCGCGATTGCGCCATTCGTGCCTGCCGGGTTGCCGGTGTTGATCGCGCTGATCGGGTTGGTGCTGGCGTCCCGGCCTGCGAAGCCGTCGGATTCCTCAGCGGCACAGCCGGAGAGCGTCGGTGGTGTCGGCCACGCGGAAGTCGACGCGGCGGGGGCGACACCACAGCGCGTCCCGGAGGCCGGCTATGCGGAAGCCGATGCACCGGACGCCACCACCTTGGCGACAGCACAAGCTGTCCGATCGGCTCGCCATGCGAACGTCGGCGCTGGGGGCGCGGTTTCAGCGGTGGACGATGGTTGCGTAGCAGGCGTCGGCGCTGCGGGTGCCAGCGTGTGGGTTGCCGCCGACTCGGATTGCTGCCCACCTGCGGCATTCTCGCGCGGGGGTGCGTCGTGAACGCGCCCTACCTGGTGCCCGCGATGATGGCGCTGGCGGTCGGCACCTATGCGTTGCGGTGGGCGGGTCCGGCGTTGCGGGATCGAATCCGGTTGTCGGAGCGCAGTATTGCGCTGCTCGACACCGGGGCGTTGATTCTGCTGGCCGCGCTGGTGGCGACGGCGACGTTGCCGACGGGCACCGGGGAACTCGGGGTCGCCTTGCCCGCCGGGGTGGCGGTCGGCGGTGTGCTCGCCTGGCGACGGGCACCCTTGCTCGTCACGGTGATCGCCGCAGCCGCCACGACCGCACTGCTTCGGCTCGTCGGCGTGCATTGAGCCGACCCCACCCGCGCCGCGCGATCGTGTGAGTTCAGCTGGGCGACAACGGAATTCCGCCACCCAGGCGGCGAGCGACGGAACCGTAGCGGGCGTCGAGGCGTAGCCAGGTGCGGGTGGCGCGGACACGGACCAATTCGGTGGGCTGGATGCGTCGCGCTTCGGCCTTCTCCCCCGCGTGCGGGATGAAATCCATGGCCGTGAGAGCGAAGACGACGCGCATGGGCACCTGCACCTCGAGATCGTCGGCGCCGGTCACGGTGAGCACCGACTGATCGAGCAGCGAGGCGGGCGGGCCGTGGGCGCCACCGTGTTCGCGGGCCAGATCGGCGCCGCGCTCGGCCAATTCGACCAGGGCGCGGGCGGGGACGTCATCGACGTGGGCGAAGCCGTCCATCGGGGGCAACGCGCCGCGCCACGCCGAGTCCATCGAGTAGCCGAGGTCCACCGGGTGTCCGGTGCGCAACCCCGCCAGCACGGTATCGGCGCCGACCGTCACATCGTCGACGCCGAGTTCGGCGGTGATGGTGCGCACCGCCAGCGTCTCGAAACCCGTTGCCACCCACGCCGACACGAGACTCGACCCACGCTTGCGCAACCGCACGACCGCTGCCTGGTCCAGGCGCAGCGCACGGCTGAGGAAGGTGGCCAGGTTCTCGCGTTCGGCCGGGTCGGGCGTATGCAGCACGCGCTGTTCGGAACTCACGAAATCAGGCCCGCCACAACGCCAGGTAGTCGCGTTCGGTGTCGGTGAGCCTGCGCAACCGCTGGGTGTCGATGTCGAACGCCGCGAGCTGGGTGGTCGCGGTGACCGCGGGCGGTGAATCCGGTGCGGCGCCGCTGGCCCGCACCTCGTAGCCGACGGTGAAGTCGACGGCGCGCAACTGCTTGATCCACATGGCGATATCGAGCGGGGTGTCCTCGTGGCGCAGTTGTCCCCGGTACTTCACGTGCAGATCGACGAGCACACAACCCTGCCTGCCCATCGACGCGGTCGGCTTGTCGTCGTCGAACAGCCAGGGAATTCTGGCCTCCTCCAGCAACGTCACCATGCGGGCATGGTTGACGTGCTGGAACACGTCCATATCCGACCAGCGGATCTCGACCTTCGCGTGGAAACGCTGCGGCAGAACCAGCTGCGCTTCGGGCGCGGCGGTGCTGCCGTTCGGCGAACTCGTCACCGTGGTACCTCCGATTGGGCGCCCACCCCGCTCACCATGCTCCGCACCTGTCGCGCGGCGACCGACAGTGTGGCGAGGTCGTGGGTCCCGGACTCGAACAGTTCCGACAGGGCAGCGCGCGCACGACCCAGCCGGGACTGGTTCTTCGACTCCCAGTATGCAATTTTCTCGTCGGGCGTCTCCTCCGGGTCGCCCGCCGACAGCACATCGAGGGTCAGTGAGCGCAGCGAGCCGTACATGTCGTCGCGCAGCGCGAGCCTGGCCAGCGCGTGCCAGCGGTCGCCGCGTTCGAGGTGGCTCACCGCCTCGAGCAGCCAATCGATCTTGAGGTGCTCGTTGAGCGCGTAGTACAGCGCACCGACTTCGGCGCCGTCGCGGTCGGTGATGTCGGCGATGTCGACCACGTCGAGCAGCGGGAAGAGACCGAGCAGTCCGAATACTTCGGTGGCCAGTTCGGTCGGTGCGCCCCTGGCGATGAGTTCGGCCGCGCCCTGGGTGAGCGAGGTGACGTGGTGCCCGCGCAACCAGCCGGGCACCTGCGGCGCCAGCTCCTGCACCCGCCGGTGGTAGCGGTTGATCTCAGCCCCGACGGCGACGGGCTGCGGGCGGTTGCTCAGCAGCCAGCGCGAGGCCCGGTCCAGGGTGCGCTTGGATTCCAGTTCGAGCAGGTCGCAGACCGAGGCCGGGGCATCGGCGCTGCGGATGCGCGACCACACATCGTGCAGCTGGAAGATCGCGGTGGCCGCGGCGAACGCGCGAACCGTGTCCGAGGTGGTCGCGCCGACCTCTTCGTTGAGCCGGTGGGCGTAGGTGATGCCGCCGTAGTCGACCACCTCGTTGACCAGCATCGTGGTGACGATCTCGCGGCGCAGCCGGTGCTTCTTGATCTCGGCACCGAACCGTTCGCGCAGTGGGGTGGGGAAATACAGCGGCAGCCTGCCCGCGAAGGCGGCGCTGTCGGGCAGGTCCGTGTCGAGCAGGTCGGCCTTGAGGCCGAGCTTCACGTGGGCCAGCAGGTTCGCCAGCTCCGGCGAGGTGAGACCGACGCCTTCCGCCTCCCGCTGTTGCAACTCGGTTTCCGACGGCAGCGCCTCGAGCTCACGATCCAGACCACGTCGCTGTTCGAGATCGGAGATCACCCGCGCGTGCACGCTGGCCATCTGCGCCGCGTCGGTGCGGGCGATACCGATCAGGAAGTTCTGATCCACGTTGTCCTGCAACACCATTCGCGCGACCTCGTCGGTCATCGAGGCGAGCAGCGGGTTGCGGTCCTGCGGTGCGAGCGCACCCGCGCTCACCACGCCGTCGAGCAGCACCTTGATATTGACCTCGTGGTCGGAGCAGTCGACGCCCGCCGAGTTGTCCAGGGCATCGGTGTTCATCTTGCCGCCCGCGCGGCAGAACTCGATGCGCCCGAGCGCGGTGGCGCCGAGGTTGCCGCCCTCGCCGATCACCTTGACGCGCAACTGGTCTCCGTTCACCCGGACCGCGTCGTTGGACTTGTCGCCCACCTCGGCATTGGTCTCGGTACTGGCCTTCACATACGTGCCGATACCGCCGTTCCACAGCAACTGCACGGGCGCGAGCAGGATGGCGCGCACCAGTTCCGGCGGCGACAGCGCCTGCACCGCGTCGGGCAGGCCGAGCGCCGCCCTGGCCTGCGGCGAGATCGGCACCGACTTCACGGTCCGTTCGAACACGCCGCCGCCCGAGCTGATGAGGCTGCGGTCGTAGTCGGCCCACGACGAACGCGGCAGTGCGAACAGCCGCTCCCGTTCGGCGTAGGACGTGGCCGCGTCGGGATTCGGGTCGAGGAAGATGTGGCGGTGGTCGAAGGCCGCGACCAGCCGGATGTGCCGCGAGAGCAGCATGCCGTTGCCGAACACGTCGCCGCTCATGTCGCCGACGCCGACCACGGTGAAGTCCTGGCTCTGGGTATCGATGCCCATCTCCCGGAAGTGACGCTTCACCGACTCCCACGCACCCTTGGCGGTGATGCCCATGGCCTTGTGGTCGTAGCCTGCCGACCCGCCGGAGGCGAAGGCGTCGCCGAGCCAGAAGCCGTAGCGCTTGGCGACATCGTTGGCGATGTCGGAGAAGCTCGCCGTGCCCTTGTCGGCGGCCACCACGAGGTAGGTGTCGTCGCCGTCGCGGCGGACCACCCGCTCGGGCGGCAGCACCGCACCCGTGGCCAGGTCGACATTGTCGGTGACGTCGAGCAGGCCGGAGATGAAGGTGCGGTAGCAATCGATGCCCTCGGCGATACTCGCCTGACGGTCGGCGGCCGGGTCACCGGTGGCGGCGGGCGGCCGCTTCACCACGAACCCGCCCTTGGCGCCGACCGGCACGATCACCGCGTTCTTGACCGCCTGGGCCTTCACCAGACCCAGGATCTCGGTGCGGAAGTCCTCGAGCCGGTCCGACCAGCGCAGACCGCCGCGCGCCACCGAACCGAAGCGCAGGTGCACACCCTCGACCCGGGGCGAGTACACGAAGATCTCGAACTGCGGTCGCGGCTTGGGCAGTTCGGCGATTTCTCGCGGCTCGACCTTCAGTGACAGGTAGCCGCGCGGTGCGCCGTCGGCATCGACGACGTAATTGTTGGTGCGCAGCGTCGCCTTGATGAGACCGAGGATGGCGCGCAGGATGCGGTCGGCATCCATGCTGACCACCTCGTCGATGCCGGCGCGCACGCGCGTTTCCAGTTCGGCGGCGTGCTCGGCCGACACGGTGTCTGGATCGAATCGCGCGGCGAACAGGGCGACGAAGTCGCGCGCGACCTCCGGATGCGCGAGCAGGACGCGGGCGATATTGACCTGGCTGTAGGGAAAACCGGCCTGCTGCAGGTACTTCGCGTAGGCGCGCAGGATGGCGACCGAGCGCCAGGGCAGGCCTGCCCGCAGCACGAGTTCGTTGAGACCGTCGGCTTCGGCACGGTCGTACCAGACTGCCTCGAACGCCTCGGTGAAGCGGGCGCGCAGACCGTCGGCCTGGCCTGGGTGTTCCAGGAGCTCCGCGTCGAGATCGCCGCCGAGGGCGTTGCGCAGCAGTTCGGGACGGGCCTGCAAGCCGAAATCGTAGATCCAGCGCTCGGTTCCGCCGTCGAGTTCGAGCTGGTAGGGCCGTTCGTCGACGACCTCCACGCCGAGACTCTGCAGCACCGGGAGCACCTGGCTCAACGACACACCACGCCCGGCGATGTAGAGACTGAACCGCCACGAACCCGGCGCGGCCTCGGACCGGCGGTACAGATGCTGGTCGATGCCACCTTCGGACAGCTGCTCGAGACGCGCGATGTCGTCCAGCGCGCGGGCGGGTGCGAAGTCTTCCTTGTAGCTCTCCGGCAGCGCCTTCGAATAACGCGAGACCACGGCGGGGTCGAGCACGGTCGACGACGCGACCTCGTCACCGATCCGGTCGTCCCAGGAGTGGCTTGCCGCGTTCAGCAGCGACTGGATTCGGCGCCGGTTCTCCTCGGAGGTGTCGGGTCCGTCCTGACCCGCGGCCTCGGGGGGCAGCATCACCGTGAAATACACACTGGCGAGCTCACTTTCGCTCACCCGGGCCGAGTAGTCGATGTCGACGCCGCCGAGTTCGCGCACCAGGATCGACTGCATTTCCAGCCGCACCGCGGTGGTGTAACGGTCGCGCGGCAGGTACACCATGCAGGCAACGAACCGCCCGTAGGTGTCGCAGCGCAGGAACAGCCGCACCTGCCTACGCAAACCGACGCCGAGGACCGCGACGGCGGTGCGCCGCATGGTGGCGGTGTCGGCGGAGAACAGTTCGGTGCGCGGGAAAGACTCGATCACCTCGAGCATCGCCTGCCCGGAGAACGAGTCCTTGTCGAAGCCCGCGGCCTCGATGGCGGTACGTACGCGGCGATTGATGACGGGAATGTCGAGGACGTTCTCGTGCACGGCGCTGACGGTGAACACGCCGATGAACAGGTGCACCCCGACCACCGCACCCGCGTCGTCGACATCGGCGACCCCGATGAAGTACGGATACACCGAGCGGTGCACGGTCGCGCGGACCAAGCCCTGCGTGAGCATCAGCAGCGGGCGGTCACCACCGTTGATCGGCACCTGGAAGTCGGTACCGATATCGGGGCGGAGCACACCGAGGCTGGTGCCCGGAACCCGCGCGGAGACGGTGCGGCCGTTCGAGGTCGTGCGCTGGTAGCGCGTGTAGCCGAGCAGGGTGAAGTTGCCGGCCGCCAGCCAGCGCAGCAGCTGGGCGCAGTCGGCGAGGTCGACCGACGGGAAGGGCGCGGTGCCCGCCGCGGCGGTCCGGTCGAGATGATCGGCGAGCGAACTCTGCGCCGCGACCATCGCCTCGGTGTCGTCGATCACCTGACGCACGTCGGCGAGCACCTCGGGCAGGGTGCGTTCGATCTCGTCGAGCTGGGCCTGCTCGGTCGACGGGTGCAACTGCAGATGCATCCACGACTCGGCCAGCCCCTCGGCGCCGTTGCCGTCCACCTCGTGCGGTGCCGCGCCGACGAGTGTGCCGTCGGTGTCGCGAGTGACCTCGAAGATCGGGTGGATCAGTTCGCTCACGCTCACCTGCATGCGGCCCAGCGCGGCCGTGATCGACTCGACCAGCAGCGGCATGTCGTCGGTCACCACCTGCACGGCAGCTCCCATGCCCGACCCGTCGTCGGGATGGTGCACCTCGACCAGGGCCTTACCCGGTTGACGGCGGGCGGCGAGCTCCATGTGGTGGCGGAAGATCTGGGTGATCCCGGTGATCGGAAAATCCACGTCCCCCGCGTCGACGTGTCGGAAATACGCCTCCTCGAGTGTCGCGAGATCGTCGCGCAAACTCGGTGGCATTCCCGCCGCCCAGCCCGCACTCGACATTTCCGACGAGACCGTCATCTTTCGCCTGCTCCCATGTTTCGGTTGGCTTCGATTCCGTAAAGTCCGGTGACGCGATTCCGAGACTAACGCCGCCGCGCGAGCCGTGCCGTCGGAAATCCGGCTTCCCCGCCGGTAACTTGTGAAACGCCGACGGCCCGGCCGTTCGATCGACAAGTCGATCGTCAGGCCGGGCCGTCGATGCAGTCCGCGCGGATATCAGTCGCGAGTGAGCTTGCGGTGCGTAACCCGGTGCGGGCGAGCGGCTTCCGCGCCCATGCGCTCCACCTTGTTCGCCTCGTAGGCCTCGAAGTTGCCCTCGAACCAGAACCACTTGGCTTCGTTGTCGTTGTCGCCTTCCCACGCCAGGATGTGGGTGCAGGTGCGGTCGAGGAACCACCGGTCGTGGGAGATCACGACGGCGCAGCCCGGGAACTGCTCGAGCGCGTTCTCGAGCGAGCTCAGGGTCTCGACGTCGAGGTCGTTGGTCGGCTCGTCGAGCAGGATCAGGTTGCCACCCTGCTTGAGGGTGAGCGCCAGGTTCAGGCGGTTGCGCTCACCACCGGAGAGCACCCCCGCCGGCTTCTGCTGATCCGGGCCCTTGAAACCGAACGCGCTGACGTAGGCACGCGAGGGCATCTCCTGGTTACCGACCTCGATGAAGTCGAGCCCGTCGGAGACGACCTGCCAGACGTTCTTGTTCGGGTCGATGCCCGCACGGTTCTGGTCGACGTAGCTGAGCTTGACGGTCTCGCCGACCTTCACCTCGCCGCTGTCGGGCTCCTCGAGCCCGACGATGGTCTTGAACAGCGTGGTCTTACCGACACCGTTGGGGCCGATCACACCGACGATGCCGTTGCGCGGCAACGTGAACGACAGATCCTTGATGAGCTGACGATCGCCGAAGCCCTTGTCCAGGTGCGACACGTTGACCACGATGTCGCCCAGGCGCGGACCCGCGGGGATCTGGATCTCCTCGAAGTCCAACTTGCGGTGCCGCTCGGCCTCGGCGGCCATCTCTTCGTAGCGACCGAGACGGGCCTTGTTCTTGGCCTGACGGGCCTTGGCGCCGGAGCGAACCCAGGCCAGCTCCTCCTTGAGGCGCTTCTGCAGCTTCTGGTCCTTCTTGCCCTGCACCTCGAGACGCTGGGCCTTCTTCTCCAGGTAGGTGGAGTAGTTGCCCTCGTAGTCGATGGCCCGACCGCGGTCGAGCTCGAGGATCCACTGCGCGACGTTGTCGAGGAAGTACCGGTCGTGGGTGACGGCGAGCACGGCGCCCGGGTAGGAGGCGAGGTGCTGTTCGAGCCACAGCACGCTCTCGGCGTCCAGGTGGTTGGTCGGTTCGTCGAGCAGCAGCAGGTCGGGCTTGCTCAGCAGCAGCTTGCACAGGGCGACGCGGCGACGCTCACCACCGGAGAGGTTGGTGACCGGCTCGTCCGGCGGCGGGCAGCGCAGCGCGTCCATGGCCTGCTCGAGCTGGGAGTCGACATCCCACGCGTCGGCGTGGTCGAGGAACTCCTGCAGCTTGCCCATCTCGTCCATGAGCTCGTCGGAGTACTCGGTGGCCATCAGCTCGGCGATCTCGTTGAAGCGATCCAGCTTCACCTTGACCTCGCCGAGGCCCTCCTCCACGTTGCCGCGGACGGTCTTCTCCTCGTTCAGGTCGGGTTCCTGCATGAGGATGCCGACCGAAGCGCCGGGCGCGAGGAACGCTTCACCGTTGTTCGGCCGATCCACCCCCGCCATGATCTTCAGCACGCTGGACTTACCCGCGCCGTTCGGGCCGACCACGCCGATCTTGGCGCCGGGCAGGAAGTTCAACGAAACGTCGTCGAGAATGACCTTGTCGCCGTGCGCCTTGCGAACTTTGATCATCGAATAAATGAACTCAGCCATATACGGAAGCCTATCGGTGTGGGTAACGGGGGTGCGATGCGGAGCGGGGGCCGGTGCCGCGGACCTGCCCTCAGGCGTCGACCTGCGCGGGAATGCCTTCGATCGGCATCTCGTCCGGCGATCGCGCCGGGAGGGAATCCGCCGCGGACGTAGAGGCTACGGCAGAACGGTCGTCGGGCGCATACTCGCCCTCCGCCCCCGACGGTGCGGCAGCCGACAATACAGCGCCCTGATCGCCCGGAATATTCCGTACCACGTGCGGGGTGAACCGCGCTGCCTCCGATCGTCGCTGGATCGTGGCGCTGCACCGGCCGAGGTCGGGTCCCACCGCGACGGCGCGCATCTCCAGATCACGACGTTCGCCGCCGTCCTTGCCCCGGTATTCGTGCGAGCGCAGCTGACCGTAGGCGATCACCGGGTCGCCCCGGCGCAGTGATCGGTCGACCCCGGCCACCAATCGCCGCCAGCAGCTGACGGTGAGATAGAGCGTGCCCGCATCCACCCATTCACCCGCGCTCGGATCGAACCGGCGTGCCGTGCTCGCCATCCGGAACGACACCACCTGTTCCCCGTTGGCCAGATCCCGCCGCACGGGATGGTTGACCACCGTGCCGATCACCGTCGCATTCGCCTCGTACATCGAAACCGCCCCCGCTCAGACATTCGGTGTTGTTGCTCTGACCATCCAAGAATGGCGCAGGCGAGCACCGCCGAGCCGGCACCGCCGACATCTGGGGACAACTTCTCGGGTTGTGGATATCCGCCGTGTCAGAGCATGGGCAGTTCGGTGTTCGCCCCGCACAACACCACGATCGGCCGCACGCCGGGCTCCGGTTTGTAGGCCCCGCTCTGCACCGCAGCCAGCGCTGACGCGCCCTCTAGTTCGACGACCACCCGGAATTCGCGCCACAGGTATTCGCGCGCACGGGTCACCGCGTCGTCGGCCACGCCGAGGGCTCGCATCTGCTGTCTGCTGGCGATGTCGTAGGCGATATCGCCGACCCGGGTCGCGCACATCGGTTCGTCGCCCGGGGACGGCGTGGCCACGTCGACCGGCCTGCCCGCCGCGAGCGCGGCCGACAGCGCGGGCGTGTGCTCGGATTCCACCCCGACGATCTGACGTCGCCTGCCGAGTGCGGCCCCGAGCCCGGCGATCAGCCCGCCGCATCCCACGGCGGCCAGCACCGGCGGCCGCCCACGCACCTGTTCCTCCAGCTCCAGACCGATGATGCCCGCACCCGCCACCACCGCGGGAATGTCGTCGGCGCGCAGGTGTCCGGCGCCGCGTTCGGCCGCCAGGGTCACCGCGTGGCGCTCGGCCTCGGCGAAGGTCGCACCGTGCCAGAGCACCTCGGCACCATGCGCCCACATGGCCGCGACCTTCGTGTGCGGTGCGGATTCGGGCACGACGACCGTGCATTCCTTACCGAGCTGCGCCGCTGCCAGCGCGAACGCGATCCCGGCATTGCCACCCGAGGCGACGACAACGTGCCCAGCCGACTCCTCGGCCAGCAGCGCGTTGAACGCGCCGCGCACCTTGAAGGTGCCGCCGTGCTGCAGGAACTCCATCTTCAACGACACCGGAACCGGTCCGTCGGGCCCGTCGACGCTGGTGTGGAACACCGGTGTCTTACGCACCCGCCCCGATAATCGGCGCCGAGCCGTCCGCACATCGGTCCGCAGCACACGCGGGATCCCGACCGGTCGACTCGTCTGGCTCGCCGGTATACCGCATTCGGTCACGGACGCACCTCGCGGTCGCGACGCGCGAGTTCGGCGTACATCGCGTTGTAGGCGTTGAGTTCGGCGTCGTTGTCGCGGTCGGCCGCGCGGTCGGTGCGCTTGGCGAGCCGCTGATCGCTGCGTGACCACTGGATCAGCAGCGCCAGCATCACCACGACCAGCGGCACCTCACCGCTTGCCCAGGCGAAGCTGCCACCGTTGCGCTGATCGGCGAGCAGATCGATATTCCAGCCCAGGTCGAGGGTGCGGTAGAACCAGCCACCGAGGACGGTCGTCATGCTCATCAGAGCGATACCGAAGAAGGCGTGGAACGGCAGGGTGCCGAACACCATGGCCAGCTTGGTCAACGGCGCCACCTCACGCGGTTTGGGATCGATGCCGATCACCACCCAGTAGAACAGATAACCGCTGATGAGGAAGTGCGCGTTCATCATCAGGTGCGCCGCGTGCGAATCGACGGTGGCGTCGAAGATCCCACCGAGGTAGAGCGCGTAGAACCCGGCCACGAAGATCACCGAGGCGACCACCGGCTGGGTGAGGAACCGCGAGACCGGGTTGTGCACGGCCGCGAGGATCCATTCGCGCGGACCGGGAATCCCGCCGCGACCGGCCGGCGTGAGCGCGCGCAGGGCGAGGGTCACCGCACCACCGAGGGCGAGCAGGATCGGCGCGAGCATCGACAACGCCATGTGCGCGCCCATGTGCACGCTGAACATGGCAGGCGCGTACCGGCCGACCCCCGAGGAGGTGGCGAGCAGCAGCACGAGGCACCCGCTGACCCAGGCGATGGTGCGGCCGAGCGGCCAGGCGTCGCCGCGCGCGCGCAGCCGGTGCACGCCGAGCAGGTACAGGGCGGCGAGCACGATGGCGAGGGTGCCGAAGATCAGGTCGAACCGCCAGTCGAACAGCAGCCTGCCGATGGTCGGCGGACCGTCGACGGTGTAGCCCAGTTCCACTTCCGTCGGCGTGGGGATGGCCGTCGGTGGCGGAGGTGGGGTGCGCCCGAGGCCGACCGCGAGGCCGATCGTGGCGGCGAAGATCAGCATCTCCACGCCGGCGAACCGGATCAGCGCCGCGCGATCGCGCGCGTCGGCGGCCAGCGCGGGCAGCGCGGCCCGTCGCTGCAGGAAGCCGAGGCCCGCGAGCAGCACGAGTGCCGCCGTTTTGGCGAGCACGAGCCTGCCGTACGTGGTGGTGAACAGCTCGGCGGCCGGCACCCGGACCCAGGCGTTGATCACACCGCTGAGCGCGATGACGACGATCGCGACGGTCGCGGCCAGCGAGAAACGACGGGCGGCGACATCGGTATCGGCGCCGCCGCGCATCGCGTGGGCGAGTACCGCGACCAGCCCACCGACCCACACCGCGGCCGAGATCATGTGCAGGATGAGCGAGTTGGTCGCCACGTCGTGCGAACCGCCCGAGGACGAGTGCCCGGTCAAAGCCAACGGCATCATGGTGCCGATCGCCAGCGCGAGCAGGATCGGCGTCCAACTCCAGCGCAAGGCCAGCCGACACCCGATCGCGAGAACGAGAGCGAGCACGGTCGTCGTTCGCCAGGCGCCCGCCACCTCGACCTGGGCGATCACCGGCCACAACACCTCGGGCCGCCAGATCGAACCCACCGGCTGACCCGTCGTATCCGACACCGTCAGTGGCACGAGCAACGCCGCGCACACCGCCCACACGATCGCCGCGTCCGAGGCCCGTCGCACCGCCCGGTACCCACCGGCCTCGAGCAACCCGCTGTCTTTCGGCGGCAGCAGGAACGCCGCGAACAGCAGGGAGCCCACCGTCACGGCGGCGGACAGGTCGGCGAGGGCCCGCAACGCGGGCAGCCCGTACGTGGTGAGCGCGCCGGGATCGGGGATCCCCAGCAGACTCAGCGCCTGCGCCGCCGACAACGCGACGACGATCGCCGCGACCGCCGCGGCCATCGCCCCGGCGATCACACCGAGCGCGCCGAACGCGCGCCCACCCGCCGAGGAACTGCTGCCCGTCGCGGCCGCCCGATCCGTCTCCGCCGGTCCAGCGCCGTCGCCGACGGTTCCGGCGGAGCGGTCTTGCGATAACGACATGTCAACGAGGGTAGTTCGACCTGCTCCCCCACACGCCCATGGGGCGTCGCTCCCGACCCCGCCCACCACCCGGTCGGTCGCTATACTTTTCGCGCTGGACACCGACGCCGACATCGACAAAGGTGAATGCGTCTGCCTCCGTAGCTCAGTTGGATAGAGCAAGGGCCTTCTAATCCCTAGGTCGCAGGTTCGATTCCTGCCGGGGGCGCATCATTTGCGCAGTTCAGGGGCGTTTTTGGGGAGCCTGTTCTCCAGAACGTTCCCTGAACCGCCTGCGATGACCGCGGATTCCTCGGGGACCCGCAGGCCGAGCGCCGTGAGTTGCGCCACGAACACCGAACTCCCCGGTACCCGGAGCCCGGTCGTGACGAACCGGCCTGCTCGAGACGCTCACCGCGGACGACCGATGCCTCGTACATCGCCCGACTTCGCGGCGCGTACGCCACTCACAAATCCGCCGATCATCTGTGGCGCCCAGGTCTTGCGTACCTTCGTTTGAAAGCGCACACTTACGCAAGTGGAGGCTTTCAAAGATGTGGATCTGGGGATCCTGGGCGATCCGACTCGCAAGGCGATCTTCGAGCGTCTCGCCCGGCGGCCGTCGTCGGTGGGCGAGCTCGCCGAGTCGCTGCCGGTCACCCGTCAAGCGGTGTCGCAGCACCTGCGTGTCCTGAAAGAAGGCGGTCTGGTCGTGGCGACCCCCGAGGGCACCAAACGCATATACCGCATCAATCCCGACGGCCTCGCCGCGATCCAGGCCTACTTCCAGAACATCTGGGACCAGGCTTTGACCGCTTTTCAGAAGGCCGCCGACGCGGCCGCCACCGATTTCGAACAGGAGAATCGACCATGACCACTGGACAACGGCCTGTCCTGGAAGGCAAAGCCACCGTCGCGATGAGCCCGGAGCGGGCGTTCGCGTTCTTCACCGAATCATTCGGCAGCTGGTGGCCCGCGGCCTACCACATCGGCAAAAGCGAGATGGCCGATGCGATCCTGGAGCCCGGCGAGGGCGGACGCTGGTACGAACGCGGCGTCGACGACACCGAATGCGACTGGGGCCGAGTACTGGTCTGGGAACCACCGCACCGGCTCGTGGTGACATGGCAGATCAACGGCCACTGGGAATTCGACCCCGACCCGTCCCACGCCAGCGAGATCGAAGTCCGCTTCACCGCCGAAGGACCCGGGCAAACCGCTGTCACCCTCGAACACCGCCACCTCGACCGCCTCGTCGACGGCAAAGCCATCCAGGACACGATCGTCGAACGCGGTGGCGGATGGAGCACCCTGCTGGAACTGTTCGCCGAGACCGCGCAATCCTCCTGACACGGAACCCCTTACATGACCACGGCCAACGCCTGCTCGACGGCGTCGATGCCATGGCGGTGATCACGCGCGGGCCGAGCCGACGTTGCCTGAGCGATCTCGCGCCTCGGCCCACGGGCGAAACGTGCAATCGGGTTGCGCGCGTTGGGTTTTTGCGGCATTCTTACAGGCAGGTGAGCCGGGAAGTCTGGTCGGCATCCCGAATTCGTGCGAATTCGGGATTCGTTCGACGTGGGGAGAATTCCGTGCACACCATCTGGTCTGTTTTTCATCGATACGGCGACTCTCATGTGGCGGAAATGCCCATGACGACCTCGCCGCCGCGTGGGTGAGTTCTTCACCGCGATCCTGACCTTTCCGACTGCGCTGTTCACGTTCGCGCTGTTCGTCGTCGTCGCCTTCTGGCTGCTCGTGCTCGTCGGCGGCACCGAGACCGAACTCCTCGACGGATCCGAGTCCTCTTTTGTGACAACGGGTTCGGACTCGCTCGGGTTGGGAGGGGTTCCGGTAACGGTCGCTGTGACCGGTCTGGTGACGCTGTCGTGGTTCACCAGCCTTGTCGCGATGGTCGGGGTCGGAGCGGTCGGCCTGTCCGGGGTGGCCGCGGTGCTCGCCGGATTCCCGGTGCTGATCGTCGCGGTCGTCACCGCGATCGCGGGCACCCGGCTCGTGGTGATTCCGTTGCGGCGGTTCTTCCGCGACAGCGCGCAGCCGACCCGGCAGGGCTTCATCGGCCGGATATGCGTGGTGCGCACCGGTCACGTCGATACCGGCTTCGGTCAGGCCGAACTCACATCCGCCGACGGTTCGTCGGCGATCATCCAGGTCCGCCAGAGCGCAGTGCATGCGCGGACCGCTCCCCTGTCCCAAGGGGATTCCGCTGTCGTCTTCGAATACGACCCGGCCACAGACACGTTCTGGGTGGCCGCACTGGAGGGGAACTGATGTCTACCATCGCTATCGGATTCGGCGTGCTGATCGCCGTCCTGCTGCTCGTCGCACTCGCTGTGTTGTTCCTGGTGAGCCGGTTGTTCAAGAAGGTGAGTCAGGGTCGGGCGCTGATCATCTCGAAGATGCGCAAGGTCGACGTCACCTTCACGGGTGCGGTCGTCCTGCCGGTACTGCACAAGGCCGAGATCATGGATATCTCGGTGAAGACCATCGAAATCGCGCGGGTGGGCCGGGACGGGCTGATCTGCCGCGACAATATCCGCGCCGACATCCGCATCACGTTCTTCGTGCGGGTCAACAAGACGGTGGAGGATGTCATCAAGGTCGCTCAGGCCATCGGTACGGCGCGGGCCAGCGACCAAACGACGCTGCAGGAATTGTTCAGCGCCAAGTTCTCCGAGGCGCTCAAGACCGTCGGCAAACACCTGGACTTCACCGACCTCTACACCCAGCGCAACGAGTTCCGCGACCGGATCATGGCCGTGATCGGCACCGATCTCAACGGGTACAGCCTCGAGGACGCCGCGATCGACTACCTCGAGCAGACACCGCTGATCCAGCTCGACAGCCAGAACATCCTCGACGCTCAGGGCATTCGCAAGATCACCGAGCTCACCGCGATCGAGCATGTGCGCACCAACGAGTTCCGCAGGCACGAGGAGAAGGAGATCACCCGGCAGAACGTGGAAGCGCGGGAAGCCGTGCTCGAGCTCGAGCGGCAGCAGGCCGATGCCGAGAACAAGCAGCGGCGTGAGGTCGAAACACTTAGGGCGCGTGAGGAAGCCGAAATTCTGCGGGTGCAGGCCGAGGAGCGGCTCAAGGCGCATGCCGCGGCGATGCGTACCGACGAGGCGCTCGGGATCCAGGCCCAGAACAAGGATCGTGAGATCGCTGTCGCGGAGAAGAACCGGGAACGGGTGATCGCGATCGAGTCCGAGCGCATCGAGAAGGACCGCCAGCTGGAGGTGGCGGACCGCGACCGGGCGGTCTCGCTGGCTCAGATCGCCAACGAGCGGGAGCTCGAGACCGAGCGTCGCACTGTCGCCGAGGTGGTGCGGGAGCGCGTCGCGGTCGACCGGACCGTCGCCGAGCAGGAAGAGAAGATCAAGGGGCTGCGTGCGGTGGAAGCCGCGGAACGGGAACGGCAGTCGATCATCATTCGCGCCGAGGCCGAGGCGCAGGAGCACCTGGTCAAGGACATCAAGGCCGCCGAAGCCGCCGAAGCCGCGGCGAAGTTCCGGGCCAAGGAGTCGATGACGCTGGCCGAAGCCGAGGTCGCGGCGGCGGAACTGCAGGCCAAGGCCAAGATCCGGCTCGCCGAAGCGACACAGGCCGAAACCGCGGCACCCGGCTTGGGTCAGGCGCTCGTCCGGGAACGCGAAGCGGACGCCATCGAGAAGGTCGGCCGCGCCGAGGCCGCCGTGCTGCGGGAACGCAACACCGTGGAGGCTGAGGGCCTGCGCGACAAGCTCAAGGGCGAAGCGGAGGGTCTGCACGAGAAGGCCGCCGCGATGGCGGTTCTCGACGACGCGACCCGCGAGCACGAAGAGTTCCGGTTGCGGCTCGAACTGCAGAAGGAAGTGGAGCTGGCGACCGTGCAGGCGCATCGGGACGTGGCACAGGCACAGGCCGATGTGCTGTCCACCGGTTTGCAGAACGCCAAGATCGATATCGTCGGCGGGGAGTCGATGTTCCTCGACCGCCTCGTCGGGTCGATCGGGCTCGGCAAGGGCATGGACCGGTTGCTGCACTCCGACACCGGCGCAGCGGCCTCGGCCGTAGTCGGATCGCTGCTCGCACGCAACGGTTCTGAACCGGACAAGGACGCCGCCGCTCTCGACCTCCTGCTGGACAAGTGAGCGCGCCGCAGACGCGGCACCGGGATACCACGGTCGGGACCGATACCACGGTCCCGACCACGGGTGCCGCCCTCGACGGCGGCACCTACGAGGTGCTGCGTACCCGACTGCGCGAGCAGGCGGCCGAATTGGCCGCACGCTGTGAAGAACTCAACAACCGCAGGATCGAGAACTTCGGCGGCATCGAGCTGGCACTGACCGGTACCGAACACATCCGCACCGACCACAACTGCGTTCCTCGCGACATCGTCGCCGTGGGCGACGGCCGAATGCTGTTCGGCTACAACGTCTTCCTAGGGCTCAAACCACAGACCGAAGTCGACGACGTCTTCGCCGCGCACCGCTTCCACCACGACGGTACCGAATTCGCTTTCAACACAGCTGAATCGACGGGCTTGCTCGACGACCCGCGGTTTCGGCGCGACTTCGCCGAACTGTACCGGTACTACACCCAGACCCGGCTGCTGCAATTGCGCCGGATCGACGGGCGGATACTCGCGGTCTTCCAGACCGGGCAGCGCACCGACGACATCAAGGTGCTGCGTTGGCGCGTCGCGGCTACCGGCGAAGTCGGCTATCTCGACAATCGCGGCGAGCGCGACCATGTGTTCCCGCCCCCGCACGAGTTCACCTGGGTCGAGACAACCCGCGACGATCAGGTGCCCGGACGTCACCCGCACCTGTCCGTCCTCGGCAAGGTGTTCGTCGAGACGCTCGGCGGCACACTCACCGTCAAGGTGGAGAACAACACCGAGACCGGATCCGGGATCTACTCCGAGCCGGTCGACGAACCCCTGCAGAGCCTCGCCGACGCCGACGTGCACTACGCCGAGGTCGGTGCGCTGATCCTGCTTCGCATCCGGCCCTACAACGAAACAGTGTGGCGACACCTGGTTTTCAATACGCGCACCCGCACCGTAGTGCGCCTCGACGGCATCGGTTTGTCGTGTCGCCTACTGCCCGAGGACCAGGGCATCGTCTTCCCTGGCGGCTACTACCTGGAAACCGGCGTCCACAAGGTCTTCGACACCGCCGTCACCGACCTCGAATACGAACGCACCGTTCGCGCCGCCAACGGTGAGGATGTGCTCTACGTCTTCCACGCACGCTCGGAGGGTCGCTCACTCCTGCTGCCCTACAACCTGATCCGCAAACAGGTCACCACGCCGATCTCCTGCCACGGATACTCTCTGTTCGACGACGGCACCATGGTGGTCTTCCGCGCGATCTCGGAAGAACCGACGCGCGTGCACACGATGCAGATCTGGCAGACACCGTTCGTCGCGGACACCCACGCCACCCACGCACCGACCGGCGACACGGCGTTGTCGCGGATCGGGAACGCCGAACTGGTGCGCGGTATCTCGGACTGCCTGTCGGTGACCAGGATGGTCGCCGACATGGCGTCGACGACCGACGTGTTCGAGGCCGTCATCGCCGCCTGCGTCCGGACCGCGGACCACCACCATTGGCTCACCGATCCGGAGTTCGGCGGACTGGCCGAGTCGCTGTCCGCCGTCCGGGCCACCGCCGACCAGGTCGTCGAGGAATTCGCGAAGGTCGAAGCCAGGACCGCGCAGGCCGCGGCGGCGGTGCACGAGGCGGGCGAGCAGGTCGCCACCCTTGTCCGCACCGGCGGTGGGCACAGCACCGCGCGAGGCTGGGTCGAGGAGCTCACGGCCCTGCGTCGCGCGGCGGGACAGGTCGAGACATTGCGCGAGTTGCGCTATGTGGACCTCGACCGCGTCGACGAGCTGGCCGCGACGGTCGCGGCCGCGCTCGACGACGCCAGTCTTCGTTGTGTCCAATTTCTCAGCACCGCTGATGCTTTCGACGACTACGCCACTTCCATCGCGCAGGTCACCCAGCAGGCCGCCGAGATCGGCACCGTGGCCGAAGTCGCTCCGATCCAGGACTGGCTGGCCGAGCAGACCGATGGTCTGCAGACCGTCATCGAGGTCGTCACCGGCCTCGAGATCGGTGACGCGACCCTGCGGACCGGCATTCTCGAGCGCGTCGCCACGACACTGGCCTCGGCCAACCGGGCCCGCGCCACCGTGACGGCGCGACGCACGGAGCTGGCCGCGTCCGAGGGACGCGCCGAGTTCGCCGCCGAGTACGCGCTACTCGGACAGGCGGTCAGCGGCGCGCTCGCCGCGACCGACAGTCCGGAGGCCTGCGACCACCAGGTGTCGACGCTGCTGTCGCGGATCGAAGGACTGGAAACGCGCTTCGGAGCGATCGACGATTTCGCCGAACGGATCGCGAGCAGCCGTGACGACATCTACGAAGCCTTCGCCGCCCGCAAACAGCACCTTCTCGACGACCGAGCGCAGCGCGCCCGTCGACTCCTCGACTCCGCGCGGCGGATGCTGTCGACCATCGAACGACGCAGCCGGACTCTGTCCTCGACGGACGAGGTCAACGGCTATTTCGCCGCCGATCCGATGGTGCTGCGGCTGCGCACGGCGATCAGCGACTTGCGCACTGCCGGTGAGGTGGTCGCCGCGGAAGAACTCGACGGCCGGATCAAGACGGCGCGACAGGAAGCCGGTCGGGTGCTGCGCGACCGGCACGACCTCTATTCCGACGGCGGTCGGACGATCCGCCTCGGCAGGCATCGGTTCGCGGTCACCACCGCCGAACCCGAGCTCGCGCTGGTCCCGCACGGTGACTCGCTGGTCTTCGCCGTCAACGGCACCGACTACCGGGAGCCGCTGTCCGCGGGTGAATTCGGGCCGGACGCCGCGGGTCTGTGGTCACAGCTGCTGGTGTCGGAGAACGCACAGATGTATCGGGGCGAGTTCCTCGCGACCTCGATCCTGGCCGACGTGGAGGGAGCGCCGGCCGGGCTCGAGCGGCTACACGACGCGGCGGCGGGGGGCACCCTCGACGCGCTCGTGCGTGCGGTGGCGCGGCAACGCTATGACGAGGGGTACCAGCTCGGTGTGCACGATCACGACGCCACACTGATCCTGGACGCGCTGCTGCGGATGCGTGCGGGCGCGGGTCTGTTGCATTACCGTCCCGTCGACCGGGCCGCGGCGCAGTTGTGGTGGCAGTTCGGCGGCCCCGACTGGCAACCACACGATCCGCAGGCACACGCGAGCTGGACAACTCGCATCCGCTCGACTGCACGCGCCGCCGAGTACTTCGCGGACCCGCGCGCACGAGCCGACACGATCGAGGAATTGTCCTGTGCCGTCGGCGAATTCGTGGAGCGACTCGCACTGGTCGACGTCGACCCGTCGCTGGCGGCCGGCTACCTGTTCCAGGAAATCGCCCAGACCCCCGCCTGCTTCGTCACCGCCGCTCCCGCGCGACATTTCTGTGCCCGATTCCGGAATCATCTCGATGCCGCCCATCCCACTGCCTACGCGGACCTACGTCGCGATATCGCGTCCTTCGACGACGACCTGCCGCGCAGATACCACCTCGTCCGCACCTGGCTGCGGGCGTTCGCCGAAAGTCGCGGCGACACAGTGCTGTTCGAGTATCTGGACGAAGCTGTCGCGATCGAGCTCGGGGGCGACGACATGCACCGCTACGACCACGAAGCCGAGCTGACCACCAGCGTCGACGGACTGCTGGGCGAACACCCCACCCTCACCGGAGGATCACTACCGGTGCGGCTCGCCGAACTGACCGCGCGGGCGCACCGTTTCCGCATCGAGACGGTCCCCGCCTTCCGCGAGCACCTGCGACGACGCGACGCGCTGCTCGCCGCCCAGCGACAGCGGTTGCGCCTCGACGACTACAAACCGGCCGTGCTGAGCGGGTTCGTGCGCAACCGTTTGCTCGACGAGGTCTATCTGCCGTTGATCGGCGACAACCTGGCCCGCCAGCTCGGCACCCCGGCCGAGGCGGGTGGCGCGGTCCAGTCCGGGCTGCTGCTGCTCATCTCGCCGCCCGGCTACGGCAAGACCACGCTGATGGAGTACGTCGCCGCACGACTCGGCCTGATCTTCGTCAAGGTCGACGGGCCGGCCCTGGGTCATGCGGTGCGATCGCTCGATCCTGCGGCCGCCCCGAACGCCACCGCCCGGCGTGAGGTCGAGAAGATCGACTTCGCCCTCGAACTCGGCAACAACGTGCTGCTCTACCTGGACGATATCCAGCACACCTCGCCCGAACTCCTGCAGAAGTTCATTTCCCTCTGCGATGCCCAACGGCGCATGGAAGGCGTGTGGAACGGGGAGGCACGCACCTACGATCTGCGCGGCAAACGGTTCGCGGTCTGCATGGCCGGTAACCCCTACACCGAACAGGGCAAACGCTTCCGCGTTCCGGACATGCTCGCCAACCGTGCCGATGTCTGGAACCTCGGCGAGGTGCTGTCGGGCCGCGACGACCTGTTCGCGCTCAGCTACGTCGAGAACGCGCTCACGACCAATCCCGTCCTCGCGCCGCTGGCCGCGCGCGAACGCACCGATCTCGAACTGCTCCTGCGTCTGGCCTCCGGTGACGACACCGCGCGGACCGACCAGCTCACCCACCCATACTCGCCCGCCGAACTGGCCGACATCCGTTCGGTGCTGCGCAAAGTACTACACGTGCGCGAGGTCGTCCTGGCCGTCAACCGGGCCTACATCGCCTCGGCCGCCACCACCGACACCGCCCGCACCGAGCCGCCGTTCCAGCTACAGGGCTCCTACCGCGATATGAACGGACTCACCAGCCGCATCGTCTCGGTGATGAACGACGAAGAACTCGAGACCCTGATCGACGACCACTACCGCGGCGAGGCCCAAACCCTCGCCGCGGGTGCGGAGGCCAACCTGCTCAAACTGGCCGAACTCCGCGGTCGCGTCACACCCGAGCAAGCCGTTCGATGGGAGCAGGTCAAGTCCGCCTACGTTCGCGAACTGGCACTCGGTGGCAGCGACGACGACCCCCTCGTACGGGCTGTCGGTGGCCTCGGCCTGTTGGCCGACCGCCTCGGCGCCGTGGAAACCGCCATCCGGGGAATCGCGGACAGCCAGCCGACGGGCAACCACGCAGCCCCCCGATCCTGGCACCGATCGTGATCGCCCTCGCTCGATCCGGATCGGTCGGTGATGGCGGACACTCGCGACCGCTGCCGGGGTGGCTGTCGTGCGTCTCGCCGGTATGCCCCGGTTTGCGGTGGCAGCGGCTCTTGCGGCATCTTTACGGGTAGGTGCGCCGGGAAGTCTGGTCGGCAACCCGGTTCGAGCTCCGTCGAGTCGGGTTCGATCAGCGACGGGTAATGGTCTTGCTACGACTGCGCACCACGCACAACACCTCCGCACAGGTCATCGGCCACGGGTTTCCGGTAGGCGACCGATGAGTCCGTCGACACGACGTACCGTCCTGTCTCGCGGCAGCTGGCCGGAGTCACGCCGGATCGCCTCGGTACTGCGCAGCGAGACGGTCGGCGGCGTGTTGCTGATGGTCGCCGCCGTCATCGCGCTCATCTGGGCCAACACGCCCTTGGCCGATGCCTACGCCGCGCTGCGTGACTTCCACATCGGCCCGTCGGCGCTGCACCTCGACCTCTCGCTGAGTGAATGGGCCGCCGATGGGCTGCTGGCCATCTTCTTCTTCGTCGTCGGCCTCGAACTCAAACGCGAGTTCGTCGCGGGCGACCTGCGTGACCCCCGCCGGGCGGCACTGCCGGTAGTCGCCGCCGTCGGTGGCATGGCCGTCCCCGCGATCATCTATGTCCTGATCAACCGGGGCGGCGCGGCAGGAGCACTCGACGGCTGGGCCATCCCGACCGCGACCGACATCGCCTTCGCTCTCGCCGTACTCGCGGTGATAACCACCCACCTGCCCGCCGCGCTACGCACCTTTCTGCTCACGCTCGCCGTGGTCGACGACCTGCTCGCCGTCACCGTCATCGCGATCTTCTACACCAGCGAGCTAGAGCTGCCGTACCTGATGCTGGCTCTCGTGCCGATCGCATTGTTCGCGCTGGCCGTGCAACGGCGCATCAGCTCGCCGTTGCTCCTGGTCCCGCTCGCGGTGCTCGCATGGTGGCTGGTGCATCTGTCCGGTGTTCACGCCACGGTCGCCGGCGTGCTGCTCGGTTTCACCGTTCCGGTCCTTGCCAGCTCCGGCGCTCCCGACGAACACGGGCCCGCCGAACGATTCGAACATCGCATCCGTCCGCTGTCCGCCGGATTCGCCGTTCCGGTGTTCGCGTTCTTCGCCGCCGGCGTCACCGTCGGCGGACTGAGTGGGCTCACCGATTCCCTCGGCGATCCGGTCACCATCGGGATCGCCGTCGGCCTCGTGGCGGGCAAGCTCATCGGGATCACGGCCACGACGTACCTCACGGCGAAACTCACCCGCGCCGAACTCGACTCCGAACTGTCCTGGATAGACGTCGCCGGCGTCGCACTGCTGGGCGGCATCGGATTCACGGTCTCGCTCCTCGTCGGCGAACTCGCGTTCGCGGGTGACCATCTGCGTGGTGATCACGTCCGCATCGGCGTGCTGTTCGGCACGGTCACCGCCGCCGTCCTCGCCACCATCGTGCTGCGCGCGCGAAACCGGGTGTATCGGACGCTCGCCGAGGCGGAGTCACGTGACGAAGACGGCGACGGTGTGCCCGACGTCTACCAACGCCCTCCGGCCACCGACACATAGTCCGGCCCGCCCGTTACCGCCCGTCGACCGCTCGCCGAGGAGCATCGTATGACCGGAGCGCTCACCCACGCCCTGCGAGGGCCGTTGCGCCACATCACCATCGGGTTAGGCCGGGACACGACCAGTGCACCCGACTCGTCCGCCGATGACATCGACGCCGCGGCGCTGTCCTATGTCGGGCATCGGCTCGTCGACATCACCTTCAATGAACAGACGACCTCACGCGACGGAGCTATCCGACACCTGCGCAACGACGTGACAGGCGACAAAGAAGCCCTCGTTGTCGACCTGACCCGGCTCAACCCGATGATCACCACGATCATGTTCATCGCTACCTGCCACGCCGATCGAGGATTTCACCGGATCGGCAGCGGCTTCTGCCGGGTGGTCGACACTCTCGCGGGCGCCGAACTGGCCCGCATCGAGCTGGCCAGCGCCCGATCCCACACCGGCCTGATACTCGGAAAGCTGCACCCGTCGAAGGGACAGTGGGCGTTCGACTGGATCGATGAACCGATCTGGGCCCAGCACGTTGTCACCGCCATCCCGCAGCTCACCAGGCATCTCGGCTGATGGCGCGCAACCTCTTCGACAAGGCCGAGCGCAGCGCGGGCCAGGTCGTCAAGTCGGTGATGTGGCCGCTGGCTCTCGTCACGGCGGCGGACATGGTCTTCACCAAGGCGCTACCGGGCCATCACACCAATGATTTCAAACCGGTCTACACGGCGGTCGCCGCGTTCCTGCGCGGCGAAGCCGTCTACACGGCGAACCTGTCGTCGGTGGACCCGCACTACCTGTATCCGCCCGGTGGCACCCTGCTGTTGACGCCGATCGGACTGCTCGACGAGCCGACCGGCCGAACCGTGTTCCTGTTCCTCAACCTGTTCGCCGCGATCGCCGCGGTCCATCTGTTGTTGCGGATGTTCGGCCACAGCTGGCGCTCACCGATGGCGCCGGTCGCCTACTTCGCGCTGTTTCTGTCCGAGGCGCTCGTCAACACCCTCACGTTCGGTAACGTGAACGGACTGTTCTTCCTCGCCGAAGTCGTGTTCCTGATGCTGCTCCTGCGGCGACGAAACATCTCCGCCGGTCTTGTTCTCGGCGTGACGATCGCAATCAAACCGATCCTCGTGCCGCTGCTGCTCCTGCCCGCCGTACGCCGCCAGTGGTCGACCATCCTGATCGCCGCGGCGATGCCGCTGCTCACCACCGCGATCGCGTGGCCTCTCGCTGCCGACCCCGGCCGCTACTTCGTGCACAACCTCCCCTATAGCCTGCAGGTTCGCGACTACTACAACTCCTCGATCTCCGGCTTCGGCGCCTATTACGGCCTGCCGCCGACCGCGGTCCTGCTCACGCGTGGGCTGCTCGCGGTCTTGGTCGCGATCAGTCTCTGGCTGTTGTGGCGCTACTACAGAAACCAGGAACTGTTCTTCGTCACCACAGCTTCCGGTGTTCTGCTCACCGCCGAGTACTCGCTGAGTTCGCTGGGCCAGCAGTACTATTCGATGTTCTTGTTCCCGTTCCTGCTCACCGTCGTCCTTGCCAACTCCGTGCTGCGGAACTGGGTCGCCTGGCTCGCCGTCTTCGGCTTCACCAGCTACGAAACCTGGTTGCTGTTCCGATGGCCCGCCTTCGGACGCAATCTCGAGTACTCGCGGGCGACCTTCAGCTGGGTACTGCTGCTGATCGTCGTGTTCTGTGTTCTCGGTGACCGCTACCTGACCGCACGCCGCGAGCATCGGCTCACTCACGGGATCGACCCGATCCGGTCGGCCCCGGACTTTCCGGTACCGGACGTCGAACGGGCGGGCGCACCGGACTTCCACCGATAGGCGCGTCCGGTACTCGGCGATGCCCGAGCCGGTGGTGACGAACAACCGGCCAATCAATATCGGTGTCGACGGCCTTGTTCAGGTAGTTGGTGAAGACATTCAGGGCGACACCGGCAATGACTTCGGCGATCTCACCGTCGGTCAGGCCCGCGGCCCTGGCAATTTTCACATCGGCCTCGTCGACGCCTCAACACTGCGTTGTGCAGGTCCGAGCCGTTCACCGACACGGAGAATGAGTAGCCCGGCCAGGATCGCCATCGCCGATCTCTACCCTCCTCCAGAATCATTGCCTTGACCCCGGATTCGTGCGTGCAGGTCGTCGGCAAGGCTGAGAATCTGGCCAGGCTGTTCGTCAGTGAGGAAATGCCCTGAATTCGGGATGACGGTAAGCGGCGAGTGCAGCTCTACCGCCCTTCTATCAGCTTGAAACCAAGTTGCGCTATTGCATTAAGAATAATTATATAGATAGCCATCGCGACCAGAACCGGCAAGGCAACATCATCGTTCTCGCGCGTTACGTAAGCCAAGTACGCTACCCACGGAAGATTCAGCGAGCAAACCGCAATAGACCACATAGCGGAAGATCGGTGACCAGCTTTCACCTGACCAAGGTCGGAATCCGACACCCCCATCGCGGGCGCGTTGTCAGGCTGGTCGCCGGTTCTCGCAGCCCACAAATGTTGAACCGATTTGAATGCATAGGCAGCTGCTATCGAAGAAAAAACGATAAGGAGAATCATTTCTCTACTCACCGACGTTTCCCTCCTTCAACGAGTGACAGCGCAGCGCTACCGCCGACCACGTAACACGGCGCCAAGAGTACGCGCATCTACTCTCCATCCTCGCTTTGATCTGCGCCCGCTATAGAGGCGCCGACGGCATCCTCCAGATAAGCCGGCGGCTCACCACCATTGCGGAGAACTCAGGACGGCTTACCCACCTTGCGTGCTTCATCCCACCCTGAGCGATACCACGTAGCCGAATTAACGGTCCAGGTCTGTAGCAGATTGTTCACATCGGAGTCGATTGCGCTGAGCCCGCTCGCCAATTCCTGGGCAGTCGACTGGATATAGCGGCCCGCGTCGGTGACCTCAGTGGGGACGACGTCAAATTTTCCATCCCATGACTGCACCAAAATCTCTCCTAGAAAATCAGATATCGCCGTAGAGCGTACCGCACCGGCACCGATCTCTCTCGGGACTGTCGAGCCGACCCGCGCTCCGTCGCTGAAACCGCCTGCTGTGCTGCACTTTTCGAAGATTCATCGGGGACTCGGCACCGATGAATTCGGGATCTCGGGCATCTTGTCCGCAGCCCCTACCGATCTAGAAGCCACCGCACCTCACTGTTTCAACACCCTCCACCTCGCCGGACTGAACAGTTCCGCCGGGGACAGGCAGCCGACGTCCCTCTCCATCAGAACTGGAGCAGGATGAGCGTTTCGATTGCGTCGCTGGGACATTCGACGGTGCGGCTGACCAGTGCGGACGGCGTGGTCGTTGTCGACAAAACTGGCCGCCGCAGACGCCGAATCTCAGCAGCTGAAACGAACCGACGAGAGTAGGCGTTTCGATCTCGCGGGCCTCGGGGTGCGGGCGATTGTGGGCGAGCATGCCGCGATCTATCCCAGATTGCCGAATCGATACACCGATCACCGTCTGAACCGGCGTCGACCATCTCTACACCGGGTTTCATCAAGCCGAGTTCGCCTGGCGTCTCACGGAAGTATCCAGCCGCGAGACTTGGTATCTCAGTTGTCCTGGTCGGGGCCGAAGAGGTCGGCTACCGGGGTTTGGGCGTCTACGGCGACGCCGATGTCGGACATGGTGACGGCGATCGTGTTGACGATCCAGCGTTGTAGGACGCGTGACAGTTCGTCGGCGGTGAGTGGTTGCATGCCTCGGCTGAGCCAGCGGTTGACCGAGTTGTCGACCATGCCGACGAGACCGAAGGCCAAGGGCTCGGCGACTTCGGTTGTCCCGCCGTGGCGGGCGATGCTGATCGCGAAGAGGCGTGCGGTCTGCACCGCGACGGCCGTGCGGGCGTCGGAGACCGACGGGGAGCTGCCGACGACCCGTTTCGACCCGGCGGCCAGGAATCGATGCAGGTGGGGATTGGTGACGATCCAGCCGATATAGGTTTCGACCGCCCTGGTGACCGCGTCGCCGACGGTGCCCTCCGGGCTGAGCACGGGGGTCAGCCGGGTCATCAGCTCGGAGATGATGCGGGTGCGGACCTGTTCGTCGAGGTCGTCGCGGTCGCCGAAGAGCCGGTAGACCACCGAGCGTGGGACGCCGGCCCGGGCGGCGATGTCCTTGACGCCGACCCGCGCGCCGTCCTCGCGGATGGCCACGACGGCGGCGGCCAGGATCTGGTCACGCCGTTCGGCCTTGTGCCCGTCCCACCGCTGCGATCGACCATCGGACGAGGTAGCGGGCGCGGCGGTTTCCAGATTCGGCACAGTCGGACCCTACACCGCGAGATCGGACGTGGATTTGCCCGCGAAGAGGGCATCGACGCAGCGCAGGTGCTGTCCGGCCGTCACGTGATGACAGCCGGACAGCAGACCGATCAGCATGGTTACGCGCTCGGCGCCGCGTCGCGCGGCAGCCCGAGCATGCGCTCGCCGATGACATTGAGCTGGACCTCGGTCGTGCCACCGTAGATGGTGGTGGCACGACCGGCGATGAGCTGTTCCATCGCGTGATCGCTACGCTCGCCCGGCACCGAGACGACACCGGCGACACCGAGTTCGGCGACGATGAACTCCGAGATCGCTTGTCCTAGACCCATACCGAGCAGCTTGCCGACGCTCGAGGTGGTGGAGACATCGATGCCGGACAGCTGCTTGAGCACCACCCGGGAACCGATCACGTCCACCGCCCGGCTCTCGGCCATCAGCTCGCCGACCCGGTAGCGGGCCACCGGCGACAGCTCACGACCGATCGCGAACCGCAGCAGGTCGGTGTCGGTGGCGTAGGCCTCCATCTTCTGGCTCAGCGCCACCCGCTCGCCCGCCAGGGTCGTGCGGGCCACGTGCCAGCCGTCGTCGACCGCGCCGACCACGTTCTCGTCCGGGATGAACACGTCGTCGAGGAACACCTCGTTGAACAGCGCCGACCCGGTCATCTCCCGCAGTGGACGCACCGTGATACCCGGGCTCGACATGTCGAGCACGAAATAGGTGATGCCCTCGTGCTTCGGCTTGTCCGGGCTGGTTCGGGCGATCAGCATCGCCCACTGCGCGAACTGCGCGACGGTGGTCCAGATCTTCTGGCCGGTGACGCGCCAGCCACCGTCGACCTTGACGGCCTTCGTGGTCAGGCTCGCCAGGTCGGACCCGGCGCCCGGTTCGCTGAACAACTGGCACCACACGAGCTCACCGCGCAGCGTCGGCACGACCAGTTCACGCTTCTGTCGTTCGTCACCGTGCGGGACGATGGCGCCGACCGCCCAGGTGCCCATCAGCAACTGCGGCATCGCGATACCGGAGGCCTTGATCTCCTGCGAGATCACCACCTGCTCGAGCGGCGAGGCCGAACGGCCGTACGGGCGGGGCAGGTGGGGCAGGTTCCAGCCGCCGTCACCGAGGGCGACGAGCTGGTCGTCCTCGTCCTCGATCGCCGCGATCTCGGCCAGCTCGGCCCGGATACCCGCCCGGATCTGCTCGGCTTCCTCGGGCAATTCGAGTTCGTTGGAGAGCGTGACCCCCGACAGCGCGTACCCGGCGACAGCCTCGGCCCGTTCGTCGCGCCCACCCAGCTGACCGCGCAACGCGAGCGCGCGCCGGTAGTACAGGTGCGCGTCGTGTTCCCAGGTGAAGCCGATGCCGCCGTGCACCTGGATGCAGTCCTGGGCCACCTCGACGGCGGCGTCGGGAATGATCAGCGCGGCGATCGCGGCCGCGTAGTCGGCGGTGTCGTCGTCGCGGTCGAGGGCGTAGGCGGCGTCCCACAGCACAGCGCGCGCCTTCTCGAGCGCGATTCCCATGTGTGCGCACTTGTGCTTCACACCCTGGAACTGCCCGATCGGGCGACCGAACTGCACGCGGGTCTTGGCGTACTCCGCCGCGGTCGAGACACACCACGACATCACGCCGACGGCCTCGGCGCCGAGCACGACCGCCGTCACCGAGCGCACCCGGGTCGAGGTCACCGTGAGCACCCGCTCGGCGGGCACCTCGACGGCGTCCGCCTGCAACCGCCCGGCACCGCGCAGCACGTCGACGTTGTCCTGGGTGCTCACGCTCAGCTCGACGTTGTCGAACGCGATCCACTGCCGTTCACCGTCGACGGTGACCGGTGCGATGAGCACATCCGCCGACAACGCCCCGATCACACCGTCGGCCGTGCCGTCGACGATCAGCGCGCCGTCGCGCAGCTCACCGGTCAGCGACGACGACAGCGCGACCGCGCCGGTGCGCGAGCCGTCGGCGAGACCGGGCAACTGGGCACGCGCCCACGCTCCCCCGTCCTGGGCGAGCACCGCGCTCGCCAGTGCCGTCGGGACGAACGGTCCGGTGTGCAGGCCGCGCCCGAGCGGCTCGAGGGCGACGGCCAGCGTCAGCAGGCCAGCGCCCTGTCCACCGAGGTCCTCGGCGATGTGCAGGCTCAGCAGATCCTGCGCGACGAGGGAGTCCCAGTAGGGCAGCTTGCCCGCGTCGGTGGATTCGACTGCCGCACGGACGATTTCGCTGGTAATGGTGCGCTCGACGAATCCGCTCACCGCGTCGGCGAGGGCCAGGTGGTCCTCGCTGACGCCGACACCGAGCTCATAGCTGTTGCGCGCCATGACTAGCTGCTCTCTTTCAGCTGCGCGGCGACACCGTCGATGGTCCACGGGCCGTCGGTCTCGACCGTTCGCACGTCGTGCCAGCCGCCGAGTTCGATGATGGCGCCGCCCTGCACCGCGAAAACCTTGCCGGTGAGCGGGCAGTCGGCTTCGGCCAGGTGCGCGACCAGCGGGGAGATGTTGGCCGGGGAGAACGGGTCGAACTCGCCCTCGGGCACCTCGGCGGCGAACAGCGCGCCCATGCCCGGGGTGGCCAGGGTGAGCCGGGTGCGCGCGATCGGGGCGATCGCGTTCACCCGCACGCCGTAGCGCTCGAGCTCGTCGGCGGCGACCAGCGTCAGCGCGGCGATGCCCGCCTTGGCGGCGCCGTAGTTGCCCTGGCCCGCGTTGGGCATGAAGGTGCCCGACGCCGAGGCGGTGTTGATCACCGACGCCGAGACCGGATTACCGGCCTTGGTCTGCGCCTTCCAGTACGCGGCGGCGTGGTGCAGGGTGGCGGCGTGGCCCTTGAGGTGCACGGCGATGACCGCGTCCCACTGGGATTCCTCCATGCTCGCGATGAACGCGTCGCGCAGGATGCCCGCGTTGTTCACCAGCACGTCGAGCGAGCCGTACTCGCTGATCGCCTGGTCGACAAGGGCTTTCGCGCCCTCCCAGGTGGCGATGTTGTCGGTGTTGGCCACGGCCTGCCCGCCGGCGGCGACGATCTCGTCGACCACCTGCTGGGCGGGTCCGGCATCGGTGCCGGTGCCGTCGTTGGCGCCGCCGAGATCGTTGACCACGACCTTGGCGCCCTCGCGGGCGAACAGCAGCGCGTGTTCGCGACCGATACCGCGACCGGCACCGGTGATCACCGCGACGCGACCGTCAAGCTTTCCCATAAGTCTTGTCTCCTAATTGAATTCGACGCGGCCGTCGGTGATGGCGATCTGGCCCGCGGCTTCGGTCTCGAAGGCGTAGGCGCGCACGCCGGAGTCGGCGGACCCGGTCGGCCAGAAGGTGGTGGCGATCTCCTGGCCCGGCAGGACGGGCTTGGCGAAGCGCACGGCCAGTCGGCGCAGGCGCGCGGTCTCGCTGTCGGCGAGTTCGGTCAGCGCCGCCCAGGAGGTGAAGGCCATGGTGCACAGGCCGTGGTTGATGATGCCGGGAAGCCCGGCCATCTGGGCGATCTCGTCGTCGAGGTGGATCGGCATCGGATCGCCGGAGGCCGGCGAGTACCGGAAGGTCTGATCCTTGTCGATCTGCGCGGTGACCTGCGCGGCCGGCTCGCCCGCGCGATCGGCGTCGGTGATGCGGTGCTCCGGCGCGGCCTCGCCTTCACCGGGGCCCGCGTCGACCTTGCGAAAGAACGCGGTCATCCACTGCTCGTTGACGAGTTCGCCTGCTGCATCACGCGTTTCGGCGTAGACGACGACGGTCGACCCGTTGGGCTTGCCGACGTACCCGATGGGCTTGGCGCGCACGACCAGTTCGTCACCGGGCCGGATCGGGCGGTGGAACAGGAAGTCCTGTTCCCCGTGCACCAGCTTCATCAGCAATTCCACCGGGGCCACCGACAGCGCGGCGGGCGCCATCGAGGTGAACACCGGAACCACCGCGAACACCGGCGGTGCGACTTCACCGCTGCGGTGGGCCGCGATCGGATCATTGGTGGCGGCAGCGTATTCGGCGATCCGCTCGGCGGTCACCGAGAAACGCTCCTCGTCGGTCCATTCCCCCAGGCCGGAGCCGTCGAAGACGACTCCGGCCGTGGTCGCGTCGGCGCTGCTCACGCCGCGGACCCGACGAGCTCGGTGAACTTGGCCATCGACTCCTTCAGATCCGCCTCGGCGTTCTTGGCGACGGCCTTGCCGATCGGGCCGACGATCATGGTGCCCTTGAACGAGGCGTCGAAGGCGGCCGAGGAACCGGTGGCGGTCGGCTCGACCTTCAGCACGAATTCCACGGAGACACCCGCCATGCCGGTGCCGGTGATCTTCAGGTACTTCTGCGGGTCGACCTCGGCCACGGTCCACTCGATCTTGTTGGCCATGTTCATCACCGAGACGACCTCGATGAATCGCGATCCGACGGTCAGCTCGGCGGGCAGGTCCGAACGCCAGCCCTGGTGGATGGTCAGCCACTCCTCCCACGTCGCGAGATCACTCAGCTTCGCCCAGGCGGCTTCGGGGGTGATGGGCAGTTCGGTGGAGACGGACACAGATGCCATGGGGATACTCCTCGGTGAGATTGGTGGAAATCAGCGGTTGGCGGGCCGGTAGGCGGTCACCACGACCGCGCCACCGAGACCGATGTTGTGTTGCAGGGCGATGCGCGCGCCGTCGACCTGACGGGCGTCGGCGGTGCCGCGCAGCTGCCAGGTGAGCTCGCTGCACTGGGCGAGACCGGTCGCACCGAGCGGGTGCCCCTTCGAGATGAGGCCACCGGAGGGATTGACGACCCACTTGCCGCCGTAGGTGGTGGCGTTGTCGTCGACGAGGCGTCCACCCTCACCGGCCACACAGAGGCCGAGCGCCTCGTAGGTGAGCAGTTCGTTGGTGGAGAAGCAGTCGTGCAGCTCGATCACGTCGACGTCCTCGGGCCCGATGCCTGCCTGGGCGTAGACGGCTTCCGCGGCGGTGCGCGACATGTCGGCGCCGACCAGGTTGATCGCGCTCTTGGTGGAGAAGGTGGTCTCGAGGTCGGTGACCATCGACTGCCCGACCATCTCGATCGCCTGGTCGGCGAGGTTGTGCTTGTCGACGAACGACTCGCTCGCCAGGATCACCGCGCCCGAACCGTCGGAGGTCGGTGAGCACTGCAGCTTGGTGAGCGGGCCGTAGATCTGCTTGGCGGCCAGCACTTCTTCCAGGCTGTATTCCTTCTGGAACTGCGCGTACGGGTTGTTCACCGAGTGGCGGTGGTTCTTCACGCCGATCTTGGCGAACTGCTCGGCGGTGGTGCCGTAGCGCTCCATGTGCTCTTTGCCCGCGGCGCCGAACATGTACGGGGCGGGCGGCATGGCGAACTCCTGCAGTTCGGCCAGCGCCAGCAGGTGCCGCATCATCGGCTGCTCACGGTCGTCGTAGGTGGAGCCGAGCGAGCCCTTCTGCATCTTCTCGAAGCCGAGCGCCAGGGTGCAGTCGGCCAGGCCGCCGCGGATCGCCTGGGCGGCGAGGTAGAGCGCGGTCGAGCCGGTGGAACAGTTGTTGTTGACGTTGACCACCGGGATGCCGGTCATGCCGAGCTCGTAGACAGCGCGCTGGCCGGCGGTCGACTCGCCGTAGACGTAACCGACATAGGCCTGCTGGACCTGGTTGTAGTCGATTCCGGCATCGGCGAGCGCCTTGGTGCCCGCCTCGCGAGCCATGTCGGGGTAATCCCACTCCAGCGCGCCCGGCTTCTCGAACTTCGTCATGCCGACGCCGACGACGAACACCTTCTGTGTCATGTACGCACTCCTGTGTGTCGCGTATCCCAAGTAAGTGGGACTACGTGTACCAGGAAGGTATATTGGACATCGTGTCCCAGTCAATACCTTGACGTGCGGAAAATCGCCGGTCACGCAGATGTTCAAATCAGGGGAAGTTGCGACCCGTCGTGTAAGTGAGACACGATGTCCAGGTCAGCACATGCACAGCGATGGAGGGAAGACGATGGTCGGATGGGGCACCGCGGTGCGCAACATCGGCGCCTTGTTCCGAGAGGGGATAGAGCCTTACACCCCGACACCGTCGGTCGACGTGTACGACCACCCCCATCGGCGGCTGCGGTGCTATCGCCGCACCACACCGGCCGTCGGCAATCCGATCCTGCTTGTCCCGCCGCTGGCGGTCACGATCTCGTGCTACGACCTGCGGCCCGACCAGAGCCTGGTCGAATTCCTCCTCGGCCTCGGCCGTGCGGTGTACGTCATCGACTACGGCGAGATCACCTACGCCGACCGTGATCTCGGCTTCGAGGAGTGGGTCGACGACATCGTGCCCGACGCGATCCGCCGAGTCAGCGCCGAGCACGCCTACGCCCCGGTCGAGGTGATCGGCTGGTCGTTCGGCGGCACCATCAGCCTGTTGACCACCGCGGCCGACCCCGAACTCCCCGTCGCGTCGGTGACCGCTGTCGGCACCCCGTTCGACCAACGACGCAACGGGCCGATGTCGCTGGCCAGGTCGCTCGGCCGCCTCGCCCCGACCGAGCTCGTCACCACGCCGGTGCGTTTACTCGGCGGCATCCCGAAACAGGCCGTGCGGATCGGTTTCCGCGCCCAATCGCTCGACCGCGAACTGACCAAACCGCTCTACATCGCGCGTCACGCCAACGACCCCGAATCCCTGGCCAGAATGCAGGCCGTCGACCGATTCATGGACACGATGCCGGGCTACCCGGCGCGCTTCTACTCGCAGGTGTACCGCCAACTGATCATCCGCAACGAAATGTGGACCGGCACAGTACATCTCAACGCCCAACACGCCGTCGACCTGACCGCGATCACCGTCCCGGTCCTGCTGATCGGCGGAAACCGCGACACCCTCGCCTCCGCCGCGTCGGTAGCCGCCGGAGTCGACGTCCTCACCGGAGCCCCCGTCACCTTCGTCGAAGTCGGCGGCAGCCACCTCGGCATCATCGCCGGTCCCGACGCGCGCACCACCAGCTGGGCCGCCATCGCCGACTTCCTCGCCGACACCACTGTCGACACCGACGAACTCCTGGCACCGAGTGCCACCGCACACTGACGGTCCGGCCACAGCTGCCCGCGATGAGCCGGACCGATGCCGTGTCAAGAGCAGGCGACAGGTAATCTTGCCCCCCATGTGGATCATTCTCGCCATCTCTGTGGTCAGCTCGGTCGCCATCGCGATCCTGTTCGCGACGGGGTTCCCCAAGGACTGACAACGATCGGCGAACAACGCCGTTTTCGTCCTGATCCAGGGTTCTGCCGCCTAGAGTTGACTGATTGTGCGGGGCAATGCGGAGGGGGACGCGGGGATTGTTCTCGCGGTGCGCCGACGCAGGTGCCGACGGCGCGCACCAGGTACCGCCGGGGTGTATTGGACTCTGGTGCGGGCGGGTTTCAAGAGGCAAGCGCAGTACAAGCTGGCGATGTTCGCCGGGCTGTTCACCAACTGCATCTTCGGGTTCGTTCGTGCCGCGGTGATGGTCGCGGCCGTGCGATCGGCCGGGGACTTCGGCGGGTACGACGAGGCGACCATCGCCGCGTATGTGTGGTTGTCGCAGGCCCTGCTCGGGGCGACGCAGTTCATGGGTCCGCCGATCGATCTGGTCGAGCGCATCAAGACCGGTGACGTCGCGATCGATTTCCTGCGTCCGGTCGACGTGCAACTCGGCTACCTCGCCGCCGACATGGGCCGCGCGGCGTGCACCTTCATTCCGCGCGGCGTGCCGAGCATCGTGATCGGCGCGACGCTGTTCGGGCTGTCGATGCCGGACTCGCTACCTGCCTATCTACTCGGCCTGCTGAGCGTGGTGCTCGCGGTCGCGTTGTCGTTCCTGTGCCTGTTCGCGGTCGCGCTGTGCGGTTTCTGGGTGGTGGAGATCCGCGGCATCCGCATGCTGTACCAGATCGTCGGCACGTTCCTCGCGGGCCTTTTCGTCCCGGTCCACATGTTTCCCGAGTGGTTGCGCGTGGTGGCACACGCTACCCCGTTTCCCTCCATCCTTCAGTCCCCGATCGATACGCTGTCAGGGCGGGTCGTCGGAATGGAAGCCTTGTCAGTCGTTGCGGGACAAGCCTTCTGGGTACTGGCGATCGGACTGCTCGGCAGGGTGTTGTTGCGAGCGGGACAACGCAGGTTGGAGGTACAGGGTGGCTGAACCGGAGACCGCACGCATTGTGTCCGGGACCTGGTTCACCCCCTACCTCGCAGTATTGCGTTCGCGTGTCAAAGCACAGCGGGTCTACCGGGTTTCCTTCGCCATCGAGGTGTTCAGCGCGTTCCTGATCGGCCTGGTGGAGTTCGCCGAGGTGTGGGTGATCTTCCACAACGTCGGCACCCTCGGCGGCCTCGACGTCGACGCGGCACTGCTGCTGTTCGGCCTGTCCAACACCGCTTTCGCACTCGCCCAGGTGCTGGTCGGCCACCTCGACTCGCTCCCGGCGATGATCCGCATGGGCACCCTCGACGCGTATCACCTTCGCCCGCAACCACTGCTGCTGCAGTTGATCACCAGCGACATCTCGCTGCGCCGGATCGCCCGTGCCGCCGTCGCGGTTGTCGTGCTCGGCATCGGGCTGTGGCGCAACGACATCGACTGGGGCATCGGCCCGGTTACCTTGATCGTGATCACCCTGCTGAGTGGAATCGCGCTGTTCTGTGGCCTTTTCGTATGTGCGGCGGGGCTACAGTTCTTCTTGATAGACGGTGCCGAGCTCACCAACAGCTTCACCTACGGCGGCTCGTTCGCCGCGATGCAGCCGGCCTCGGTGTTCCCGACACCGCTGAAACTGTTGTTCGGGTTCGCGATTCCGGTCGCGTTCACGGCGTACGTGCCGACCATCGCGCTGCTCGGACTGCAGGGTCCGCCGTTGCTGCCCGCGTGGTCGGCGTGGCTGACCCCGCTGGCCGCCGCCTGGGTGTGGTTGCTCGCGGCGGCGGCATGGCGGGTCGGGACCAGGCACTATCAGGGAGGAGGCGGATAACGATGGACGACAACGCCACATCGGATCCGATCATCGACATCGACGACCTCACCCGGCAATTCAGCGTGTACCGCAAGAACGGCAGCCGCTGGCGCAGACATCGCGACATCATCACCGCCGTCGACCGGATGAGTTTTCGGGTCGAACGCGGCTCGGCCGTGGGCTACATCGGCGCCAACGGCGCGGGCAAATCGACCACGATCAAGATGCTCACCGGCATCCTCGTCCCCACCAAGGGCACGGTCCGCACGTGCGGTCTCGAACCCGTGCGCCAGCGGCGGGAACTGGCCTCACGCATCGGTGTGGTGTTCGGGCAGCGGTCGCAGCTGTGGTGGGATCTGCCGCTGCACGAGTCGTTTTCGATCCTCGCCGCGATCCACCGGCTCGACCCGGAGGTCGCGGGCAAGCGGACACACGAGCTCGTCGAGCAGCTGGAGATGGCCGACACCCTCGATACGCCGGTGCGTCAGCTCTCGCTCGGTCAGCGGATGCGCGCCGAGGTGGCCGCTGCCCTGCTGCATTCGCCGGAGTTGGTGATTCTCGACGAGCCGACGATCGGTCTCGACGTGTTGTCCAAGCAGCGATTACGCGAGTTCCTGCGCGCCGAACGCATGGAACGCGGAACCACGTTGCTCCTCACCACCCACGACATGGGCGATATCGAACGACTCTGCGAACGGGTGCTCGTAGTGGATCACGGCACGCTCGTCTACGACGGTTCGCTCACCGGCCTCGGCGCCACCGTCGGCGCGCGCCGGGTGCTCGTCGTCGACCTGGCCGAGCCGACACCGGATCTCGACGATCTGCCGTGCGGCGCGCAACTGCTGTCGAGCGCGGCGGGCGGCATGCGTCAGCGCCTGGCCTTCGACGCCGAACACACCACCGCCGCGGCGTTGCTCGCGGCGGTCTCGGATCGGGCGAAGGTGCGCGATCTGTCCATCGAGGAACCGGGCATCGAAGACGTGGTGCGCCGAATCTACGAGTCCGCGCGCTGAATTCAAGCGTTCGGGTTACCGGAGTACATACTCACCTCGCCGCCCTCGCCGATGAAGGCGTTGACCAGCATGATCCGCTGCGCGCGCAACTCGTCGGCATCGGGGGCGCTGGTGGTGATGGCGATCTGCGGGATGGCGGCCCAGTTCACCACATAGCGCTGCGGTGGCCCTTCGTCGTCGGACAGCCGGGCGAGCCGGAACACCGACACCGCACGGCGTTCCATCAGGTCGCGGACCACATCGGCGATTCGCTGCGGGTCTTCCAGCGCGAAGAGAAAGCCGAAGGTCAGCTCGGGCGAGGACACGTAAGCCGGCACATCTACCGAGGCTAGTGCATACGCGGGTCTTGTCGTCGGTGAGATTGCCGTGAATGTGCCGCAGCGGTTTTCCCGGTCACCGCCCGGTGACTCGCCCGTCATCGGCACATAACAATTTCTGCCGACCCGGAGTTTTGTACACCATACTATTGCGCGTCGATCCCGGATCGCGCTTTCCTGAAAGGGTCCCGATACTTCCCGGGCCGTCATCCTCACCGCAGCGTCGCGGAATACGTCGGCGCCTGGGCGGGGCTACGCCGGTGCCGGGGCGCGTCCCGGCGATTCCCCGGCCCCGGCGTATCCACCCTCGCGAGCTTTTTTCAGGGGCGTGCACCATGCCGATCGACTCCGGCCACCTGACACAACCACCGTCACCGTCGGCCTTGTTACGGGCATTCGTCCGGCCGATCGATCGGAACCGGCCCCATCACCGGGTACTCGACGCGGCCGCCGCCCTCGCCGAATGCCACGCGCGCAGGCGCGCGGTGATCGAGGAGGCCCGCGACCCGGCCGTCTCCAGCGCGCGGATCCTGCGCCTGATCGACGAGATAGACCGCGAACGCACCACCCAGATGGCGCTCATCGACAACTGGGTGGCCACCAACCTGGCCCATCGGGCGGGTGCCTCGCTGCACACCGAGACCCTCGGCGCGGTGATCGATCGGATGGCACGAAAATGGATCGCCGCCCAGCATGCGCTGGACGGCGATCCGGAGGGTCGAACCCATCTGCACTGGTCCCGGCTGGCCGAACTGGCCGACGGCTACCGCGATCTCATCACCGATGTGATCGAGCACCGGCGCCGGTTGCCGGTGTGGTGATCAGTGCTGTTCGGGAACCGGCTTCGGTGAGACCACCTCGGTCTCGTCGACGATCTCGGCCTCGGTGACAGGCTGCTCGGGCGCCCGCACCTCGTCGTCGGTGGCGTCGTAGGCCGGTTCGGCCGCGGCCGCGTCACGGCGAGCCGCGGCGGCCGCTTCCTTCATCTCGATCGCGTCGGTGATGAACTCACCGATCTCCCGAGCCACTCCCGCGACGGTTCCGGTGATCAGCGCGGCGATATTGCCCACCCGCTGCGCACCGGAGGTCGTCAATTCCTGGACGAGATCCTTGTTGGTTTCGAATTTGCCGACCATTACACGCCCACTTCGGTTGCCTTCCGATTACGCATAACGATAACACCGGGCTTGGGCGCCCTCTTGGTGATGTTGTCGGGCAGCGCGAGCTGGAAGATCTTGACCCACACCGAACCGATCTGCTTGGAGAAACGGCCGGTGTTGTAGGGCAGACCGTACTTCTCGCACAGCGCCTTCACCTCGGGCGCCATTTCCGGGTACCGGTTGGCCGGGATATCCGGGAACAGGTGGTGCTCGATCTGGTGCGAGAGGTTGCCCGACATGATGTGGAACAGTCGCGAGCCGTTGATGTTGGCCGAGCCGAGCATCTGGCGCACGTACCACTCACCACGGGTCTCCTCCGCGGTCTCCTCCTTGGTGAACGTCTGCACGCCCGCCGGGAAGTGACCGCAGAAGATGATGGAGAAGGTCCACAGGTTGCGCACCAGGTTCGCGGCCGCGTTGCCCGCCAGGGTGTGCAGGAACAGCGGGCCGGTCAGCGCCGGGAACACCACGTAGTCCTTGAGGACCTGCCTGCCCGCCTTCTTGAACTGCCCCTTGAGCAGCGGCTTGAGGTCGGACCACTTGCGCTTGCCCTTGATGATGTTGTCGGCCTCGAGGTCGTGCACCATCACGCCCCACTCGAACAGCACCATCAGCAGGAAGGCGTAGACGGGGTTGCCCAGGTAGTAGGGGTTCCACTTCTGGCCCTCGTCGATACGCAGGATGCCGTAACCGATGTCGCGGTCCATGTCGTGGATGTTGGTGTAGGTGTGGTGCATGTAGTTGTGCGAGTGCTTCCACTGATCGGCCGGGCACACGGTGTCCCAGTCGAATTCGCGGGAGTTCACGCCGCGCTCACGCATCCAGTCGTACTGGCCGTGCATCACGTTGTGGCCGATTTCCATGTTGTCGAGAATCTTCGACGCGCCGAGTGCGGCGACACCGGCCAGCCAGAACGGCGGGAGGAAGCCGAGGTACATCAGACCGCGGCCTGCCACCTCGAGACCACGCTGGGTCTTGATGATCTTGTAGATGTATTCGCGGTCGCGTTCGCCGAGGTCGGCGACGACGCGGGCACGCAGATCGTCGAGCGCCTTGCCGAGCTCTTCGACCTGGTCGGGGGTCAGGATGACCGGGCCGTCTGCGGTTTCGGTGAGGATCGTCATAGCAGTATCTCCCCTGGGTTGTTTCGCGGTGATCGGTTGACTAGAGGGCGATGTCGACGTCGCCGACGGGTGCGTTCACGCAGATCTGGATCTGCTTGTCGGGGTCGGCGTCGAGTTCGCCGGTGCGCAGGTTGCGGGTGCAGCCGGACACCTTGGTCGCGGTGCAGGAGAAGCAGATCCCCATGCGGCAGCCGTATTCCGGGGTGAGCCCGGCCGATTCGGCCTGCTCGAGCAGCGAGGAACCGTTGTTCTCGGCGGCGACGTCGCTGCCGGAGAAGGTGACGGTGCCGGTGGCCTCGGACGGGTCGACCGGAACGGTGGTGAGGGTGAACTCCTCGCTGTGCACCCGATCCGCGAGACCCTCGGCCTCGAAGATGTTCTTCACAGCGTTCATCAGCGGCGGCGGGCCACACACGAAGGTCTGCGCGTCGGCGAACCAGGGCGCCACGCGCTCGAGCTCGTCGTAGTCGAAAAAGCCGCTGCCGGTGGAGGTCTCACCGTTGACGACCGTGCCCGGCTCCACCGGGAAGCGGTATTCCACCCGGAAGTTGGGGCGCCGGTTGGCGATCGCGGCAAGTTCCGCGCGGTGCGGAATCATCTCCGGCTGACGCGCGTAGTGCAGGAAGGTGACCTCACCGGTGTACGCCTCGGCGTCGAGCGTGCGCAGCATCGACAGCACCGGAGTGATGCCACTGCCACCACTGATGAGCAGCACCTTCGCCGGCCGCTGCTCGGGCAGCGCGAACACGCCGCCGGCCGGCTCGAGGTTGACGACCATGCCCGGTTCGGCGTGATCGTGCAGGTAGTTCGAGACCAGCCCGCCGGGGTGCGCCTTGACGGTGATCTGCAGGAAACGGTCGCTGCCGCCCTCGGGGTCGATGGGCGAGTAGCAGCGGACGTGGCGCACGCCGTCGATCAGCACCCCGATCTGGATGTACTGCCCGGCCTTGTGTCCACGCCAGCGGCGCGATGTGCGCAGGGTCAGGGTCACCGAGCCGGGCACCGCGCGGGATACATGGGTGACCTCGGCACGCAGTTCCCGCGCGGTCAGCGCCGGGCTGACGAGTTCGAGGTACCGGTCCAGCGGATGCGGCGTCGTCAACGTCTGCACCAGGTCGATCAGTCCCACCATGTGTGTTGCCCCTCTGCGGATGTTCCGTGGACGTGCTGGCGAAAATTTCAGTGCACGCCTGTACACTCACCAGTGTGCCGGATGAACCCGGCCCACTGTCAACCGGCAGCGATGTGAGCCGGACTACATTTCCAAGGAAGCGACTATGGTGAACGGATGTATGCTCACCGATGTGACTGAGCAGGCAGGAACCCGGAATGAGCGCAAAGCGCACACTCGGGCGGCTCTCCTCGACGGCACGCTGGCCCTGGCCGCGGAACGCGGGTTCGCCGCACTGAGCCTGCGCGAGGTCGCACGCTCGGCCGGGATCGTGCCGACGGCGTTCTACCGCCACTTCGCGTCGCTGGACGATCTGGGCGCCACCCTCGTCGACGAGGGTGTCACCGCGCTACGGCTGGCATTGCGCGAGGTCAGGCGCAAACCCGACGCCCACCTCGCCGACACCGTGCGGTTCGTCTTCGACCAGGTCGCCGCCAAGCGCGCGCTGTTCGGATTCCTCCTGCGCGAACGCCACGGCGGTTCGGCACCACTGCGTCAGGCCATCGCGATGGAGATGCAGCTGATCGTGCGCGAGATCGTCGCGGATCTGTCGCGGTTGCGCGCGCTCGACTCGTGGAGCACAACGGAACTCGAGATCGCCGCGGATCTGCTGGTCAGCACCGTCACCGACGGCATCGGATCATTCGTGTCGGCGACGCCGCGCGAAGAGGCGGCGGTCGTGGAGCGCACGGTGATGCAGATGCGCTTGATCGCCCTGGGTATCGCCGCATGGCAGCCCTCCCACCTCCCCGAGGCTTGACCGCCTCCCCCGAGAATCCAGGCCGGACTCAGGGGCGGGTCGACTTGCGTCGGCGGCCGAACGCGGGTTCGTGATCGCGTTTGTTCGTACCCGGTGAGTTACCCATGTTCTTGCGAATTCGCGGTGGATCCGGTTGGGAGTACAGGTGTTCACAAATTGGAACGGGTGAAATCGGTGACGCTACACAGGTTTGGCGTCCTGCACGGGTCTCGGTGCTCGGACCGGGAGCAGAACCAGTAGACCAACGGTGAGCACGACCAGTAGGCCGATGATTCCGGCGCGGTCGTTGTGGAAGGCCCAGGCGAACAGGCCGAACAGGGCTGGTGCCAGGAACGAGACGGCGCGGCCGGTGGTGGTGTACAGACCGAACAGCTGACCCTCGCGGCCCGGTGGGGCGAGGCGGGCGAGGAACGATCGGGCCGAGGCTTGGGCGGGACCGACGAAGACGGTCAGGGCCAGACCGAAGATCCAGAACATCAGCGAACCGGTCACCACCAGCAACACCGCGCCGCAGACGATCATCCCGATCAGCGAGCCGACGATCACGCGCTTGGGGCCGAGTCGGTCGTCGAAGCGGCCCGCCGCGATCGCCGCCGCGCCGGCCACCACGTTCGCGGCCACACCGAACAGCAGCACATCGGCGTCGGCGAAGCCGTACACACCGACCGCGAGCACGGCACCGAAGGTGAACACCCCGGCCAGCCCGTCGCGGAAGATCGCACTGGCCAGCAGGAACCACACGGTGTGCCGGTCGGTGCGCCACAGGTCGCGCACGTCACGCCACAGCACCCGGTAGGAGCCGAGGAATCCGACGCGGTCGGCGCCGGGATCGGCACCGGTGCGTGGCAGTTCGGGCACGGTGAACAGCACCGGCAGCGCGAACACCGTGAACCAGACGGCGGCGAGCACGATCACCAGCCGCACATTGAGGCCCTGATCGGTCGGCATGTCGAGCAGGCCGCGACGGTCGCCGTCACCGGCGAGGAAGCCCGCGTAGCAGGCGAGCAGCAGCACGATGCCACCGAAATAGCCCATCGCCCAGCCGAATCCGGATACCCGGCCGACCGTCGCAGGCGTCGACACCTGGCGCATCATCGCGTTGTAGGGCACCGTCGCCAATTCGAAGGTGGCCGAGGCGAAACCGAGCAGGACGAGCCCGAGCCACAGGTCTCGGTAGTCGGCGTGGACGAAGAACATCAGCGCCATCGCACCGACGGTGAGCGCGGTCAACGTGGCCAGCGCGCGCTTGCGGGAGCCGACCGCGTCGAAGTACTGCCCGCACACCGGTGCCGTCAGCGCGACGACCAGACCCGCGCCCGCCAGCGCCCAACCGAGCCACGCGCTCGCCGAGATCGTTCCCGGCAGGTCCTTGCCCACCTTGTCGGTGAGATACACCGAGAACACGAAGGTGAGCGTCACGGCCTGGAACGCCGAGGACCCCCAATCCCACAGCCCCCACGCCATCACCTGTCCGCGTCCGGCCGCCTCGCCGATGGTCGCGGACGCGCTCACCTCGGTCATGCACCGAGCGTAACGGCGTGTTCGGCGCCCGGCAGGGCATCGACGATCCGCCACGCCATCAATTCATATGAACCTGGTTGCATAGAACCGTTGGTTGCGCATATCCTCGTCGCATGGCACTCGAGCACGCGCTCCTGGTCTCGCTGAGCGAGCGAGCAGGCTCCGGGTATGAACTCGCCAGTCGATTCGACAAGTCGATCGGCTACTTCTGGAGCGCCACCCACCAGCAGATCTACCGCGTGCTCAAGCGGATGGAGGAAGCCGGCTGGGTCACCGTGGAATCGGTCGCCCAGCAGGGCAAACCCGACAAGAAGGTGTACTCGGTCGCCCCCGCCGGAGCCGAGGAACTGGCCCGCTGGATCGCCGAGCCCACCGAATCGGTGCCCACCCGCGACGAACTCGGCGTCAAGGTGCGTGGCGCCGCGCACGGCGATATCGACGCCGTCTGCGCCGAGGTCGCCCGCCATCGTGCCGAACACGCGCAACGCCTCGAGGAGTACCAGCTCAGCGAGAAGAAATTCTTTCCGGCGCCGGACCAGCTCTCCGGCACCGCTCTGCACCAGTACCTGGTGCTGCGCGCGGGTATCCGCGCGGAGACCGGTTACGTCGAATGGTGCGACGAAGTACTGCAGGCCCTGCGACCGCGAAAAGGTGACCATCGCCCATGACTGCCTATCCCCATTTGTTCGAGCCCCTCGACCTCGGCCACACCACCCTGCGTAACCGGGTGGTCATGGGTTCCATGCACACCGGCCTCGAAGACCGCGCCTGGGACACCAACAAACTCGCCGCCTACTTCGCCGAACGCGCACGCGGCGGTGTCGGTCTCATCATCACCGGCGGGTACGCACCCAACCGCACCGGCTGGCTCCTCCCGTTCGGCGGCAAGCTCACCACCAAGACCGAGGCCTACCGGCACCGGCGCATCACCAAGGCGGTGCACGACGAGGGCGGCAAGATCGCCATCCAGATCCTGCACGCGGGCCGCTATTCCTATATGCCGACCAGCGTTTCGGCCTCGGCGGTGAAATCGGCGATCAACCCGTTCAAGCCGCGTGCCCTCTCGGCCAAGGGCATCGAACGCACCATCGACGACTACGCCCGCTGCGCCGGGCTGGCCAAGTTCGCCGGGTACGACGGTTGCGAGATCATGGGCGGTGAAGGGTATTTCATCAACCAGTTCCTCGCGCCGCGGGTGAACAAGCGCACCGACAAGTGGGGCGGCACCCCGGAGAACCGGCGGCGGCTGCCCGTGGAGATCGCCCGCCGCATCCGCGCCGAAGTGGGCCCCGATTTCATCATCGTGTTCCGGTTGTCGATGGCCGAGCTCGTGGAGAAGGGCCAGACCTTCGACGAGATCGTCGCGCTCGCACAGGAATTGGAGGCCGTCGGCGTCGACATCCTCAACACCGACATCGGCTGGCACGAGGCGCGGGTGCCTACCATCGTCACCTCGGTGCCGCGTGCGGCGTTCGTGGAGTTCACCGCCAAGATCGCCCGCAAGGTGAACATCCCGGTGTGCGCGTCGAACCGGATCAACATGCCCGAGATCGCCGAGGAGATCCTCACCCGAGGCGACGCGGCCCTCATCTCGCTCGCACGCCCGCTGCTCGCCGACCCCGAATGGGCGAACAAGGCGCGCGGCGACCGCGCCGACGAGATCAACACCTGCATCGCCTGCAACCAGGCCTGCCTCGACCACGCCTTCGGCAACAAGAAGGTGTCGTGCCTGGTCAACCCGCGCGCGGGCAGCGAGACCACCCTCAACCTGCTGCCCACCCGACGCACCAAACGCATCGCGGTGGTCGGCGCGGGCCCCGCAGGGCTCTCGGCCGCGGTGAACCTCGCCGAACGCGGCCACCACGTCGACCTGTTCGAGGCCGACGACAAGATCGGCGGCCAATTCGACATCGCCCGCCGCATCCCCGGCAAGGAGGAGTTCGACGAGTCGATCCGCTACTTCCGCCGCAAGATCGAGCTCACCGGTGTCCAGCTGCACCTCGAAAAGCGTGTCAGTGCAACCGAACTCATCGACGGCGGCTACGACTCGGTCGTCCTGGCCACCGGCGTACGCCCCCGCATCCCCAACATCCCCGGCATCGACCACCCGATGGTGCTCTCGTACGCGGAGCTGGTGAAGCAGGAGAAGCCGGTCGGCAAGAAGGTCGCGGTGATCGGCGCGGGCGGCATCGGTTACGACGTGAGCGAATACCTCACCGTGGAAGGGCATCCCACGCTCAAGCTCGACGAGTGGAAGGAAGAGTGGGGCGTCGACTCCGACAACGAGCAGGTTCCCGGCCAGCTCAAGAAGCCCAACCCCTCCCCCGCCGCCCGCGACGTCGTTCTGCTGCAACGCAAGTCGTCCCCGTTCGGCAAGGATCTCGGCAAGACGTCCGGGTGGGTCCACCGTGCTGCGCTCAAAGCCAAGGGGGTCGAGCAGATCGGCGGGGTGAATTACGAGCGCATCGACGATACGGGTCTGCACATCAGCTTCGGGGAGAAGCGGGAGAACCCCCGAGTCATCGAGGTGGACAACGTGATCGTGTGTGCCGGGCAGGAATCGGTGCGCGAGCTCGAGGAACCGTTGCGGGCGGCCGGTGTCGAGCTGCATCTCATCGGTGGGGCCGAACTGGCTGCTGAGCTCGATGCGAAGCGGGCCATCGACCAGGGGACGCGACTGGCTGCTCGCCTCTAGACCCGGTCGTCCGACGCGACGGACGGCCGTTGCGACGCCCCCATCCACCGAACTCGCATCTGGTGGATGGGGGTGTTGGCTTTGGTTGGGGGTGCGGTGGGTGGCCGCTCCGAGTAGTACCGCACAGCTGAAGATGCGCAGGTCGGCGGCATGTCCCTCAGCGGGCGGACAGGTCGTGGAGCAGTGTTCTGAGGTCGTGGCCTTCGGGCGTTTCGTACCAGCGCAGGTGGCCCAGAAGCCAGTCGTGGTAGGCGATTTCGGCATTGCGGGGTTCCTGGGGGATCGTGAGGAAGTAGTCGATCTCGGAGAGTTCGTAGCCGATGTGTGCCAGGGGGAGCAGATCCGGTAACAGTTGGCTTTCCGCGTGGTTCAGCGGACGGATGGACTGGTAGCCCTCGAACAGGGCCGTGATCTGGTCTGTGCGAACGTTGGCGGGGCCACCGTCCCGGAGGGCGATCCAGTCCACGGCGGTACGTTCCACGGCGGTGGCGAGGTCGAAGACGGCGGTGGTGCGGTCGGACAGACCGAAATCGATCACCGAGGTCACCTCGTGGTCGCGCCAGAGGAGATTGGTCGGGTGCCAATCACCATGCGTCCATAGGGGTTCGACGGTGGTGAGGTCGGCGCGGAGGTCGGGGACTTCTGTGCGCCAGGCGCGGTCGGTGAGGAACGTCGCGAGAGCGGGCCGGCGCGCGATATGCCATTCGAAGGCGCCGATGACGTCGCTGTGCATGCTGGCGAGCAACGGGCGGGCGGGACGGGCGGGGGCATCGAAACCCTCGGCCGCCGAATGCAATCGGGCCAGCATCGTGCCTGCTCCGGCAGCGTCCTCGATATCGCGGAACGGTGTCCAGGAAAAGTCCGCGCGATACCGATCGTCCCCTTCCCCCAACCGATGCACCTCGTAGACGAACGCACGACGATGATCGGCGGGGCCGCCACCTACGCTGTCGGGCTCCGTGGACTCGACACCGAACCGGTGCTGTCCGAGGTCGTTGCGGGACGCAGCCGCCCGCAACTCGGACCCGGTGACGGTGCGTACCTCCGGCACCGGAATCCCGCGTGCTCGCAGGTGTGCCATGAACCGGTGCTCCTCCGCCAGGGCACCCAGGTCACGCAGCGCACTCGGCAACCGTTTGACGACGAATCGCTCACTGCCGGTACGCACCCCGACCGTCGCGGAAAGCGGTCGCGCACTTCGCCATTCGATCGTCGCTCCATTCGAGCCCCATGTAGCCGCGACGGCCGAGGCGGCTTCGGCTTCGGTGAGCGCGGGCCATGTCGGTGCAGCCAGCGGCTCGTCGCCCATTCCGAAAACGCGGTCCTCATCCATCGCTCGGACTCCGCCCGGCCGCCCGGAGCACCCCGCCGCGCCGCCGAATCACCGTCGCCGACCGACGACCACGACGACACCGGTCGCGGCACCGGCCGCGAGGAACGAGAAGAGCGATGCCGACGTCCACCAGGTCGGGTGCACGCCGAGCGCGTCCTGGATCCCGGTCCACCGGTCGGCCCACCACGACACCGAGCCGGGGTTGCACAGCTGGTACACCGTGAAGCCGATCGCCCAGGGCAGCAGCATGATCGGGCGGGCGGGCGAGTTGTCGGACAGGTCCCAGCCGGTTCGGCCGCGCCCGAAGAAGTAGTCGACCACGAGCACGGCGGTGAGGGGAACGAACACCGAGCCGATGAGCAGCAGGAAGTTCGCGTAAGAGCTGAAATCGCGCACATTCAGGGCGAAGACGGTGGCGAGCACGCCGACGACGGCGGCCAGGATGCGGCGATCCACGCGCGGCAGCAGGTTCTGCAACGACATGGCCGTGGAGTACACGTTGGCGAAGGATTGGTCGGTCTCGCGCAGCACGAGCACCGCGAAGAACACCCAGCCCGCGGTGATCCCGAGGAACGAGTCGAACAGCTGGTTCGGGTCGCCGCCCACGTGCAACAGCGCGACGATACCCAGCAGGTAGCACCAGATCTGGGCCACCGAATACCCGATCACGGTGGCACCGCCCGCCACCTTCACCGACCGCGAATGCCGGGTGTAGTCGGCGGCCAACGGCACGAACGACACGGCGACGGCGAGCGCGGTGTCGACGGCGGGAAAGAACCCGGACCAGGAGGTCTGTCCCATATCGGGCAGCGGCTGGCGCAACATCTGCACGGTGAAGTACAGCATCGCGATACCGACCGCCACGGTGACGTAGCGCCGCAGGATCCCCACCACATGCATCGGCCAGATCGCCATCACCGTGCTCAGCGCCCCGGCCGCGATCACCGCCACCGCGTGCGGCACCCGGTCGCTGGTGAGCGCCGCGATACCCGCCGCGATCACGGTGAGCTCGTACACGCCCCAGCCGATGCACTGCACCACATTGGCCACCGTCGGCAGCCCGGACAATTTGGTGCCGAACAGCCCACGGAAATTGGCCATCGCGGGCGCACCGGTTCCGGCGCCGACCGCCCCGGCGGCGGCCACCATCGACGTGCCGACGATCGTGCCGACCACGGTCGCCAGCACCGCCCCGAGCAGCGGTAACCGGTCGTACCCGGGCGGTTGCAGCACGTAGATGGCCCCGGTGAAGCCGATCAGGCTCACCCCGAGATTGGTCCAGAAGGCGGCCTGATCGGCGAACCCGAACGTGCGCGGCGGCTCGGTGGACAGCAGCAGCGGCGCCTCCTGGGCGCGGGGCGAGGAGTCAGTAGTCATAGCAAGAGCCATGCTATGGCCGGGCGGGCGATCCCCTAAGCTTCGCCGTGTGAGCCTGCCCTCCCCCACTGCTGACAATCGTGCCGTCGTCACCGGCGCGTCCTCCGGTATCGGCACCGCCCTGGCCGCCGAGCTGGCCGGGCGCGGCTATTCGTTGATCCTGGTCGCCCGGCGCGGTGAGATCCTGACCGAACTGGCGCAGCGGCTGACGCTGGCACACGGCATCACCGCCGAGGTCCGTGCCGTCGACCTCGCCGACCGCACCCAGCGCGCGAGCCTGGTCGACGAGCTGTCGGTGCGCGATATCGCCATCCTGTGCAACAACGCGGGCATCGCCACCTTCGGCCCTGTCGCCGAACTCGACTTCGCCTACGAACGCGCGCAGATGGAACTCAACGCCACCGCCGTGCACGACCTGACCCTGGCCGTGCTGCCCGGCATGATCGAGCGCAAGGCGGGCGGCATCCTGATCAGCGGCTCGGCGGCGGGCAATATGCCCATCCCGAACAACGCCACCTATGCGGCGTCGAAGGCGTTCGCCAACACGTTCTCCGAGTCGCTGCGCGGCGAACTCAAGGGCAGCGGGGTCAATGTCACCCTGCTGGCGCCTGGTCCCGTGCGCACGGAAACGCCTGCGCCGGAAGAGGAGTCGATCGTCGACAAGATGGTCCCCGACTTCCTGTGGGTGTCGAGCGAATACACCGCGAAGGTGTCGATCGACGCCCTGGCCCGCAACAAGATGCGTATCGTCCCCGGCCTGATCAGCAAGGGCATGAGCGTCGCGGGCAACTACGGTCCGCGCGCGATGACGGCCCCGATCGCGGGCGCGTTCTACAAGAAGCTCGGCGGCTGACAGCTCACTCGACGGGCAGCAGGGCTTTCGCGGCGGCCGTGATGATGGCGTCGGCGACCGCGTTCAGGGCGGGCGAATCCAGCTTCCACTGCTGCCAGTAGAGCGGCACGTCGATCCGCGCCCGGCCGTTGATGTTCACCAAAGTGCCTGCGGCCCGGTCGGTTTCGGTCTGTAGGTCGGGCAGCATGCCCCAGCCCATGCCGAGCCGGACCGCCTCACGGAATGCGGTCGAGGACGGCACGAAATGTGTCGGCGGATCGGCGGGCTGCTGATTGGCACCGCGCAGGTGGCGGGCTTGCAGGTCGTCGTTGCGGTCGAACTGGATCATCGGCACGTGGGTGTAGGAGCCGGGTCGCGCGCCGTCGGGGAACCAGTACTGCGCGAAGTCCGGCGTGGCGAGCGCCTGATAGCGCATGGCGCCGAGCGGTCGCACCCGGCAGCCCTGCACCGGGGTGGCGGTGGAGGTGATCGCCGCCATCACCGTGCCGTCGCGCAGCAGCCGGGTGGTGTGTTCCTCGTCCTCGCGGTGCAGTTCCAGACAGGCGATGCCGGCGATCCGCGACACGGCGGGCAGCACCCATGTCTCGAGCGAGTCGGCGTTCACCGCGATCGGAATGCGGGCGGGTCGCCCGGCCGGCCGGTCCGGCTCGCCGAGTTCGCGCGCGGTATCGGCGGCGAGCACGTGCACCTGCCTGGCCAGTCGCAGCACGGCGAGTCCCGATTCGGTGGGGCGCACCGGTTTCGACCGCTGCACGAGAATGCGGCCCGCCGCGTCCTCCAGTGCCTTTATCCGCTGGCTGACAGCCGACGGCGTGAGGTTCAATCGGCGGGCCGCCGCGTCGAAGGTGCCTTCGGTGAGCACGGCGTCGAGCGCGCGTAGCTGGTCGAGCTGCAGATCCACATCAGCGATTCTAATTGTTCTGCAGAATTATTAGCTGGACTGAATCCACCGAGCTTCCTAGCGTCGGGGATATGACGACATCGTCGGCCGCAGTGGCCGCACTCTCCGGGTTGGGTTTCGGGCTCTCGCTCATCGTCGCGATCGGCGCGCAGAACGCGTTCGTCCTGCGACAGGGCGTGCGCGGCCGACACATCCTCCCGGTGGTCGCGGTGTGCGCGCTCTCGGATGTGGTGCTGATCGCGGCCGGGGTGGCCGGGTTCGGCACCGTCGTCGAGTCGTTTCCGGCGGTCGTGACCATCGCGCGGTGGGCCGGGGCGGCTTTCCTGGTCTGCTACGCCCTGTTCGCCGCCCGGCGGGCGTTCGGGTCGTCGGCACTGCAGGCCGACCTCACGGGCACCTCGGCGGCACTGGGCGCCTCGGTGCTCACCTGTCTCGCGCTCACCTGGCTCAACCCGCACGTCTACCTGGACACGCTCGTCCTGTTCGGCTCGTTCGCCAGCACCTGGGCGCCCTCGGAGCGCTGGTTCCTCGCGGCCGGGGCCATGCTGGCCAGCGTGCTGTGGTTCTTCGGCCTCGGTTACGGCGCGAGTCGACTCGGCCCGCTGTTCGCGAAACCCCTCGCCTGGCGCATCCTCGACTCGCTGATCGCGGTGGTGATGCTCGCACTCGCGATCGGTCTCGTCCTCGGCTGACTCAGGACTGCGCCGACCACGGTGTCACCGGCGGCTTGACCCACAGCAGCTTCTCGTCGGCATGGGCGCGGCGTGCGGCCTCGTGATCGGGGTTGCGCGCGGCCCAGGCGTCCTTCTGATCGAGCAGGTCCGCGACCACCCGCCACGTCTCGTCGGTGCTCGGCGGATTGGTCTCGGCAGCACGGGCGAGCTTGCGCAGCGTCGGCGCGGACAGGGCGAGTAATTCGGCGCTGCTGATGTCGCGAGCCCACAGGTAGGCCGCCAAGCGGCGGGCCTTGGCGACGCGACTGGCTGTCGCCGCGTCGGAATGCGCGTGATCGGGTGCCTGATCGGCGCTGTCTGGCACGAGGGCATTCTAACGGCGAACGCCCGCGCCCCGGTCTTCCCCAAACCGGTGCGCGGGCGTTGCTGTGTTCTCAGTGCGTATCAGTACGCGCTGTTGACGTTGTCCATCGAGCCGTAGCGGTCGGCGGCGTAGTTGCAGGCCGCGACGATGTTGGCCACGGGGTGCCACACGTCGAAGGGGGTGCCCTCCACGTGGTAGGCGGCGAAGGTCGGGTCGATCACCTGGAGCAGGCCCTTGGAGGGGATGCCCGCGGCGGCGTTGGAGTCCCACAGGTTGATGGCCTGGGGGTTACCGGTCGACTCGCGCATGATGTTGCGCATGATGCCCTCGTAGCTGCCGGGGATGCCCTTGGCGGCCATGATGTCGAGGGCCTCACGGATCCAGCCGTCGAGGTTGTTCGGGTACACCGGCGCCGCGGGGGCGGGCGCGGGCATCGGGGCGGGGGCCGGCTCGGGAGCCGGGGCCGGGGCGGGCAGCACCTCGGGCGCGGGGGCAGGCACGGCCTCCACGGCGGGGGCGGGGGCGGCACCGACGGCCGGGATGGCCTCGGCCTGCTCGACGACCATGGCGGCACGCTGGGGGACGCTGTCGTCGGCGAAGGACACCGCCGAGGACGCGGCAACGGCCACCAGGCCGACCGCGGCGACTGCCACGGTGAACGCCTCGCGGCGGTGGCCGATCATGGAGTTGAGCTTGTCTTTGACGATCATGTTCTTCTCTGTTCCTTCATCTCTGTCTGGCGACCGCAGGCCTCGGTGGAGACGCGGTGGACCGCGCAGCGCGCGCAGCGGCGCACGCCGGTCAGGCGATGTGTTGTTTCTGTCGGTATGGGAATGTGCGACGCTGTGGTGTCGGAGACGCTCGATGGCTGTCCCGCTCGTCGCACGGTGCTCCACAGCTGGCTGCGGGGAGACCACGCGCTGTTCGGTATCCGGGTTCCCGGTGGCTAACCAAACCGCAGGTCTGTTTGTGACCTGATGACAGAATGGTCACGGTAGGTTAACGCGAGATGAACGAAATCTGAACGGCAGGTGCTGGCGATCTTGGTCGCTTCGACCCGTGGTTGCAGAATCGTTATGTATGCAGGGGGTTTAGAACTGCGGCAACCGTGGTATGGGTCACAGAAAAAGTTTGCCCGAATCAGGTTTCCTGGCTGTTCGCAGTGGTGAAACGGGCGCGCGAGGCACCGAAGGTAACGATCGATGACGAGGCTGGCAGACCGCAAAAAGACCGCATCCCGGCAGTGGTAACTGCCGGGATGCGGTCTGCTGTGCGCCATCAGGGACTCGAACCCCGAACCCGCTGATTAAGAGTCAGCTGCTCTGCCAATTGAGCTAATGGCGCTTGGCTCTGCCCCGCTCCGCGGGGCGTCTGCTCCGCTCTGCGGTGCGGAAGAAACATTAACAGGCCCGAGGGCGAAAAGTGAAATCGGGCTCTGACCAGCACCGATGCCGGACGGTTCGCAGTGTTAACAGATCGGGCCCCGGCACGTATCTAACGATTGCCCACTCGGGTCGTGTCGCCACGCTTTCGACGTTGGTGGCGACCGGGCGGGCTGGCAGAATGGCGGGGCGTCGGTATGGAAACGGGGTTGGACATGGGTAAGAAGCGGGGGAAACCTCGGTCATTGCGGATGATCGTTCCGGTGGCACTGTTGGCGGTTTTCGCCCTCGGTGCTTCCGCATGCTCGTCGGCCGAGGGTGCCGGGGTCGAGGTGGCGATCGACCGTAACCCGATCACCGAACTCATCAAGCCGAAACTGGTCTCCGAGATCAAGGACGGCCAGGTCGGCGTCTCGCCGGGGATGCCGCTGAAGTTCCAGGTGCAGGACGGCAAGTTCACCGAGGTGAAGCTGACCAACCAGCAGGGCACGCAGGTGTCGGGTCAGCTCGCGCCCGACGGGCGTTCGTGGGCCACCACCGAGGTGCTCGGTTACGGCAAGACCTATCAGCTCTCGGCCGCCGCGATCGGCCTCGGCGGCGCGAACTCCTCCTCCCTGAGCTTCACCACGAGCTCACCGAACAACCAGACCAAGCCGTACCTGATGCCCGGCGAGGGCGAGGTAGTCGGTATCGGCCAGCCGGTGGCGATCCAGTTCGACGAGAACATCCCGGACCGTCGCGCCGCACAGGACGCCATCAAGATCACCACCGAACCGCCCGTCGAAGGCGCGTTCTACTGGGTGAACAACCGCGAAGTCCGTTGGCGCCCAGAGCATTTCTGGAAGCCGGGTACGCGGGTGAACGTGGAGGTGAACGTCTACGGCAAGGACCTCGGCAAGGGTCTGTACGGCCAGGACAACATCACCTCGCACTTCACCATCGGTGACGCGGTGATCTTCACCGCAGACGACAACACCAAGCAGGTGACCGTCGAGCGCAACGGCGAGGTGATCATGACCATGCCGACCTCGATGGGCAAGGATTCCACGCCCACCGACAACGGCATCTACATCGTCGCCGACAAGCACGAGAAGATCATCATGGACTCGTCCACCTACGGTGTCGCGGTGAACTCCGCCGACGGCTACCGCACGCCGGTGGACTACGCCACGCGGATCTCCTACAGCGGCATCTTCTTCCACTCGGCGCCGTGGTCGGTGGGTCAGCAGGGTTACTCGAACGCCAGCCACGGCTGCCTGAACCTGAGCCCCGCCAATGCTCGCTGGGTGTACGAGAACGCCAAGCGCGGTGACATCACGATCATCAAGAACACGGTCGGCGGGACGCTGTCGGGCGTCGACGGGCTCGGTGACTGGAACATTCCGTGGGCGGAGTGGAAGGCGGGCAACGCCGACGTCTCCTGACCCATACAGCCGAAAGGCCGCCGGATGTCTCCGGCGGCCTTTTTCGTGCCCTGATCAGACCGGGGTGGGCAGATCGGCGCAGTCCATCATGGCCTCGCCCGCCACGGCCATGGCGCTACCGAGAGCCCCGCAGAGGATGCGTCCACCGAACAGCAGGCGGTCGAGGTTGGGCAGGCCCGCCGAGCCGGTACCGGAGGAGCCGGTGGTCTCGAGGCCGCCGGTCGATCCGCTCTGCGCCGACCCCGTTTCGGGCGGTCCCGGCAGTTCCATGCCGCCCGAGGGGGTGGCCGTGAAGTCGGTGAGTGGCAGGCCGGGGGTCTGTGCCGCCGAGGTGCCTGCGACGGGGCCGAGCACGGTGGCGGCCGCGAGGGCCACGACGACGGTGGAACGCTTCATCAAGGGTCTTTCCGGTCGAACGAGGATATGGCGACCCACACATTTGGGCAGCCGTCCAGAGTGTAGCGGTTCAAACGTGACCTGCGTCATGAAGCAGATGTGGGCTCCGACAACGAAGAAGGCCCCGATCCAGAGGATCGGGGCCTTCTCTTCGGGGTGACCGACGGGACTCGAACCCGCGACAGCCAGGATCACAACCTGGTGCTCTACCAACTGAACTACGGTCACCATCACCGGCTTGCACCGGCGCGGTAAATACTAGCTTGTACCGGCCCCGATGCCCTAATCCGCTGGTCGGGACCCTGTTCCGGTGACATCGACGGCCTCGGTGACCGCCGCCGCGATGCTCGCGATGTCGGCCGAGGACGGGCCGGGCGGCGCCACGAAGGCGGTGCGCCGGTAGTACTCCAGCTCGCGGATGGATTCCTTGATGTCGGCCAGCGCGCGGTGCGCCAGCCCCTTCTCCGGCTGACCGAAGTAGATGCGCGGGTACCAGCGGCGGCACAGTTCCTTGATCGAGCTCACGTCGACCATCCGGTAGTGCAGGTGCGCGTCCAGTTCGGGCATATCGCGCGCGATGAAACCGCGATCGGTGGCGATGGAGTTGCCGCACAGCGGCACGGTGCGCGCGGCGGGCGCGTACTGGCGCACGTAGTCGAGCACCTGCTCCTGGGCCTGCTCGAGGGTGACCGTCGAGCGCCGGACCTCCTCGGTGAGACCGGATTTCGCGTGCATGTCGGCGACGACGGGTGGCATGCAGGCCAGGGCGGCGTCATCGGCGTGGATGACGATGTCGACACCGTCACCGAGAATGTTCAGGTCGCTGTCGGTTACGAGCGCGGCGATCTCGATCAGCTTGTCGCTGTCGAGACGGAGCCCCGTCATCTCGCAATCCATCCAGACCAAGAGTTTGTCGGACACCCGAGCCACCCTAATGGGGTATCGGCGCGCCTCGCCGACAGGTGTGTCGCACGGGCGCGGCGGAGGTGTTTGCCGACGACACCCACCGAAGGCCACCACAGGGGTGACCGGCCCGGATACAGTTTGCCTGAGATTGTCCGTTCATGTTCTTGCGATCGAGACGGAGGACGCGATGACCACCCCTCAGGAGAAGGCGGCAGCGGCTCGCCTGGCAGCCGAAGAGGCGGCGCGCGTCGCCGCCGAGGCAGCCGCCGCGGCGGAGGCCGCCGAGCGGGAGGCGGCGCAATCGGCTTCGGCGGCAACGTCACCCGACGCGTCGGCCGGGTCGGGCGCCGCCGCACAGATCGCGGCCGGTTACGCCTTCGATGGCCAGGCCCTGGAGCTGGGCACCGTTGTCGTCGACGGGACCACCGATCCCGCTGCGCGCGTGCGTATTCCGTTGCGCATGATGAACCGCCACGGGCTCGTCGCGGGTGCGACCGGCACGGGCAAGACCAAAACCCTGCAGGGCATCGCCGAACAGCTCTCGCGGGCGGGCGTTCCCGTGGTGCTCGCCGATGTGAAGGGCGATCTGTCGGGTCTGCGCGACCCCGGTGCCGACAACGACAAGATCCGCGTTCGCGCCGCCGAGACCGGCGCGAACGACTGGGCGCCGAGCGGTTTCCCCACCGAATTCGTCTCGCTCGGCACCGAGGGCATCGGCGTGCCGATCCGCGCCACGATCACCTCCTTCGGCCCGATCCTGCTCAGCAAGGTCCTCGGCCTCAACGACACCCAGGAGTCGACCCTCGGGTTGATCTTCCACTGGGCCGATCAGCGGGGTCTTGCCCTGCTCGACCTGAAGGACCTGCGGGCGGTCATCACTCACCTGACCAGCCCCGAGGGCAAGGAAGACCTCAAGGGCATCGGTGGGGTGTCCAGCCAGACCGCCGGGGTGATCCTGCGTTCGCTGGTGAATCTCGAGGCCGAGGGCGGTGACACGTTCTTCGGCGAGCCCGAACTCGATCCCGCCGATCTGGCCCGGGTCGTCGACGGCCAGGGCGTCATCACGCTGGTAGAACTGGGTCAGCAGGCGGCACGGCCCGCACTGTTCTCCACATTCCTGATGTGGGTGCTCGCCGAGCTGTTCCAGACGCTGCCCGAAGTGGGTGACGTCGACAAACCCAAGCTCGTCTTCGTCTTCGACGAGGCGCATCTGCTCTTCGCCGACGCCTCCAAGGCATTCCTCCAGCAGATCGAGCAGACCGTGAAGCTGATCCGCTCCAAGGGTGTCGGTGTGTTCTTCTGCACCCAGCTGCCCACCGACATCCCGAACGCGGTGTTGTCGCAGCTCGGCGCCCGCGTCCAGCACGCGCTGCGCGCCTTCACCCCCGACGATCAGAAGGCGTTGGCGAAAACGGTTCGCACGTATCCGAAGTCGGAGGTCTACGACCTCGAGGAGGCGCTCACCAGCCTCGGTACGGGTGAGGCGATCGTCACAGTGTTGTCGGAGAAGGGTGCGCCGACCCCGGTTGCCTGGACCAAGATCGTGCCGCCGCGGTCGCTGATGGACACCATCGGTGACGACGCCATCCGCTCCGCCGCGGGGTCGAGCTCGTTGCAGGGCAAGTACGGGCAGAGCATCGACCGCGAATCGGCCTACGAGATGCTGCTGGCCAGCGTGGCTGCCGCACCCGCACCGGAAACCGCCCCGCCGCCTGCCGGACCGGACGCGGATTCGGCGGCCGAACGGATCATGAAGAACCCGGCCGTGAAGAGCTTCCTGCGCTCGGCGGCCAGTGCGGCGGGGCGCGAGATCAGCCGCAGCCTGTTCGGCACCCGGCGACGCCGGTAGTCAGCTCTGCTCGACCGCCGAGGCCACCTTGTCCGAAAGTGACCGCAATGCCGCGGCTTCCTGACGGGTCATGTTGTCCACGAACAGCTTTCGTACCAGCTCGACATGTTCGGGCGCGGCGGCGCGCAGGACGTCGCGCCCGTGGTCGGTCAGCGTGACGACGATGCCACGCGCGTCGTCGGCGGCCGGGGCCCGGTCGACCAGCCCCCGCGCCGCCATCCTGGCCAGTTGTTTGGACAGCCGCGACTTGTCCCAGCACACCTCGGCGGCCAGATCCCTGGCACGCAGACAGCCCTGCGGTGCGGCCGAGAGCGGAACCATCAGCTCGTAGTCGGCCATCGACAGCCCGTGCCCGGCCAGCCCGGCCGACAGCGCCGCGTCCAGCCGCTGCCGCATCCGGATGAAGGCCTGCCAGGTCTGCTGCTCTTGCTCGGACAACCATCGGGTCACGGGAATGATCCTAGAGCCACATTGGTTGACATGGAAACCAAATAGGTTCCACTCCAGGAGGCGCTTCCCATGCCCGCGATCACCGTCGACGACATCATGGTGCTGCCCCGGCTCCCCCGCCCGGACGTCACCGAAACCCAGCGGCCGGTACGTCAGATCGTCACCGCCCACCGTCAGCGCGAGGGGGCGGGCTTCGAGGTGACGCGCCCGTTCCCCAGCGTCGACCTGCGCGCGGCCGACCCCTTCATCCTGCTCGACCAGATGGGCCCCGTGGCCTATGAGCCCTACGAGGCCAAGGGCGCGCCGTGGCATCCGCATCGCGGCTTCGAAACCGTCACCTACATGCTCGACGGCACCATGGTCCACCACGACTCCCAGGGTGGCGGCGGCGTGATCGGCGAGGGCGACACCCAGTGGATGACAGCGGGCTCGGGCATGCTGCACGACGAACTGCCCGAGGAGAAACTGGTGATCTCCGGCGGCCGGTTCCACGGCATCCAGCTGTGGGTGAACCTGCCACGCGCCCAGAAGTTCGCCACCCCGCGCTACCAGGACCTGCGCGGCAGCGAGCTCACCCTGGTCAGCTCGCACGACGGCGGCGCCCTGGTACGGCTCATCGCGGGCGAGGTCGGCGGCTTCGCCGGACCCGGTTCCACCTACACCCCGATCGCCTACGCGCACGCCTCGATCAGCCCCGGCGCGCAGCTGGAAACACCGTGGCCGCAGGACTTCACGGCCATGGCCTACGTGCTGTCGGGCAGCGGCACGGCGGGCACCGACCGTCGGCCGATCCACACCGGACAGCTGGTGATGTTCGGCAAGGGCGAGGCCATCACGCTCACCGCCGACACCACACAGGACTACGGTGACCTCGAAGTGCTGCTGCTCGGCGGAAAACCGTTGCGCGAGCCCGTGATCCAGTACGGACCGTTCGTCATGAACACCCGCGCCGAGATCATCGAGGCACTCGAGGACTTCCAGGCCGGACGGATGGGCACCGTACCCGCCGAGCACCTCACCGGGCGCAGGCTCGGCGAGTAACAGTCGAGGCACACGCGGTGCGGTTGACAAGCGGGGGCCCCGTCATGAAGGTTGACTTCGCCGCCCGAGGCGTGTGTCCGGGCCAACATCCGAACCGCAGCAGACATAGAGGAATTCATGAACGTTCGTCGGCTCACTGTCAGCCTCGCCGCCGTAGGCCTCGGCCTGCTCGTCGCCCCCGCCGCTCAGGCGAATCCGTTGGTGACGGGCTCCGCGGGCACCGGCTCGTCCAGCTTCGACTCCCTGCTCGGCGCCACCGGCTCGGCCAACCTGGTCCAGTCCGGTTCGGCCGGCGGTGCGTTCCGCAGCTGCGACGAGGCGATGGCCGCAGGCCGTGCCCCCCTGTTCCGCGGCGAGGCGGGCTATTCCCCCCACCTCGACCCCGACGGCGACGGCCTGGCCTGCCCCACGCAGTAATTTGGAGCGCTGGCGCGCTCGAGTTGGTGCGTTTGCATACAGAAACACCCGATGTGGCTTGTGCCGCATCGGGTGTTCTGTGTTTCGGGCCGTTTGTCAGCGGCGGAAGAGTTTGACCAGGACCAGGCCCGCTACGAGGGCACCCGCGCCGATCAGCGTGTATTTGACCTTCGGCTCGTTGAACTTGGCGACCACGATCGCCTTCGTGTCGTCGGCGATCCGCTGCGGATCGGCGCGCACCGCCAGTTCGTCGAGCGTGGTCGCCAACCGGGCGCGCGCGATCTCGATCTCGCGTTCGATCCGGTCGGTGTCGTCCTTGGCCACCGTCACCTCCAGGTATGTGTCTGTGCTCGCCCGAGTCTATCCATGCCGTCAGCGGACCCGGTCGGTTACCGTGCGGTGGTGACCGACAACCATCGCCTCTCCCCCGGAGACACCGCACCCGATTTCACGCTGCCCGACGCCGACGGCAAGGACGTGTCACTGTCGGACTACCGTGGCCGCAAGGTGATCGTCTACTTCTACCCGGCCGCCTCGACCCCCGGCTGCACCAAGCAGGCCTGCGACTTCCGCGACAACCTCGCCGAACTGAACGAGGCCGGGATCGCCGTCCTCGGCATCTCACCGGACAAGCCGGCCAAACTGGCCAAGTTCCGCGACGCCGAGGGCCTCACCTTCCCGCTGCTGTCCGACCCGGAACGCACCGTGCTGCAGCAGTGGGGCGCGTTCGGCGAGAAGAAGATGTACGGCAAGACCGTCACCGGGGTGATCCGCTCGACCTTCCTCGTCGACGAGCAGGGTGCGATCGAGGTGGCCCAGTACAACGTGCGCGCCACCGGCCACGTGGCGAAACTGCGCCGCGACCTGTCGGTGTAGCTACTCGGCGAAGGTGCGGATGAACACCTCGAAACCGTCGAGCATCCGCGCCAGCCCGAATTCGAAATCCGCTCTGGCCCAATCGAAATGGACGTCGCTCTCGCCGTCGAACGCCGAACCCGACATGGCGGCTGTGACCGCGGGGAACCGCTGCGGGTCGAGTACGCGTGCCATCACCGACGCGAAATCGGCACCTTCGACGGTCTGCAGATCACGCAGCATGCGGCGTTTGCCGATGACGTAGACCGACACGTTCATCACCAGCTCGAGCTTCGCCGGCTCCGGCACGCCGGTCCCGGCGAGCGCGCCGAGCGCCACCTCGAGCCAGGCCATATTGTTCGGGCCCATGGGCGGGCGGGCCAGCGGGATATCGATCCACCACGGATGCCTGCCGATCCGGTCGAACTCGGCCAAAGCCCACTGTTCGAGACCTGCGCGCCAGGAGGTTCCGGCGGGAATGTCCGGTGGCGCGCCGACCACGCGGTCCATCAGCAGGTCGAGCAAGGTGTCCTTGCTGTCGACGTAGCGGTACAGCGACATGGCGGTGAAGCCGAGCTGCTTGGCCACCCTGCTCATCGACAGCGCGGCGACGCCTTCCGCGTCGGCGACCTCGATCGCGGCATCGATGATCTGGTCGATGGTGAGCGCCCGCTTCGGTCCGCGACCGGCCGGCTGGGCCAGCCCCCACATCAGTTCCACCGCTCTGGGTAACGCCGCTTCGCCGGTCGTCATCGACTCGTCCGCCTCCTTCGCTCTGCCACGACTCTAACCGGCGGCCCTCTTGTGCCGAACAACTGTTTAGCCTATAAACAATATAGGCCATAAACAGTGGCATCGATCGGAGAAAAAATCCATGGCACCCGAACCACCCGCACTCTCGGTGCGGCAGCTGCACAAGTCATTCGGCACCCACGTCGTCCTCGACGACCTCGACCTCGAGGTCCGCGCGGGCACCGTCTTCGCCCTGCTCGGCCCCAACGGCGCGGGCAAGACCACCCTGGTCCGCATCCTCGCCACCCTCACCCGACCGGATCGCGGCGAACTGCGCGTCCTCGGCCACGACCCGGTCACCGAAGCCGACGACGTGCGCGCGCTGATCGGCGTCACCGGCCAGTTCGCGGCCGTCGACGGAGTGCTCACCGGCCACGAGAACCTGCGCCTCACCGGCAAGCTGCTGCATCTGGACAAGCCTGAAATCGCCCGCCGCGGTGCCGCATTGCTCGACCGGTTCGATCTCGTCGACGCCGCGGCCAAACCGGTCGACACCTACTCGGGCGGCATGCGACGCCGACTCGACCTGGCCATGAGCCTGATGGGCCGCCCACGGCTGGTCTTCCTCGACGAGCCGACCACCGGCCTCGACCCACGCAGCCGCCGTGATCTGTGGACCGCCATCCGCGAACTCGCCGCCGAGGGCACCACCGTCTTCCTCACCACGCAATACCTGGAGGAGGCCGACCAGCTCGCCGACCGCATCGCCGTCCTCGACGGCGGGCGCATCGTCGCCGACGGCACCCCGGAGGAACTCAAGCAGCTCGTCCCCGGCGGGCACCTCCGGTTCCGGTTCGCCGATCACGCCCTGCTCACCGCGGCGGCGAAGGCGGTGCCGAGCGCACAGGTCGACGCCGAACAACTGAGCATGCAGGTGTCCTCGACAGGCAGCGCGGTGGAGATCAAACTGCTGCTCGACCGGTTCGCCGAACTCGGCATCGCCATCGAGCAGCTCACCGTGCACACCCCCGACCTCGACGATGTGTTCTTCGCGTTGACCGGCCGGACGGCGGTGGCGGCATGAGCGCCATGACCACCGTGCAGGATTCGGTCACCATGCTCGACCGCAATATCCGCCACACCCTGCGCAGCCCGGACACCATGATCATGACCATCGCGCTGCCGGTGATGATCCTGCTGATGTTCGTCTACGTCTTCGGCGGCGCGATGCGGGTCGACGGTGCCTACATCGACTACGTGGTGCCCGGAATCATCCTGCTGTGTGCGGGGTTCGGCGCCTCGACCACGGCGGTGGCGCTGTCGACGGATCTGGCCGAGGGCATTGTCGACCGGTTCCGGGCGATGGCGATCGCCCGCTCTGCGGTCCTCACCGGGCATGTCGTGGAGAGCGTGTTGCGCAATCTGGTCACCTCGGCCGTCGTGATCGGCGTGGCCGTGGTGCTCGGCTTCCGGCCGACCACCGATCCGGTGCGCTGGCTCGGCGTGGCAGGCGTGCTCGCGATGTTCGTGTTCGCGTTGTCCTGGTTGTCGGCGGCGCTGGGAATGGTGGCCCGTAATCCGGAGGCCGCCAACGGGTTCACGTTCTTCTTCATGTTCCTGCCGTATGTGAGCAGCGCGTTCGTGCCGACTTCGACCATGCCGACCTGGCTGCACGCTTTCGCCGAGAACCAGCCGGTGACGCCGGTGATCGAGACGATGCGGGGGCTGCTGATGGGCACACCCATCGGCGACAGCGGGCTGCTCGCGGTGCTGTGGTGCGGCGGCATCGCGGTGGCCGGGTATCTGGCCGCGCGGTGGATGTTCCAGCGCCGCACCAGTTCCTGAGCGGAAGGGACACGGGCCGCGCGATCGTCTCGCGCGGCCCGTGTGCGGCTCAGTCGGCCGACTGTGACATCCGGCCAGGCGGCGTCATCGCCTGGGCGGGTTGCATGCTGAGCGGGATGCCGGTGCCCGGCACGGTCTGCACGGCGACCGGGATCTCCGGGACGACCGGCTGTACCGGTTCCAGGGGAAGCGGCTCGTCCTCGGCCGCGTCGCCGTAGAGCTGGGTCGGGTAGTCCAGCGGGAACACCCCGGGATTCACCAGTTGCGGGTTCGGTGACACCTTTTCGTAGGGCCAGATGTCGGTGGGCGGTGTCGGGTCGACCGCGAGGCCGCTACCCGAGCCGATCCCACCGGCGGAACCGGAATCGGCGGCGTCCTGCGCGTGCGGCGCCGGGGCCGGATGTGCCGGTGCCAGGCCGGGTTCGGACGACGCGGCGGTGTTGTCGACCGCAGGCGTGCCACCGTCCATCAGCGCGTAGGAACCACCGACCACGAGCCCACCCGCCAGCACACTCGCCGCCGCGGCGGCCACCGCGGTGCCGCGGCGGGACCGCGCGGGCCCGGTGATCGGCACCACCTTCGTGTCACCGAGCGCGACCAGCGCGGCACCGGCGGCGGGCGCGTAGCCGGCCAGCCGGCACGGCAGCACCGGCACCCCGAAGCCCGCGGCGGCCTCGCGCACGGCGGGCGCGTCGGCCGACGAGCCGATGAGCACCACCGCGCCCGGGCGCACCGACGCCGCGTCGAGCTGGTCGCCTGCCGCCGCCACCCCGGCACGCAGCGCCTCGGGCGTGGACGGGCCGGTCTGCGAGCACGCCGCGAGCACGCGGTGCCTGCCCGGATCGAGCAGGGTCATCGCCTGGTAACCCGGCACCGCTTCGTAGACGAGCAGGGTGTCGAATTCGTCGAGCCAGGTCATCACGCCGCCGACGAACAGGTGTGCCGACTTGGCCGACACCAGCGACGCCGTGCTCCACGGCGTGGTCGCCAGATGGGTGACGATGGCGCGGCGATCGGCGGCATCGCGGTATCCGACTGCCGCACCGGCGATCTCGTAGTCCTCGCCGAGTTCGGCGGCGAGGGCGTCGAGCGCGACGCGCACCGCCTCGGCCGTCTCCGGTCTGCTGTCACCGGCGGTACGGACGGTGCGCCGCAGCACCATCCGATCGGTGAGGGTGCTGCCCGTCTCGGCGAGCGCGACCGCGTGCACGGCTCCACGCTCGGTGCTCACGCCGAGGGTTACCACTGATACTGCTGCCACCAGTCTTGCCTTCCCCTGTAGCGAAACGATGCCCCTGTGCGACGCGGTGCGGTACGAACCGCGAATCAGCGTGCGGATGCACGCACGCTCATCTGATGATTCGTCACCGGTCACGGGGCGGATGGGTGGGAATCGCACCGGTTCCTGACACGCTTCGGGTATGCGGATGTCGTATAGGTCCCTCTAGCGCTAGCCTGGATGGGTGGAAGTACATGCGCAGGCCCGGTCCAAGCAGCACCGCCCGGACCCCGCGCTGGAATTGCAGGACGATCCACAGGAATTGATGCCGCGCAAGCGGCCCACCCAGGAGCGCAGCAAGCGCAAGTTCGACGCATTGCTGCAGGCCTCACGAGAACTGCTGGTCGAGGTGGGTTTCGAATCGTTCACCTGTGAAGAGGTCGCCCAGCGCGCCGAGGTGCCGATCGGCACGCTCTATCAGTTCTTCGCCAACAAGTACGTGATCGTCTGTGAGCTGAATCGGCAAGACCTCGTCGCGGTTTCGCGCGAGCTCGCCGATTTCCACGGCGAGGTGCCGTCGCTGGACTGGTTGCGGCACATGAACCAGTTCGTCGATCACCTGGCGAATCTGTGGACCACCGATCCGTCGCGGCGCGAGGTGTGGCTGGCCATGCAGTCCACACCGTCCACCCGGGCGACGGGTGCGTTGCACGAGAAGGAGTTCGCCGAGGTCGTGTCGCAGATGCTGCGGCCGCTCACCCCGCGCACTCCCCGCGCCCGGCGCACGATGATGGCCGAGGTGCTGGTGCACGTCGTCTATTCGATGCTCAACTTCTCGGTGCAGGACGAGCAGTCCAACGCCGACGCCGTCGCCGAACTCAAGCGGCTGATGGTGGCGTATCTGCTCGTCGCCGAAAAAGAGTCCAGGCACGCGAAAGGACCCGGGTCGGAGGAGTGACCTCGACCCGGGTCCGGAACGTCTGCGGTGCTAGGAGTTTCCTACCCGTCCTTCGATGAGGTCGGCTAGTTCACCTGGATCTTCGAGCACCACCATGGCCGCGGCGGTGTCGCCGTCGTGAGTCAGCGACAGGTGCACGCGCACGCGCGGCAGGAACTCCGCGGCCAGGCCGTGCAGTTTGATGCTCGGCCTGCCCCACGCGTCGTTGACCACCTCGATCAGCGGATACGGGTTGTCCCCGATCTGCGGGCTGCGCGCGAAACGCGACGACGCCCAGGCTTTGAGCACCGCCTCCTTCGCTGCCCAGCGGGCGGCGAAGCTGCGGGCCGGGTCGGTCTGCTTGCTCTGGCAGTAGCGGCGTTCACCGGCGGTGAACGTCTCCCTGAGCATGGCCGACCCGGGCCGCTGCAGCTGTTCGGCGAACTCGGAAATGGTGACCAGGTCCAAGCCGATACCGAGAATCGTCACGAAGCGGCAGCCTACGACGCTTCGCTGGTCTGCGGAGCGGAACCGAGCAGCCCGGTCTCGCAACCGATTCCGTTGGCCCGGTACAGCCCCTGGTCGAGGCGGGCCGTGGGCGAGAGCAGCATGTCGGCCTCGAGCTGCCGGACCTGCTTGGCCGGGGTGCCGTCGGCGCCGAGGCGACGATCGGCCGGCTTCTCGTACAGTGCCGCGCCGCCGCACATGGCCTCGGCGAAACGCTGCCTGCCCGCCAGCTGACGCGCCTGCGCCCGCTCCTGGTACTCCGCGCGCGCACCCGGTTCGATCGCGGCCAGGAACGCCTGCGGATGCACCACCGCGAGCAGACCCGACACGTGCCCGAAGCCGAGCGAGGTCACCAGACCGGCCTTGAGCGCGAACTTCTCGCCGAAGCGCAGCGGTTCGCGGGCCCACACGAGGTGCGGGTAGGCCTGCATCTTCTCGTCGACACAGTCCAGGCTCCGGTTCGGCGGCACCACACCGTTTTCCAGCACCTGGCACAGGCCGATGAGCTGGAAGGCCGCCGCGCCGCCCTTGGCGTGGCCGGTGAGGCTCTTCTGCGACACCACGAACAGCGGTGCGCCCTCGCTGCGACCCAGCGCGCCCGCGAGCCGCTCGTGCAGCTCGGACTCGTTGGGATCGTTGGCGGCGGTGGAGGTGTCGTGCTTGGAGATCACCGCGATGTCGTCCGGGGTGACACCGAGCTTGCGCAACTCGGCGGCCAGCCGCGAACCGCTGCCGCCACGCCCCGCACCCAGCGCACCGAGACCCGGTGCCGGGATGGAGGTGTGCACGCCGTCGGCGAAGGACTGCGCGAAGGCCAGTACGCCAAGCACCGGCAGGCCCATCTCCACGGCCACGTCACCGCGGGCCAGCAGCACGGTGCCGCCACCCTGGGATTCCACGAAGCCGCCGCGACGGCGGTCGTTGGCGCGGGAGAAGTACCGGTCGCTGATGCCCTTGGCGCGCATGGCCGCCGAGTCGGCGGTGGCCGACATGTCACCGAAGCCGACGATGCCCTCGATACCGAGATCGTCGTAACCACCGGCGACCACCACCTCGGCCTTGCCGAGCCGGATCTTGTCGACGCCTTCCTCCACCGACACCGCCGCCGTGGCGCACGCCGCGACCGGGTGCACCATGGCGCCGTAGCTGCCGACATAGGACTGCACCACGTGCGCCAGTGCGACGTTGGGCAGCGCCTCCTGCAGGATGTCGTTCGGGCGCGGCTCGCCGAGCAGGTTGTCGACGTAGAGCGAGCGCATCGAGGACATGCCGCCCATACCGGTGCCCTGGGTGTTGGCCACCAGGCTCGGGTGCACCCAGCTCATCAGCTCGTCGGGGCTGAAGCCCGCCGAGACGAACGCGTCGACGGTGCAGACGATGTTCCACAGCGCCACCCGGTCGATCGAGGCCGCCATGTCGGCGGAGATGCCCCAGATGGTCGGGTCCCAGCCGGTCGGGATCTGGCCGCCGACCACACGCGACAGCTTCGCCTTGCGCGGCACCCGGATCTCGGTGCCCGCCTTGCGGGTGACGGTCCAGTCGCTGGAATCGGCGACCGGGGTGATCACCGTGTGCTCGGGATCCGCGGTGTGGAACGCGCGGGCCTCTGCCTCGCTCGCCACCGTGAACGACAGGTCCTGGTCGAGGAACACCGAGGTGAGCAGCGGTGCGGCGTTGTCGAGCATGGCGCCGTCGTCTTCGTAGCGGCGCACACCGCAGCGTTCGACGACGGTGTCGTGGTAGCGCTCGGCCACCTCTTCCTCTGGCACGAAATCACCGGATTCGGTGTCGTACCAGCCCGGCTTCGGCTCGTTCTCCCAGCGAATCAGACCGGTGGTCCAGGCCAGCTCGAGCACGCCGGCGGCCGAGAGCTCGTCCTCGACCTCCATCTCGAAACGCGTGCGCGAGGAGCCGTACGGGCCGAGCTCGCCCGCGCCGACGATGACGACCATCTCGCTGAGATCGGCGGTCACCTCGCCCCATTCGGGCACCGGCAGCGCCGAGCTCATGGTCGGCGGTGCGGGCAGCGCGGCGATGGTCGCGGCCGTGGCCGCTTCCTCCTCGGCCGCGGCGGCCGCTTCCTGTGCCTGCTTGGCCAGCGCGGGCAGGTCGAGCTTGGCGCGGGCCAGGCCGCCGGTCAGGTCGATCTGCTGCGGGCCGGTGACCGTCACCTGACGGGCACGCGAGGTGCACCACTTCAGCAGTTCGTCGGCCATCTCGGCGGTCGACCAGGTGTGTACGCCCGCCGCCTCGACGGCCTCGACCATCGGGTCGTTGTGCCCCATCAGTCCGGTGCCGCGCACCCAGCCGATCAGCGCGTGCACCAGGGTGACCCGCGCGGCCCACGACTTCTCGGCCCGCCACTTGGCGACCACGGCGTCGAGCGCGGCCTTGGACTCGCCGTAGGCGCCGTCACCACCGAAGAGGCCACGGTTGGGCGAACCCGGAAGCACCACATGCAGTTTCGCGTCGACGTCGTGGTCGGCGCCGAGGGCGGACAGGCCGCCGATCAGCCGCTCCACCGACCACAGCAGCACGCGCATCTCCATCTCGGCACGCGCACCGGCGTCGGCGAGATCGCCCGCGACGCGCGGCGCCGCGAACGGCAGCAGCAGCGTCGGGGTCATGGCGTCCTTGACCTTGATCTTGGCGCCACCGGCGTTGTCGACCTGCTCGGACCCGACCCACTCGATGAGCGCGTCCAGGTCCTGGTAGGAGGCCATGTTCGCGGGCACCACCCACAGGGCCGCGCCGTGGCGGGCGTTGTCGCGGTACAGCGAGCGGTAGAACCGCAGCCGTTCGTCGTTCAGGCTCGAGGTGGTCACCACCACGGTGGCACCGCCGGCGAGCAGCTTGCCGGTGACGGCGGCGGCGATGGAACCCTTGCTGGCACCGGTGATCACGGCGACGTCGTCGGACCACAGCCCCGGTTCGCTGGTGTCGAGGGCGGCCTGCGCGATCTGCGCGTACACCCCGGCCAGCACCGAACGGGCCTCGTGCATGGCCCGCTGACGCCACCAGTTCGCCTGTGCGGCAACAGCTTCCCCGGCACCGTAGTAGCCGTCGATCGACAGCTGGGCGGTCTCGGCGTCGTTGCCGAGCCACATCTTGGCGAGATCCTCGCGGGCGGTGGCCCAGCGGTCGTCGATGAGGACGGCCTTGCGGGCGTCGAACGCGGGAGCGACCAGACGCGGCCAGTCCGAACCCAGTTCGGCCGACACGAGGTCGACGAGGGTGTCGGGGGTGGCTTCGGGCGCGCTCACCTGCTCGCTGAGGCCGAGCTGCTCGAGCACCACCCGGGCCGCCGTGGCGAGCACGCCGTCGCGGCCGGTGATCTGCTCGGTGAACTCACCGAGCGCGGCCGCGTCGACGGTACCGCCGGACGCGCCACCGGCCGAAGGCAGCGAGACCGCGACCCCGCGCCGGGCGGCGACGGCCTGCACGGCCGCGTCGATGGCGGCATCGACGGAGGCGGCGTCGGTGAGAGCACCGCCGACGAGTCCGCCGAGGTCCCCGCCGCGCACGCTGGCGCCTTCGCGGGTGCCGAGCGAGACCTCGGCGGTGACGTGGCTGGCCCAGCCGTCACCCAGTTCCCAGACCTTCTTGACCCGGTCCGCGATGGCGGCCGGGCGCTTGCCCGACGGCCCGAAGACCTTGCGCAGGTGGTCGCCGATGGCGTCGGTGAGCACGGTGCCGAACGGCTTGTAGGTGCGGGCCAGGCGTTCGACGGTGGCCGCGAGCGCGCCCATGTCGGCGTCGGCGGCGCCGTCGATGGCACCGAGCGAGAGCTCCGCGCCGAGGTCGACGAGCAGCTGGTTGCGCCGCGAGGACACACCGTCGCAGAGGCCCTCGATGGTGTCGACCGGACCGATCTGGTCCAGGCGCAGCTTGGTCCACAGCGCGATGAGCACCCGGGTGGCGTCGGCGGCGGTGAAGGCGATGTCGTCGGGGCGCGGTCCGCCGGTCGCCACCGGTGCGGCGGCCACGGGAGCGGCTGCGGCGGCGGGGGTTTCGGCGACCGGGGTCTCCTCGATGTCGTCCTCTACCGGCGCCGGATCGGTATCGGTGGAGTAGACGACCGCGGCGTCGCGCTCGACATTGACCACCTCGACGGTCGCCCCACCGAACGCGGGCAGCTTCAGCGTCTGGCTGGCCAGATTCGCCACGGTCGGGGTGGCACCGAGACCGATCTCGACGAAACGCTCCACGCCGAGACCACCGTGGGCGGTGTCGGTGAACAGCAGGTCCTGGGTCTCGATCCAGCGGACCGGGCTGGCGAACTGCCAGGCCAGCAGCTCGATCAGCACCACGCGGCACAGTTCGGCATCGCGCTCGGCCCAGCTGTCGAAGTCGGCGAGCACCGCCTGCAGCGGCTCCGACGGAACGAGTTCGGCGATCTCGGTGAGGAATTCCCGCTCCAGCGAGAACGGCCGCGGCACCAGGTTCGGGATGTAGCGCCCGACCAGCACCTCCGGGTGCACCTCGGTGGGCAGCAGCTGTTCGAGCTTGTGCCGGAACTCCGGCACACCGTCGCGCAGCACCGAGGAGTGGAACGGCACGTCGATACCGGGAACCAGGATGAACGCCCGCTTGCCACCGAACTCGGCGCGGCGACGGTCGATCTCGGTCTCCAGGGCCTCGAGCCCGGCGACGGTGCCCGCGATGGCGTACTGCGAGCCGCGCAGGTTCAGGTTCACGACCTCGAGGAACTCGCCGGTCGCTTCGCCGATGCCGGTGACGAAGTCGATGACCTCGTCGTCGGGCAGGCCGATCTGCGACGGACGGATGGCGGCCATCCGGTAGTCGCTGCGGCCCTGCGCGTCACGCGGGACCAGCTCGTGCATGGCCGAACCACGCTGGAACACCACCTCGAGCACGGCTTCCAGCGGCAGCACTCCGGCCACGGCGGCCAGCGCGTTGTACTCACCGACCGAGTGCCCGGCCAGCATGGCGCCTTCCACGAAGGCACCGGCCTCGCGCAGCTCGGCGACCTGGGCGACACCGAGGGTCGCCATGGCGACCTGGGTGAACTGGGTCAGGTGCAGCACACCGTCGGGGTGGCGGTGTTCGACACCGCGCGCCTTGAGGTAGGTGGGGTTGTCGCGCACCACCGCCAGGATCGAGAAACCGAGTGCTTCGCGGGTGTGCGCGTCGGCACGCTCCCACACCTGCTTGGCCGCCTTCGAGCGGGTCAGTGCGTCCAGGCCCATCCCCTTGCGCTGGATGCCCTGCCCGGGGAAGGCGTACACGGTCTTCGGGGCGGCGGTGCGCCCGGTCGCGGTCATGACCAGGTCACCCTCGACGCGGCAGGAGACCTCGACGATCTCTGCGCCCGCGTCCACCGCGATCCGCTCCACCCGCACGTCCACGGTCGCGCCGGGGCGCACCATGCCGAGGAACCGGGTGGTCCATGCCGTGAGAGTGCGTGCGGGAACGGAGCTTTCGGGATCCACCGCCACCACGGCGTGCTGGGCGGCGGCCGAGAGCCACATGCCGTGCACGATCGGGCTGCCCAGGCCGGCCAGCTTGGCGGCGGCCTCACTGGTGTGGATCGGGTTGTGGTCGCCCGAAACGGCGGCGAAGGCGTGCATGGCGCGCGGCGCGGCCATGCTCACATCGCGACGGCGGCGACGCGGGGTGTCGGTGGCCGCGCCGGACACGGACCCGGCGGCACGTGGCGGGTCGGTGAGCTCACCGGCGCCGTTGCGGCCGCGGATGGCGAACCGTTCGACCAATCGGGCCAGCGGGGTGGCGTCGAGGCCCTGATCGAGGATGACGCCGATGCTCACGGCCACCTCGACCACGCGGCCCATATCGGTGTCGACCACTTCACCGCCGTCGGCGCGGACGACGAGAATCGCTGTCTCCGAGGGAAGTTCGGCGAGCAGTTCGATCTGGTGGTCCAGGTGGACCAGGTCGAGCATGCCCTCGATCACCGAACCGCCCGCGGGCGTGCGGGCCGCGCCGAGCACCGCGAAGACGGCGGGCCAGCAGGCGCCGACGAGCACGTCGGGTGCGGTCCGGCCGAGGGTGCTGAGTGTCTCGGGCAGACCCGAGCCGGTGACGCCCGCGTGGTCGGCGATGAGATCCGGCCGCCAGGCCAGGTTCAGGTGTGCCACCCCGGATTTCACCTCGGGCAGCGACGCACCGGCGGCGACGCCGAGCAGTGCGGACATGGCGGCTTCGGTATCGGCTTCGGTGATGACCGGTGCCCCACCGGAGTACACACTCGTCGGGACGGTGATCCGGATGCGCACCGCGTCCTTGCCGAGCAACGGAACGACCAGTTCGACATAGCTGAATTCGGCTTCCGGGCCGGTCGTTTCGGTGAGGGTGGCACCGGTACCGGTGTGCACCGCACTGCCCTGCTCGACCACCCACTCCGAGACCGCGCCGAGGCGATGCACCGGGTTGACGGTGGTGCGCCCGGCCCACTGCACATCGGGGGCCGCCAGCACCGTGTCGATCGGGCCCGCGACCACACCGGCCACCCGGCGCGCGTCCACCGGCGCGGGGGTGACACCCGAACGGACCAGGCTGAACGCGGCGTCCTGCTCGAAGCGGTCGAGCAGTTCACCCACCGGCTCGTCGACCCGGGTAATGCCCGCGACGGCGACGGTGCCGGGGATCACGCACACCTGGTCGGCCGAGTAGCGCGGGTCATGGGCCTGCCACAGCGAATCCGAGCGCCACCAGCGGCGCACATCGGCGTCGATGACGGGCACGAAGTTCACCGGCTTGCCCGGCGTCTTGCACAGCGACACGAAGAACGGCACGTCGGCCGGGTGCAGCACGGTCTCGGCGACGGCCGGGTACTGCTTCTTCAGCGCGCACAGCGCCTGCACGGGGTGCTCGAAGTCGGCATCGTCGGCGAAGAGGGTTTCGATCTCGCCGCGGTCGGCCGGGTGCAGCCGGGCCTCGGTGCGGCGCATCATCTCCGCGAACCGGTCGCGCCAGCTGATGTCGAGCCAGTCCGAGCGGGTGGCGTCGCGAATGGCGTCACCGATATCGCTGCCGCAATCGAAGGAGATCGGGACATCGCTGGAAACGGCCAGGGAGACATAGCGTTCCAGCCACTGCTGGTAGGTCATGGTCGCCACGTCGCCGAAGTACGGCTTGGCGGTGGCATCGAGCGCGGCGATGATCTCGTCGCGGCGCGCGGCCACGGCGTCGGCGTCACCGGCGACCTCGTCGAGCAGGCGGCCGGTGCGCGAGGCGGCGTTGTCGATCTCGTGGATGTCGGCGCCGAGCTGGCTGCGGCCCGAGGCCATGCCGCCGCTCGCGGTGCCCGCACCCACCCAGTCGGGGGTGCCGGGGGTGTCGACGAGCAGCTGCTTCACCTCGGGTGCGGTGGTCGCCTCGAGGGTGGCCATCGCCGCGGTGCCGACCAGCACACCGTCGAGCGGCATCACCGGGTAGCCGTGGTTCGTCGCCCAGGTGCCCGTGAGGTAGTCGGTGGCGCGCTCGGGCGTGCCGATGCCGCCACCGACGCAGACGACCACGTTGGCGCGGGCGCGCAGTTCGGCGTAGGTGGCCAGCAGCAGGTCGTCCAGGTCTTCCCAGGAGTGATGCCCGCCGGCCTTGCCGCCTTCGATGTGCATGATGACCGGGTAGTCGGGCACCTCGTCGGCGATGCGCAGCACAGCCCGGATCTGGGCGACGGTGCCCGGTTTGAACGCCACGTGGCTGATGCCGACCTCGGTGAGTTCGGCGATCAGCGCGACGGCTTCGTCGAGTTCGGGGATACCCGCGGTGACGATCACGCCGTCCAGCGGCGCACCGGCCGCACGTGCCTTCTGCACCAGCCGCTTGCCGCCGAGCTGCAGCTTCCACAGGTACGGGTCGAGGAACAGCGAGTTGAACTGCACCGCGCGCCCCGGCTGCAGCAGCTGACGCAGCTCGGTCATCCGGTCGGCGAAGATCTGTTCGGTGACCTGTCCGCCACCGGCCAGCTCCGCCCAGTGCCCCGCATTGGCCGCCGCCGCGACGATTTTCGCGTCGACCGTGGTCGGCGTCATACCGGCGAGCAGGATCGGCGAACGGCCGGTGAGGCGGGTGAACGCGGTCTCCACGACGATGCGGCCGTTGGGCAGGCGCACCGGCTTGGGCGCGAACGCCGACCACGGCACCGACGGTTCGGGCGCCGCACCCGGGGTGAGCAGGCTGCGCTGACCCGCGCGCGTGGCCGCCGCGACGACACCGACACCGGTGCCCTTGAGCGAACCACCGGTCAGGCGCGAGAGCAGGTCGCCGGGGCCGAGGTCGAGGATCCACTGGGTACCCGCCTCGACGGCGGAGTCGACGATGGCGACCCAGTCGATCGGGTCGACCAGGATCTGCTGGGCGAGGGAGGCGGCCAGGTCTACGTCGAGCTCGCACTGACGGGCCCAGCCCGCGACCACGTCGACGGTCTCGGCCAGGGCCGGATGGTGGAAGGCGACGTCGACGGTCACGTCTTCGAAGACGGGCGAGAACACCGCGCCACCACGGATCTTCGCCTCGCGCTCACGGTTCTGTTCCTCGTGCAGCTGCGCGCAGCGCGCCCGCACCCGGTCGAGCTGCGCGGGCGCACCCGACAGCACGACCCGCCTGCGGCCGTTGCGGATCGACACCACCGCGGCCTGCGCCGGGTCGACCCCTTCGCTCACCTCGGCGACGATCGCGCGCAACTGCTCCGGATCGACATTCGACACCGCGACCATCGGCGAACGCTCCCCCACCGGCATCAGCCCGCGCCTGCGCGCGATCAGACCGGCGGCCGCACCGACGAGCTGGGCAATCGCCAGCAGCTCCGCGTCGCGGGCGCCACCGGCGCGCACGGCCTCGGCGGCGAACAGCCCCTGGGAGTGCCCGATGACGGCGACCGGCGCGTGCTCGGCCGGGTCGAGGCCCTGCAGCCGCAGCGCGCGAATCGCCGCGAGCTGGGTGAGCAGCACGCCCGGCATCGATACGGCCGCCGACCGAAGTACCGCGTCGGCCGGCGCCGAGGACGGCTCCTCCGGCTCGTCGAGTTCGCTCTCCAGCACCCAGCCCATGGGGTCGAACCCACCTGGACGAACCATCAGCAACTGGGTGGCAACCGGATCGACCAGCGCCGCGGCCTCGCCGACCAGCGCCGTCAGCTCCGATTCCAGCGCGCTGTCGCGCCCGATCTCCTCGAGCTCACGCAGCCACTGCGCGCCCTGTCCGCCAAAGGCCAGCGCGTACCCCGCGCCACCACGCAACTGCTCGAGCAGCGACACCCGGACACCCGTTGCCCGGCCACGACCTTCGGCTTTCGCGGTCGATCCCGTGCCCATCTCGGTGCTCTCGTTGATCGTCAAGTCGCTCGACTTCCTTCTCCTGGCGCTCCGCCCACCGACGGCACGCACACGTATCCGGCAGCCCCTCGGGCCTGTTAGAAGCCACGATCGCACAAAATCATGAGGAAAGCCTCACGTTTGCCGCCCCCACGGCAGCTACCACCCAGTATTTCCGCACGCCCGTACCACTTTATTCTGAAACATGACCCCGCCTCATGTTTGAACGCGCAGGTGAGGCCCTACTGTCCGTTTGCAAAACATGAGTGCCCCTCATATTGACCTTTATCGAATCGTTATAACCCCAGGTCGTGTTACCCACCAGTACGCCACGCCGCCCCAACGCTTGGGAGAGCCCGATTCGCCCGGTAGAGTTTGGACGGTCGTACACATCCAGCGCGAGTGGCGAAATTGGCAGACGCGCCAGATTTAGGTTCTGGTGTCCACGGACGTAGGGGTTCAAGTCCCCTCTCGCGCACACATTCCTGGCCTTCGGGTCAGATCAGGGCTTCTGCGTGTTCGAGTGCACTCGCACACTCAGGAGAGCACCCGTGAACGACCATGACCTGCGTAACCTGTGTCACCGGTGGCAGCTGTGCCACATTTCGGCGATGACCGCCGTTCCGCGAAACCGGTCTGTAGGCCAGATTCTCGAACGCGAGTAGCGCTCACGCACTATCGGGTGTGCGAGTGCCCGTGTAGATACACAAGTTCGGCACCAGAAGCGCCTGACGTGCGCGAACCTAATTCTCAGGGTGGCAGCTGTGCCACTTTTGATCAGCCGGACGCCTGGCATCTCATGTCGTCGTCGGGGCGGGGTGATCGGCGATGATCGAGCCGCTGACTGGACTGGAAGAACGCATCCACGGCCCACTGCCGGTGTTCGCCGTTCCCCGATCAGCCAACAAGAACCTTGCCTACGGGATAGCGGTAGTCGGAGAGTCCGGACGTGTTGCCGACCGTTCGGTGTTCACCCAGTTGGGTTGGTCTCCGTGTACCCGGCTAACCGTGTCGTGCCCCGGAGGGTCGACTGATCCTTGTCCGCGAGACCGAGGACGGGTCGATCGCAATGACCGGTGCCGGGTTCCTGCGTATCCCGTTCCGCACTCGCCGCCGCGTCGGACTGATGGAAGGCGACCGGGTGCTGCTGATGGCACACCGCACTTTGCGCGGACTGCTGATCCATCCGCCCGCCGTACTCGACAACCTGACCGGTCAGAGCCGCCGACTTCTGGAGGAGACACTGTGACAGACACTGTTGGCTCCCCTATCACTGCCGAGGCTCTGGCTGCCGCTCGGCTACTGCTGGCCCAGATGGGCATCGCCGCGACCGATCTCATCGACACCGCACCCACCGCGCCGACTTTCGCCGAGGCGATCCCGCGCGTGCGTGCCCGTCTGACGGCGGGGACGGCCCGTACCTATGGCACCCACTTCGACCTACTCGAGTTCCGATGGGCAAACCGATCATTGGGCGAACCCACCCATCATGAGTTGGAACAACTCGCACAGATGGTGCAAGCGAACGCTCGAACGAATCGCGCATCGCGAGGAGGCACGAGCGCGGTCGAGCACTACGTGTCCGCAGTGCGCTGCATCTACCGCTACGCGGAAGAGGCTGGTTGGATTCGACCGCAGGACAATCCAGCACGAAAGCTCCCGATCCCAACCCGCCGCGCCTCACACCGCTATGCGATCCCGTCCGGTCAGGTCGCCGAAATCTGCCAGATCGCAGCCACCTCCGGAGACGACCCCGAACTCGACTCCCTGATCCTGCGTTTCCACCTCGAAACCGCATGCCGTCGCGGCGGCGCACTGGCGATGCGCCCCCAGGATCTCGATCGCGACCAATGCCTGGCGTTCCTTCGAGAGAAGGGCGGCTCGGACCGCTGGCAGCCCGTGTCGCCGACGCTGATGCGGCACCTGCACGACCACGCGACCACCCGACACACCCCGTTCACCGGCCAGTTGTTGCGATACCACCACGGACGCCCAATCACGGGGCGCCGATACGACTACATCTGGAGCCGCGTGGGCGAATCGCTGCCCTGGGTAGCGACCCAAAGTGTCACCACGCACTGGCTGCGCCACACCACCCTTACGTGGGTCGAACGCACGTTCAGCTACGCCGTGGCACGAGCTTTCGCCGGGCACCGCGGAAAGACCACTGGCACAACCGATACCTACGTCAAAGCCCAAGTGCACGAAGTCGCAGCAGCGCTAGCTGTCCTCACGGGTGAACCCCACCCGCTCGCTCGTGGAGCTGGAACGCAAGTAGCACAGGTGTTGGCCATCACTGCGCCCTGAGCCAACGCACCCACCTGACATTGCTACTGGCATGCCCGTAGACCAGGCACGTTCAAGCCAGTCCGGTGCGTGCGCACCACGTGCCCACGCACCGGAGGCTGCGCGGCTGCCGGTACGTCAACGAAAAATGCTGTCTACCAACATCTGTTGCCATCCAGCGAGCCGACGATCCATTCGTCGTTCGCCTGTTTGACTGCCCGAATCACGCCTACAGTCGACAGCGAGCCTGGAGGGGGTTTCGTGATCAGCGTTCTCATCGCGGCCGTGGGGATCTTCGGCACGGCTATCGGCGCAGCGTTCACCGCGGCCATCGCAGCGAAGTCTGACGGACGGCGTCAAGCTGCACTGGAGCGCCAGCACGCTCGTGAGCAGCAGGCACATACCGACGAGCAACTGCGCGAGTTGCGGTCCGAGCACCTGCGCTGGCGTCGTGAACGACGCCAAGCCGCATACCTCGATCTACTTGACGCTCTGTCGAATGCAGATCGGGCCAACCAGCGATACTTCCGCGACCTACGATCCGAGCCGGAGCCGGTACCGTTCGAGCCAGCCCGACTCGCTGAGATTCGCGAGCTGTTCAAAGGTGCCGAACAAGCCCACCACAAAGTCATCCTCGAAGGCCCTCACACCGTCGCTCAGGCCGCACACACAGTCCACACCGACTTCAGCGAACTAGTTGGTGCGGTCGAAGAATTCGCCCAAGCGCACGCAATCGCACAAGACCTAACCGAATTCCGGCGCAAGGTCGACACTGCGGGCGACACCTTCCTGGCCTCCCACCGCGACCTTCTTGAGGCAGCCCGCGTTGCACTCGACGAGATCGTCGAAGCCCCCTGAACCCTGCTGGCCATCGAACGAATCTGAGAGGCTGAACAGACGGGCCCGTTGGGGCAGGCCTTGCGTGTTGTGCTCAGTCCCTGTGATGGATGAGAAGCGCTTGTCGACAGGTGTCCCGGCGAGTGGGCGGTTCGAGGACATGAGACGCCACGCCAGGCACCGTTATCACCAAATCGATGTACCGCCGTCCGAAGCCGAAACGGCCTGCACGGTGCCCCCAACAGATCAGTCATCTTGCTGTCGATGCTCTTCGGAAACTTTGCCCCCAAGCGCCCTTCGATATCACCAGGTCATGAATTCTCATGACGTGCGTGGGGACATTTGAGCGGGTGCCGTGCGTCACCTGATCCCGAGCCGCAACTTCACCGTGGATGTTCACGTGATGCCGGGAACCGCATGCCTGTTGCCGCACCGTCTGCGAAGATTCGGGTTCCGCAGCTGCAGGAGGGAGGGCCGGGAATTCCCGGCCGCGCAACGTCATGGTCGGATTGATTCGCGGGCAGAACGCCCCGCTGTGTGATCACCTGCTCACCATCGCCATCGCTGGCGCGCGAGCCGGGGCGGTAGACCTGTTTGTGATCCAGCTCGGTCCAGACGAGAAGGTTCGTCATGACCAAGATCTAATTTTCTACAACGCGCCGGTCTCGCCGGAGGGTGCCGTACAGCTCGTAGGTGACCGCGTCGAAATCGATCTGCTGCGAGTGCCAGCAACGGTGCGGTTCCTGCGGGTAGCTGTTGCCGTCGACGACGCGACGGCGGGGAGCCTCGCCACGATCACAGGACTAGGTGTTGCGGTAACTAGTCCATCGGGATCTGAGCTCATCGCTCACGCAGTTGGCTTGACTAGCGAACGATCGGCAGTACTGCTCGAAATCTACCGCCGCGACGGAGGGTGGAAGGCCCGCAACGTTTCTGCTGGCTGGAACGACGGCGTGGCGGCTCTGCTCATCCAGCACGGTGTCGAGGTCGACACCACCCCTGCCCCCACCACGCATGCGGCGAGGACGGACAACACCAGACTCGACGCAGCCGTACCGCAAACCTCCGCGCCACTCCGAACCCCGGTCGTAGCCGTAGACGGGACAGCAGAGTTGACCGCGTACCCGGTGGAGAAGCAGTTCACCGTCACACGTGATGGCGCGACTTCCTCCTACAACGTGCCGAGTGGGTTTGAGATGCTGCTGCTCGACCTTGAGCACATGTTCGAGGTCGTGCTCGCTGGGGCCGACCTGCAGGCCGAGAACCTGTGGTGGGAGATCGCATTTGACCCAGCCGACGCCATCGACGAATACACCGCGCGCCGGATCAGTTTCTTCGCGAGTCCCCAACATATTCGCCCGCTCCACGGAATCCGGGTCGTCTTCGAAGAAGACGGGATGACATCCACCCATGGCTATCGACCAGACTTGCGCAGCCCCGAGTGGCGAGGTGGCGCCGGCGCCGGACCATGCGAGGTGAAGGAACTGATCTGCGATCTGCACCGTATTAGCAAACGTGCGATCGAGGACGGGTACGACTTCCGCGGACCTTGGATGGTGCGAATCATCGACGACCCGGACGATGGCACCTGCCTGGAGGCCTTCGCCGAAGCAGCTTGGACCAAACCCAAACGGTGGCGTGTCGCCCCGCAATAGCGACCCCCTCGCATCCGGCCACACCAACGGCGTGTGGCTTCGCTAGTCGGCCCGATCAGCGCGAGCCCTTGCTCGCCGGCGTTGTTGTGTGCGGCGGGTTGTTGCGCCGTTGCTGTGTCGGCGTGATCGGAGTCCGCTCCATCGGTGGCCGCACATCCGGCGGTGCCGAGGATGCCGGGTTGTCGGCCACGGGCGGTAGTTGGTCGCGCTGGCGTGCGCTGTTGTCGTGCGCGGTGGGGGTAGGTGCCGGGTTCGGTGAGCGCAGGGGTGTGCGCGTCTTGTACGCCAGGCACAGTCACTCCGGACAGGGCCGTGCGTTGAAGAATTCTTCTGTTGTGGAGCATTCTCGTTTCCTTCGTCAACTCCACCCGGGGATGGCGTGCAGCCCGTCCGGCCGGTGCGGCCGTTCGCGCGTCCGGCCGCGTCGCGCCGGTGTATATCGTCAGCCGGACCACCCCCTCCACGGGCACACGACGAATACACCGCTCACACCCACACCCCCGCAAACCATCTCCACGCCCGCCCCTCTATGCCCCGCCCACACAGCCACTCTCAACCACTCCCCATATACCCCCACCCCTATATCGCCATTCTTCACCATCAGACATCTTCGGCTTCGCGGTCGCCCGCGCCTACGCGGCCCATACCCACCAATTCACGCCCGGCGGAGCAACGTTGACCTACGTTCGAGCAAGCATCTTCGAAGTCGCGGGGGCACTTACTGCGCTCACGAATGAAGTTCACCCGCTCGCGGCTGGCCACCCGGCCACGCTTAGGGCAGGTCCTCCCCTGCCACTCCCGGTATGGAGCCCCACGAACTGTTCAGGTGATTCCCCCTGAGCATGATGCCACCGAACTCGTCGGTGCATGCCGAGGTCCGAATGGATCGGCCCTATCCCCGCACACAGGATCACACCGTTCTTCACCCAGTGGCCCTCTAAGGGATCTCCCGTAAGTCTGGGTCGGTCACGGCGACCGGTCCACCGGTCAAGAATCAGTGGGCATGGGCAAGGTTGGCCAGAGTCGCTACCCCAGCCATCGCGACACCCACCCCGCCACCACGTAACCGGCAGTTCAGCAGAATCTTCCACATCTTCATCCGAGCGAAAGCATGCTCGACACGGGCACGGACCTTGCGGTGGGACTTGTTGTGGGCCTGTTCCATTTCGGCAGTACGACACCCGGTGATCGGCGGTGCGGGATAATCAGACCGGTGCCCTGATAGCCGCCGTCAGCGATCACCACCGCGTTGCGGCCGGCGTGGGCGACACCGGACTCAGTCCAAGCTCGGCAGTCGTTGCGGTTACCCGGTAACGGTCTTCTTAGCGACGACCAGCTCGGTATCGGCGTCGATGAACGACCTGGTGGTTGGTCAAGTACCGGTAGTTCTAGCTCTGGGCAGCGACCTTGTGATCTCGGGTCGGGACCAAAGTCCCGTCGACGATCAGCACCGCACCACGCGGGAACCGGGTTCGGGGCCGTAGCGCCAACGCTGGTCCAGGTCCTCGATCATCCGGGCGGCAGTGGACTTCGAGACTCCGAACACCGCTGCGAGTTGCCGCATCGTGAGGTTGGTTCGCCAGTAGGTCGCGACCAGCAACACCCGGTCTTGGAAACACAATCCCCACGGTCGACTGCGTAGCGGTCGGTCAGCGCCCTCGCGCCGCAACTGCGCGATCAGTCGAGCAAACGTGGTCGGCCGCAGCCCGGAGAACAACTCCACCATCACCGGATCAGCTGCCAAGATCACCACCGGCGAGCCCATACCGGTTGCTGCTCAACAACTGACGGGACATCCCTTAGACACAGTCTCCTCGACGACACCCCCAGCATCCCTTGGGCGCTGGCTGTTTCGGCACCTCGCTTCGAATGATCTCGATACGGCGTCTTTGCCCCGGCATGTAGCGATCATCCGCCCAAACACGATGGTCCTTCGGTGAACAGGTCACGGCACGACGGAATGTCTGCTGACCAAGAGCAGGCATGAGGAGAGGGACGAATGGGCTTGCACATCTCTCGGCTCGAAGTACGGAACTTCCGCAATTTCCAGAACCTGGATATCAACGACTTCCCCTCTCACGCAGTAATCGTCGGCGAGAACGGGGTCGGAAAATCGAACCTGATCGAGGCGATCCGCCTGGTGCTCGACCCTTCGCTACCTGACTCGCGCCGCGTGCTGCGTGAAGAGGACATCTGGGACGGGCACCCGGCTGGCCTTGCCGGTGGGGCTGAAGCAACCGTAGTAGTGGAGCTCCAGGGGTACGACACTGACGACGATGCTAAGAGCATCCTGTCGGCTGCCACTGTGGACGTCGACCCGTACACCGCCCGGCTAACTTACCGTTTCGCTCCCCGCACGGTGATCGACGCGACAGACTCTGGCCTGAAGTCCATTAAACGGCCGCTGACTACCCAGGACTATGACTTCATCACCTTCGCGGGCGCCAGCGAAACCAACGACATGCGAACTATTCGGCGCGAAGTCGCTCTGCGGGTCTTGCCAGCGCTACGAGATGCCGAGAGCGACCTCCAGAACTGGCGGCGAAGTCCCCTTCGGGATCTTCTTGAACGACTGCCTCTGGATCCGGCGAACTTGCAGATGACTGCCTCGGTGATCGCCGCTGCCGTCGACCAACTCACCAAGGACGACAACATCGGCAAACTGGAGCGACACCTGACGGATCGGCTTGGCGCTATGTTCGGCCCACGCTTGGCCGTACAGCCCACCTTCGGGTTCGCCTCATCCAAACCAGACGAGCTGATCCGCGCGGTCCGCCTGTTCTTCGACACAGCCCGCCGCACGGGGATCTCCGACACTAGTCTGGGCAGCGCCAACGTCATCTACCTCGGACTGCTGCTGGAAGCTCTCAGCCAGCAGCGTTTGGACGAACAGTTCGTCGCCACTTTGGTGGCTGTCGAAGAACCGGAAGCGCATCTCCACGTCAGCCTCCAGCGGCATCTATTCGGCTACCTGTTACGGACCGGACAGTCCCTCATTCTCACCACACACAGCCCTCACATTGCTGCGGTCACCCCGATCCGCTCCTTCATTGTGCTACGCACCTCCGAGAATGGGAGCACCGCGACGAGCACTGCCGGCATACCGATAACCGACGACGAGGCGGCCGACTTAGAGCGATACATCGACGTCAGCCGCGCTGAGGTCCTGTTCGCTTCCTCCGTTATCCTGGTCGAAGGACTAGCCGAGCTGTACATATTGCCCGCACTGGCAGCTGCCGCGGGGTTCGACCTCGATGCCTATGGAATCGTAGTGGCGAGCGTGCATGGCACCGACTTCAAGCCCTACCGCGCGCTTCTCGGGCCGAAAGGGCTAGACACACCGCACCTGATCGTCACGGACGGAGACGCTGCCGCCGACAAGCGCGGCCTACGGGAAGCTGGCCTGCGACGAGGTGCGAACCTCCACCCCGATGAGACCCGCGCAGCGGCCATTCGAACCCAGATCGAGAGATTGCCTGAGCCTTGTGCCGTCGGGTACCAACTTGACCGCGTTACCCTCACTAACGAGCTCGAAGGCATAAACGTCTACGTCGGCGCCCAGACCTTGGAGACCGATTTGTGCGGTTTGTTTGGCGAAGAGATCGTTCAGGCATTCCGGGAACTAAGCACCAACGCCAACGCGATCGCGGACGTACGCAGCGGTGTCACAAATGAACAGAACGCGTCAGTCGCCCCTGACATCCGCAAGCAGATGCTCAAGCGAATCTCTGAACTCGGTAAAGGTCGCTTCGCGCAGAGGCTCGCCGCGCACGTCGCACGCAAAGACCTACTCGCGCTTATCCACACGGTAGCCAGTATCTCCAACGACAAGTCTTCAATAGACACCCCAGCCTTGCGCAGCCTGGGCACCGCTGCCTACCTTTTCCTCGCCCTGGATCGTATCTCGCACAGAACTCGTGGAACCGCACTGTTCAATGCGAGCCCGACAACCACCGACTGCAACCAGCCCACGGAAGGTCATTGATGCAGATCAGCAATACCCTTCTGAGGGAACTTGAGGAGCTACACCCAAAACAATATAATGCCGTAGTCCACCCGGGCAACGTCGTCCTGCGGGCCGGGCCTGGTAGTGGAAAGACTCGCACCTTGGTTACCCGAGTCGCTTACTTGCTACAGACACAGATCTCCGCTTTCCGTGGCGTAGCATGCATCACTTACACTAATACGGCGGCTGACGAGATGCGCCGCCGCATTCTCATGAGCGGTGTACGCACCGAAGGAAGAATCACCTGCTCAACTGTCCACGGATTCTGTCTAAACGAAATCCTGCGACCCTTCGCACACCTCACCGGCTACCCTGCGCCCCAGGCAGGGCAAGTTCTCAGCAATACCGCGGCCCAAGCGCTACTTCAGGATTGCTTTGATCAGGTGGAAATCGTCGACATGGTCGCCCAGTACCGCACACCTCAGAGCACCAGGATTCGCCGCGCTATTGCCTGTGGTGAGCCACTAGACGCCTTCGATGCACGAGAAGTGGAGGCGGCACGAGTATACGAGCAGCAGCTCGTTACCCAGGGTGTGATCGACTTCGAGGCGATGGTGATACGCGCCGTGCGTATCGTTCGAGATCATGAAGCCATCCGAGATCTTCTCCAAGCGCGATTTCCTCATCTCATCGTGGACGAGTACCAGGACCTCGGCGGAGTTCTGCACGAGCTCGTCGTCACCCTGCACGAGTTGGCCGGCATTACCGTTTTTGCTGTCGGCGACACCGACCAGTCCGTTTACGGATTCAGCGGCGCCGACGCCAAGTATTTGACAATGTTGGCCGATCGAGAGGACTTCCGCGATCTGGAACTCGATATCAACTATCGCAGCGGTCAGGACATCATCGCAGCAGCGGAGGCAGCCCTCGGAATTCCACGAGGTCGTCGCGCACGTGATGGGGCGCCGCCCGGCGATGTCAGTCTCGAACGGGTCGAGGGAGGACTCGAGGACCACGCACGCCTTGCTTGCGACTACGCCCTAAGTGCGCAGCGCAGACAGATCAGCCCCGAGCGGATCGCAATCCTCTACCCCCATCGCGGCCCGCTACTTGATGCTCTCCATAGCGAACTCACTCTGCGTAAAATTGACTTCTTATACGAGCGCGAGGATGAACTTCCCGGCGGAAGTCTCGCACGATTCGTTCAGCGCTGCGCCAGCCGCGCCGTCACGAGCTACCAGATCCACACCGCCATTGACTCCGAACGCCTAGACATGTTGCGGCGAACGGAAGCACCGACGCTCGCCACGTTGGCACACACCCTCACCACACTTCGAACCGAAGCTTGTCTGATTCCAAGTGCATCGCGGCTTTCCTTGCCACGGGCCCTGCAAACCTGCCTAGACCCCCAGCCGATTTACCCGGCCGACGCACCCGCCCACGACTGGCTCCAGCAACTACGCGCGAGCCTCGACCTCGACGCATTGGCCGCCTCACACCCGGACCAGGACAACACCACTGGCCTCGATGACCTCGCCGACCTCTGCCGCTCCGAGAACCTCGCGCTGCAGGATCTCGCTCGGAGCGAGCAGGTGATCGGCAAGGTCCTGCTCACCACCTATCACGCAGCGAAGGGGCGAGAATTTCACACAGTGATCCTTCCAGGGCTACTCAAAGGCATCATCCCGCGCAATGTTAATGACCGCGGCGTGTGGCGTGGGCCCAACAAGGCAGAGCTCGCAGAACAACGACGCACGTTCTACGTAGCCCTAACCCGGGCTGAAACGGCACTGCACTTGATTGTAGGCCCCGGGCACCGCACGAAAAACGGTTTCTGGAGGCAGGATGGGCCCTCTGGGTTTGTTGTAGAGATGGCTCGTCGCATGGCTCCAGCAGAGGAGCAGACTTGACCCTGATTTGATGCGATATATGGTCGCCGACGAATCGCCGCACTGCAATCCATTCGATCGCAGCAGCCCCACACCAACATGGACGAATCGAAATCTTGCTACGGAACCCGAGGGTTAATTGGGCTGGTGATCGAGCAAAATCAGCCGATTGCGGCGATGCCCGCACGGGATGTGGTGATCACTGCGCTGTGAACAACTGCTCGTAGGACTGGTGGGTGATCGCTACTTCGCGACGACGGGCGTGGTCGTTAGTGAAATCATCGAGGTAATTCTGAACATTTTCGCCGGCGAGGTGTGCGCGCAATATTTGCTCCAGACAGTAGCGGCCTAGGTGAAATGCAAAGTGGGCAATTGTGTCGCATGTGCCGGTCGTAATCGGGCCACCGTGTATGGCGGAGTTTCGCACACGCCGGAGACGGTCCAGGTAGTGGTCGAAACGTCGATCGCTCGCTTCCAGACCCTGCTTTAATTTGGTGCCGGATTCGAAGACAGCGGCCACTTCCGCTAGGGATCGGTACAACCAGTGCTCGGCGTAGATATCGCGTATCGCGGCCGCGTGGCCGATCGCCGCGAGGGGAACCAACTCGTCTTCATCACCATTCCATTCATAGAGTTCACACGTCAGTCGGAGCAGGGTTTCCGGAAGAGGCGCGAACGGGTCGTTGGACGGCGCATTCGCATCGATTGCACCCATGACCGCGGTGACGAATTCGACGAGCTGCACATGCGAGACGGCGTAACGAAATTTAGACCGCAGGAACGTGGTCCAGTCGTCGCCGCCTGCCCAAGCGGTGGCATGCTCAAGCGCTCTAACTGCGGCCATTACGACCTCAACAGGCCCGACCTCTAGCGAAGTGGCTAATGCTGAACGTAAAGCCAACGCCACTTCAACTTTCTCGACACCAGCGATGTCGGCGAAAGTGGTCGTGGATCCGATCTCTTCGAGGCGTTGCCCGATGTCGTCAACAAGGTGACGTTCCCGATGAAGAGGCAAGCCCTCAGGGCGCCACCGCTTTTGATACCACAGTTTACCGTCGACGTATACGATTTCGCCAACGAGGAGCTTCCATGTGCCAGGAAGCGGGTCGGCGAGCTGAATCAAGGTGGCGGCAATCGCCCTGGCCTGCGTAACCGCAAGATGGAATTCGACTGAATTGAGGGCGACGCGCACGTAGACGATTCCGGGATCGTCGTCCCACGTGATGACGTCACCCGTGATGGGGCTTTTCGTAGGCGCAGCCAGTTCGGACGGCCTGAGTTTGAGCGCCGGACTGGTATCGACGCTTCCGACGACGGGACCCAAAAGCTGTGCAGCGTAGAAGGTGACTCCGCCGTGACTGACTTCCATTCTCCTCATTTGGGCGCCATCCACACGTAGCCAAACCACACAGTCACCCTTCTTCGGCGGCTCGGTGAGTACGGATTCGCACAATGCCGCCTTCTGAAATGGGCGAAGCGGGCCTGAACCATCAATCGCCAAGTCGTGCTTCTGTGTTTCTCTGAGCCGACCGAGCTGATAGCGAATCGCGGATTCGTCGCCCGTTAATATCTGGGCGCAGAGACGTGCAACATCGTCTGATCCTTGACGACGCATCTCGATGATCGCTGACCAACATTGCCTGCGAGACTCAAGGCAGTCAGTATGTCTAACCGTGCACTGAGCCTCCTTCGCCATGTCCTTCCAAGCCGCAATTACTGCCCTGTCGGAAGACAATGTCGAGAGGAGCTTTTCCGCCGCTGTCGTAGCTGCAGAGCGAACGTGTTCATCGAGGATCGGCTGGTTGCCTGTCATCGTGAAAAGCTGATCCAGGCAAGACTTGAGCGCGCGGTGCTCGGACTGTAGCAGAGCACACAATCGGGGGCCTGACGTCCTGAAGCTCTCGCCGTACTCCGCGATCACTGACTTCCAGTCGCGATGCTGAATCCGCTGAAATACACGGAGGTCACGCAGCCATGCCAGTAGCTCCTCGGCCGCGACCGGCAACGGCATTGAATCGGTGTAAACGACGATCCGTTTGCTGAGTACAGCAACAAGCTCACCAGTCCATCGCTCATCCTGTGGACTTGTCACTCGCACCTCACTCAACTCGATACTCGCAGACTCAAGGCAACATGAATCGACCGTCGGCGCTGCTTGGCGGTCCATCTCGATAGTTTTTAGCAACGCGGACCGCAAGAACCCCTCCACAATATACGACTTGCAAGGCTGGGAGAGTCAGCACAAGCGCGCGGTGCTAGGCTGCTTGGCAAGGTATCTGGCGATATGTATTCGATCGCACTCGATCACAGATTTCCGGGGTTCTGATCCGAGATCCGTATGCGAGTCCCCTCTCGCGCACACATTCCTGGCCTTCGGGTCAGATCGCGGCTGAGCGGACGGCTGGGCTTCGCGGGTGTCTAGAACCCGGCGCGTGCGAGAAACGTCTCGGCGTCCTGCACGGTGACCAAGTGGCTCACGTTCAGCCACAGGCCGGTGCGGCGGTCGAGGTACTCCATGAGGTTTCCGAGACCGGGCGGGTCGGAGGGGGTCTGGTCCTGGTTGAAGACCGCGAAACCGGTTGCGTCATCGCGGAACGCGATGCCCTGGTAGCGCATCGTCTTGTAGTAGGAAGTGGCGTTCACGTTCGCGACCTGGAAGATGCCCGCCAACCCATCGTGGGCGGCCAATCCCGCAACCAGTGGGCTGTTCTTCGTCAAATGGCAGGTGCCTGCGCGGAGAACGTGACGTTGTCTGACCGGGCTCGGTTCGCAGTGTTCGATCCCCGCACGCAGGGTTGCGGGCATCCCAGCCATCAATGCCTCGATATGCCGAGAGTAAGCCGCCGAGGAGGACGCGGCCGCCGCCTGCGACGGTGTCGGCTCGGACGAATCAGGCCGGTCGGCGAGGACCACGACCACGCCCACGACTACCGCGGTGGCTACACACAGCCCCGCGGCGACACCGGTGATCACCACCGCCCGCGTTACGTGCACCGTCCCTGCTCGCGTGGGTGCGGCAGCCTCGGTGCGTTGCGAGGGGACCTCGGGCGACGGCGTCGCCGATCCGGCCGGCGCGAAAGATGTTCGGCGAGGACCAGAGCGCCGGAACCTGATTTCGACGAGCACCCCCGTGAGCAGACTCGCCCCGATCACCGTCAGCCCGATGGTCAGCGTGGTACCGGCACTGTCTTTGTTCGCTTGTTGCCGCTCGATCTTCTCCTGATAGGTGTAGGAGTCGACCGTGGAACCACGGCGAGTGATCTCGCACCGATCACCGACGGACATGATCTTCCCGTCGCAGGTCGGAACCGCATCGGGATCCGAGGTCATCCCCCCGAGCCCGACCAAGGTCGCCGCACCGCCGACCAAGAACGCGATCGCCGCCACACCGAGCAACAACTTCACCGCACCCGAACGCGATCGCCCCACCCTTGTCATGCAATGGACCCTAAGCGCTTTGGGGAACAGCTCGCACCCTCGGAGCCTCACCGTCTCGGCTCTGCCCCACTCCGCGGCCCAGCCGGAAAGAGTGCCTCCCGGCGCGGTGACGCTCGCAAGGTCGACACATCAGTCTCCCCCTAGCAAAACCCCCGGTGCCACTGCACTTTTCACCGCAGCGGCACCGGGAGTCCGGAGCAGGGACAGTTACCTGCCGACCCGCCTTCTCAGGGCAGGACCTGCGGAACGACCTCCGGATTCACATGGCCCACAACGCCGCCGATGATGGCACCGACGGCCGCGTGGGGAAGTACACCGAGGAGGAGGCAGATCGGGTAACCCACGCCCAATATGATCGCGGACGGGATGCAGTTGACCAGAGTGGCCAGCGCACCGAGACCGGCACCAGCGAGGGCACCGTTGACCACCGGGTCGGAGTTCTCGGCCTTCGGATTGGTCGCGACCTCATGCACCTGGGTCTCGACCACGTCCGAAACAACGGGGGCGGTTGCCTCGGAAATCGCGGGAGCTGCCACCTCCGAAACCGAGCCTTCGTCCGAAAGCTCGGCGGCCTGCGCAATTGAAGGCTCGGCATCCTGCGAAATCACTGCGCCCGCCGGGGCGGCGGATCCGAACGAAAACGCGGCAACGGCCGTCGCGAAGTTGTCCCCGTGGACAGCCAGCACGGTGGCCGGCTGAGCCTGCTGGTCGGCGGCGGCGTCCGCCGACGCGACGCCGCTACCGGCGAAGGCGACCGCCACAACTACGGGCAGTGCACCGAGGAGAATGCTGCGGGTTGAGCGCATGAACATTGACTACTCCCTCTCGACCTTTTGCCCCCCAAAGCTGGACCAAGCGAATGTCGACCGGGCTATTAGTAATAGCAGAAAGATATTAAATCAATCTTTGTGATCTATTTCACACTTACGTCGTTAGACCAATCCATTCCGTAGTTCGGATTCGCGATCGATATGCGAATCACCTTTCGCGCACAGATTTGAGACACGCACGCTGCGTTCGGAATTCAGCGTGAGCGCCCGACTCACGGTCGGCTGCGTGGTGACCTCGGCGGGATGAACGGGTCCCTTGAGATGGACGCCCGAAAGTCATCGCCGATTCTCGGTGGCCAAGAAGGTTCGAACCGAGTTTCGCGCCGAGTAAAAGCGCTGTCCGCCGGCTGGGAAAAGAACGAGATAGGTCAGCGCAGCAGTGCACGCAAATAGCGGCGGCGATAGTGGCGTTGGGCGACGAGCAGGATCGGAAAGATCGTCCGCCAGAATCCGGTCGGCGCGGGTCGGGTGAGTGATCTCAGCGTGAATTCCACGGTCCCGTCAGGTCGTCGGTGCACCACGAACGCCTCCTCACCGCACACCGGATGCCCCGGCAGAGTGCCATAAGCGAACCCACACCTGTCCTCGGTATCGACCACCGCCACCACCCGCACGGGTTCATGGACCGACAGCGGCCCCCACCCCACGCTCACCCGATACTCCGCGTCGACCGAGACGGGCGCATCCGGCACGACCCGAAACCCGCTGCGCCGCTTCACACCCCAGCACAACACCGCCTGCCTCGCCCCTTCCCACACCTGCTCACCGTCCCCGATCACCACGGAGGTCTCGAACCGCCGGAACCCGTCGGGACCTTCGGCCCAGATGCGCTCGGCGGGGCAGGTCGCACCTGCGGGTGCGTAGGTCAGATCGTGCATGCCTATGACGGTACTTTTCCCCCACAATGGCCGCGGCGGACAACTCTAGGGACCGGATCGTCGCACGGCCGTTTAGCATCGACGTGTGGGTTTGGTGTTCGAGGGGCGCGGGTCCGATTCGCCGTGGGTTTCCACGGTGTGGACCTGTCGCAGCGAGCACGTGGCGGAGATGACCTCCGTCGCGACCGAGACGTGGGGCTTGGTCTTCTGGGACCAGGACGGTGCGCGCGGAGCCGCGGTAACGGGACCGGAGAGCCGGGCGGGGACGGCGCCGGTACCCGAGGGCGCCAGTTTCGTCGGTGTCCAGTTCGCTGTCGGCACCTCGTTGCGTACCGTCGCGACATCGTCGCTGGTAGACGGCGGAATCATGCTGCCGGACGTGACCGACCGCGGCTTCTGGCTCGACGGAACGCGCTGGGAGACACCACACCCGGACGACACCGAAGCGCTCGTCGAACGGCTGGTCGCGGCAGGGGTGGTCGGTCGCGACCCGCTGGTCGTCGAGGCACTGCGTGGTGCACGGCCCGCGGTCGGTGAGCGGACACTCGAACGCCGGTTCCGCACCTCGACCGGCCTCACGCAGGGTGCGGTCCGCCAGATCGAACGCGTCCGCACCGCGGCTCTGCTGCTGAGTGCGGGTGAGACCGCGGCCGATGTCGTGGCCAAGCTCGACTACTACGACGAACCCCACCTCGCCCGCGCGCTGCGACGCTATGTCGGGCGCACAGCGCGGCAATTACGCGAAGGTGCGGGCGGGGCGATCGCGCTCGGTCAGCGCACCACGTCATAGACGAGCTTGGCCACACCGTTGCTGTAGGTGTCCGAATCACGCAGCCGCAGTTGCTGTTTCGGTCGGTCCGAATGACTGAAGAGGTTCTTGCCCGCGCCGAGCAGGACCGGGAAGACCAACAGGTTGTAGCGGTCGATCAGGTCGGCGTCGCCGAGACTCCGTGCCAGTTCGGCACTGCCGTGGACGAAGACGGCCCCACCGTCGGACTGCTTCAGCTTCTCCACGTCCGCGAGGGTTCGCAGGATCGTGATCTCACCCCAGCCGTCGATCAGGTCGTCCTCGGACAGTGTCGAGGACACCACATACTTGGGCAGATCCTTGTACGCGGCGTGGTCTTCGGAATCCCGCCAGATCGGCGCGAACGCCTCATAGCTGCGACGCCCGAACATCAGCGCCGAGGTCTCCGCGAGCTCCTCCCCCTTGAGCGAATACGCCTCCGGCACGAACTCGGTCTGCATCACCCACCCACCACTGCGATGCCCCTCGACGGTGCCACCGGGCGAATCGACCACCCCGTCGAGCGACATGAATCCCGTGTAAACCAGCTCGCGTGCCATGCGATTCCTCCTGAAGATCGTGCGTCGGACTGCACTCACCCTAGGTCGAGGCACCAACACCCGTCTTGGACGAAACCGACACGATCACCGCGCGAGCCACATCAACCGCGGTGCCCGCCGGGCAAGGCGAATCCGGCCGGAAGCACCCTCCCGGCCGGCTCACCCAGCCGATCAAACCAATTCGGGTACGCGCAGGTGCGCGAAGCCGAGCCGGAACTCCGCTACATCGAGGACCTCGGCACTCAGGCTGCTCGAGGCCGCGGCCCGCATCCGGTCCGTGTGTTCGCGGCTGCTGTCCAACTCCTCGACACTCGACCACACGGTGGAGCCGACCGCACGCCCGGTTTCCCGGTCGACGAACAAGCTGGCGCTGCGGAACCCTTCGAGCTCCTCGAACGCGGGCAGCAGTCTGGTCTTGAAGGTGTCGATCAGCAGGTCCATCCCGGCCGGATCCATCTGCAACCAGGTGCATCGGGTGCATGCGCGCGGGCCTGCCAGATGTTCGCGGTGCATGACGGCAACATCCCATTCGTCGATCTTCTCGAGCCGCCCACTCATCGCCTGGGCCAGACCGTCACGCAACGGCTGGGCACGCGACTGGCTCGACCGCAGCGCATCCTCCGAATCCCACGCGGTCGTGGCGATACAACGTCCCGTCGCCCTGTTCACCATCAGCGACAGGCCGACCCATCCGTCGAACTCGGGCAACTGCGGCATCACCTTGTTACGCAGGTACGCGATCCCGCTGTCGATCGACGACGGCTGAGCCGCGATAGTGCTCGAACGTGCGTACACAGGCAACCTCCTGCTTCTCCGAAGAGTGGCGCCCCCGGTGGACACCACCGGACATACCCACTGTCCTCCGCGACGGCCGTCCGCACAATGCCGCACCCCAACACCCCGCCCGACCTCGAAATTTCGGCGAAATAGTCAGGCGACAAGTATTGACAGCAGGAGAAATCAGAGCAGACTGGAGACATACCGGAGCACCGGAGAATGGCTACGCTACCGACAGAGACGTCCGTCGACAGCGGTGAGTTGTTTTTCAGGATCCGGCTAAGCCCCCGGCAAGCCAGTCGAATTCCGGAGCTGTTAGCGACGACTGACAACTTTCGTTTCGATGGAGACTACCGGGGACTGTTCTGTGTGGGGGTATCTCTCCGGTGAGTACCACGAATCGATCGCTCCGCCGCCCTCCACATCAGTCGAGGAAGTAGGCGAGAGCCTTCTCATCGGAATCCAAGATCTCATCCGCTGCCACGCCGAGTTCTACCGCCAGCTGGATCGATCCGGTCAGCGCAACCTGGATGTCGGGCGAGAAGGCTCGTGCGAGCAACCCGAGATAGTCCGACATGCCCTGGTCCAGCTTCGCCAGCATCTCCTGGTATTCGGCGGCGAGCTGCTCATCGAGGACGCGCTGCTCCTCGATATAGCGCTCGATCAGCGCCGCCTCACGCTTCGACAGCGACGACGCCACAGCCTTGTACATCACAGTGCCGATGGCGGTGCCGATGACAGCACCGAGAACCGGAATCGGGATGGTCGCCTGGCCGACGAACGACGACAGCGCGCGCACGGCGGCCTCCAACGCCACCAGCTCGGCGTTCTCGATGAACTCCAGTTCGTCGATCTCGTTGCGACGCAGCTTGTTCGCTTGCTCTGCGATACCGAAGGAAGCGGTGACGATCGAACTCGCGACAGCGGCGGAGGTAGCGGTGAAGTTTGTGAGCGCGTAGACACTCAGGCCTCGGACACCGCCCTTGCCGAAACCCACGCCGGCATCGCCCGCGATATCGGCCCAGTCCTGCCCGCTGAACTCATTGAGCCGCTTACCTTTCCGGCGTCTGGCGACCACGGCCAGCACGAAAGCGGTCCCGCCCGCGAGCGTGGCGGCAGTCAGGCCCGCCGTCGCGCCTTCTCGCAGATCAGGCAGGCTCCGCTGGTAGGCAACGTCGCGCGCGGACTGGTCTGTGGCGAGAAGCGATTCTTTCTCTGCCGCCATCGTCGAGGAGTAGGCATCGCGCTGTACCTCGCTGTATTCGAGCGTCGAGGGTTCGAGCGACTCGAGGCCGACCGATCTGTCCTGGAAGAACGACTGAACCCGCTGCCAGTCTTTGAACGACGGTCCCTCTCCACTGCGTGACAGCTCTCGGCTCGCCTCCTCGGGCGGCAACGAATGCAGCCGCTGCACCACCTCGAAGAAATCGCGAGGGATCTGATATTTCCCGCCGTTGCGCACGTAGTCCGGATACTTCTGAAGGTGTTCGGCGATCGCACCCAGTGCGAAGCGACCGCCTGCCGCGACGAATTTCTGCTGAATCTCCACGGTGCCGCGCATCAGGTCGACGGGGCCGTTGTCGTTCACCCAGCGATAAATGGGCTCCTGGCCCAGGATCTGCTGCCGGGCGTTGCCGATGCCGACCTCCGCGACCTCGGCGATGAAGCCGTGCATGCCGTGCCGGCCACCCCGGTTGGCGGCGACCACCTCGAGGTCGATCTTCCTGATGGCCTCATCGATGCTGGTAAGTGCGTCCCGAAGATGTACATCCTGTCGGCTCAGCGCGCCGAGAAAGTTGTCGATGCGGAGCTGATTGAGATAGCTCACCCAGGAGGCGACCGCCTGCTCTTGGACACTCGTCACGAGCTCGGTCGTTTCACTCACTGTCGGCGTCCTGTTCGACGCGTCGGCTCAGCATGGCAGCGCACGTCTTCGTGTTGTTCACCAAGGCTGCGAGTTCCATCCGTTCGGCGGACGAGAGCGCGCGGAAATCGGCGCGGAAGTGTGCCAGCGATTCTCCGTAGCCTTTCACCAACCCTTCGCGAAGCAAGATCGTCCGTTGGAGGAGGTCGTCGATCTGAGCATCCATACCTTTGACGAGGACAGTGTTTCGCTTGATCGCGGTCAGCGCCTCCTGCTTCGCCTCTCTGTTCTCGAACTTCTTCTTCGCGAACAGAGCGATCGACGCGAGCAGGGTCGCGCCCGCGATGGTCCAGCCGATGGGACCGGCGAGTGCGAGCAGTGTGGTGCCCGCGGCCGTGCCTCCCCCACCGGCGGCCAGCGCGCCGCCACCGAGCCACGCCAGCGCCGCCTGACTGGCCGCCGCACCGGACAGCGTCGAGATCGCGGTGCCGGTCGACGCTGTCCCGAAGGTGGTGGCAACCCACATCGCCGCGGACGGCGCGAGTCCCGCTACTGCTGTTCCCGCAGCGAACCCCGCACCAGCGCCTGCCGCCGACAGCCGCGCCGCTTCCAACTCCTTCTGCGCGAAGTCCTCCGCGTCGAGGAAGCTCTTCCGGTGCACTTCGATCTCGTCGAAATCGGTGTCGAACGACTTCGGGGTGTTGGCGATGCTGTTCACCAACTGCTCGACCAGCTCGATCAGATCCGTCGAACGTTCACGCTGACGCATCAGCGACAGACCTCTGTCGGCCATGGAGGTGAAGACGTCGTTGTATTCGGCCACAGCCATTTCGTAGGGGTCCGCCCTCTTGACGGTCAGCTTTTCGACGCGGCCCCTGGCAGCTTCCTTGACGCTGCCGACCTGTCCGACGAACTGTGTCGACGCGGTCCGCGCGACCTTGCCGAGGCCGTCGACGGTCCTGCCGATGCCCTCCTTAGCGTTGCCCACGTTGAGCTGCTCGACCATCGCGTCCTCCGAAATCAGTGCGCCTTACCCACTTTGGGAGAATATAGACACGGTGTGACAAGTTGCACAGAAACCCATGCCCCAACGCGAGGGTGCGTCGATCGGTGGGCTGAGGGCCCCCGTGCGGACGGACTACGCTGAACCGCATGGGTCGGGGTAATCGGACATATCGGGTTGTCGACGGGCAGCGGATCGAGGGCACTTGGCGGCCGATCTTCATCCGCAACGGTGGCAGCTATTACCTCACCGACCTGAAGATTTACGCCGACGGCGCGATCGACTGCTGGGGCATGGTCGATCTCGACGGGCTGCGCGACAAACTCGCGAGCGGGTGGATCGCGACCACCATCGAGCCGGGTGCCCGTGCTTCGGCCCACGACCTCGCCGGTTGGCAGTTTCTCGAACCGCAGATGTGGATCAACCCGGACGACTTCGTTGTTCAGGTCGCCGACGCGATCGACCGGCTCAACGATCGACCTGATTCGACCGGTCGCTGCCGCCGGCTGATCGCGGATTACGTGAGCAGCCGCGAGGAGGCCGACCGCCATGCGCTGGCCGAGGCGTACCTGAAGATCCCGGAGTCGGACCGGCGTTACGTACTCGGCGACATGGACTATAAGGATCGGCCCCTACGGGTGATCTGCACCCCCGTCGATGAGCCGATGATCGGCGGCGGCGAGATCGTCACCGCGAAGATGCGGGAGGCAGCGTTCGCCTATTTCATGGAACGCGAACAGTCCGAGGCCAGGTGGGCGAAACAGCGAGTGACGGACGAGCCGGAAGGTGGCCGATCCGGTCCGATCACGTTGAGCCATGTCGTGTACCCGCAAGGCTGGCCGGAAGACGCGGGGCTTTCGGTGCTGCGCAACGAGTTTCCCGCGCCGATCAATTACGCCGACCAACTCTATCCCACAGTCGTGCACGCATATTGGGCTCTGTCCACGCAAGAACCGGACATCGCTGAACAGATTCGGCAGGCCGAGCGCCCCTTCGATGCCAAAAAGGTCGCCGGGTCAGGCACGCGACACTCCGGATGGTCGGTGAGGCGGGCCGCCGTCATGGCCGCGCTTCTTCGCGCGAAGTTCGCTCGATACCCCGAACTGGCTGAGCAGCTCATCGCCACCGGTGACAGCCCCATCTACTATCAAGAATTCGACGCCACGTACTGGGGGACAGAGCGTTCGGATGGAGCCAACTGGATTGGTCGACTCCTGGAACTGGTGCGCGCTGAATTGGCCTATGACCGCAGCTGAGTAGCTCGTCCAACAGGGCCTTTCGTGGGTATCGCGACGCCGTGTGCCACCGCTACACGGATGTCATCACCTCACAACGGGCGGCGGTCGGGCCAGATGCATTCTGACCCCGGGTAGAGAAGATGAAAGGTCTGGCTGTGCGGCGGAAACCCAAGCAGCAAGGCGCCCATCGGGATCGCACGGGCCGCACCGAGTTGCATTACGCTGCGGCTGATGCCAATGGGGGATGCGCCCCGGCGATCAAGCAGATGCTCGTCCAGGGTGGCGACCCGAACGATCGTGACCACGCCGGGCTGACTCCTCTGCATTTTGCCGCCCAGTACGGCGGAATCGATACCGTGACAATGCTGTTGGATGCGGGCGCGGACCCGAATGCACAGGACGACAAGGGCGATACCCCCTTGTTCTATGCGTTCCGCAGTCCCTGGAGTACGACGGAAGTCGTACGCCTACTCAGAGACCGTGGAGCCGATGCCGGCATCGCGAACCACCGTGGTCAGTCCCCGCTGTGGTTGATCGGAATGATCTCCAACAAGCCCGAGATCCGTTCACTGTTCGTCGACGATGACGACGTGGAGAAACAACGCGGGGTCGACGACCCACCACCTTGCTCCAGCGCAGCACCATAATGCTCGCCCGGCCTACAGCTAGTCCATCTCGACTGCGTACGCCGCCATCTCTGATCGAAATAGCGATCATGAGGCGCAGAAGATGATCCGTTCAGCGATCACCGCAATCAACCTACGGACTGCGTGCTCCATGTCAGCACTGGCGTCAGCTGAGCGTCAGGTCCGTGTCAGCGAGGGCCGACAGAGTGTGTTCATCGAACAAAGCGGTCCTACTCCGAAGGAGCTGGACCACAACGGATTACGAGGAGCACATCATGAACGCCACCATCACCCTGACCGACCAGGACAAGGCCACCCTGCGCACCGCCGCGTACGGGGCCGTCGCGTTGATCGCTGCCGCGGGCGCTCCGCACAAGGCTGTTTCGCACGGCACCATCGCGCTCACCTCCGCGACCGGACTGGTCGGTCATGTCCTGTCGGCGAAGTCCCGTGATATCCGCCTGCCGGGCAAGACTGTCGCCGAACTCGCCGATACCGTGTTGCCCAGCCTCACCGCCGCCATGGTTGCGCTGGCCGATTACCCCGCCGAGGCAGCCAACTTCCGCGATACCGTGCTGATCGCGATCGAGCCGGCCACTCACGCCGCCAAGGGTGCTCCGCTCCCGGCGGTGACCGCGATGGCCGCCAAGATCGCGGGCGCGCTCGAGGTCTGAGCATCGGCCCAACCGGATACTGAATGCAATTGCGGCGCCCCTGATCTCACGATCCGGGGCGCCGCTGTGCTGCCTATGAACCCGACGACAATGCCGAAGGTCCATCACGGTCGATTTCCGCGCCCAGGAAAGGCGCACTCATCGGAAACGGTTGCACCACATCCGGTTTCGGCGGGCCAGGTAGGTGTAGCACACCCCCGATTACGGAACTATGAGTTCCGCAATGCGTCGACCGCAACGATGCGCTCCGCGGTGGGAGCGTGATCAGGGTCCGCGAGCCACTGACTGGCCACACCCACGAGCAGCGCGAAGTAGTGAGAGCCGACCGCATCGATGGCATCGGCATCAGCGGTGTCGAGGTCGAGCCCACCGAAGGCGCGGGCGAGGATGCGGCGGGCCGCGCGCTGCCCGGTGGCGATCATCGCCCTGATCTCCTCATCGTGACGGGAAGCCGACACCGACTCGAAGTTCACGTACCACAGCGCCCGGTGCTCGTCGATCGACGCGATGATCCGTTCCCATCTGGCCGCGTTGCCCGCCGGACCGGATGGATCCACGCCGTCGAGAGCCGCGAAGAGAACGTCACCCCATTCCCGGTTGAGGTCGTGCAGGGTCTCGGTGAGCAGGCGCTCCTTGGAGCCGAAGTGGTAGTTGATCGACGCCTGATTGGCTCCCGACGCCTTGACCAGCTCGCGCACGGTCGTGTTCGCGTAGCCCAGCGAGAGCAGACAGTCACGTGCCGCCTGCCGGAGCTTGTCTCGATTGCTCATGTCCCGATAGTATATATAAACGTTCGTTTACAACGATCGTTTAGAACAGTCGTTCACATGGAGGAATCCCATGCACGCCACTACTTCGGCCCCGCCAGTGCTGTCACTGCGCGGACTGCGCCGCGAATACCCCGGTGAGAGCGGGTCGGTCCACGCACTGCGCGGTGTCGACCTCGACCTCGCGCCCGGTTCGTTCACGGCGGTCATGGGCCCCTCGGGCTCGGGCAAAACCACGCTCCTGCACTGCGCGGCCGGACTACAGCCACCCACCTCGGGGCGCATCACCTTCAGCGGCCAGGCGCTGGACGCCCTCGACCAGACCGAGCTGGCGAAACTGCGTCGCCGCCGGATCGGTTTCGTCTTCCAGTCGTTCAACCTGCTGCCCGCACTGTCGACCATCGACAACGTGGAACTGCCGCTGCGCCTGGACGGACGACGCCCCGACCGCGACCGCACCCGCGCGCTCCTCGCCCACGTCGGTCTCGGCGAGCGCGCCGATCACCGGCCCGACCAGCTCTCCGGGGGCCAACGACAGCGCGTCGCGATCGCCCGTGCGCTGATCACCGAGCCGGAGGTGGTGTTCGCCGACGAGCCGACCGGCGCACTCGACATCCGTAGCGCCCGTGACGTTCTCACCCTGCTGCGCCGCCTGGCCGACCAGGGGCAGACCATCATCATGGTCACCCACGACCCGGTTGCCGCGTCGTACTCCGACGAGGTCCTGTTCCTCGCCGACGGCGCCCTCGTCGACCGCCTCGCGCGACCGACGGCGGCCGATGTCGCGAACCGGATGGCCGTGCTGGTCGAATCCGCCGAACGCGGCTCGAACGCGTGGTCGCGATGATGCGCCTGGCCGCGCGCTCGTTCGCGCACCACCGAACCTCCGCCTTCGCCACCGGGCTCGTCGCGGCCGCCGGAACCACGCTGGTCACCGCCATGGCCGGGCTGTTGGGCACCGGACTTTCCGCCGCCGAAGGCGACCGCGATTTTCTCGTGCAGTTCCCGCTCATCCTCGGCGGCTGGGTGCTGGCGATCGTCCTGTTCGCCATGATCTCCACGATCGCGGTGGCACTGCACGGCAGGACGAACGAGATCGCGGGCATCCGTCTCATCGGCGCCACGCCGTCGCAGATACGCCGGATGGTCGCCGGTGAGACCGCCATCGTGGCGAGTATCGCCGCCGTGCCGGGCCTGCTCGGCGGACAACTGCTCGGCGCGGGCCTGCTCGCGGGAATCCGCAGCGCGGAACTGGTCGACGACACCACCGGTTACTCACCCGGCGTGGTACTCCCCTCGATCGCGACCGTGCTGATGCTGGGTGCGGCCGTCGCCGCCGCGTGGCTCGGCAGCCGCACCATCGCCGCCCGCAGCCCCATCGAAGATCCCACGCCGGCACGGATGCGCGGTGGTGCAACGCGCATCCGCCGGATCGCGGCAGGTGCGGCGCTCGCGGCCGGTCTGGGATCGTCGACGGCCGTGCTCGCGGTCGATGCGGACGACATCCTGACCACCGCGCTCACCGGGCCGGCGTGTGTCCTCGCGGCAGTCGGGTCGGGTCTGCTCGCACCGGAGCTGATCCGTGCGGCGCATCGCGTGATCGCCAAGGTCCCGGCCCTGCGCTCAGGTCCGGCCGGGCACCTCATCGCACTGAATCTCGCCACCGCACCGGAACGGATACGTCCCGCGGTCACCTTCCTGACCCTGTTCATCGGGGTCGCCGCGGGCACCCTGTCCATGCAGAGCATCGAGAGCAGTTACGGCGCCGGAGGCAGCGACGGGGAACTGATGGCCACCATCAACTACCTGGTGGTAGTCCTCATCGCCGCGTTCATGGCAATCGCCTTGTCCAACAACCTGATTGCCTCCATCGCCCGTCGCCATCCGGAGTTCGCCACCATGCACCTCATCGGCGCGACGGCGAGCCAGTCACAACGGATGCTCATCGGCGAGGCCGCCGCAGCCGTCATCATCAGCGCTGTCACCGGTGCGTTCGGCGCGTTCGTCACCACCGTCCCGTTCGCGATCGTGAAGACCGGTGATCCGCTCGCCGCGTTCGCACCATTGCCCTATGCGCTCGCCGTCGTGCTCGGTGCGGGCACAACGGTCGGGGTGACCGCGGCGGCAGGCCGTCGAGCGGTTCGAGCAGCTGCGGCGTAACAGAGACGACCCGTCGAGCCGACCGGATAGGAATCAACCGGTCGGCTCGACGTTTCCGCTACTTCGTAGCCCATTCGCGGAAAGCGGCGACGAACTCCTCGGGTGCGTCCGACTCCACGTAAGTTCCCGCGCCCTCAACGATCACGGTCTTGTGATCGACGAATGTCGCTTCGAGACGCTCACGCTCCTGAGCGCGGAAGGCGATGTCGGCGTCACCCCACACGATCAGCGTCGGCAGGTGGGCGATGGCGGCGAGTCCGGCCTCGACTTCGGCGAAGAATGCCCGGCCGGCCAGGACACGGCCGGGCAGCACGGCGCAGGCCTGACGGCGCTCCGGCGTATCCAATGCCTTGCTGTAGTGCGACATTTCGGCCGCTGTCGGCTTGCGCCTCCGGTGGCCGGTGGGAATGAAGGTGTTGACCAGCAGATTGAACCGGCGGACCAGGAAGCGGCTCAGGGGCCCGCCGGCGAGGCGGCCGAAAGCCTCGAAGTGGAGAACTCCGTTGACCGGCCAGGCCCAGGTATTGGCGAGCACCAACCGATCGAAGACGGCAGGCCGACGCTGCACGGCAGCCAGGCCGATCGTGCCACCCCAGTCCTGCCCGACCAGGGTGGCGCCGCCGAGGCCGAGCTGGTCGACGAAGGCGGTGACCACGTCGGCGTGTTCTTCCGGCAGGTAGCCGTAGCCGGGCTTCGCCGTCGACAACCCGAAACCGGGGTAGTCCAGGGCGACGCATCGATAGTCGGCGCGCAGCTCACGGATCACGTCGCGCCAGAGGAACGACCAGGTCGGATTGCCGTGCAGGAACAGCAGTGTGGGGCCGGATCCCTCGTCGACGTAATGCACGGTGTGCCCGTCGATCTCGACGAATCGGCTCTCGAAGGGGAACAGTTCGTCGTCGACCCAGCCGGGCCGCACGCTCTTGGTTGTGTCGGCCACGGTGGTCTCCTCAGAACTCGGCATCAGAGTATGCTTGAGGATCTCACGCGCACTTTATAATATCAAGCGATAGTAGGTGATGATGCGCAGCTACGGTCAGTACTGCGGGCTCGCCCGGGCCGTCGAAGTTGTCGGCGACCGCTGGAATCTGCTCATAGTCCGGGAACTCCTCCTCGCCCCGGCCCGGTACCGCGACCTTTTGGAAGGCCTTCCCGGTATCGCAACGAATCTGCTGGCGGACCGGCTCCGCGACCTCGAGGCGTCGGGTGTGATCGAGCGGCGGTTGACCGGCGAGGGCAGCGTCGTGGAGTACGCCCTCACACCGTGGGGTGCCGAGCTGCGTGAACCGATCGAAGGCCTGATCCGCTGGTCGACGCCACTGATGAGCCGCGGCCCTGCCGAGGGCGACTCGTTCCGTCCCGGGTGGCTCGCGCTCGCGCTCCCCGCCTTGCTCAACGCACGGGTCGAGCTTCGCCGTGCGGTGACGATCGGCCTGGAGATCGAGGCGGAGTTCTTCCAGCTGCGCGGTACCCGATCGGGCTTCGAGGTCGGCCGGCACGACGGCCGCGAACTCGACGCAGGCGTCCGCGCCGATCCCGGATGTCTTCTCGGCCTCGCCGCCGGCGCACTGACGCTGGACGAGGCACGTGCCCTCCGGTTGATCGAGATCGACGGCGACGAGTCCGTCGTCGACGCCGTTTTCGGCGGCTGACGGGCGCATCCCGAGTCGACAGCTACCGCCACCGTTTGCACATTGATTCGATATACGTCAATATCGATGCATGTCGAAGTCGGAGCTGAATCTGATGGCCGATGCCGCGTGCTGCGCGGAACCGGTCGTTCGCGATCCCTTGACCCACACCGAGGCGGCCGAGCTCGCCGCGGTGTTCAAGGCGTTGTCGGATCCGGTGCGGCTTCGGCTGCTGTCGCTGGTCGCGAGTCGCGCCGGTGGTGAGGCGTGCGTGTGCGACATCTCCGACGGTGTCGAGGTGAGCCAGCCGACCATCTCCCATCACCTCAAGGTGCTGCGCGAGGCGGGGCTGCTCACCAGTGAGCGGCGCGCTTCGTGGGTGTACTACCGCGTGGTGCCCGAAGCGTTCGCCCGTATTTCCAGCGCGCTGAGCACCGAGGATGTGCCCGCGTGAGCACGGCGACCACGGCCGAGCAGCCGCCCGTCGTCGGCAAGCTGTCGACCCTCGACCGGTTCCTTCCGCTGTGGATCGGTGCGGCGATGCTGGCCGGAATCCTGTTGGGGCGCATGGTGCCCGGACTCGGCGACACCCTCGGCGCGGTCGAGATCGACGGTGTTTCGCTGCCGATCGCCATCGGTCTGCTGATCATGATGTACCCGGTGCTGGCCAAGGTGCGCTACGACCGGCTCGACACCGTCACCGGCGACCGCAAACTCCTCATCGGCTCCCTGGTGCTGAACTGGGTGCTCGGCCCCGCCCTCATGTTCGCCCTGGCCTGGATCTTCCTGCCCGACTTACCCGAGTACCGCACCGGCCTGATCATCGTCGGCCTGGCTCGCTGCATCGCCATGGTCATCATCTGGAACGACCTGGCCTGCGGTGATCGCGAGGCCGCCGCCGTGCTGGTCGCCCTGAACTCGATGTTCCAGGTGTTCATGTTCGCCGTGCTCGGCTGGTTCTATCTGTCGGTGCTGCCCGGCTGGCTCGGCCTGGAACAGACCACCATCGACACCTCCCCCTGGCAGATCGCGAAATCGGTCCTGATCTTCCTCGGCATCCCCCTGCTGGCCGGGTACCTGAGCAGGCGCATCGGTGAACGGACCAAGGGCCGCGACTGGTACGAGTCGACATTCCTGCCCAAGATCGGGCCGTGGGCCTTGTACGGGCTGCTGTTCACGATCGTGATCCTGTTCGCGCTCCAGGGCAGTCAGATCACCTCCCACCCGTGGGACGTGGCACGTATCGCGCTGCCGCTGCTGGTGTACTTCGCGGTGATGTGGGGTGGCGGTTACGCACTCGGTGCCGTCATGGGCCTGGGCTACGCGCGCACCACCACCCTCGCGTTCACCGCCGCGGGCAACAACTTCGAACTCGCCATCGCCGTGGCGATCGCCACCTACGGCGCCACCTCCGGCGAAGCTCTTGCCGGTGTTGTCGGGCCGTTGATCGAGGTCCCCGTTCTTGTAGCGCTGGTGTACGTCTCGCTGGCGCTGCGCAACCGATTCGCCGGTGCTACGCCGGCTTTCACTTCCGAGGACATCAAATGAGCGGCAAACCGTCGGTACTCTTCGTCTGCGTCCACAACGCCGGACGGTCCCAGATGGCCCAGGGCTTCCTCACCCACCTCGCGGGCGATGCGATCGAGGTCCGTTCCGCGGGCAGTGCCCCCGGCGACACCCTGAATCCCGCCGCCGTCGAAGCCATGGCCGAACTCGGCATCGACATCACCGCCCAGTCCCCCAAAATCCTCACCCCCGAAGCGGTCGAGACGTCCACGGTCGTCATCACGATGGGTTGCGGCGACGCCTGCCCCTACTTTCCCGGCGTCGACTACCGGGATTGGCAGTTGGAGGATCCGGCAGGCAAGGGCGTGGAATCGGTGCGCCCGATCCGCGACGAGATCAAGAAGCGCATCGAGGATTTGATCGCCGAATTGCTGCCGACCCGCCGCTGAACCGGAAGTGTGGTCACCGTCGACATGGTGAAGTATCCGAGTGGAGAAACCTGCAGGTCTCGATGCACACTTCGCACGGCGGGCACGCGCCATCGAGTGGAAGCCGACAGCCCCGGACGGATTGACGGAGCGCGAGTACATAATCCAGTTCGCCGCGCGCCCAGGCATGTACATCGGTTTCACCACGGTTCGTGGCGTGACGTGCTTCCTGAACGGCTACGACTACGCTGCTCGCCGGACCGGAGGTCGAGGTCTGGACGGCTTTCGCGAGTGGCTTCTCGCCAACCACCTTCGTCGCGAGAGTAGCCTCTGCTGGTCGGGTTTGGTTACGCAGATTGCGCTGCCCGCGGGCGACGACGAAACAGATCTCAGTCCTGAGCAGGAACTCCGCATCGTCGAGGTCTTGTTCGAACTGCTCGATCAATTCCTGGCTGAACGTGCAGACGTCGTCTGAATCCGATTTCCGTCCATCAGTCGGCGGAGGCGTGGCAGGGCGCTCTGCCTCCGGTGACGTATCTGTTCGATCGGCTGCACTCTCCGACAGGATGAAATGATGGGACAGGGTATGCGGGTCGGGGTTGTGGGTTTGCGGATGGGGTTGCATCTGGCGGCGTGGTGTCGGCGGCTGGGGATGGAGGTGGTCGCCGCGTGTGATCGGGATGCGGCGCGACGGGGCGAGGCAGCCGAGATGCTGCCTGGGACAACCTTCTTCGAGGAGTGGACCGCGCTTCTCGATCACCCCATGGATGCCGTGATGCTGGCCAACGACTTCGACGAACACGCACCCTTGGCCATCGCGTTCCTCGATCGGGGCATCCACGTCCTGTCGGAATCGGCTGCCTGCGTGGACGAACGGCAGGCGGCGGAGCTGCTCGCGGCCGAGCGGCGGTCGTCGGCGACGTATTCGTTCGCCGAGAACTACGTGTTCCATCCGCATGTGAATCTCATCCGGAAAGCCTTGGCGGATGGGGAAATCGGCCGTCCCACCTTGATCGAGGCCGACTATCTGCACGCGATGTCACCCGCCGACGTGACGGGCCTGATCGGCGATCCCGCCCATTGGCGAGGACGCATCGAACCGACGGCCTACTGCACGCACACGCTCTCGCCGATCCTCTCCCTCACCGGTCAGCTGCCGATCGAGGTGTCGGCGTTCCCGGTCGACACCGCCGATGCGCGAGCGGCGGTCGTCATGATGGTCCGGCTCAGTGGCGGTGGACTGGCGATCAGCAGGCACGGGTTCCTGCAGGGCGAACCCGACAGCCATTGGAGCTGGGTTTCGGTGCGCGGCACCGAAGGGCTGGCGGAATCGGTGCGGGCGCCCGGCGATCGCGCCTGGTCGGTGCGGGTGCGCACCGAAGGATGGGTGGGCGGCGCCACCGTCGACGAAGAACGCGCACCCACACCCAGGTATCTCGCCGACGGCACACCGGTCGAGCCGAAAGCCGAGGGCACGGTCCGCATCCTCGAGGGGTTCCGCGCATGCGTCGAACACGGCGCGAAGCCTTTGGTCCCGGTAGAGCAGGCGATCGCGGCATCGCTGGTCGGCGTCGTGGGCGCGCGGTCCCTGCACGAGGGCTCCCGCCCGATCGAAATGCCGAAACTGTCCGAGTGACCTGCCGCATACCACGGCCGGCCCCGCCGCTCTCGACACCTGACGTAGGTAGCCACGGACAGCCATTCGTCGGTGGCCGGGAGAATGGCGGGATGGCAGGTGGCGTCGAAGCTCAGTTGAGTGCGTTGCTCGGACCGCTGCGGCGGGCGGTGTTGCGGCGGACACGGGCACTGGAGGGACTGCCCGATCTGCCGGAGGCGCAGATCGAACTGCTGAGATTGCTTGTGGCACATGACGGTCTGGCGCCGGGGCGTGCCGCGGACGAGCTCAAGGTGGCGCAGTCGACGGTGAGCAATCTGGTTCGGACGATGGCCGATCTGGTGGATCGGGTGCCGTCGACCGAGGACGGGCGCGGGGCGGTGCTGGTCGCGTCTGCGCGGGCACGGGAACTGCTGGCCAGGTATGACCGGGCCAGTGCGGCCATGCTGCGGGACTCGCTGGCGAAACTGTCACCGGCGGATCGACGGGCGCTGGAATCCGCCGTGCCCGCCCTGCAGCGGCTGCTGTCCGTGCTGGACGAATAGGTCGCGCACTCTTCCCCCTGTGAGGCCGGTCACCTACAGTAGTTTTGTTTCAAAAGCATTTCACTGTGGGAGCGTGCGTTGCGGAGCCCGAACTTCATCCGTCAGTTGCTGGCTGCGGCCATTGTCTTCGCGAGTGCCGGTGCGGCGGTGGTGGTTTCGCCCGCCGCCGCGGCACCCGACGATACGGTGGTCACCGTCTCGGGCGGGCCGATCAGCGGTCGGCACACCAACGGCATCGTCGAATACCTCGGTGTTCCGTTCGCCGCCGCGACCGCGGGCGAAAACCGTTTCGCCCCTCCGCGACCCGCCGTTCCGTGGACAGATGTGCGTGCGGCGGTGGCGCATGGGCCGCAGTGTCCGCAGGCGTCTCCGGCGCCGTTCGGATTGGCGCTACAGGAATCCAGCGAGGACTGCCTGAGCATCGATGTCTATGTGCCGGAGAACTCCGCGGGCGCGAATCTTCCGGTGATGGTCTGGCTTTACGGTGGCGCCTTCGTACTCGGCTCCAACGCTCAGTACGACTCCCCCGACCGATTGGTGCGTGAGGGCAAGGTCATCGTGGCCATCCCCAATTACCGGGTCGGCCCGTTCGGTTTCCTCGCACTGCCGGAACTGGCCGACAGCACCGGCGGCATCACGGGAACGTACGGCACTCTCGATCAGCAGGCAGCGCTGCGCTGGGTACAGGAGAATGCGGCCGCGTTCGGTGGCGACCCCGGCAATGTCACCATCTTCGGCGAATCGGCCGGTGGGATGAGTGTGTGCACGCAGCTCGCTTCGCCGCCGGCACAGGGCCTTTTCCACCGGGCGATCATCCAGAGTGGGTCGTGCGCGCGGAGCCCGCTGTCACCGCCGGACAGGGAACTCGCCTTCCAGCGGTCGGCCGACTACGCGGCAAGCCTCGGGTGCCACGATCCGCACACGCGAACGAACTGCCTGCGCGCGCTTCCGGTCGAGAAGCTGCTGGATTCGCCCAGTGCCGAACTGCATTCGATGGCGATCACCTGGAGCCCCGTACAGGACGGGGTTGTGTTGACCTCCACTCCCGAAGAGGCGCTCGCCGCCGGAGCCGCGCGCGACATACCGCTGGTGGTCGGCAGCAATGCCGACGAGGGCGCCGCTTTCATCGCCCTGCTCGACTACCTGAAGGGCACGATCCCCGATGAATCCGATTACCTGACCTGGGCGCAGGAACTGTTCGGCGACAACGCCGGTCAGGTTCTGCACCGATACCCGTCGGCCGAGTTCCCCTCCCCGGTCAAGGCGAAGGAAAAGGTGCTCACCGACGGATTCTTCGCTTGCCCAGCCTTTTTCACTACCGAGGCCGCACGTGCCGGTGGGGCCGAGGTCTGGCAATACCGCTTCAACGAAGCTCCCCTGGGCCAGAACCCGTTGCTGCCCGGCGCCTTTCACGCGGCCGAACTTCCCTACGTGTTCACCGATCTGCTCGGCGTCCCGATCCCGTTGCCGCCGGCAGGCGACCAGCTCTCCCGCCGCATTCAGCAGAGTTGGGCCCGGTTCGCCCACACCGGCGATCCGGTGACAGCGGACTTCGCCGACTGGCCGACCACCCCCGGCACCACTCTCGAGATGAGCAGCGCCGGGATCAGCATCGGCGATTCTTTTGCAGCCCAGCATCATTGCGACCTGTGGTCGGGTATCAGCCGGATCGGTTAGTCAGAATTTGCCGGTGTGGTGCACGGTCCGGTGGCCGAGCTGAGTGGCGAGCTCGCTGACGAAGGTGTCGTGCAACGGTGGCCAGTGCCAGAATTCGACAGCCAGCGCGCCGAGGGCGAAGTCGTCGGACCAGGTCCAACCGTTGATCGGTACGGATGTCCGACAGGTTCGGCAGGTGACGTCGCCGGCGCCGGTGGTGACCCATTCCTCGATCGCGGACGTAAAGGGTTGCCAGACAGCGGGGTCGGCTTCCCATCGGTTCGGGTAATCGATGATGACGGTGCGGGTGGCGCAGTGGGGGCAGGTGGCGTACTCGGGTTCGGTTTCGCCTTGGCCGCCGTGGTGGGCATGGCGGCCGACGATGACGGCCACCGGGCCGGGCAGCCAATCGGCGCCCCAGTTGTCCGCGATACCCGCCCACTGCGCCCCGGGGACATAGCCCGTCTCGACTTTCGAGCTGTACATCGACTCGCTGGACATCCCTCGCGTCAACAAGCCACGCGCCACCATCCAGTCCACCACCCGCGCACCGAGCGCCTCCGCCTCGGCCGCACCCACCTCGACATCGACGATCCGCTCGAAATAGTCACCCACCCACGCATGGTGCCACGGCTCAGCCACGATGGCGGCGCCCGAAAGCACTCGCAGTTCGCTCGCCCGCTGGCGTGGACCAGGGGCGCGGGCGAGATCGCAGCTCAGCGGGAGTAGTCGCGGAAGGTCATGACGCCGCCGACCATGATGGCTACGACCATGAAGAGGTACACGACGACGCGCAGCCAGGTCGGACCGTAGAACGTCACTGCCATGGTTGCTCCCAGCGCTGCGAGAATCAGCACCACCCCGTAGAAGGGGGTGCGTTGTTCTCTGTCGACCATGGTTCCAGTGTCCGCCGAATACCCGCGCGGTGCCATGGGCAACGATTCTGCCCGAAATCGGGCAGGGAACTTGGCGGAAACGATCGCGGCGGGCAAGATTGCGGCGGTGAACGACGGATCCTCGGCGGAGCTGGTGCGGCATGTGGCCATGTCCACGGGGCTTCCGGAGCGGGTCGCGGCTCGGGTGGTCGCCGATATCGTCGGATATTTCGACGAGACGGCCGAGGAGTTCGTGCGCCGCAGGCACGGGGAGTTGCAGGCCCGGCAGGTGCGTAATGCCGAGATCTGGCGGTTGCTCGCGGGCGAACTCGCGCAGCGGCCGGTGGCGGCTCCCCGGTTCACCGAACGGCAGTTGCGGCGCATCGTCTACGGGTAAAGGAGCCGGCATGTGTGGAATCGTCGGGTACGTCGGGCATCGGCAAGCGGTTCCGGTGCTGCTGGAAGGGTTGCATCGGCTCGAGTACCGGGGCTACGACTCGGCGGGTCTCGCGCTGCCGTACCGGGGCAAACTGCGGGTTCGCAAGACGCAGGGCCGGGTGCAGGAGCTGCGCGACAAGGGCGATACCGCCACGTTGCCCGGCAATGTCGGCATCGCGCACACCCGATGGGCCACCCACGGCGAACCGAGTGACGCCAACGCCCACCCGCACACCGACACCAGCGGCCGAATCGCGGTGGTCCACAACGGCATCGTCGAGAACGCCGAACAGCTGCGGTCCGAGCTCACCGCGCTCGGTGTGGAGCTGGTCTCCGATACCGACACCGAGGCCATCGCGCATCTGATCGCGGCCGAGCTCGACGCCACCGACTCGCTCGAGGCCGCCGTGCGCGCCGCGCTGCACCGCGTGCAGGGCACCTACGGGCTGCTGGTCCTCGACGCGCGCCGGCCCGACGAGCTGGTCGTTGCCCGCAACGGCAGCCCGATCGTGCTCGGTGTCGGCGACGGCGAGATGTTCATCGCCTCCGATGTCGCCGCCCTGGTGCACCACACCCAGCGGGTGGTGTTCCTCGACGACGGCGAGATCGCCACCCTGCGCGCCGACGGATTCCGCACGAGCACCCTCGGCGCCGAACCCGAGCAGACCGACAAGGTGCCGACCACCATCGACATGGCCGCCGAGGACTACGCGCTCGGCGGCTACCCCGACTTCATGCGCAAGGAGATCGCCGAGCAGAGCGAGGCCGTGCGCCGGGCCCTGCGCGGACGCCTCGACGACCGCTTCGCCACCGCGCGCCTGGGCGGCCTGAACATGGATGCCCGCGAACTGCGCGGCATCAGCAAGGTGGTGTTCCTCGGCTGCGGGTCGGCGTACTACGCAGGTCAGCTCGGTGCGCAACTGGTGGAGGAGCTCGCCCGCATCCCCGCCACGGCGGAACCGGCCTCGGAGTTCCGCTACCGCAATCCGGTCGTCGATCCCGACGCGCTGTACGTGGCGATCAGCCAATCCGGGGAAACCCTCGACACCCTGGCCGCGGTGCAGGAATTGCAGCGCAAGGGTGGCCGGGTGATCGGTGCGGTGAACGCGGTGGGCAGCGCGATCGCCCGCCAGTGCGGTGCCGGTGTGTTCCTGCACGCGGGCCCCGAGATCTCGGTCGCCTCGACCAAGGCGCTCACGAACATGACCGTGTCGTTCACCATGCTGGCTTTGCTGCTCGGGCGGGTGCGTGATCTCTCCGCCGCCGACGGGCAGCGCATCGTCGACGGTCTTCGCGCCGTGCCCGACGCCATCGACCAGCTGATCGGTGACGAAGCGGCCATCGCCGAGATCGCCCAGCGCTACGCCAAGGCACGCAGCATGTTCTTCATCGGCCGGGTGCGTGCCTGGCCGGTGGCCCGCGAGGGCGCGCAGAAGCTGAAGGAAGTCAGCTATGTGCACGCCGAGGCGTATCAGGCCTCCGAACTCAAGCACGGTCCGCTCGCGCTGATCGACCCGGAGATGCCGAGCGTGGTGATCGTCCCCGACGACGAACTGCTGGCCAAGAACATCAACACGATCGAGCAGATCAAGGCCCGCGGTGGCCCGGTCATCGCCGTCACCAACGCGGACCTGCCCGACAGCATCGCCGACGACGTGATCCGGGTGCCGAAGGTCGCCCCGGAACTCGACCCGATGTTGCTCACCATCCCACTGCAACTGCTGGCCTACCACTGCGCCCTCGCCCTCGGCCGCGACGTGGACAAGCCGCGCAACCTGGCCAAGAGCGTCACCGTCGAATAGGTCAGCGGCTCAGGTCGCGGAACCGCCGCACCGCGAGCGGGAAGAACACCGCGATCAACGCCACCGGCCACGCCACCGCCAGCAGTTCCGCATGGTCGGCAGCCCAGGAGTCGCCCGCGGCGACCGGGTTGCCGAACAGGCCACGCACGGCGGTGGCCGTGGCCGACATCGGGTTCCATTCGATGACCGCGCCCAGCCAGGACGGCATCGACTCGGGCGAGGCGATGGCGTTGGACAGGAAACTCAGCGGCCAGATCAGCAGCTGCACGGTCTGCACCAGCTCAGGTTTGCCCGCGACCATCGCCAGATAGATCCCGATCCACAGCATCGCCAAACGCAACAGCAGCAACAGCGCGACGCCGGCCAGGAACGCGGCGGGTCCGTCGTGCCAGCGCCAGCCGATGGCGTATCCGGCCGCGATCATCACGGCCAGGCCGAGCACCGACGACAGCATGTCGGCGACGCTGCGCCCGACCAGCACCGCCGCCGAGTTCATCGGCATCGAACGGAAGCGGTCGATCACGCCCTTGCCGAGGTCCTGGGTCACCGCGACCATAGTGGCGTCGAGGCCGAAAACCATTGTCATGGTGAGCATTCCGGGGACCAGGTAGTCGGTGAAGTCGCCGTCGATGCCGCGCCCGCCGCCGATCAGGTAGCCGAACATCAGCAGCATCATCACCGGGAACACCAGGCCGACGCCGACCTGGACGGGTTGGCGCGCCCAGTGCGCGAGTTCGCGCCGGGTCATGGTCCAGGAGTCGGTCAGCGCCGCGCTCAGTGTCGAAGCCGGGTGGGTGTGAGTCACGCTCATGCCGCGTTCTCCTTGGTCAGGTGCAGGAACACTTCGTCGAGGGTGGGGCGGCGGATCGCGATGTCTTCGGCGTCGATGCCGTTGTCGCTCAATGCCCGGACGGTTTCGGTGAGGGCGACGATCCGGTCGCCGACGGTGGCGCTGACCATCCGGCGGTCCTCATCGATCACCGGATCGCCGGGGATGAGCGCGGCCGCGCGGGTCAGGTGGGCCGGGTCGCGCAGCACCACGTCGATGCGGTCGCCGCCGGTGTCGGCCTTCAGTTCGTCGGCCGTGCCGTCGGCGATGACCCTGCCGTGGTCGATCACCGAGATGTGGTCGGCCAGCTGATCGGCTTCCTCGAGGTACTGGGTGGTGAGCAGGACGGTGGTGCCACCGTCGACCAGGGAGCGCACCGAGTTCCACACCTCGGTGCGCCCGCGCGGGTCGAGGCCGGTCGTCGGCTCGTCCAGGAACAGCACCCGCGGCGCGGAGATGAGCGAGGCGGCCAGGTCGAGCCGGCGTCGCATGCCGCCGCTGTACTGCTTGACGGCCTTCTTGCCGGTGTCGGCCAGCCCGAAACGGGCCAGCAATTCCTCCGCGCGTGCGCTCGCACCGCGTGCACCCAACCGATAGAGCCTGCCGAACATCTCGAGGTTCTGGCGGCCGCTGAGTTCCTCGTCGACGGCGGCGTGCTGGCCGAGCAACCCGATGCGGGCGCGGACCTCGTCGGCCCGGGTGCGCACATCGAGACCGGCCACCTCCACCCGGCCCTCGTCGGGACGAAGCAGCGTGGCGAGGATGCGCACGGCGGTGGTCTTGCCCGCGCCGTTCGGGCCGAGTACGGCGTGCACGGTTCCGGTGCGCACAGCCAGGTCGAGTCCGTCGAGTGCCTGTTTCGCGCCGTATTTCTTGCGCAGGCCCTCGACGACTATCTCGTGGTCGCTCACTTCACCCTCCCATTAATCAAACTTGACTAGGTCGGCCAACGTACGCGCGTGTGCTCGATTAGTCAAACTTGATTACCGACACGAGTAGTCAAACTTGATCCGCTGCTACCTTTGGTTGCCATCACGCGGAAGGGAGACGGCCATGTCAGCGATCCGGCTGCTGGTTCTCGGCGCGGTCCGTCAACACGGGCGCGCACACGGTTACCAGGTGCGCAACGACCTGGAGTTCTGGGGCGCCCACGAATGGTCCAACGCCAAACCCGGGTCGATCTACCACGCGCTCAAGCAGTCGGCCAAGCAGGGACTCCTGCTCGCCCACGAAGTCGCGCCGAGCACCGTCGGCGGACCTCCGCGCGTCGAGTACGAGCTGACCGAGGCGGGCACCGAGGAGTACTTCACCCTGCTGCGCGAGGCCCTCACCTCCTACGACCAGAAGATGGACATGCTCTCGGCGGGCATCGGGTTCATGGTCGACCTCCCCCGCGACGAGGTGGTGACCCTGCTCGAACAGCGCATCGACAAGCTCGAGCAGTGGCGCACCTCGGTCACCGAGTACTACACCCCGGAGCAGGGACCGGGGCAGCTCGGGCACATCGGCGAGATCATGCACATGTGGGTCGACTCGGCCGACAGCGAAGCGAGGTGGACGCGCGGCCTCATCCAGCGCATCGCCGACGGCGCGTACGTGTTCGCCGGTGAGGGCGAGCCCTTCGTGGGCGTTCTCGCCGACGACGAGCCCAACCCGTTCAGTACCGGCCCCCACCCCTCGGACGCACGCTAGCGGTTGTCACACTCTCCGGCGGTGCGTCGTCTCCCCTGTGCCGACCATTCGCGCACACAGGAGAGACGCCATGCCTTTGGATATCAGCAACCCCGCCGACCTGCACGATCCCACCGGGTTCGGCTACAGCCATGTCGCGAAGGTGAGCGGTGAGCTCGTGCTGATCGCGGGTCAGTACGACTCGGACGCACAGGGACACACCACCACCGACGACTTCGCCGGACAGGTCGAGCGGGCCTTCGCCAACCTCGGAACCGCGCTCCGCTCAGCGGGACTCGACTACGGCGACGTCGCTCAGCTGCGGACGTTCATCGTCGAGCACGACCTCGACAAGCTGACCGTGCTCGGCAAGCAGATCGCGCAGATCTGGGGTGAGCGACCGCCCACCCAGACGCTGCTCGGCGTCGCCGCTCTCGCCCTGCCGGGAATGTTGTTCGAGGTGGACGCGCTCGCGGTGCGCGGCTGAGGGTCAGCAGGCGTCGACCGGAACGGTCCAGCTGGTCCGGTCGACGACGCGCAGGGAATGGTCGAGTTCGAAGACCTGGACGAGGGTTTCGGCGAGACCGAGATCGTCGTCGGCCAAGCCGTACAGAGACAGCAGGAAACACGGCTGCCCCGCGACCGGCTCGACCACGACGGGACAGCCCGAGAGCAGCATGAGGACGGTGGCCAGGTCCTCGGCCTGGTCACCGCAGCCGCAACCGGCCGCGGCCGCCTCGACCAGGTCGCCCGGACACCGGACGGCATCGTCGAGGGTGATGCCCTCCCAGTGATTTCGTGGACCGAACACGGCGCGATCGCTGTGGCTGATCCAGTGCTGGCGGGCGCGAGCGAGAAGCTGAGCGAGCCGCGTCCCGCACCGGTCCCGGTCGAGAACCTCGACGAACAACCGGCACCGATGGCATTCGACGACGCCGACCCGCCCTACCGCCGTCATGGCGCACCCCGCACGGCGACGCCGCTCATCCCCAGTCGGGGACGCAGGCCCTGGGACACCGGGGTTCGCACCGTCGTGGTGTCGGGTGCCGGGCGCGGTGCGCGACGACGCCATGCCGTGACCAGCAGCAAGAGCCCGGTGACCAGGCACACCGCCACCGCCGCGATCGCCACCACCAGTGAGGCCGTGACGGCGGTGCCGACCCGCGGCCCACCCGCCCGATACACCAGTACAGCCGCGATGACCGGCCCCGCCATTCCGCCACCCGCGGCGAGCAACACCATCGCCCCGGTGACCAGTTCCGTCACCCGCAACGGCCGCCGCGCACGCACCCGAACCGCGCGACGGCTTCCTTTCAGCGAACCCTTCCCTGCCCCGACCACCATTGCGAAACCCCATTTCGTCCTGAGCATCAGCGCATTCGAACAGGGAGTTGCACGATATAACGCCGAGTAACTTCCGGACGAAAATGAAATAGAACAGATGCCGAGTTCGTTCCCAGCAACCGGTCAGCGACGGGCCGGTGCCGACGAGGAGCGCGCGCTCACGCACGCCGTCACCGCCGACAACGCGGCGCCCGCCGACGCCCCTCCCGCTACGCTCGGGGAATGCCAGGACCCCAGGTGCCGCCGCCGCGCAACGGTGCGGGACTGCTCTCGTTGGTACTCGGCATCTTCGCGTGCGGATTCTCCGTGATCCCGTTCGCGAGTGAGTTTCTCGCGGTGCCCGCCGCTGTGATCGCGGTCGGCGCGGCGTTCGTCGGCTGGGACCGGATCGAACGCGGGATCGCGACCAATCGCGCCGACACCATCGCCGGCGGCATCCTGGGCGCGCTCGCGCTCGGCGTGGCCACGCTGGTCTACCTCGCGACACACAGTTAATCCCGTTCGGCCACACCATCTTCCGGCGGCAAGCGGTCCGCACCCCAACTGCGCCGGATGTATCCGGTGACCCGATCCAGTTCCGCGCGGTCCACGGCCGCCGATTCGCCGGGCTCGAGCGGGTCGAAATGGAAGATGTAGAGCCGTGAGGCGAACTGCTCGAAGGGCAGTGACGCTTCACCGAAGCGTTCGCCGTGCCCGGCGGTGCCGACGACTACTCCGTCGCCCCAGTCCTGGCCGCTGTCGTTGTTGGGGTTGTAGAAGTAGACGCGCATCTTGCCCTGCGGGTCGAGGCTCACGCGCAGGATGGTGATGGCGTGCCAGCCGACGAAGCGGGCGGCGCTGTCGGTGACCGCGATACCGGCGGGCTGCGGGTGGATCACCGGCTGGTTGCCGTTGTAGAAGGGGTGGTAGCCGGCGTAGAAGTGGCGCTGGAAATCGTCGAGGTCGACGAGGTTGCCGGTGGCGACATCGACATTGATGCGGAAACCGCGTCCGGACCACCATCCGTGGAATTCGGGATTGATCCAGCGGTGCGGGTCGCCCTCACGGCCCGCGCACCGGCGGCCCATTTCGGCGTAGATGCGGTCCAGATGGGGCACGACCAGTAGCGATACCGGGTCGAGGTCGTGGTGCAGCAGGGCGTTCACCTGGTCGCCGTGCTCGCGTGAGGACAGCGGCTGACCTTCGAAGTGCATGACGATCTCGTCGTCGCGCGCGGCCCACGCCACCGATTGCAGCAGGTAGTCGGGGTCGTTGTAGGCCCACATCGACAGGGCCCGCGCCGACTGGCAGGTGGGGTTGTCGCCCTGACCGATGCCGAGCGGCTGACCGAGCACCGACAGCACGCCCGCGAGCAATCGCGCGCGCGGGTCGGGCACCGTGCCGAACACCTGCGTCAACCGCTGCTGCGAATGCGGTGACAGGCGCAGCGACAGTTGCCGCCACAGCGCGGGCGCCACCGGCGGCTGATAGAGGATGCCGCGTTCGAGCAGCAACGCCAAACCGTAGACACACTGCGCTGTTTCGACGAACACGGCTTGCTCGATCAGGGTGCGGACGAGTTCGTGGTAGCAGAGCAGGCTGTCGCGGCCGGTGCTCGACAGGCCCATCGCCTCGCCGAGCAGGTATTCGCCCTTGCCGAGCAGGAAGCGAAGCAGCACAGCGTGATACGGCGATACCAGGCCGGTGTCGTGCATGGAACGCGCGAAACCTGTTGCCTCGTACTGCAGGGCGCTGTCGTCCATGGATTCGAGGCGGGTGCGGTAGATCTCGACACCGGGATCCTCCCGACACCCTTCGGTGGTGCCGTAGAGGCTGCTGATGAGCCTGTCCGCGCCGAGTCCGCTTGCGCCGAGATCGACATCGGGATTGGCTCTGGCCACCGCGATCTGGGTGATCATCCGCTTCACCGCGTCCACCTGGATGGGCCGCTGTCGCAGAATCCGCCAGATCTCGTCCACGAGATTCTCGAGCACCTTCTCGTACCCGACCTCGGCCACCAGGTAGTGCAGCAGCTCGCGCGACACCTGCGCCATCCGCCCCTGCTGCTCCCGCTCGGCCTCGGTGGGCGGCGAGAACAGCAGCGACAGATTCACCGCGAGCACCTGCGACAGGTGTTCACCGGCCGCCGCGGCCGAGATCAGCGGATGCTCGTAATCACCCTTGGCCACGGCGAGCAATCGCAGATCGCTCACCGCCTCCACCACAACGGTGTCGGCATTGGCACTGCGCAGCGAACCGGTGCTCAGCGCCGGAATGAGAATCTGCGGCTGCGCCCAATCGGTGCCGAGGAACAGGCCTGCCGCCTCGAGGCGCTGCGCTCGCTCGCGCACCGCCGCACACCCGCCCGGCACCAGCAGTACCCGGCGCAGCGCGTCGAGCACTCTGGGCAGTTTCACCTGTTTGCCGAATTCGCCGGTGTCGTGCAGGGCCCCGGTGGCGTGGTCGAGGGTGGCGAGACGCTTGTCCAGCGTCGCCTGGTCACTTGGACTCAATCGCCGATCCGATCAGATGTAGAAGTCGAGCTCTTCTTGTCGCTTCAGCAGATCCCGCAGAGTGTACGGGTCGTCACCGAAGAAATAGAGCAGGCCCCAATGGTTGCCGAAAGCTGTTCGCTTGGTGACTTTCTCGGCCAGCGGCTCGGTGAGCTCGTGGGACTCGAAATAGTCGTGGTCCTCGGTTTCCGGTGGAATCGACAGCTGGCTGACCACCCGCCGGCGCGGGTACACCCCGAAGCATCCGGCGTGCCCGGTGGCGTCGACGACTTCCTTCGGGAAGAAGGCGTCGATCTCCTCGTCGGTGGTCTTCGGGTCGAAGGCCAGCACCAGCGCGTGGTAGGCGTTGAAACCGTAGGTGCGTTCGAGTAGTTCGAACACCTTGAAACCCGGTGGGCGATAGGCGACCTCGCCGAAATACATCTCGCCGTCGCTGGTGACGAAGTACTCGGGATGGATGAAGCCGAATTCGATGTCGAACGTCTTGATGAGCTTTTCGACCTGACGGGTGATCTCCGGCCGGTATTTCTCCAGCTCCGGAGTGGCCGGGACGAACACCGAATAGCCGAGGGTGACGTATTCGGAGATGTTGAGAAAGCAGATGCGGCCCTTGTGTACCCAGGCCTCCACCGCGAACTCCCAGCCGTCGAGATGCGATTCCATCAGCATCGGGAACTCGTCGTCGGGGATGGTGTCGATCTCGTCGGGCGTGCGGATCACGCGGTGACCGAGGCAGCCCGCCTTGTCGAAGGCCTTGAGGTGGATCGGGTCGTTGGGGTCACCGTCGAGCTTGAGCAGGGTCTGATTGACCCGCTTGAGGAAACGGGCCACGTCGTCGCGGTCGTGCGCCTCCTCGAAGATGCCGACCCGGATGCCGCCGAGCTGGGCGCGCCGCTTCATCAGTGACTTGTCGCGCAGCAACATGGCTTGGCCGAGCAGGCGAGGGTTGTCGAGCAACACCGAATTGATCGCGCCCGCCCATTCGACGGTCTCCTCGAAGATCGGGATGGCGACGTCGACGCCCAGATCCTTCAGCGTTTCCGCGATCTCCATCGAACGATCGTTGAGACGTTCGAAATCCCATGGAATATAGGGAATGTTGTGTTCTGTGCAATAATCTTGCGCCCATGCGGGGGCTACCACGATGTAGCGCCGATCGAAACGATCGACAGCCGCTACGGCGTTCAAACTCCAGCCCAAAAGGGCGATATAGCCTTTGTTCGGATTTCGACTCTGGGATTCGTCAGCGGAAATCGACAAACCTTATCCCTTCTCGATCGACAGCCGACAGGGCTGCCACAAGAGAATTACCCAGATCGAGCGAAGGGAATCATGACGAAGCTGTGACCGGCCGCCCCGGGAGGACGGCCGGTCACCCGAAAGCCCCCTAGCCCAGGCGGGTTTCGATCGCTTCGATGATGCGCGGGCGCAGGTCGGCGACGCTGACGATCGCGTCGACCGAACCGACCTCCACCGCGCGCTGGATGTTGTGCACGCGGTCGAATTCGGCGGCCACGTCGCCCAGCTTCTCCGCGCGCACCGACGACCGCAGTTCGTCGAGTTCGGCGGCCAGGGTCGCCCGGTCGGTGCCCGAGGCGTTGGCCACGCGCGCCTCCAGTTCGCCGATGCGGGGATCGGCGGCGGTGCGGGCGTTGACCTCACCGGCGAACACCACGGCGGCGGCGGGCGCGCCACCGAGCACCGAGGCGAACGAACCTTCCAGGGCGAGCACGGTCATGTTCGGGTTCAGTGCCTTCGAGAAGACGACGAACGCACCGCCGTGGTAGCGCGAGATCACGCAGAACACGATGGGGCCGTCGAAATTGACGATCGCACGGCCGATTTCGGCACCGTACTCGAGCTGCAGCTTGCGCATCGACTCCGGCGAACCGTCGAAGCCCGACAGGTTCGCCAGCACGACAAGCGGACGGTTCCCGCTGGCCGCGTTGATCGCACGTGCGGCCTTCTTCGACGAGCGCGGGAACAGGGTGCCCGCGGTGTAGGTGTCGGGACCGTCGGTGGGCACCAGGCCGCGACGCGGCACATTGCGCGACTCGATACCCAGCAGGCACACCGGGATTCCGCCGAGGTGCGCGTCCTGCACCACGGCGGTCTCGGCGTCGGCCATGCCCGCCCAGCGTTCCAGCACCGGGTGGTCCTGGTCGGCCAGCGCGCGCATCACCGTGCGAATGTCGAAGGGCTTCTTGCGATCCGGGTTCGCGGCCGCCGAGAAGATCTCGCCGACGGTGGCGAAGGTGCTGTCGGCCAGGGTGTGCGGGAAGCTGGAGATGTCCCGGTCGACGGGGTCGGTGCTGGTGGCCCGGCGCGGTGCGGACTCACCGGGGACGACGTAGGTGTGCTCGTAGTGCGACATCAGCACATCGCGCGCCGCGCCGAGGTTCGGCGCCCAGTACTGCGCCTGACCGTTGGGGCCCATCACCCGGTCGTAACCGCCGATGCCGAAGTTGTCCTCGGCCGACACACCACCGGAGAAGTCCAGCGACTGCTTGCCGGTGAGCACCATCGCCGAATCCGGTGTCATCACCAGCACGCCCTTGGTGTGCATGAGCATGGTGGCCTCGGCGTTCCAGTACGGCTGGGCGCCGACGTTGATGCCCGCGACGACGATGTTGATCTCGCCGCCGTCCTGGGTGAATTCGACGATCCGCTTGAGCGCGGCCGCGACCCAGTCCATGTTCTCGGTGCCCGAGCTCATCGAAATACGAGCACCCGAGGACAGGGCGTACCACTCTAGCGGCAAACGCATCTGCTCGGCGAGATCCAGTGCCGCGATCACCCGGCGGCACTCCGGCTCCGACAGGGCGCCGAGGGACTTGGTCGGGTCACCGAGCAGCAGCACGCGGGTGACGCCCTCGGGATGACGCGGGGTCGGGGTGGTGACCACACCGGCCACGAGCGCCGCCTTGTTGTGGCCCTTCGGCCGGTCGACGGGGACGAGCGCGTGGTTCTCGTCGAGGTCGTACTCGGTGAATTCGCCGAGCAGCCCGGTCAATTCGTAGGGGTAGACCGTGTTGCGGGCCGCCGCGCGCAGCACCTTCTGGCGGTACTCGTCGAGCGGTTCGACGGCTTCGTCGGTCCGCTCGCCGACCGTCACCTCGGTGCCGCCGGTGGCGTCGAAGGAGATCCGGACAACGATCTTGTTCAGCTCGCCGGTCTGCGGATCGCGCTGGCGGGCGATGAGCAGGATCTCCTCGAGACCCACACCCGCCGCGGACGGCAGCACGTGACCACCGATGGTCTCCAGTTCCGCCCGGGTGACATCCATCGGCGGCCAGATGTACATCACGATGCGGTTGGTGTTGAGCCGCTTGGCCGACGGGCGCCGCGACTGGGCCCGGCGGATCGAGTCGACACAGGTGGCGATGGCGCTCTCGGCCGTCGGCAGCGCGACCAGCCTGCCGTCCTGCTCACGCAGCGCAGCCAGGTCACGCACCTGGGCGAAGGCGATCAGGCGATCGTCGGAGGGGTTCTCCTTGGCCACGGCACGGAACAGGTACACCTCTTCGTCCGAGGACGACAGGCGGGTGAGGTCGAACTTGCGCAACCGCTCCATCTGCATGCGCTGCGCGATGTAGGGGTGCAGACCACGGATCAGCCGCTCCTCGGCCATGCCGGTGACCGAGGGACGGAAAGTGAAGTGGTGGTGCATGACCGAGCCGCCGCTGCCCGCGACGGTGGCGGTGATGCGGTGCACCTGGTTCGGCTGCGGGTGCGCGCCGAGCACTTCCTGCAGGGCCACGGCCATGGCGTCGAAGTCCTCGGGCTGGTCCTCCCAGCTGAGGTAGATGTCGGCGTCGATGGACACCGCGCCGCGGGCCAGCTCGGCCAGCCCGTCCAGGGCGGTACCGAGCGCGGCGAAGCTCACCGCGGTCGAGACGAGGCTCGACCCGGCGCGTTCGGCGACGACGAAGGTGGTCGAACCGACCTGCTCGGTGCGGACCCCGGTGATGCCCTTGTTGCCGTAGTAACGGCGGGTGAGCACCTCGAGCATGGCGGTGTGGTCGCCCTTGCCGCGCTGCAGCCGCTGGCCGAGCAAGCGGACGAGCGGTTCGGTGCTGCGCACCATCTCCGCGATCCGCTCGGTGCGGTCGGAGGCCTGCGGGTTGGCGTCGAGGTAGCTCAGGTGCCTGCGGACATTGGTGTAGACGCGGGCGCGGTTGCGACGCAGCAGCGGCTGGCCGTACCAGGCGTACACCAGGCCGCGGGCGAGGTCGGCGACCACGGGGAAACGGACCTGGGTGGCGGCGACGAGCCGTTCGAGGGCAAGACCCACCGGCTCGCGCAGCACCTGATCGGGCATGGGCTCGGTGAGCCATTCGCGCAGCAGCGTGGTGATCACCGCGCCGGTCTCGGCGGGCCGCTGCTGGGCCAGGAAGATCCGGAAGACGGCGGCCTCGAGATCGGGCGTGCGGTCCAGTTCGGTGATGCCGTAGTGGCCGAGCGCGGCCGACAGCTTGGCCTGGTAGGACTCGGGCAGCCCGGCCCGCTCTACGTCGAGGCTCTGCAGGTAGGTGTGGAAGTACTCGCGGGCGCTGTGCACGTGGCTGTGGGCGCCGTCGTCCTCGGCGGGCCGGTTGTGGCTCAGTTCGGCGAGGTCGGCGAAGACCTGCACCAGTTCGAGTTCCTCGCCGAGCGGGCGGATGTTGTCGGCGACGGTTTCCTTGCGTGCGACGACGTAGTCGTCGAGTACGCGACTGTTGTCGTGCGGGTCGACGTCGAAACCGAGCAGCAGGCTGCGCAGGTCCTGTAGGCCACGCGACATCCGCTCGTGAGGGCTCCGCGGGGTCGGCTCGGCGGGCAGGTCGAGGACGACCGTGCCGGTGGCGGCGGTGTCCTCGGCGTCGTCGTCGGCCAGCGGTTCCAGGCGCAGCAGCGGCGCGCCCGTCTCCACCTGGGTGCCCACCGAGACCGCGCATTCCTTGAGGCGGGCGCGGAACGGCGCGCGCAGCACGGTTTCCATCTTCATCGACTCGAGCACGAGCACCGGCGCACCGGCCTCGACCTCGGCGCCGACTTCGAGGGGGGTGCCGACGACCAGCGCGGGCGCGGGCGAACGGACCACGCCGCCCTCGTCGCGGCTGATGCGGTGGGTGATGCCGTCGACATCGACCACGTGGGTGGGGCCGTGGATGCCGGTGATCAGGCGGTACCGGGTGCCGTTGACGACGATCTGGCCGGTGTGGCGATCGAAACGATCGAGATCGACATCGGCGGTGCGCAGGTCGGCACCGGCCTCGATGCCGACGCGGAAGCGGTGCGCGCCGATGCGGGCCACGCGCACGCGGTAGCTCGCGCCGCGCAGTTTCAGGTCGAGCGGGCGACCGCTCTGATGCTGCACCTGCGGACGGCCACCCGACGCGGTGGACAGCAGCCGGTGCTGTTCGGCGCGTTCGTCTTCCTCGTAGGCGTCGATCGCGGCGACGGCGAGGGCGACGGTGGAGTGGCGGTGGGTGACCAGGCGGCCCTCGCCGCGCACGCGGTCGATCCAGCCGGTGTCGGCGCTGGCGTCGATCACCTCGGGCTGGTCGAGCAGATCGAGCACGAAGCTCTTGTTGGTGGCACCGCCCTCGATGACGACGCGGGTCTCGGCCATGGCCCGGCGCAACCGGCCGAGCGCCTCGTCGCGGTCGCGGCCGTAGGCGATGATCTTGGCGATCATCGAGTCGAAGTCGGCGGGAATGGTGTCGCCTTCGCTCACGCCGGTGTCGACGCGGATGCCGGGGCCCGCGGGCAGGTCGAGGCGGACGATGCGGCCCGGGGCGGGCGCGAAGTCGCGATCCGGGTCCTCGGCGTTGAGGCGGGCCTCGATGGCGTGGCCGCGCTCGGCGGGCGCGGTGCCCTCGAGTTTGATGCCCGAGGCGACGCGGATCTGGGCGTGCACGAGGTCGAAACCGGTCGTGATCTCGGTGATCGGGTGCTCGACCTGCAGGCGGGTGTTCACCTCGAGGAACGCGAACAGCTGATCGCCGGGGTGGTAGAGGAATTCGACGGTGGCCGCGCCGCAGTAACCGACCGCGATCGCGAGCCGCTCGGCCGAGGCCTTCAGATCGGCGGTCTGCTCGGCGCTCAGCACCGGCGAGGCCGACTCCTCGATGACCTTCTGGTTGCGTCGCTGCACGGAGCAGTCGCGCACGCCCAGCGCCCACGCGCTGCCCTGACCGTCGGCGATCACCTGGACCTCGACGTGGCGGGCACCGGTGACCAGGCGCTCGAGGAACACCACACCGCTGCCGAAGGCGCGGGCGGCTTCCTGCTTGGTGCGCTCGTAGGCGTCGACGAGTTCGGCTTCGTTGGTGATGACGCGGATACCGCGCCCACCACCACCGGCCGTGGCCTTCAGCATCAGCGGATAGCCGATGCGGCCCGCGGCCTCGATGGCGTCGTCGATGGTGTCGACCGGGCCGCGGCTCCACGGCGCCACCGGGACACCGACTTCCTCGGCGATCAACTTGGCGCCGATCTTGTCGCCCAGCTTGCGCATGGCGTCGGCGCTCGGGCCGATGAAGGTGACACCGATGTGCTCGCACAGCTCGGCGAAGGCGGGGTCCTCGGCGACGAAGCCCCAGCCGACCCAGGCGGCGTCGGCCTTGGTGGCGACCAGTGCCTTCTCGAGCGCCTTGAGGTCGAGGTACGGGCGGGCCGCGGCGGGCCCGAGGTCGTAGGCGATGTCGGCCTCGCGCACGAAGGTCGCGGTGCGGTCGACGTCGGTGTGCAGGGCTACCGTTTCGATCGGTAGTCCTGTCGCCGCCGCCAGATCACGCACGGCATGGATGAGGCGCATGGCGGCCTCTCCCCTATTCACGATGGCGATACGGCTGAACACTCGCCGACTCCTTCCACAATTCTCCAAGGACCTGGCCCGGACGGGTGAGGTTGCGAAACTCGCGATTGCTGGCAGTCTGCCCTCTTCTGCCACGTATGTGTACCGCGAGGCAGGGTTACCCGCACGTATCGTTGTCCGAAGCGGCAGTACGCGTCTGGCGATACAGTCGTATATCGCCGCGTGACAGAGATGATTACGGATGGCGAGCCGATTTCGTTCGAGCCCGAACGCACGTCAGCGCCGCGCACCCGGACCGGGCGGCGGCGCTGACGGGAACTGCCGGGTGGAGAACTAAGCCATGGCGAACGCGGTCTCGTCGTACTCGATGACGTCGTCCACGAGGCGGCGAGGAGTGGATTCCAGGGGTGCGGCGGCGTGGGGCATGACGCCGAGGCGGACCATCACATGCGGGAAGGCGCATTCCTGGAGGACCGTGGTGCGGATCTGGTCGCGCAGGTCGAGCATGCCGAGGGGTTCGGACTGCAGACTCGTGGCGAGACCGAGCCGGGTGGCTTCGAGCAGGATGGCGCTCGTCGCCTCGCCCGCGCGCAGCTGGGAGAGCCGGGTGTCGCGCGGGGTACACACCACCAGCCAGTGCGCGGCGTCGGGTTCGTCGGTGTACTCCGACAGCCGCGCGTCGGCGAAGACCCGCACCGGTAGTTCGTCGGGGCGGCGAGCGGCGGGGGCGTTGTGGGCGGGCACACCTGTGAGCTCACCGTGGCAACCGCTCCATTCGCTCAGTTCCGCGAGGTAGTCACCGTCGACGGCGTGGCGGGCGGCGGCCGAGCGCATGGGTTCGGCCAGCCCGGGCAGCAGCATGTCGGGGACGTGGCGGGCCGCGGCGCCGAACCGTGAGGCGCAGCGCGACACCGTACGCAGGTCGCGCGCCGGGATGGGCAGGTCGGGGAAGCGGCGCCGATCCGAGCGGCGCACATGGATGGCGGCGGCCAACCGGATGTCGTGGTCGCTCGGCGAGCGCGGGGTCAGTTCGACCCGCGCGAGATGATCGGGCCGCGCGGGATCGGGCAGCCGCTCGACGACCGCGTGCCAGCCGAGCATCGCGAACGCGACGGTCAGATGGTGCAGCGCGGCACCGCAGCTCACCGTCAGCGCACGGGCGCGCGGATCGGTCGCGGTGACCTGTCGGCCGAAATCGGCGAACAGGTCGACGCGGCCGTGCCCGATGCGCCACCGCCACGGTTGGGTGTTGTGCACCGACGGTGCTCGCACGGCCAACTCCACCGCGTCACGGCACGTCTGTGTACTTGGTCTCTTGCGAAGCAATGTCCGCCCCCGACTTCCTCTTGGCGAATACTCCATCTCGTCGAGCTCGGTAACCGACCCTAGGCGCGTCACCTGGCACTTTCCATGTGATCTGGGCCGTTGACCAGTTCGTGACCTGAGCTCGGATCGGCCAGAACCGCCGTCGATCGCCGATTCCTGCGCCGACTTCCCCATCACGAGGGCGGGCGGCAGTGGCGAAGCTCGCACCTGCGGTTATCTCGTCGTGACCATGGTCGACCAACCCTACCCTTACGGGAGGGTAGGGTTGGTCGATCGCACGGGCGTCCGCTCGTGCCGGCCGAGCGCCGTGAGGGCGACACTTTCGTTGGGAGCAGCCGATGGGGACAGCCGTGTCCGCCAGTAGACAGACCGAAGGGTCGGTGATGGCCGCCCTGCGCAGCCCCCGCCGGCTCCGCACGGAAGTGCTGGCCGGGCTGGTGGTCGCGCTCGCCCTGATCCCCGAGGCCATCTCGTTCTCGATCATCGCCGGGGTCGACCCGCGCGTGGGGTTGTTCGCCTCGTTCACGATGGCCGTCACCATCGCGTTCGTCGGTGGCCGCCCGGCGATGATCTCGGCCGCGACCGGCGCGGTCGCCCTGGTGATCGCGCCCGTCATGCGGCAGTACGGACTGGACTACCTGATCGCCACGGTCATCCTCGCCGGTGTGCTGCAGATCGTGCTCAGCGTGATCGGGGTCGCGCGGCTGATGCGATTCATCCCGCGCAGCGTGATGGTCGGATTCGTCAACGCGCTGGCGATCCTGATCTTCACCGCGCAGATCCCGCACCTGCTCGGAGTGCCGTGGCTGGTGTACCCGATGGTCGCCGTCGGTATCGCGATCATGGTCTTCCTGCCCAAGCTGTCCAGCGTCGTCCCTGCCCCGCTGGTGGCGATCGTGCTGCTCACCGTGGCGACCCTCGTGTTCTCGCTCGACGTCCCGAACGTGGGTGACGAGGGCGAGCTGCCGTCGAGCCTGCCCTCCTGGCTGATCCCCGATGTGCCGTTCACGCTGGAAACGCTGAAGATCATCGCCCCGTACGCGTTGGCGACGGCGTTGGTCGGTCTGCTCGAGTCGTTGATGACCGCCAAGCTCGTCGACGACATCACCGACAGCCACTCCGACAAGACCCGCGAGGGCTGGGGCCAGGGTGTGGCCAATGTGGTGACCGGCTTCTTCGGCGGTATGGGCGGTTGCGCCATGATCGGCCAGACGATGATCAATGTGAAGTCCTCCGGTGCGCGCACCAGGATTTCGACGTTCCTGGCCGGGTTGTTCCTGCTGATCCTGGTCGTCGGGCTCGGTGACATCGTCGCCCTGATCCCGATGGCCGCCCTCGTCGCCGTGATGATCATGGTGTCGGTTGGCACCATGGACTGGCACTCGATCGCCCCGAAAACCCTGCGCCGCATGCCTTTCGCCGAGACCGCGGTCATGCTGGTCACCGTCGCCGTCACGGTGGCGACGCACAACCTCGCCTACGGCGTGATCGCCGGCGTGCTCACCGCGATGGTTGCCTTCGCCCACCGCGTCGCCCACTTCACCGAGGTCGAGAAGATCGGCGAGGCCGATATCGACCACGACGGCGACATCGACACCAGGGTCTACAAAGTGCGCGGCGAACTGTTCTTCGCCTCGAGCAACGACCTGGTGTACCAATTCGACTACGTCGACGACCCACGCAATATCGTGATCGACATGTCCGACGCGCACATCTGGGACGCCTCGACGGTCGCCACCTTGGACGCGATCACCACCAAGTACGAGTCCAAGGGCAAGAAGGTCGAGATCGTCGGGCTCGACGCGGCCTCCGAACAGCGCCACGGCAGGCTCTCCGGGCACCTGGCAGGGCACTGAGATGCCCGCCCGCGCGCATTTGCAGATCGGTCAGGTCGCTGAACGAACCGAGTTGTCGGTCAAGACGATTCGGCACTACGACGAGGTCGGCCTGGTGCGGCCCTCGGCACGCAGCGCCGGTGGGTTCCGCCTCTACACCGAGGACGATATCGACCGGCTGTTGGTGATCCGCCGGATGAAACCGCTCGGCTTCACCCTAGCCGAGATGGGCGAATTGCTGTCCGCCCTCGACGATCTCGGCAACCCGGCGGCCCGCGAACTGCTCGCGGCGTTGCACGCCAAAGCCGAGGACAGCGTCGCGAAACTGCGCCGCCAGCTCGGTTACGCCGAGGAGTTCACCGCGTTGCTCGCCGAGCGACGAGCGCGGTGATCACTTCTGCCAGTAGTTCTTCGGGCCGACGGTGGTGGCCGCCGCGTTGGCGCCCGCCTTGCACCATTCCTCGAGGCTGCTGTTGTCGGACAGGTCGATGTAGATGCCGGTGGCCTGGGTGAAGTAGCGGTGGCTGTAGGCCGACCACTGCACCCGGGTGGCGGACATGATGTCACCGTGGCAGGTATCGCTGGCCAGACCCGTTGTGGGGCACCAGATTCCCCAGTCCTGGGTCTGGCCGTCGAGGGTGTCGTAGGCGGAGCGGGCGGCGGAGTCGGTGGGGAACACCAGCACGTTCACCGACACCAGGATGTGGTCGTCCTTGTCGATGTAGGAGCCGGTGATATTGGTGGTGCACCCGTTGGACGTGATCGCGGACGACACATTGTCGGAGTTGCCCGGCTGATCGCACCCGTGTTCGCCGCTGGCACGCAGGGTGTAGAGCACGCCCTTGGAGTCGGTGAAGCTTTGCGGGAGCAGGGCTTTCACGGTGAGCGGGGTGTCGTCGGTGGAGGCACTGTCGAGGGTGTTCCAGTCGAACGGCTTCGAGGTCGGTGCGGCCGAGGTGGTGGAGTAGGTGGACGGCACCGTCGAGGATGTGGTGGTCGGCGCGGCGACGACAGGCGAATCGGGATCGGAGTTGCCGCCGATCACCACCGCGATCACGATGAGCACGAGGAACGCGCAGACCACCGCACCGCCGATCAGCCACGGCGTCGACGACGACCCCGACCGCGCGTACGGCGGACGCGGCTGCTGCCACTGCGGCTGCCCCATCATCGGTTGACCCTGCATCGGCTGACCGGGCATCGGTTGTCCCGGCATCGGCTGCTGCCACGGCTGACTCACCGGCGGCTGCTGCCACGGCTGACTCTGCTGACCGACCGGCCACTGCGGCTGGCTCGGCGGGGGCTGCTGCCCGAAACCGGACGCATCCGCGCGCACCGTCGGCGGGGCGGCATCTGCCTGCTGTCCGTCGGCACGCGGTGTCATCCACCACGAACCCTGATCGTCGGCACCCCCGGCGGGCGGATCTTCGCGTGTCACAGGTCTCTCCCAACCCCGCGCGGCATCGATTCGATGATGTCCGCGTCCCTTCCCGAAATTTTGGCGTCTGTTCGGGTGGAAGGCAAACCCGTCGCGCCATCTTCGCTGCGGCGCACGGTTTTCGATGCCTCGATGTGACATCCACGCGGGCCGCGTGATAGTCACATGACATGGCGTGGTCACCCTCGGTTCTCTCGCCGGAGACCTCGGCAGGTTCGGGCTCGACGGCCGAACAACGCAGCGGAACAGTGCAATACCGCTCCGACCTCGACGGTCTACGTGGCCTCGCGATCGGCCTGGTCGTGGTTTTCCACATCTGGTTCGGCCGGGTGTCGGGTGGCGTAGACGTCTTTTTGGTGCTGTCCGGTTACTTCTTCACCGGGATGCTGCTGCGCCGCGCCGAGCACGGTCCACGCGGGTGGGTGTGGCCGGTGGTTCGCCGGACCGCGCGGCGGCTGCTGCCTGCCATGGCGGTGGTGCTGGCCGGGGTTCTGGTGGCCTCGACGCTGCTGCTGCCCTACACCCAGTGGTCGGCGGTCGCGGCGCAGACGCTCGCCTCCCTGCTGTTCGCGCAGAACTGGGAATTGGCGCTCACTTGGGCCGACTATCTGGCCGCCGACCCGTCGGTGAGTCCACTGCAACACCTCTGGTCGATGTCGGTGCAGGGCCAGTTCTATCTGGCCGCGCTGATCCTCGTCGCGGTGTGCGCACGGTTGCGACGGGCGCGAGCCGTTGTCGGAGTGATCGTGATCGCCGCTGCCGCGGCATCTTTCGTGTACGCGACCCGTGGCACCGCGACCCATCAGGGCTGGAACTACTACGACACCTTCGCGCGCGGCTGGGAACTGCTGATCGGGGCGGCACTCGCGGTCGCCGCACCGTACCTGGTGCTGCCGCGCTGGTGCCGGGCGCCGCTGGCCGCCCTGGGCATCGCGGGAGTTGTGCTGTGCGGCTGGCTGATCGGCGACGCCGCCAACCGCTTCCCCGGCCCGGCCGCCCTGCTTCCGGTGCTCGCGGCCGCCGCGGTGATCGTGTCGGTCGCCAACGTGCCACGCCACGAATGGGACGGGCCCAACCGGCTGCTCGCGCACCGGCACATGCGCTTGCTCGGCGAGCTCGCCTACCCGCTGTACCTGTGGCACTGGCCGATTCTCATCTTCTTCCTCACCGAACGCGACAGTGCTCGAGTCGACCTGCTCGGTGGCACCGGCGTGATCGCGGTGTCGCTGGCACTTGCCTGGCTCACCAACCAGCTGATCGAGAAACCACTGCGCACCAAGACGCGCCGGCCCGGCAGGCGCCTGGTCACCGCGGGCGTGGCGGCACTGCTCGCGGCTGTGGTGGCGACCGCGTCGGCCTGGGAGTTCGCCGTCGTGCGGGCGGCGCCACCGGCCGCGACCACCGACGTCGAGGCGACCAGGTACCCCGGGGCGCGAGCACTCACCGCGAACACCCCTGTCGCGCCCGAACCGTTGCGGCCCAGCCTCTTCGAGGCCCGCAACGACCAGCCGCCGCCGACGCTCGACGGCTGCATCGCCGACTGGAACACCCGCTCCGTCGTCACCTGCACCTACGGCGACCCCGACGCCGAACGCACCATCGCCATGGCGGGCAGCTCCCACGTCGAACACTGGTTGCCGGCACTCCAGGTACTGGCCGAGGAGCATTCGTTCCGCATCCAGGTGTATCTGAAGATGGGGTGCCCGCTCACCCTCGCCGAGGACGCCACCTACAACGGCGAACCCATCCCCGACTGCCGGGACTGGTCGCGCGAGGTGATCGACCGGCTCGGCACCGACCGCCCCGACTGGGTGTTCACCATCGGCACCCGGCCCCGCGACGCGGGCGGCGACGAGACACCGCCGGAATTCCTCGATGTGTGGACGGCCCTGTCCGAGCGCGGACTCGCGGTGCTCACCCTGCGCGACACGCCGTGGCTGCGCCGCGACGGCGTGCGCTACCGCGCCACCGACTGCCTTGCCTCTGGCGGCGACCGCATCAGCTGCGGCATGCGCCGCGGTGACGCACTCGACCCGATCGACCCGCAGCGCGAAGCGGCGGCACCCTTCCCGCACGTCTTCCCCGTCGACCTCACCGACGCCGTGTGCGGCCCGACCGTCTGTGCCGTCGCCGAGGGCAATGTGCTGATCTACCACGACGAGCACCACCTCACCGCCACCTACTCGCGCACCCTCGCCGACGCGCTCGGCCGCGCCATCGGTCCCGTGCTCGGATGGTGGTGAGGCAACGAAAACGCTTGGGCATGCGGGTAACTCGGGAAGTCCGTAGCCTCGGAGCTGTGATTACTCTGAAGAAGGAAGACGGCGCGGCCGATCTCGCCGGTATCACCAAGATGAGCGTGGGGGTGAGCTGGGACCCGTCGGCCGGTTCCAGCGGTGGACTGCTCGGCATCGCCCGCCGCAAGCGCGGCGTCGACCTCGATCTCGTCGCCGTCCTGATGCAGGGTGGCGAGCCGGTGCGTTTCGCCGGTCTCGATTCGCTCGACCCGCTCGGCAACGGCGCGGTGCTGCACACCGGTGACGAGCAGACCGGCGCGGCCGCGGGCGACGACGAGACCGTGCACGTCACCTTCGCGAATGTGCCGACCGCGATCGACGCCATCGTGTTCGTCGCCGCCGCGTTCAAGAAGGGATCCTCGTTCGACAAGGCCAACAACGTCTCGTTCAAGATCTACGACGCCACCGGCGCCGACAGCCAGCCGGTGGCCGATATCTGGCCGTCGCTGCTGGGCGCCGAGAACGCCAACGCCATCGCGCGGGCCTTCCGCAACGGCCCGGTATGGCAGCTCGAGGTGCTCGATCGCAAGGGCAAGATCAAGCAGGGCGACAAGCAGGCGCTGCTGCGTTTCGCCCTCGGCTAGCGACGCGCACGGTTTGCACGGGGTGTGGTCGGTGCGGCAAAGTTAGGCTCGGTGCGCCGGGAAGTCTGGTCGGCAGCCCGGCTCGAATTCCGTCGAGCGGGGTTCGAGCGAAGACGGGAACCCACATGTCCGCACCTACCTCTCCCCGGCACGGATGATCCGCGCAGCACGCCGCACCGTTCTCACCCGGGGCAGCTGGCCCGAGGCCCGTCGCGTCAGCGAGGTGCTGCGCCGCGAAACGGTCGGCGGTGTCCTGCTGATCGTCGCGGCGATCGTCGCGCTCGTCTGGGCCAATACGCCGTGGGCGGATGCCTATGTGGCACTGCGCGACTACCGCATCGGCCCCGAATCGCTGCACCTGAACCTGACGCTGAGTCAGTGGGCAGCCGACGGGCTGCTCGCCATCTTCTTCTTCGTCGTCGGCCTCGAACTCAAACGCGAGTTCGTGGCGGGCGATCTGCGGGATCCGCGCCGCGCCGCGCTGCCGGTGGTGGCGGCCGTCGGCGGGATGGCCGTGCCCGCGCTCATCTACTTCGCGATCAACCGGGGCGGCGCGGTCGACGGTTGGGCGATCCCCACCGCGACCGACATCGCCTTCGCGCTCGCCGTGCTCGCGGTGATCAACACCCACCTGCCCACCGCGCTGCGCACCTTCCTGCTCACCCTCGCCGTCGTCGACGACCTGCTCGCCGTCACGGTGATCGCCGTCTTCTACACCAGCGAACTGCACCTGCCCTACCTGGCGCTGGCCCTGATCCCGATCGCCCTGTTCGCCGTCGCCGTGCAGCGCCGGATCAGTTCGCCGTTCCTGCTGGTGCCGCTGGCCCTGGTGACGTGGTGGCTGGTGCACTCCTCCGGTGTGCACGCCACGGTGGCGGGCGTGCTGCTCGGTTTCACCGTTCCGGTACTGGCCGGGCGCGGCGAGACCGACACCGAACACGGCCTGGCCGAACGGTTCGAACACACCATCCGCCCGCTCTCGGCCGGAGTGGCGGTGCCGGTGTTCGCGTTCTTCGCGGCCGGTGTCACCATCGGCGGGCTCAGCGGGTTCACCGATTCCCTCGCCGACCGGGTGACGCTCGGCATCATGGCGGGCCTGGTCGTCGGCAAGCTCGTCGGCATCACCGCGACCACCTATCTCACCGCCAAACTCACCCGCGCCGAACTCGACGCCGATCTGGCCTGGGTGGACGTGGCGGGTGTCGCGCTGCTCGGCGGCATCGGTTTCACGGTGTCACTGCTGGTCGGCGAACTGGCCTTCGCCGACGACCACACCCGCGCCGACCACGTCCGCATCGGCGTGCTGTGCGGCACGCTGGCCGCGGCCCTGCTGGCGACCATCGTGCTGCGCGCCCGCAACCGCGTCTACCGCCGCCTCGACGAGGCCGAGAATGTCGACGCCGACGGCGACGGCATCCCGGACGTCTATCAGCAGACCCCACCCTGATCCAGGAGCTCCACCATGTCTCTCACCCACGTGACCGTCGGCCTCGGCTGGGACCCCGCGCCACCGACCGGCCCCTTCGGCAATACCCGCAAGGACATCGACCTCAATGTGACGGCCCTGGCGTTCGCGGGCAACGACTTCGTCGACGCGGCGTTCCACGAACAGCTCACCTCCCGCGACGGCGCCCTGCGCCACCTCGGCGACAGCGTCACCGGCGACGGTGACGGCGACAACGAGATCATCACCGTCGACCTCACCCGCGTCGACGCCGCGACCAGCACCATCGTCTTCCTCGTCACCTGCTACACCGGACAGACCTTCGAGCAGGTCGTCAACGGCTTCTGCCGCGTCGCCGACAGCGTCACGGGGGCGGAGCTCGTGCGCGTCGACCTGTCGAGCGCCACCTCGCACACCGGCTTCGTCCTCGGCAAACTGCACCGCACCGGCGCGGGCTGGGAGTTCGCGCTGATCGGCGACCCGATCTTCGCCGATCACCCGACCGTCGCCCTGCCCCATTTGACCGTATATTTGGGCCCGGTATGAGCGCGCAGTTGATGATCGTGGAGGACGACACCCGGGTACGGGAGTCGTTGCGGCTGGCGATGGAGGACGAGGGGTATGTCGTCGCCGAAGCCGAAAGCGCCGAACACGCGCTGGAACACGTGCACAACGTCGGCGTGCCGGACGTCCTGATCGTCGACCTGATGCTCGGCGGCATGGACGGTTTCACCTGCATCCGCGAGGTGCGCCGCGACCACGACGTGCCGATCATCGTGGTCAGCGCCCGTGACGACACCCACGACGTGGTCGCCGCCCTGGAAGCGGGCGCCGACGACTTCGTCACCAAACCGTTCGAGGTCAAGGAACTGACCGCGCGCATCAGGGCCGTGGGCAGGCGCACCCGCAACAACACCGAACGCGAGGTGGTCGAACTCGTCCTCGACGCCGACCGCCAGCTCATCCTCTGCCCGGAGCGCGGTTCGGTGCGGCTGGCGGGCGAAGACGTGCACCTGACGCTCACCGAGTTCCGGTTGCTGTGCGAACTGGCACAGAACGACGGGCTCGTGCTGAGCAGGCAGGTGCTGCTCGACAAGATCTGGGACCGCGGCTTCTTCGGCGACGACCGCATCGTCGACGTGCACATCCGCCGCCTGCGCACCAAGATCGAACGCGATCCCGCCGAACCGCGCCTGATCGTCACCGTGCGCGGGCTCGGCTATCGCCTCGATGCCGGGTCCTGAATTGCCCACCCGGTTACGCGGCCTGCGTGGTCGCGTAACAGCGGCGTTCGTCCTCAGCGCCAGTCTCGTCGCGGTGCTGCTGTCGGGTTCGGTGTATGCCATCAGCACCAATTACATGGAGTCCCAACGGGTTCGGACGGTCGAACGCGCGGTAGGAGTGCACGCCGAGATCCTGCGGTTGCGGATGGAATCGCTGGCCACGGGGCAGGAGGCCCTCGAATCGTTGCGGCTGCCCGCCGGAACCATCGCCCTCCTCGACTCCACCACGGGCACCGGTGTGCTCGGCGCCGACCAGGCCACCGTCGCCACGCTCGAACGGGCCGCCGAGGTGCCCTCGCCCGCCACCCGTGTGCGCATCGCGGGCGAGCCCTATCTGCGCACGGCGACCTACGTCGAAAACGGCGCCGTCCTCCAGGAATTCGCGCCGCTGCGCGAGCTGGAGGACACGCTGAAGATGCTGCGCACCATCCTCTTCGCCTGCGCGGTGCTCGCCGTCGCGGTGGCCGCCGCGCTCGGCGCCTGGGCCGCGCACCTCGCGCTGCGCCCGCTACGCCAGGTGGCGGGCACCGCGTCGCGCATCGCCGCGGGCGACCTCGACCTGCGCTTGTCGCGGCCCGAAGACGTGGACCTGTCGCCGACCGTCGAGGCCTTCAACGCCATGGTCGACTCCCTGCAGCGGCGCATCGAACGCGAACGCAGGCTCGTCTCCGACCTCAGCCACGAGTTGCGCACCCCGCTCACCACCCTGACCACCACCGCGACCGTGCTGGCCGGGCATCGCGACGAACTGTCCGAAAGACCGCGCGCCGCATTGGGACTGCTCGTGGAGGAGACCACCTACTTGCGCGGTCTGCTCGACGACATGCTCGCCCTCGCGCGCGCCGAGGCGGGCATCCACCGCTCCGACCCGGCGCCGCTGTCGCTGGCCGAACTGCTGGCCCACCTGCTCGCGAGCCGTCGCGTCGCGGCCGAGGTGCTCACGGCCACCGACCCGGGACTGGTGCGCGGGCGGCGGATGGAACTCGAACGCGCCCTGCTGAACCTGCTCGTCAACGCCGAACGCCACGGTGGTGGTGTGGCAGCGGTGCGCGTCGAGCGCGACGGCGACGAGGTGCGCGTCACCGTCGACGACGAAGGCCCCGGTGTCGAGGCGGCCGATCGCGAACGCATCTTCGAACGCTTCGTCACCGCCTCGCGTCGCACGGGCGGCACCGGCATCGGCCTGGCCCTCGTCGCCGAAACCGTTGCGGGACACGAGGGCCGGATCCGCTGCTCGGAGCGGCCGGGCGGTGGTGCGCGCTTCGAGTTGACGCTGCCCGCGCTGGATCGTCACGTGATCGCAAAGAAAACGTCCGAGCCGCCGCAATGAAAGTGATCCATTCTCGTCTCGGTCACCGGGTCGGGTGATCGCCACGGCCTCGGGCTGGAGGAGGACAAGTCGCGCTGCCACGGCACGCGGCCGATTCCCGAAGTCGTCGCGCGACACCGACACCGGTGACTTCTCGTCATAACGCGGCGGGGCCCGGCGCCACTCGGACGCCGGGCCCCGCTGGGGTTGTCAGGATCAGCCGATGCTGAAGGGCTGGCCCCACAGGGTGACGACCGAGCTCACGTTCTCGGTCTCCACCTTGACCTTCACGAAGGCGCGCGCCTGGGCGTACCCGGCGCAGCCGCTCAGGCCGATGGTCGAGTCGGCCCAGGTCACCGAGCCGCTCTTGCCCTTGAACTTGTTGTTGGTGCCGTGGTCCTCGTTGCCGTAGTCGTCGGCCTTCTCGATGTCGAGAATGTAGAACGACTTGGCCTGGCCGGGGCCGAGGCTCAGTTCGGCACCGGACTCGGCGCCGACGCTCACGTCCTCGCCGTCCCAGCTGCTCTCGCCTTCGACGCCACCCTCGACGCCGCCGCCGTCGATGTTGACCTGGCAACCCACCACGTAACCGGGGTAGATCTTGCCGCCCTTGGCGTTACCGGAGACCTCGACCTGCGCGGAGCCGGACACCCACGCGTTGCGGTGCACCGGGGTCGAGCCCATCGACGGGCTGATGAGGGCCGACTCGCCGACCAGGCGAACGGTGACGGTCGAACCGTCGGACAGGGTCTTGACGATCTCGCCGCCGGGCAGCGGAACGAAGGTGTCGGCGTTGGCGGCACCGGCGGACAGCAGGCCGAAGGTCACGGCGGCCGCGCCGACCAGACCGGCCATGCGGGCCGAATTCTTACGGTCGATCATGTGTGTCATTCCTTGCGATCGAAGTCGGATGCGCTCAGCCGATGCTGAACGGGGCACCGTAGAGGGTGGTCTTGGAGTAGTGGTCGCCGATGATCTCCACGACCGAGTAGGCGCGGGCCTGGGCGTACCCGGCGCAGCCCTGGATCTCGATCTCGACGTCCTGGTACTCGACCGAGTAGACGCCCGCCTTCAGGATGTCCTTCTTCTCGATCTGGACGAACTTCACCTCGCCGGGGCCCAGGTCGAGGCCGACCGAGCCGCCGAGGCTGCCGCCGGACAGGTCGATGCCGCCGGAGACGCCCGCGGAGATGGCGTCGTCACCGATGGCCACCTGGCAACCGACGATGTAGCCGGTGTTCAGCTGCGAGGCGCCGTGGGTGGAGGAGTTGTTGGAGCCGTCCTTGCCCGACGGACCGTTGAACGGGCCGACCTCGCCCTCCGGCGTCGCGGTGACGTCGGCGGTGACGGTGCCCGAGACCCAGGCGACGCGGCCGGCGCCGTTGGCCGCCAGCGACGGCGAAACGGTGGCGCGCTCGGCGGTGCGGGTGATCGTCACGCCCGGGCCTGCCTTCTGGCCGTCGGGCAGCGGGACGAAAGCGTCGGCGCCGGCGGAACCGGCGGCGAAACCACCGAGTGCGACCGCGGCGGCCGTGGCCACGTAGAAGCGTTTGATTGTCATTCTTCCCCTCATCAGGTTCGAGCGGTATCGCCTCGACGTCGGCACCTGGCAGGGCGCGTCGAGGGCCGGATCGAAGCATTCACGCGCCCCATGGCGGGGTGAGAACCAGTCGAGGACCCGGCGATGAAGCTCATGGAACGAGAAGATTTCCGGTTCTTTGCGATGGTGTTGCGATGGGCGCAGACCGGTCGTCACACATGCGGCGTTCAGCCAATGTTGCGAAGTTCGGTATAGGGGGCGTGATTTCGATGTTCCCTGGATAGTTGCTGCGTTACGGTTTCCCACATGGACGACATCGAGTTGGATTTGCCGAGCGTCGCTTCTCCCCACAACTCCGGGCGAATTCTCGACATCGGCGCGGTCGGATTGCGCAACCCGCTTCCGGTCGACGGTGAACAGACCCACGCCTATGTTTCCTGCGTCGACGGCACCACCCTGCGACTGCCGGATTCTTTGCAGAACTGGGCCATGCAGACCCTCGCCGCGAACTACGACCTGCGCGCCACCGGCCTGCCGTCGCTGTTCCCGTGCCGGTTCGAGTTCGGCATCCGCGACGGCGCGGCCTACGCTGTTCCAGTCAGCGATCAGGCGCGTCAGAGGAGGCCATCATCACCACCGCAGCAGATGTCGGTGACTTCGCCGAGCGTCACGGGCTGACAGTCGCCGTAGCCGAATCCCTCACCGGCGGTAACCTCGCCGCCGCCCTCGCGGCGGCACCCGACTCCGCGCAGTGGTTCCGTGGCGGGGTCGTCGCCTACTCCGTGACGGTGAAACAGTCCGTTCTCGGCGTGCCCGACGTGCCGGTGGTGTCGGAGACGGCCGCACTGGCCATGGCCGAAGGTGTGCGGGCACTGACCGACGCCGATATCGCCGCCGCGACCACCGGCGTCGGTGGGCCGGGCGATCAGGACGGCGAACCGGCGGGGTCGGTGTGGTGCGCTGTCGCCACCCGCGACACGTCCTGGGCCGTGCACCGGAATTTCGACGGCGAACCCGAGCAAGTGCTCGAACAGTCGGTGCAATGCGCGTTGGAGATGTTGCGCGAGAGCGAGAAGCGCTTCACCGGCTAGACGATCGGTGGCAGGTGCACCACCTGGCCCGCGTACGCCAGACCCGCACCGAAGCCGAGCAGCAACGCCGTCTGGCCGGGTTCGGCGGCGCCGCTGCGCAGCAACTGTTCCATGGCCATCGGAATCGAGGCGGCACTGGTGTTACCGGTGTCGACGATGTCGCGTGCCACGGCGACGGTGTCGGGCAGGTCGAGGGTGCGGACCAGCGCGTCGGTGATGCGGATATTCGCCTGGTGCGGCACAAAGGCGTCCAGGTCGGCGGCGGTGACACCGGCCAGCTTCAAGGCCTCCCGGCACGCCTGCTCCAGAAAGGTGACGGCCCAGCGGAATACCTCGGTGCCGTTCATCCGGATGTAGGGCCGTACCGTCGTGCCGCCACTGGCCTCGGCGGCCGCCACCTCGGCGAAGTACTCCTGGAAGTCCTTGTCCTGCTTGATCGCCGAGGTGCGTGACCCGTCCGAACCCCACGCCACCGGGCCGATCCCCTCCTGCTCGGCGGCGCCGACGACCACCGCGCCCGCGCCGTCGGCGAAGATGAACGCCGTGCCGCGATCGGTGCGGTCGAGCAGGTCCGAGAGCCGTTCCACCCCGATCACCAGCACGTGGCGCGCCTGACCGGAGCGGACCAGGTTTGCGGCATCGGCCAGCGCGTAGCAGAAGCCCGCGCACCCGGCGGAGATGTCGTAGGCGGCGGTGTCGTGCATGCCGAGTTCGGTGGCGACCACCGCGCCCGCCGAGGGGCCGAGGACCATCTGCGACGAGGTCGCCAGCAGCACGGCGTCCACCTCGTCGGCGGTGATGCCCGCGGCGGTGAGGGCGTCGCGGGCGGCGGCGGTGCTCATCGACACGATGGTTTCGTCGTCTTCGGCCCAGTGCCTGGCGGCGATGCCGGATCGGGTCTTGATCCATTCGTCGGAGGAGTCGATGGCCTCGACGATCTCCGAGTTGGGCACGACGCGGCGCGGCCGGTACACGCCGAGGCCGAGAATTCCCGTGTGGGTGATCGGAATCGAGGTGGCGATGGGGGTTGGCATGACATCCTCTCCATGTGAACCGATCGGTTCATCCGTTATAAGGTCTAACATGAACCGATCGGTTCAATCAAGCGTTTCGGGGAGGAGAGTCGGATGCCGGCCGGACCACGCGCCCGACTGATCGAGCACACCATCGCGACCGTGCAGGAGCACGGTGTGCACGCGGCGGCGTTGAGCGAACTGCTCAAGCGGAGCAATACCTCACGCAACTCGCTCTACCAGCATTTTCCCTCCGGCAAGAGCGAACTGGTGCAGACGGCGGCCCGCATCGTGTCGCGGCTGGTGTACTCGCACGTCAGCGCCGTGGCCGACGCCCTGCAGACCGCGCCGTCGGCGCAGCAGTGGCTGACCGACCTGTTCGCCTTCTGGCGGGTGCCGCTCGAGCAGAGCGAGTTCCGGGCAGGTTCGTTCATGATGGCCGCCGCGCTGGACGAAAGCGATCCGGTGGTGCAGTCGATCGCCGGGCAGGCCTTCGCCGAATGGACCGCGCGCTTGGCCGACGGCATCGTCGCGGCGGGGATCGAACGGGCGACGGCGGTGTCACTTGCCGGGTTCCTGCTCACCACCATCGAGGGCACCATCGTGCACAGCCGGGCGCTCAAGTCGGCGCATCCGTTCGATCAGGCGGTCACCCAGCTGACCATCCTGTTCAACTATCACCTATCTCAGCGTTGAGGTGAAACATCCGGTGCGCCATCGAGATCCGCGCACAGCGTGGTGACGATGTGGCGGCGGGCCGTTGCGCCTTCGGGACTCGGGGTCAGCGGATACACGTGCACCAGACCCGGTTTCTCGATGTAGTCCAGGTCGACACCGGCCGCGCGGGCCTTGTCCCGCAGCAGGCGGGCATCGGGGTTGAGGATGTCGTCGGTGCCGGTGAACAGGGTGATCGGGCCGAGACCGGTGAGATCGCCGAACAGGGGGCTCACCATGGGGTCCTTCATCGGCAGCTCGCCGCTCCACCGGCGGCCGTAGACGAGGCCGCCGTCGCGACCGAGCCACGGGTCGCGCTGCTGTACGACATCGATCTCCGGGTTCTCGAGAGTGAGGTCGAGGGCCGGGGAGATGAGGACGGTGCGCGGCAGTGTGGTGCCGAGGTCGCGTAGGTGCAGAGCGGTGGACAGGGCGATCTGGCCGCCGGCCGAATCACCGGCGAGGAAGGTGGGGCCGTGATCGTCCGCGCTGGTGCGGACGAGGTCGGCTACGCGGGGAATCACGTCCGCGGCGGTGCCGAACGGGATGAGGGGGTAGATCGGCACCGTCACCGTGAGCCGTGCGCGGATGGCGAGCATGGCCGCCAGCCGCCAGTGCTGCACCGCGATCTCACCGACCCAGCCGCCACCGTGCGCGTACACCAGGCCGCCGCGTGGTTGTCCGGTGCGCGGGGTGAGGGTGTAGACGGGCCAGCCACGATCGCGCACCACGGCGATGTCGACGCCGCGCAGGGTGCGTGGCGGGCCGTAGGGCAGCGGGCGAAGGGCCAACTCGCGGATATGGGCCTCGGCGCGTTCGGCGTCGATGTAGTTGCGGTTGCGGCGGGCTGCCCGCAGGAACCCCGGAATCACGAACCGGCTCATCACTGTGGGCACCGCAACCTCCACTCGTACAGGTGCCCGCCAAATTACCCGCAGTTCAGGCCAACGGTTGTTCGATGATGTCGGTCCGCAGGCTGGAGCCGTTGAGATCGAGGTACACCACGCCCTCGGTGATCGACAGGCTCGCGGTATTGCGCCGATCCACCAGCCGCGCCGCCTCGTCGATGAACGCCCGATCGAAACTGTAGAGCGGAATCGCGGCCGCGTTGTGAATCTTCTTGCCCGCGTACTGCGCGAGCACCTTCACCGGATCCCGATGCGTGTACACCGCCGCCCGCCCGGCCAGCTTGCTCCCCCGATGAATCCGCTCCGAGTCGGGCGCCCCCACCTCGATCCAGGCCGTCGTCCGCCCCGTCAGATCCCGCACCTGCACCGCGGGTTCGTCGGTAGCCGAGATCCCACCCTCACTGAACACGATCCCCTCCTCGTACTGCAGGCAGTACGCGAGAATCCGCGTCACCATGTACTCGAGCGTCTCGGACGGATGCCGAGCCACCCGCAACTCCAACTCCTCATAAACCCCCCGATCCACATCGGCGAGCTGAATAGCGAAAGTGTGCACAGTAGCGCTGATTCCCATAAGACCCGCCACCCTAGTTGGTAGCGGACTCGTGAGACTCCAGGAGGGCGCGCGGGGCGGCCTGGTGCCAGGAGTCGGTGATGATGGCGGTGAGTTCGTCGTGGTCGTCGAGGGCTGAGAGGCGGACGCGGACCCAGGCGTTGTTCGCCTCGTGGGAGGCGATCCAGAACTTGGCGGGTTCGGCTTGGACCAGTTCGTCGCGGTCGATGATCGGGCAGCGGACGGCCATCGAGGTCTCGTTCTCGGGGAGGGTGAGGAACAGGCGGCCCGAGACCTTGAAAATCGGCATGCCCCAGGCGAATTCCTCCGCGGTGCCGGGCAGGGACAGAGCGAAGGTGCGGACGTCGTCCCCGGTGACTGTCATGATCCGATCATCTCAAAACGCACCGACAGGTTCAGACGGCGAGCTTGGCCGAACGGGCCCGGCTCGCGGTGATGCGGCGGCCGATGATGCCGTGACGCGGTGCGAACAGGTAGACCAGGGTGAAGGCGACGCCCTGGGTGACCACCACCATCCCGCCCGCGGCGGTGTCGAGGTGGTAGCTGATGTAGAGACCGGTGACCGCGCACAGCACCGACACGGCCGGCGCGATCAGCAGCATCCGCGAGAAACGATCGGTGAGCAGGTAGGCCGTGGCGCCCGGAATGATGAGCATGGCCACCACCAGCACCACACCCACCGCCTGCAACGCCACCACCGAGGTGAGGGCGAGCAGTGCGAGCAGCGCGGTGCCGAGTACGCGGGGGTTGAGCCCGATGGCGTGCGCATGGGTGGCGTCGAAGGCGTACAGGGTGAAGTCGCGACGCTTGAGCACCAACGCCACGAGCACGATCGCCGCGAGGATCATGATCTGGATCATCTCCTCGCGACTCACCCCGAGCAGATTGCCGAAAACGATGTGGTTCAAGTCTGTTTGGCTCGGTGTCACCGACACCAGCACCAACCCGAACGCGAACAGCGTCGTGAAGACGATCCCGATGGCCGCGTCCTCCTTCACCCGGCTGGTATCGCGCACCACCCCGATCAACGCGACCGCGAGGAACCCGAAGATCACCGCGCCCACCGCGAACGGCCAGCCGACGATGTAGGCGAGCACCACCCCGGGCAGCACCGCGTGCGACACCGCGTCACCCATCAGCGACCAGCCGATCAGCACCAGCCAGCACGACAGCACCGCGCACACCACGGCCGCGGTGACGGTGGTCGCCAGCGCCCGGACCATGAATTCGTAGCGCAACGGGTCGAGGAAGAATTCTTCGAGGTTCACTGGTCTGTGTCCAATCCGAACGCCTTGGCCAGGTTCTCGGGCCGCAACACCACGTCGGGGTCACCGTGTTCGAGCACCCGGCGGTTCAAAAGCACTGCCTCGTCGGCCAATCGAGGCAGCGCGTGCAGGTCGTGGGTGGACACGAGGATCGTCGCACCACCGGCGGCGAGCTCACGCAACAACGCGGTGATGGTGGCCTCGGAGCGCTTGTCGACACCGGCGAACGGTTCGTCCAGCAGCAGGATGGTCGCCTCCTGCGCGATGCCGCGCGCCACGAAGGTCCGCTTCTTCTGGCCGCCGGAGAGCTGCCCGATCTGCCGGTCGGCGAAGTCGGTGAGTTCGACCCGGGCCAGTGCCTCCTCCACGGCGGCCTTGTCGGCCTTGCTCGCGCGCCGGGTGAAGCCCATTTTCCCGTAGCGCCCGGTCATCACCACATCGCGCACCGACAGCGGGAAAGTCCAATCCACGTCCTCGGATTGAGGCACGTACCCGAGGGCGCCCGCCTTGCGCGCGGCGGCGGGTGCGCCACCGTTGACCAGCACCCGGCCGCGGTCGGGCGTGACAAGTCCCATGACGGTCTTGAACAGTGTCGACTTGCCCGACCCGTTCATCCCGATCAGACCGCACACCCGACCCGACTTCAACGTGAGTTCGACGTTGTCGAGGGCGAGCACATCACCGTAATGAACTGTCACGTCCTGGATTTCGACAACAGGCTCGGTCATTTCGGTGCTCCTGCCAGTGCCGCCGCGATGGTGTCTGCGTCGTGCCGGATCAGGTCGAGGTAGGTGGGCACGGGGCCGTCCGCCTCCGACAGCGAGTCGACATACAGCGTGCCGCCGAAGCGCGAACCGGTCGCCTCGACCACGCGCTGCATCGGCGCGTCCGACACCGTCGACTCGCAGAACACGGCGGGCACCCCGCGCTGGCGGACGAAGTCGATCACCGACCCGATCTGCTGCGGTGTGGCCTGCTGTTCGGCGTTGACCGGCCAGATGTACTTCTCCGTCAGCCCCGCGTCGCGGGCCAGGTAGGAGAACGCCCCCTCACAGGTGACCAGGGCCTTCTGGTCGGCGGGCAGCGTGCTGACGGCGGCCACCAGCTCGTCACGGACCGCACCGAGCTGGGTCTTGTACGCCTCGCCGTTGGCGCGGTAGGCCTCGGCGTGGTCGGGGTCGAGATCGGTGAACGCGCGAACCATGTTGTCCACGTAGATCTGCGCGTTCACCGGCGACATCCACGCGTGCGGATTCGGCTTGCCCGCGTAGGCGTCCTCGCTGATGTTCATCGGCGTCACACCCTCGCTCACCACGGCATGCGGCACCTCGAGGTCGGCGACGAACTGGGCGAACCAGGCCTCGAGATTGAGGCCGTTGTCGAGGATCAGATCAGCCTTCGCGGCCTTCTTGATGTCCCCCGGCGTCGGCTCGTACCCGTGGATCTCGGCGCCGACCTTGGTGATCGACTCGACCCGCAGATGCTCACCGGCCACATTGCGCGCCATATCGGCGAGCACGGTGAAGGTGGTGAGGACCACCTTCCGGTCGTCGTCGGACGCGCCGACGCCACCGCAAGCGGTGAGCGCGAACACCATGACACTCAGCACGCACGCCGCGAGCACTCGCGACGAACGGTGGAACCCAACCTTCATCCCGGAATTATATTGTTCGGGTGACCGAACTTTCAAGTTCTGCCACCGAAACAGCGGTGGCGACCGGTCATGATGCCCAGGGCGGGACGAAGGTCGACCCGTCCGGCAACTCCGCGGCGAAGCCGGTCCGGACGGCGACCAGCAGCCGCGCGCCCGCCCCGGCTTCGTCGGTGAGCGCGATGAGCGAGCCGGCGGGCGCCACGGCGGCATCACCGGGCCGCAGGGTGGCCGACTCACCGTCGATGGTGAGGACGATTTCGCCCGTGAGCAGCACGAATGCCTCTTCTCCGAGGATCCGGTGGGCGACTCCGGCCGTGCCGGGAGCGACCTCGGTCTGCCAGACGCACAGGTCGGCACTGCCGGTGCCGGGGCGGATCAACGAGGTGAAGCGGGCGTTGTGCACTTCGTGCACCTGGGCGTCGGCGGAACGGACTACCGGCATTGCGTCTCCTATTGGTCAATTTACTTGTCTATATAGTCAAGTAGCTTTCCTATCCCGTCAAGTGCCAGAATGACGAACGTGCCCCCTGCCGGTGACCTCCCCCTACTGCTGCTCGCGGCCGCCGCCCAGGTGACCGACGCGGTCCAGGCCGGGGTCGCCGCGGCCGGCTTCCCCGATGTACGGCCCACACACGGCTTCGCCTTCGTGCGAATGGCACCCGACGGGGCGACCGTCGGTGAGATCGCCGAGCATCTCGGTGTCACCAAGCAGGCGGCGAGCCAACTGGTCGACGAGCTGGTCACCAAGGGCTATGTCGAACGCAATCCGCACCCACGCGACGCACGCGCCCGGCTCATCACGCTCACCGATCGCGGCTGGGCGTGCACTCGCGCCGCCGACGCAGCCTTGGGCGAACTCACCGAAAACTGGTCCGAAACCCTCGGCGCGGGGGACCTCGACCAGGTCAGGGACGTGTTGGCGCGGGTCGTCACCCCTGGCCGGGTCCGCCCGAGCTGGTGAGGGCGTAACCCTTCGCGGCGGACGAACGATCTGTTGTCAGGTATCCGTTAATCCGAACAACAGGATTTTCGAAACCCGCGCGCGACATCGCGACGAGCGGCATACTCGGCTGCGAGCGGTGACGCGCCACCGCAGCACCCCGGGCCGCCGGTCCGGGCCGTGCCTCGTCACGCACCGTTCCCGCTATCCCGGAGTTCGAATGTCTGCTCTAGCGACCGCCACCTCGGTCGACACCATCACCCGCCACAAGTACGAACGGCTGCAGTACACCGGTTCCGCCGGTGTCGTCGCCTCTCTCGAAGACCCGCGGCTGGTCGACCGCTGGCGCGCCGAACACCCCACCTGGCGTGGCGAGCACTGGGCGTTCGAGGCGGGCACCACCGGCAGCCTCCGCCCGATCAACGTGGCGACCCGCCACAACTGAGCCCTCAGGCCGCGCCCGCGTCGGCGCGACGGTCGGTGATCCGGGGGAACGGGCTGGCCGCTTCCAGCTGGTAGGCCAGGTCGAGCAGGGTTCGCTCCGCGCCGCGCGGGGCGGCCAGCTGCACCGAACCCGGCAGACCCGTCGGCAGCAGTCCGTGCGGAAGCGAGATGCCCGGTCCCCCACCGACATTGTTGAGCGGCGTGAAGCCGACATAGTCGACGAGCTTGGCGAACAGGTCGTCGAACGGCTGATCCGGCGCCAGCTCACCGATGCGCGGCGCCGGATGCGACAGCACGGGGCTGAGCATCACATCGATATCGGCGAAGTGCCGGTCGTAGGCCGCGGTTCCGGCGCGTAGCCGCCATGCGGCCGCCGCGGAACCCAGTGGGTTGCGTTTGGCCATTCCGATCAGGCCGGTGGTGAACGGGTCGAGTTTGCGCGCGTCGAATCGTCCGCGATGACCGAGCCGGAACGACAGCGTCATCGCCGCGGCCATCACCGCCCAGTACTGCTTGAAGTCGTCGACGAAGCGCGGGTCGACCTCCAGCCGCTTCGCGACGATCTCGTGCCCGAGACCCGCGAAGACATGGACGGCCGAATCGAGGACGGCCCGGTTGTCGGGGTGCACCGGCCTGCCGAACACATCCGCGGTGACCACGCCGATGCGCAGTCGTCGCGCACTCGGCCCTTCCACCAGCCCCACCGGCGCCAGTTTCGGGTGGGCACCGAAACTCTCGACCGCGGCCAGGTAATGCGCCGTATCGCGCACCGACCGGGTGAGCACACCCTCGGCCACCAGGTGCACCGGCAGTTTGCGCGCGCCCGGCTGGTCGAGCAGCCGGTACCGGGTGGGCTTCAGGCCCACCAGACCCGTCGCGGCGGCGGGGATCCGAATCGAACCACCGCCGTCGTTGGCATGGGCGATCGGCACCGCCCCGGCCGCGACCAGCGCCGCCGACCCACCCGAGGAGGCGCCCGCCGAGAACTCCGGATTCCACGGGTTGCGCGTCGGCGGGCGGTGGACGAACTCGGTGCTCGCGGTGAGCCCGAACTCCGGCAGCGTCGACTTGCCGAGCACGACCACACCCGAGTGCAGGAATTGCGCGGCGGGCCCGCTCGTCGCCGTCACCGGGTGCGGCGTGAACGCGGCCGACCCGTGACAGCTCGGCAGCCCGGCGACATCGGTGTTGTCCTTGACGAACGCGGGCACCCCGGCGAACACCCCGGCGGTTTCGGGCGCCGAGGCGGCCCGTTCGAAGCTGCGCACCTGCACGGCGTCGAGGCGCGGGTCGACGGCCTGGGTCCGGGCGATCGCGGCCTCGATCACCTCGGCCCGGCTCACCTCCCCGGCGCGCAGTGCGGCGGCGAGGCCGACGGCGTCGTGGTCGCCGAGGGCGTCGTCGGTGAATCCGTGGACGGCAGAGCTCATGACCGCAGCCTAATCGCGACCGTACGCGCGGGTAACGAACTTCGGCCAGACAGTGCGGCCCGCCCGGCAGTGGGCGAGCCGCACGAGCGGGCCCCTACTTGGCGGGTGCCGTGAACGGCTGGTTGATCGTGGTGACGTACTGGATCACCGCGCCGATGGCGACCGGCGCGGTGACGAAGATCTGACCAGCGAGGACACCGAGGAAACCGACGGCGGCCGCACCCGCGACGCAACCGGCCAGCGGTCCCGCACCGAACAGGGTGAGCAGGGCACCGGTGAGCACGACGCCCGCGGCGGCACCGGCGAGGCAACCGAGGGCCGCGCCGCCGATGCCACCGACGAGGGTGCCGATGGTGGCGCCCATGGAGATGGTGCTCGTCATCCGGGACCAGGCGGCCTGTTCACGGTCGTATTCGGACTTCCACGGCGCCTTGTCCTCGAACGGCAGCGCTACCGGCTTGTACACGGCCTTGTCCATGCTCAGCGCGGGGGTGAGGGTCGCCGTTCGACCGTCGACCCGGGCGTCGATGGGGAACTGGAAGTCGTCGATCGCGAAGGTCAGCGGCGTCGCGCCGACGACGGTGCCCGCGGCGTCGCGCACCTGCAGGGCACCGTTGTCGACCACCAGCGAACCGTGCTCGATCTCGATGACCGAGGTGGTGCCGTCGGTGTGCGCGGTGTATTCGACCGGCCGCGGCGCCGCGGGTTCCGCCTGGGCTCCGGCTGCTGTGACGGCCAGAGCGGACAGCGAAAGGGCCACGGGCACAGCGATTTTCTTCAAGAACATGGGTGATTCCTCATCGATTCCAGCCGATCGCGGTGACCGGCGGTGGCAATCGTAGCGATAATGGTTATCATTATCATCTCGATGAGGCTGGGAGGTCGTAGTGGGACATCTGCTGATGGTGGAGAGCTGGGTCGGCTCGATGAGCACCCTGCTGCCGCAGGGAATCAAGGACGGCGGACACCGATTCAGCTTCCTGACCAGGGATCTCGGGCATTACCTCCGCCCGGGCACACCGTCGCCACACCCGCTGCTGGCCGCTGACAATGTGTTCACCGCCGAGACCAACGACGAGGCCGCGCTACTGCCGTATGTGCGAAAGCTGCACGAGCTCTTCGGTTTCGACGGCGTACTCACCTCGTGCGACTACTACCTGCCGACGGTGGCCGCGATCGCCGCCGATCTCGGCCTGCCCGGCCCCGGCCGGGAGGCGGTGGTCGCGGCATGCGACAAGTACCGGACCCGCGAGATCTGTCGCGCGGCCGGAGTTCCCGGGCCCGACTTCGCCGTCGCCGAGGCGATGGACGAGATTGTCGGCGCCGCAGCTCGATTGGGCTATCCGCTGGTGGTGAAGCCGATCGATCTGTGTGGCGGGATGTTCGTGTGCCGGGTCGACGACGACGCCGAGTTGCGCGCTGCGGTGGAGCGCATCGCCGGGTTCCCGGTGAACGCGCGTGGGCAGCGCAGGTCACCGCAGGTGCTGCTCGAAAGATGCGTGCAGGGGCCGGAATTCAGTGTGGAAACGGTGACCGTCGCCGGGCGGACCACTGTCGTCGGGGTGACCGACAAGCAGCTCACCGGCGCCCCCGCCTTCATCGAGTCGGGCCATATGTTCCCGGCCGACCTGTCGGCTACCGATCGCCAAGCCGTCGCGGACACCGCCGAGGCGGCGATCGAGGCGCTCGGTCTCGACGCGACCGTCGCCCATACCGAGGTCAAGCTCACAGTCGACGGGCCGTGCCTGATCGAGGTGAACCCACGCCCCGCGGGCAACCGGATCACCGAACTGGTCCGCCGGGTCACCGGCATCGACCTCACCAGGGTCCATGTCGAAGCCGTCCTGGGTGGGAAAACCGAGCTCACCCCACGGCAGACCGACGCCGGGAGCGCCGCCGTCGCCTTCGCCGTCCCCGACCGGGCAGGCGTGGTGACCCGTGTCGCCGGTGCGGCCGGCTGGGCCGACGATCCGCGCATCGTGGAACACAAACTCCCCGAGCCCGGCGCCGAGGTCCGCCCGGCCACCGACAACAACACCTACCTCGGCCACGTCCTCGTAACGTCCGAAAACTTCGGCGAGGCAGGCGAACTCGCGAATTCCCTGATCGCCGAGCTGCGTGTCGAGCTCGACGGCGGTGTCGCGTGATCCAGACGCACCCCGCCTCGGTGGCCGAGCTCACCACGTGGGCACGGACCGGGCGACTCGGCCCCGACCCCGACACCCTGAAGGCATCGACCGCCTTTCTCACGACCTACGGCACCAGGCACGCGGGACGCACCCGCGCCTACCGCAACGAGGTGCTCAGCATCCGGGTCGGTGCGGCGGTCGGCTCGTGTGGGCTCGAACCCGGTTCGGCCACCGGCGAGCTGATCGACGACTGTGTCGCGGCGACCGTCGGTGACCTGCTCGAACACCAGGTCGGGGCGGTGCGTGTCGCGGCGCTCGATGCCTATCTGATGCATGTGCACCCGCATCCGGCGGCAGCGGGTCTGCACGGTAGCCCCGTGGTGGTGGCGGGGCCGACCTCGTTGACGAAATCGCGGCGCCGCGCGAACACCGTCGTCGATCTGCTCCCCTCCGGGGTCACCAAGGTGCTGGTGGTCGGGGTGGTCGGTTCGCTGCTGGCCGAGTTGCGCGACCGTGGCATCGCCTATGTGCCGTGCGATCTGGCGGGTGGTGTCACCGAGTGGGGTGAACCGATCTTCGAGTCCGTGGCGACGGCTCCGTCGGACTACGACGCACTGCTCGTCACCGGAATGACCCTGGGCAACGGCACATTCGACGAATTCCGCGCCATCGCGCGCGAGCGGGGACTACCCCTTGTTCTTTTCGCCCAGACCGGCAGCGCGGTGCTGCCCTGGTTCCTCGGCGCCGGAGTGCACGCGATCTCGGCCGAGCCCTACCCGTTCTTCTCCCTCGACGGTGCCGCGAGCACCCTGGTCACCTACCGGGAGCTCTCATGACCGCACCGCAACCCGGCCTGCTGCGACTGATCGGCAACACCCCTGTCGTCCAAGTCGCCACCGGAAACAGCTGGTACACAGCCAAACTCGAATCGGCGAGCATCGCGGGGATGAAGGCCCGTGCGGCTGTGTCGATGATGCGGGCGGCGGCCGCGCGAGGCGACCTCGCACCGGGCGCCACGATCATCGAATCGACCAGCGGCACTCTCGGATTGGGCCTCGCCCTGGCAGGCAAGGCGCTCGGTCACCCGATCGTGCTGGTGGTCGACGACGAGCTGGAACCGGACCTGCGCGCCCTCTTCTCGGCTTTCGGCATCACCCTCGAGGTGGTCACCACCCCGCACCCGACCGGCGGCTGGCAGCAGGCCCGGCTCGACCGGCTGGCCGAACTGCTGGCCGCGACACCCGGCGCGTACTGGCCCGACCAGTACGACAACCCCGACAATGCCGGTGGCTACCAGGCCATGGGCGCGGAGATCCTCGCGCAGGTCGACGACGTCGATGTGCTCGTCGCCTCGATCGGTTCCGGCGGCCACTGTGCGGGGCTCACCCGCGTCCTGCGCACCCGCTGGCCTCGGCTGCGGGTAGTCGGCGTCGACGCCGTCGGCTCCCGCATCTTCGGGCAACCGGACCGCCGCAGGCTCATGCGCGGCCTCGGCAGCAGCATCCTCCCCCGCAACGTGGCCTATGCCGACTTCGACGAGGTGCACTGGGTCGGCGCCGCCGAAGCCGTCGCGTCCTGCCGCGCACTCGCGGCCCACACCGGAATCGCGGGCGGCTGGAGCACCGGTGCCGCCGCCTTGGTCGCCGGCTGGATCGCCGACCGCGAGCCGGCTTCCCGCGTACTCACCGTCTTCCCCGACGGCCCCCACCGCTACCTCCGAACCATCTACAACGACACCTGGTGCCGCGCGAACGGCCTGTTCGCCCCTCCCGCAACAGAACCCACAACCATCCCGACCCCCGACAGCGCCGAGGTCAGCGGCTGGGGCCGTTGCACAGTGGTCCGCGACCCTGCCGCTCCATCTGGCGGTCCGGCTACCGAAATGTGTGATCCGTCCGGCCGGGCGCAGGACTCGGTCGACCAAGGGCGCGGCACCGCCGAGCCTGTGCGGAAATCCACCACCGCGGTGCACGACGACGCTGCCGAGGTGCTCGGGTGAGAACGACGTTTCTCGCGCTGCCCAAGGGCGTGCGGTTGCTGCTGGTCAATCATCTGGTCGGGCATATCGGCTTCTACCTGCTGATTCCGTTCCTCGCCGACTATCTGCTGCACGACCTCGCGCTGTCGGCGGCGGTGGTCGGTGTCGTGCTCGGGGTGCGCAATCTGAGCCAGCAGGGTCTGTTCCTCGTCGGGGGGTCGGCGGCGGATCGGCTGGGGGCGCGGGGCGTGATCATGGTGGGGCTGGCCGTGCGGGCGCTCGGGTTCGCGTTGTTCGCGCTCGGTGGTTCACTGCCGGTGGTGCTCGCGGCGGCCATCCTCACGGGTTTCGCGGGCGCGCTGTTCAATCCGGCCGTGCGCGCGTATATCGCCACCGACAGTGGTTCGCGGTCGGCGGAGGCGTTCGCGCTGTTCAATGTGTTCGGCAATGCGGGTTCGGCGATCGGGCCGGTGTTGGGGACCGTGTTGATCGCGGCGGGCTTCCGGATATCCGCGCTGGTCGCGGCCGTGATTTTCGTGGTGCTGGCGGTGGTTCAGTGGGTGCTGCTGCCTGCGCGACCGGTGCCCGCGCACGAGGGCGGGATCGGCGCCGACTTCACGACCGTGTTCACCGATCGCCGTTTCTGGGCGTTCACCCTCGCCCTGATGCCGATGTTCGCGTTGCAGAGCCAGATCTATTTTCTGCTCACGTTGCAGGCACAGGACAGCGCCGATCCCCGGTACCGCGCCGGGGCCGTGGCCGCGCTGTTCGTGGTGGAGACCATAGCCGTTGTGGCCCTGCAGGTTCGGGTCACCACGGTGCTCATCCGCCGGCCTCGGCGCGGGCCCGCGATGGCGGCGGGGATGGCGATCATGGGCGTGTCGTTCCTGATCGCCCCGGCCGCCGCGGGTGTCGTCACAGGCGTGGGCAGCGGACTAGCGGGGACCGTACTGCGGGTGACTCCCGTGGTGGCGGGCGCGGTGGTGCTGGCCATCGGGGTGACGGCAGTGCAGCCGTTCGTGAACGAGTCGATCGGCCGCTTCGCCGGAAACCGGCTCACCGGAACCTATTTCGGGGCGTTCTACCTGGCATCGGGACTGTTCACCGTGGTCGCGACCTCGCTCAGCGGCGCGGTGCTCGACCGGGCGGGCGGGTCGCTCACCTGGCCACCCGCGCTGCTGTGCGCCGGGACGGGTGTGCTGTCGGCGGTCGCGATCCTCGGCTTGCATCGGCGGGCCGTGCTGCCCGATGCCGATATGGCTCATTCGGGAGACCGCACATGACTGATCCCCGCCACCCGGTGCGCGAGTGGCGCACGCCTTTCGTCGAGCACCGGACACCGCTGACGGCCGACACTCCGGGCATCGGCGTCGGCCGCGCCAACGGCAGCTGTGGGGAGCTGCTGCAGGGCGTCCTCGACGGGGACCGCCATTTCCTCGTCACGTTGCCCATCCAGCGCGGCTCCGTCGCCGTCTTCGAACCAGGCGGTGACGACATCACCGTCGTCCCCGGGCACAAGTCGAAGGCTCGGCGCCTGGCGAGCGCGATGGTGGCACGCTCACAGGTGCTGCGCGGCGGACGACTCACCGTGCGCAGCGAACTGCCCGAGGGCAAAGGCCTGGCCAGCTCCACCGCCGATCTGGTGGCGACGGCTCGCGCGGTCGCCGATGCCGAAGGCCGCACGGTCGGCCTCACCGAACTCGAAGCCGACCTGCGTGCCATCGAGCCCTCCGACGGGGTGATGTATTCCGGCACGGTCGCCTACTTCCATCGGGAGGTGCGTCTGCACACCCGGCTGGGCGCGCTGCCGCCGCTGACCATCGTCACCGGCGACGAGGGCGGCGTGGTCGACACCGTCGAATTCAACCGAACCGAACCGTCTTTCGGCCCCGGGCACCAGCGCGAATACGCCGGATTGCTCGACGACCTCGGTGTCGCGATCGTGCGCGGGGACGTGACGGCGATCGGCGCGGTGGCCACCCGCAGCGCTGTGCTCAGTGCCGCGTTCCGCCACCGCCCGCACCTGGACTCGACCATCCGGGAAGCACGCGCGCTCGGTGCGGTGGGTGTGGTCGTCGCGCACAGCGGCACGACGACCGGAATCCTGCTGAGCGAGAACGACCGCGACTATCGCACCAAACTCGCTGCCGCTGAGCAGCTCTGCGCTTCGTTCGGCTGCGCGGTGAGCGTGCACCACACCCGGCGACCGGTCCGGGGACACCGGCTTCCGCACGAGCGCCTCCCGAGCAGAGAGCTACCCGCATGATCACCATCGAACAGGTCCGCTTCGGCTACGGCGGACGAATCACCCTGGACAACATCAGTTTCCGCGCCGACCCGGGGTGCACGGTCGGGCTGATCGGCCCGAACGGGTCGGGAAAATCGACGCTGTTGCGCCTGCTGTATCGCGCCCTGCGCCCGGCCGGTGGGACCATCACGATCGATGCCACCCCGGTCGGCACACTGCGCGGACGGGACCTCGCCACACGCCTGGCCGTCGTCGCCCAGGAATCACCACCGGACACACCGATCACGGTCGCCGAGACGGTTCTGCTCGGCCGGGCGCCCTGGGTCGGTGCCTTCCAAGGCTATTCACGCGCCGACCGCATCACCGCGGCCGCCGCCCTCGCCCGCGTCGGCGCCCGTGACCTGGCCGACCGCCCCTTCGCGACCCTGTCCGGCGGCGAGCGGCAGCGCGTCCTCATCGCCCGCGCCCTGGCCCAGCAGGCCGACCATCTGCTCCTCGACGAACCGACCAACCATCTCGACATCCGCTACCAGCACGAACTGCTCGCCCTGGTCCGCGGCCTCGGCAAGACGACGACCATCGTCGTCCTGCACGACCTGAACCTGGCCGCCCGCTACTGCGACCACCTGGTCCTGCTCGACAACGGCCGAGTCGCCGCCGCGGGCCGGGTCGACGAGGTCCTCACCCCCGAAACCCTCGAACCCGTCTACCGCATCCCCGTCCGCCGCACCACCGCCTTCGGCGCCACCCAACTCCTCTTCGGACCGTCGGACGATGCGGAAGACCACAACCCGGTTGTCGCGGAGGCCGCCGAGATCCACCCCACGCCGGCTGACCACACTCCCGGCGGCGCAGCAGAACTCACCGATGACGGCCCCGACGGGTCACCGTCGATGACCGAGACCCGAGAGGCGGCGACGCGATGACCGCGACACTGGAAGTCGAGCAGATCGTCGACGATCTCGATCACGCGCGGCACCGCACGCGCACAGGGTTGCTGATCGGCGGGCTGCTCATCGCACTCGCCGTCACCGTGTTGGTGGCGGCCGGGCTCGGGCCGGTGGCGGTTCCGCCAGGCACCGTCGCCCGGATCATCGGCCACCACACGTTCGGCCGACCGGTGACTCCCGATTGGACCACCGCGCAGGACTCGATCGTCTGGCTGGTCCGGGTGCCGCGCGTACTGCTCGGCGCGCTCGTCGGCGCCGCATTGGCGATCACCGGCGCCGTTCTGCAGACCATCGTGCGCAATGTGCTCGCCGATCCGCACATTCTCGGCGTCACCTCGGGCGCCTCGACCGGTGCCGCCGTCTACCTGCTGTTCGGCGTGAGCGCGGCGGCCACCTCCGCCGCACTGGCGGCGAGTGCGTTCATCGGGGCACTGATCGCCACGGTGCTGCTGTTCGCCATCTCCCGGATCAACGGGCAGCTCACCTCGCTGCGCCTGCTGCTCGGCGGGGTGACCATCGGCTACATCTTCTCGGCCGCCACGAGCTTTCTGATCTTCGCCTCCGACCGCCCCGAAGGCGCGCGGACCGTGCTGTTCTGGCTGCTCGGCTCGCTCGCCCCGGCGGCCTGGTCCTCGGTGGCGACCACCGTCGCAGTGGTCGCGGGCGCCCTGCTCGCGGTGCTGCTGATGGCGCCACGCCTGGACGCGCTCGCAGCGGGCGACGATACCGCGCGCACGCTCGGCTTCGCCCCGAATCGAATCCGGTTGTGGGCATTGCTGATCGTCGCGCTCGCCGTCGGCGCGGTGGTGGCCGTCGCGGGGGCGATCGGCTTCGTCGGGCTCATCGTTCCGCACGTCGCGCGGCTGTGCGTCGGCGGAACCCACCGGCACCTGCTGGTGGTGAGTGCCCTGCTCGGCGCGCTGTTCCTGGTGGTCGCCGATGTGGGCGCCCGCACCGTTTTCGCACCACGTGAACTGCCCATCGGCATCGTCACCGCCGCCGTCGGCGCGCCCCTGCTCCTGCTGCTGATCCGCCGCTCCCGCGCCTCCTGATTTCTGCTCCATCGAAAGGAATACCGATCACCGTGTTCACAGGTGTCTCCTCCGCACGTCACCGTGCGATCCCCGCCCTCGCGCTGCTCACCGCCGTCGTCACCGGTTGCGGTGGGCCCGCGCCGACCACCAGCACGGCGGAAGACGGCTTCCCCCTGACCGTTTCGAGTTGTGGGCGTGATGTCACGTTCACCGCGCCACCACAGCGGGTCGTCACCGTCGGCTCCATCGCCGCGCCGACGATCGCCGCCGCCGGCGCCGCCGACCGCATCGTCACCCGTACCTTCGAAGCCGCCGCCTTCCCCGGCCAGTACGGTGAGGCCCTGAAAGGCATCGAGATCACCGCGCCGACAGCCGAACTCGCTCGCGAGGAGATCATCGCCCGCTCCCCCGACCTCGTGGTGAGCGTCGAGGGACTGTCGGTGACGCCCGACGACCTGGCCCAGGTGAACATCCCGCTGATCGTCACCCGTGGTTACTGCCGCGACGCGGCGGGCACCTTCGAGGACGTCTTCGCCGACATCGCGCTCTACGGCAAGCTCTTCGGCACCGCGGAGGCCGCCGACGCCGAAGTCGCCACGCTGCGGCAGCGCGTGCGGACGGTCACTGAAAAGCACAGCGGCACAACGACTCCTCGACGTGCGGCCGCGCTGATCCTGTCGCGCGACGGGGCCCAGCTCAAGGCCTACGGCTCCCAGAGCACCGTCCACGAACAGATGCGCATCCTCGGCCTGTCCAACATCTACGGCGACATCGCCAAACGCAATTTCGAAGCCAACACCGAAACGCTCATCGCACAGGACCCCGAGGTGATCATCCTGCTCACCCAGGGCGACCAGACCCCCGAATCGGTGCGAACCACCCTGCGCCAGCGCCCCGAACTGGCCGGGCTGCGCGCCATCCGCGACAACCGGATCATCGTCGCACCCTTCGGCTACACCGGTCCGGGACCGGTCGCCGTCGAGGGTCTGGAAGTGCTCGACCGCGAACTGGCCGGCCTGCGATGACCGCGACCACCACCGACTATCTCGTCCGCCCGGCCGGTCCCGCCGACCTGACCGGCGCACGCAGCGTCATGCTCGACACCTTCTACCAGGTGTTCGGCATCGGCTACCTGCCCGAACACCACCACGACGTGATCGACCTCGACGCCACGTACCTGCGTCACCCGCGCAATCGCCTGTGGGTGGCCGAGCACGAGGGAGTCGTCGTCGGCACCACCGCGATCCGCGCGAAGGGACCTGCGCACCCACCCCATCCGGCCGAGCTGGCACGCCGCTATCCCGACGACACCACCGCTCAGCTGTTCCGGGTCTACGTCCGGCCCGAACACCACCGGCGCGGGCTGGCCACCCGGCTCGTCACCGCTGCCGTCGAAACTGTCCGGGCCACAACGGAATTCGACCGGCTGTACCTGCACACCGACGCGCGGACTCCGGGCGCCTTGGAGTTCTGGCTCACCTTCGGCCACATCGTGCACGACGCGCGCGGTCCGCACGACGGATTCCAGACGGTGCACCTCGAGATCCCCCTCGACCGGCCGAATCGAGAACTGGCGCGGTGACGGCACACACGGCACTATCGAACTCGTGGAACAGCAGCGAAACCGCCCGCGTTCGGGTGCCGTGTCGTGACCGTGCTCGCACCGGGAGAGAACCGGCCCGCGCCGGGCGATGAGCTGACCGTCACCGTGGCCTGTTCGGCCCCGGTCGACGTGTCGGCCCTGTTGCTCGACACCGCGGGCAAGGTGCGCTCCGACGCCGACTTCGTCTTCTTCAACCAGCCGACCGGGCCGGGCGTGGTGTACCGGCACGGCAACGGCGGACCCGACATCGTGCAGGTGAAGACCTCCGCGCTGCCCGCCGATGTGGACAAGGTGGTGGTCACGGCAAGTCTCGACGGGCGCGGGCCCGCCACCTTCGCCGCCGTCGGCAACCTCACCGCCACTATCCAGTCCGGGCCGACCGCCCTGACGTTCCCCGTCTCCGGGCTCACCACCGAGAGCGGTGTGGTGTGCGTGGAGATCTACCGGCGCGGCGGGGCGTGGAAGGTGCGCGCCATCGGCCAGGGATACGACGACGGGCTCGCCGGCATCGCGTCGGCGTACGGGGTGAACCTCGACGACGAACCCGAACCAGCTCCGCACCAAGGCAATACGGCGTTCCCCGCACACCCGCCACAGGGTGCACCGCAGCATCCCGGCGCCCCGACGCCTCCCGGGCAACCCCCGGCGGGCGGGGGCCACCCCATTCCTGGTCACGGCCTTCCCGGGCAGTTCGCACCTCCCGGACCACCTGGCGCGTACCCACCACCTGGGCAGGCCCCGGCCCCCGGACAAGGCGCCTACGCCCCTGCCCCCGGACATGCAACAACCCCCTACCCGCCGCCCGGGCAGTTCCCCCAGCCTGGTCAACCGGGTTCCCCACCACCCGCTCACCCTGGTGCGCAACCTTCGTACGCCTCTCAGCAAGGAGTCCCGCCCGTGCACAGCGACCTGTTCGACCCCTCGCATGCCGAGGTCAACGGCCTCGGCATCCAGAAGCAGGGCGGCAAGATGGTCAAGGTCGGGTTGAACGGGGAGGTGATGGCGCGGTCCGGCTCGATGGTGGCCTACCAGGGTGACCTGAAATTCGAAGCGCTCGGCTCCGGCGGCATCGGCCGCGCGATCCGGCAGCACCTCACCGGCGAAGGTGTGCCCCTGATGAAGGTGAGCGGGCGCGGCGACCTGTTCCTGGCCAACAGCGCCGCCGACGTGCACATCATCGACCTCGACGGCTCCGACGGTCTCACCATCAACGGCGCCAACGTCCTCGCCTTCGACTCCACCCTGCGCTACGACATCGGCCGGGTACAGGGCGCGGCCGGAATCGCCTCCAACGCCGGCCTTTTCAACTGCGTCTTCACCGGCCGCGGTCGTATCGCCATCACCACCCACGGCACCCCGGTCGTCCTCACTGTCGACCAGGCCACCTACGCCGACCCCAACGCCGCCGTGGCCTGGTCCTCCAGCCTGCAGACCGGCATCAAACGCAACGACTCCTTCGGCCTCGGCCGCCTCATCGGCCGCAGCACCGGCGAAGCGAGCACCCTGTCCTTCTCCGGCCGCGGCTTCGTCATCGTCCAGCCCTCCGAACTCCCACCCGGCGGCCTCCTCGGTGGCACCGGCGGCGGTCAGCAAGCAGGCACCGGCGGCAGCCTCTTCGGCTGACACACACGAAACCGCCCTGGTTCGCTCGGAACCAGGGCGGTTTTGCGCGTATGGAAGGAGTGGTTACGACCCCGCGCGCTCCTTGCGGGCCTGCCGCCGGGCCTCGCGCATCTCGTTGAGTTCCTGTTCCAGGCTCTCGGCGATGCGGAACTGGCCGGTGTCGTAGATGCTGGTCGGTTCGATGGCCTCGTAGCCGAAGTTGGCTTCGGCGAAGGCCTTTTCGACGCGGGCCTCGATGTCGGAGATCGTGCTCTTGCGGGCGGCGGGGACCGAATCGGTGGTCTTCACCTGCTCGACCGGCTTGGGCGTTTCCTTCACCGGCTCGGCCGCGGCGACGACCGTCTTCTTCGCTGTGGCCTTGTCACCCGAGGACGGCTTGCCGATGCCGAACCGCTTGCGCTTCTCGGCCGGCCTGCCGTTGGAGACCGGCTCGGACGGGGTCCAGGCGGGTTCGCGGGTGATCGGGGCGGTCACCGACGGCGCGGGCGGTGCCGACTCGATGCGGGTGCTTCCGGTCATCGGCGGGGTGTAGGTGAGGCGCACGCCGTCGACGGCCTGCCGGTTGAGGATGCTCTCGGCGGGGTCGGGCAGGTCCCTGACCTGGCTGGTCGCCCGGGTGATCGCCAGGCCGTACCTGGCACTCACCGCGTCGTGGATGAGCAGCGCGACACCGATCATCACGGGCGCGACGGCGTGTACGGCGGCGTCGTACCAGCGGCCGTCACGCACATAGGGGTAGGTGTTGAGCGTGACGGTGAGCGAGAGCAATGCCATCTCGGCCAGCGCCACCTGGCGCCGGTTGTCGATGACGCCCCATTCGGCCACCTTGTTGGTACCGACCATGATGATGATCAGACACACGCTGATCATGGCCTCGAGCAGGTAACTGAACCAGAACAGCGGGTCCGTCGGCCCGCCGGGCGCGATGTTCTGCTGCACGTTCACCGCCGACCACAGCATGCCCGCGGCGACCACGCCCGCCAGCGCCTTCAGTGACCAGGACCGGTGCCGATACAGCGAGGCGAGTTTGGCGTGCGGGCTCGATTCGCGCCGCTGGGCGGCCATCGCCTTCCTGGCGAGCAGCAGATCTCGCATGTCGGCCTTCTCGATAGCTTCGGTGGTCTGCCTTGCACGGTCCGAGGCCTGCGCCATCGCCTGGGTGTGTTTCCAGCGCTGTTCGCGATCCTGTTCACGGATGCGTTCGGCGAGTTCACGTTCGGCGCGCAGTTCGTCCTCGGACAGGGCGTCGGTGAGCGCCGGGTCGAACTGGTAGGCGAGTCGTCCGCGCGCCCGTTCGACGCGCTGGGCGAGCTGGCTGACGTCGTCCTCGAGGGGCGATTCGCTGGTCATGCCAGACCACCGCCCCGGGATCGCGATGGCAGACAGGTGAGCACACGTGTGAACGGCACACGCCATTCTTAGTGCATTCACCCTCCGGCGCGAAACCGATGCTCCCACACCACTGCCCAAACGCGGCGCGCCGCGAGCGACACGCGCATTTCACACCTGCGGCCGAAACAGCCCACTTTTCACTTCACTGCGGCTCAAATGTTGTCGAACACCGTTCGCCACCCCGATCGAAGCCGCTATTGTCACTCCGCCAATATTGGTACACACTGTATCCGTAACCACCGGTCACGCCTGAGGCCGGTGCTGTGCCGAGCCGTAATAAGGAGACTCGATGGCCGCCAATCGGTCCAGCTGGATGAACGAGGATCTGGACGCCCTGCGCGACCTCGCCCGCGCCTTCATGGCCAAGGAACTCGTCCCGAATATCGACAAGTACCGCGAGCAGCACCATGTGGATCGCGACCTGTGGAACAAAGCGGGCGAAGTCGGTCTGCTCTGTCTGTCGATCCCGGAGGAGTACGGCGGCGGTGGCGGCACCTTCGCCCACGAGGCGGTGCTGATGGAGGAGCAGGCGCGCGCCGTCGACACCTCCTGGGGCGTGAGCCTGCACAACGGCATCGTCGCCCACTACCTGCTCGCCTACGGCACCGAGGAGCAGAAGAAGCAGTGGCTGCCCAAGATGGCCTCCGGTGAGGTCGTCGGCGCCATCGCCATGACCGAGCCCGGCACCGGCTCCGACCTGCAGGCCGTGAAGGCCAAGGCGATCCGCGACGGCGACGAGTACGTCATCAACGGCTCCAAGACCTTCATCACCAACGGCGCCCAGGCCGACCTCATCATCGTGGTCGCCAAGACCGACCCCACCCAGGGCGCCGCGGGTGTCTCGCTGGTGCTGGTCGAGGCCGACCGCGAGGGCTTCCGTCGCGGCCGCGTGCTCGACAAGATCGGCCAGAAGGGCCAGGACACCTCCGAGCTGTTCTTCGAGGACGTGCGCGTGCCGGTGAGCAACCTGCTCGGCACCCAGGAGGGCCAGGGCTTCGTCCAGCTGATGCAGCAGCTGCCCCAGGAGCGCCTGATCGTGGCCCACGGTGCGGTCGCGGGCATGGAGGTCGCGCTCGAGCACACGCTGCGCTACACGAAGGAGCGCGAGGCGTTCGGCCGCCCGGTGTTCGGTTTCCAGAACACCAAGTTCAAGCTGGCCGAGGTGGCCACCGAGGCCCGCATCGCGCGCGTGTTCATCGACGACTGCATCGAGAAGCACCTGCGCGGCGAGCTCGACATCCCCACCGTCGCGATGGCCAAGTGGTGGTGCACCGACAAGGCGATGCAGATCGCCGACACCTGCCTGCAGCTGTTCGGTGGCTACGGCTACATGAACGAGTACCCGATCGCGCGCATGTGGGTGGACAACCGCGTGCAGCTGATCTACGCGGGCACCAACGAGATCATGAAGGAGATCATCGCGCGCAGCCTGTAGGCCGCGGGCGGAATCGTCCGACCTATCCGTATCCGCGACCGGGACGAATGTTCTTCGGAAAGCGGTACGAACTCCGGCGAGGACGGTGCGGCGAAACGTGGACAGGGAACCGGGACTGCCTGCCCGCGCCGACATGATGCGTGCCGTGTGCGGGGTCACCGGGTCCGCTGACCCCGTGCTCGCGGCCGCGCACGAACTGGCGGCCCTGCACGAACGCCGCGAACAGCTGGTGCCCGGCGACACCAGCGATATCGATTGGGAGCGCGCCCGGTTGGTCTGCGAGATCGACCGCTGGGTGCTGCTCCGCTCGCCGAAACCACCGACCACGGCGCCGATGCACACCGAGAGCATCGGCGCCGTCGTCGATCGCATGGCCCATTTCGCCGCGCTCACCTACCGGGCGCTGGCCTGCGGCGCCGAGGCCGAGTTGCGTGCCGCCCAGCAGCGCTTGCACGAATTGGCCTGCGGCTACGACGATCTCGTCGCCGAGGTGGCCAACGGCACGCGCCGCCTGCCCGACGGCTCCGACGACGCCCCCGGCAGCGGCCGCGACCAGGCCGACCAGCATCGGCCGGGCACCGAATAGCCTTCTTCAATACATTCGCAGCGCGACCAACCGCCAGGTGTCCTTGCCCGATTCGATCCGTCCGGCGATGGCGAGGGTGCGGTCGCCCCGCTGATACAGGGCGAACACCTCGGCTGCTCCCGGTTCGGCCGAGGTCTGCCGGACACGCGTGAGATTGGCGGCGCCCAATCCCTTTCCGGGAACCAGATCCTGGGTGAGCATGGTGGCGACCGCCGACACCACCAGCGGATCGGCGAAGGGTCGCAGATGCGTGACCGACCGCCGCCGGTCGAGGACTTCGAGCACCCACCGCAGTACCTGTTCGGCGAATCGCATTGTCTCCGTGGGCGCTTCGACCACCGGCGGCTGCGCCACACACGCACCGCGTACCGCGCGCCTGATCCCGGCGGGCGTCCCGTGCCCGGACCGCCGCGTGCGCGCCCGGGTAACCCGGTGCGGCACAACCTCTTCCGATCGCCCGCCGTGCTCCAAGCGCGGCTCACAGTGCGGTGCGGGCAACAACGACGTTCCATCCATCGACCCAGACATGGGCTGTCCCCTCGAGTCCCGCCCACACACTCCCCAGTGCTGGCGCACAGCATGCCACGACCCTCCGACAAGTGTGCGCGGAATCGACGCGGACAGGCTGGTCAGAACAGTGTCATCGGTTCCTCGGTACCGCCCGCGGGTTGCGGTGGGAGTTCGGGAACCACCGCGGCGACCTCGGCGTGGAACCGGCGGGCCAGGTCACGGGCGGCCGCATTGTCGGGCGTGTGCACGAAGACCGTCGGCGACCGGCCTTCCCGCAACCACTGCGCCACCGTCGCCACCCAGGGCTTCCACCCGGCCACCGTGCGCTCCTCGTCGGAACGGCCGTGATAGCGCACGATCGGGTACTCGGTGAGCGCTCGGGTACGCCTGGGCACGCGAGGCTTCTTCGCCCGCGCCTCCACCTCGGCCGCGTCGGCCGACGGCCCGTCGAACAGCACCGTCGTGTCGAAGGGCACCCATTCGGCGCCGATTCGCCCGAGCACTCGTTCCAGCTGCACGGCGGCGTGGTCGTCGGTGAAGAAGGCAGGGTGCCGCACCTCGACGGCGCAGCGCAGACCCGAGGGCAGCTCACGCTGGAACCGGGCGAGCGCGCCGAGATCACCGGGACCGAACGAGGCGGGCATCTGCAGCCACAGCGCGTGCACCCGGGAACCGAGTGGCGCCATCACGTCGAGGAAGGCGGCGAGTTCGGCGCGCGAATCGACGAGCCTTCGTTCGTGGGTGATCGCCCTCGGCGGTTTGAGGACGAACCGGAAGTCCGGCGCGGTCTGACGCGCCCACGATTGCACCGTCGAGGCCGAGGGGGTCGCGTAGAAGGTCGTATTGCCCTCCACGGCGCCGCAGTGCGCGGCGTAGGAACGCAGCTTCTCGGCCGACGCGGGCCACTGCGGATGAGTCCACATCGCACACCCCACCCGCAGCTCACGCACTACCCGACCGTATTACAGCGAGCGCCCGTCCCTAAAATGAGACCGGTTGCCACCATTTCGCCCGTGCGCGTTTCCCCGGTGCGCGCACGACAGAAAGGGCCTGTGATGGCGATTCTCACCAGCGAGCGGCCCCGTGCTGTCCCGGCGACCCGCGCCTGGCAGGCGGTCTCGGCCGCCGTGGTGGCGATCGCCTGGGGCGGCAACGAGTTCACCCCGTTGCTGGTGATGTACAAGGGGCACGGACTGGCCGCCACGGCCGTCGATCTGCTGCTTTTCTACTACGTGCTCGGCATCGTGCCCGCCCTGCTCATCGGCGGTCCGCTGTCGGACCGATTCGGCAGGCGCCCGCTCATGCTGCCCGCCCCGCTCATCGCCGCGGCCGGTTCGCTGTTGCTGGCGGCGGGGGCGTCGTCGGTGCCGATGCTCGCGGCCGGGCGGATGCTGTGCGGTGTCGCGCTCGGGCTGGCGATGGCCGTCGGCGGCAGCTGGCTCAAGGAATTGTCCGGGCCGGGCGTCGGCGCCCGGCGCTCGGCGATGAGCCTGACCGCCGGTTTCGCCCTCGGCGCGGGTGTGGCGGGCGTGCTCGCGCAGTGGGGCCCGCTGCCCGATTCCACCGCGTATCTGGTCAATGTGGCGCTGTGTGTCCTGGCCACGGCCTGGCTGGTGAGAGCGCCGGAAACCGTGCGCCGACAGACACATCCGGCCCGGCTGCTCGACGATCTGAAGATCCCCGCCGCAGGTCACCGCCGCTTCCTGCGGGTCGCGGTGCCGGTGGCCCTGTGGTTGTTCACCGCCAACGCCACCGCCTACGCCGTGCTGCCCACGCTCATGCTCGGGCAGGTCGGCGAGGCCCCGATCGCGTTCTCCGCCCTGGTCACCATGGTCACGCTCGGCTGCGGTTTCACCATCCAGTCGGTCGCGCGCCGCATCGACCGGCCGGGTACCGCCCGCGCCGCGGTGCTCGCGCTCGTGCTGCTCACCGCCGGCATGCTGCTCGCGGCGTGGACCGCGTCGACCCTCACCATCGGCGCGACGCTGCTCACCGCCGTCGTCCTCGGCAGCGGTTACGGCATCGGCCTGGTCGCGGGACTACAGCAGATCGAGCGGATCGCCGGCCCCGGCGACCTGGCCGGGCTGAACGCGGTGTTCTATTCGGTGAGCTACCTCGGTTTCGGTGTGCCCGCGATCCTGTCGGCGCTGCACGGCAGCTTCGGGTTCGGTTATCCCGCCATGTATCTGGTGACCGCGGTGATCGCCGCGGCCTGCCTCGCGCTGGTCGCGGCCAACTATCGTGAACGGGTATGAGCACCGACCCGGTCGAAACCCTGCGCCGCTGGGCGGATTCGGGCGCGATCTGGCGGGTGCTCACCCGCCGCGCCGACAGCGTCACCATCGGTTTGTTCGAATGCACCGGCGGCCAGGAGGTCGACCGATTCACCTCGACCGACCCCGCGCTGCTGCGGTTCCTCGGCGAACGGACGAGCAGCGATAGCTGACCGATACTCTCCGCCGGGCTAGGCTGGGTTCGTTATCGCTTCACACCCGTCGGCCGTCCCTCGGCCGGATCGTCAAGTGAGGAGAGATCATGTCGGCACCTGCCAAGGGACTGGCCGCGGGAACCTGGGTCATCGACCCCGCCCACTCCAGCCTCGAATTCTCGGTTCGTCACCTCATGGTGAGCAAGGTGCGCGGCCGGTTCACCGACTTCTCCGGCACCCTCGTCGTCCACGACGACGGCACCGCCGACACCGAAGCCGAGATCCAGGTCGCCTCGCTCACCACCGACAACCCCCAGCGTGACGCCCACCTGGCCACCGCCGACTTCTTCGACGCCGCCAACTATCCCACGGCCACCTTCAAGGCCACCGGATTCAAGGCCCTGAGCACCGAATTCAGCGTCACCGGCGATTTCACCGTGCGTGGTACCACCCACCCGGTCACCCTCGACGTCGAGTTCCTCGGCACCGGCCCCGGCATGGCCGACGCGCCGGTCGCCGGTTTCACCGCGACCGCCACCGTGAACCGGCGCGACTTCGGCCTCACCATCGACATGCCGATGGCCGACGGCGGCGCGGTGATCGGCGACAAGATCAACCTGTCCCTCGACATCGAGGTCGGCCTGCAGAGCTGAGCGGAACCGGACCGAGGGAGGGGCAGATGATCCGACAACGTTGTGCGGCCGCGCTGGCCGCCGTGCTCGTGCTGCTGCTGGTCGCGGCCTGCGGCGGCTCGACCACCGACTCCGGGTCCTCGACCAAGGCCCCACCCGAGGCCGTCGTCTCGGTGTCGCCCGAGTCGGGCGCCACCGAAATCGACCCGCTGGCCCCGGTCCGGGTCAGTACCAGCGAAGGCACGCTCACCTCCGTCACGATGACCAATGAGCAGGGCAACGAGGTCGAGGGCGTCTTCACTCCCGACCGCACCGCCTGGAAGCCGACCGAGCCCCTCGGCTACGGCCGCACCTACACGATCACCGCCGCGACCGACCGCGGCACCGAGCCGACCACCTCGACGTTCACCACGCTGGCCCCCAACAACCAGACCAAGGTGTATTTCCGCACCACGGGCGGCACGGCCCTCTCACCACAGGGCACCTTCGGCGTCGGCACGGTTGTCGTCGCCCACTTCGACGAGAACGTGCCGGATCGCGCCACCGCCGAACGGCACCTGTCGGTCACCACCGACCCGCCCGTCACCGGCTCCTGGTACTGGCTCGACGACCGCAACGCCCACTGGCGCCCGCAGAACTACTACGAGCCGGGTACCCGCGTGACGCTCGCCGCCGATATCTACGGCAAGGACCTCGGCGGCGGCCTCTACGGCCAGGAGGACACCAAGACCAGCTTCACCATCGGCCCGTCCCACGTGTCGATCGTCGACGACACCACCAAACAGGTCCAGGTATACGAGAACGGCGCGCTGGTGCGCACCATGCCGACCTCGATGGGTCGCGGCGGCAGCGAACAAGTGGCAGGCAAAACCATCTCCTTCTGGACCCAGCCCGGGATCTACACGGTCATGGACAAGGCCAACCCGGTGGTGATGGACTCCTCCACCTACGGCCTGCCCGTGAACTCGCGCCTCGGCTACAAGGAGACCATCGGCTGGGCGACCAGGATCAGCACCGACGGCATCTACCTACATCAACTCGACGACACCATCTGGGCGCAGGGCAACACCAACGTCTCGCACGGCTGCCTCAATCTCAGCGGGGAGAACGCGCGCTGGTTCTACGAATTCTCCCAGCCCGGTGATGTGGTGGAGATCCGCAATACCGGCGGCGCACCGCTCGAAGTGTGGCAGAACGGTGACTGGAGCGTGCCCTGGGACCAGTGGCTGGCGGGTAGTGCCCTGAGGTGAACCGGATCGATGAACCACCGGCGCCCTGGCCGCGCCGGCAGCCGCCCAGGCGTATCGGCGCCCCACCCGTCCCACGCTCGACCGGGCATGCCCGGTTGCGTCGCATCGGCTCGATCGTCACCAGGATGTTCGTCGCCGCCGTCGCGCTCGCGGTGCTGGCGGGCACCGGCCTCGCCTGGTCGGCGAAGAACGGTTTCGATGCCGGTTTCCTGCACTCCGACGCGCTGGGCGACGACGCGCCGCGCTCGCTCGACGGCGCGGTCAACATCCTGCTGATCGGCCTGGACACCCGCAAAGACCTCGACGGCAAGGACCTGCCGAAAGCGATCCTCGATCAGCTGCACGCCGGTGACGGCAGCGAAGGCGGCTACAACGCCAATTCACTGATCCTGCTGCACATTCCGGCCGATATGAGCAAGATCGTCGCCTTCTCCATCCCCCGCGACAACTATGTGGCGGTCACCGGCATCCCCGGCTACTCGCGCATCAAGATCAAAGAGGCGTACGGCCTGAAAAAGGCGGTGGTGCAGGCGAAGTTGATGGAGCAGGGCGTCGACGACCCGGTGGAACTCGAGCGCCGCAGCCGGGAGGCGGGCCGTGAATCCATCGTCACCACGGTGCGCAACCTGGTCGGGGTGCCGATCGACCGGTTCGCCGAGATCTCGCTCGCCGGGTTCTACGACCTGGCCGACGCGGTGGGCGGCGTCGATGTGTGCCTGACCAATGCCGTCGACGACAGCGAGTTCTCCGGCGCGGTGTTCCCGGCGGGCCGTCAGCATCTCGACGCGGCCCAGGCTCTCGCGTTCGTGCGTCAGCGCCACGGTCTGCCCAACGGCGACCTCGACCGCACGCACCGCCAGCAGGCCTTCCTCACCTCGGTTGCCAAGTCGCTCAAGGACTCCGGCACGCTCACCGATCTGAGCAAGCTGTCCGCCCTGATGGATGCCGCGCACCGCGACATCGTCCTGTCGCAGGGCTGGGACCTGTTCGAATTCGTCCGCGATCTCGGTGCGGCGGGCAGCATCCCGGTCGAGTTCCGCACCCTGCCGGTGCTGCGCTACGACGTGATCGACGGTCAGGACGTCAATATCGTCGACCCGGCGGCCATCAAACGCGAGGTACGTGCGGCTTTCGGTCAGCAGGCCCCGACAACCACTGTGACGGCGGCGAATCCCGATGCCGTGGTGGACGTGCACAATGTCGGCTCCACGACCGGGCAGGCTGCCCTGGTGTCGAAGATGCTGACCGCGCGCGGCTACGGCGAGGGCGAGGTCGGCGGCGGTGACGGCAACGACGAGCCCTATTCGGCGGTCACCTACGGCCCCGGTGCCATCCATGACGCCCGTGCTGTCGCCGAGATCCTCGGTGGGCTACCGGTTTCCGCGTCACCCTGGGTAGAGGACGGCCACGTGCGCGTCATCCTCGGCGCCGACTTCACTCCCCCGGCCGAACTGAGCCCGACCACCACCACCCGCCCCGTCACCACGACAACCAGCGTCGCCGGACAGCCCCTGCCGGACGCCGGGAAACCACTCACCACCAATATCGGCGACACGATCCCCTGCGTGAACTGAGCCGCTCCACGGCCGACGACAAACGGCTCGGCCACCGGTTTCCCGGCGGCCGAGCCGTTTTCGATGACCTCAGTCGACCGGAGCGTCCGGATAGTCCTGCTGCCGGTAACCCCCACGCAGCGTCCCGTCGAGGTAGGCCGCCCGGCACGCGCGCCGGGCGATCTTGCCGCTCGAGGTCCGCGGAATCGAACCGGCAGGCACCAGCAGCACGTCACGCACCGTCACGCCGTGCCTGCGCGAGATCGCCGCACGCACCGTGTCGATGATCGGCTGCGGATCGAGTTTCGCCGCCCCCGAACCCCTTTCGGCCACCACGACGAGCTGTTCGGCGATGTCGTCGGCATCGGCCACCCGCACCGGCGCGGGCAGTTCTCCCGCTGGAACCGAGAACGCCGCGATGAACCCCGGCCGCAGGGCGTTGCTCGCTTCCTGTGCCGAGTATTCGAGGTCCTGCGGGTAGTGATTGCGTCCGTCGACGATGACGAGGTCCTTCACCCGGCCGGTGATGAACAGTTCCCCGTCGTAGTAGGCACCGAAGTCGCCGGTGCGCATCCACGTCGCGTCCTCGGGCGCGCCCTCGGCCCGGCTGCCGGTCGGATTGCGGGTCACCCGGTTGTGGAAGGTCTGCGCGGTCTCCTCCGGCCGCCCCCAGTACCCGATGCCCATATTGTCGCCGTGCAACCAGATCTCGCCGACCTCGCCGTCACGCCGCTCGATACCCGTCTCCGGATCGACGATCACGGCCCACTGCGACCTGGCGACATACCCGCACGACACCTGCGCCACCGCCTGCGCGGCGTGCTCGTCGACCTCCACCATGCGCCCGGCATTGAGTTTGCCCCGGTCCACATAGACCACCCGCGCCTCGTCCTCGCGGCGGGTCGCCGACACGAACAGCGTCGCCTCGGCCATCCCGTAGCAGGGTTTGATCGCGGTCTTGGACAGCCCGAACGGCGCGAACGCCTCGTTGAACTTGCGCATCGAGGCCACCGACACCGGTTCGCTGCCGTTGATGAGCCCGATCACGTTCGACAGGTCGAGCGTCTCGTCGCCCTTGGGCAACCCGCGCACCGCGGCGTGCTCGAACGCGAAGTTCGGTGCGGCCGAGTAGATCTCGGCCCCGTCGGCCTGCGCGGCGAGTTCCTTGATCCAGCGCGAGGGCCTGCGGACGAACGCGCTCGGCGACATGATGGTGATGAACTTGCCGCCGATGGTCGGCAGGATCACCGTGAGCAGACCCATGTCGTGGAACAGCGGCAGCCAGGTGACACCGCGCGCGTTCTCGGTGATGCCGATGGCGTCGATCATCTGGAGCAGATTGGTGCCGACCGAGCGGTGCGTGATCTCCACACCGGCGGGTACCCGGGTGGATCCGGAGGTGTACTGCAGGTAGGCCACACTGTCGATCGAGATGTCGGGCCTGCGCCAGCGCGATCCCACCGCGTCGGGAATCGCCTCCACCGCGATGATTCTCGGCCTGCGCGTGTTCGGCTGTTCGCGGAAGAAGTTGCGTACCCCCGCCGCCGAACCGGTGACGGTGAGCACCGCGGCCGGTTCGCAGTCACCGAGCACCGCGTGCAACCGATCGCTGTGCCCCTGCTCCTCCGGATCGAACAGCGGCACCGCGACATTGCCCGCGTACACCGCCGCGAACAGCGCCACCACGTAGTCGAGCCCCTGCGGCGCCAGGACCGCAACGCGGTCGCCCGGCTCGGTGACCTGCTGCAGGCGCGCCGCCACCGCCCGCAACCGCACCCCGAACTCACGCCAGGTGAGCTCCTGGTACTCGCCGTCGCGTTCGCGCGAGTAATCGATGAACCGGTAGGCCAGCTCGTCGCCGTTGGCTTCGCTGTGCTTGTCGACGAAATCGATGAGCGTCTGGTTACCGGGAATGCGGATGGCGCCGTGCTCGTCGAGGTAGTCGTCGAGTGTCTCGCCGATCATCAGAACCGCCCGAAGGCCAGGGCCACGTTGTGCCCGCCGAAGCCGAACGAGTTGTTCACCGCGTAATCGATGCGGCCCGGCCGCGCCTGACCCGAGACCACGTCGAGGTCGATCGCGGGGTCCTGGTTCTCCAGGTTCAGCGTGGGCGGGACGATGCTGTCGCGCACGCTGAGCACGGTGATCACCGATTCCAGCGCACCCACCGCACCGATCGAATGCCCGAGCGCCGACTTCGGCGCGTACACCGAGGCATGCGACCCGATGGCCTTGCCGATCGCGTTGGCCTCGGCGGTGTCGCCGATGGGGGTGGCGGTGGCGTGGGCGTTGATGTGGGTGACGTCGGTGCGGCTGATGCCGCCGGTCTGCATGGCCCGCGTCATCGCCCGGGCCGCACCGGTGCCGTCGGGGTCGGGCGCGACCAGGTGGAAGCCGTCGGAGGTGACTCCCGCACCGAGCAGGCGCGCGTGGATCGTCGCCCCGCGCGCCTTGGCATGGGCCTCGGTCTCGATCACCATCATCGCCCCGGCCTCGCCGAAGACGAATCCGTCGCGGTCGACGTCGAACGGGCGCGACGCGCCCTTGGGGTCGTGATTGCGGGTGCTCATGGCACGCATCTGGGTGAATGCCGCGATCGGCACCGCCTGGATGCAGCCTTCCACCCCGCCGGTCACCACCATGTCGGCATCGCCCATCACGATCATCCGCCACGCGTTGGCGATGGCCTCCGAACCCGACGAACACGCCGAAACGGGCGTGGAAACGCCTGCGCGCGCACCCAATTCGACGCCGACACACGCGGCGGCGCCGTTGGGCATCATGGCCGCGACGGTCTGCGGCGACACCTTCCGGTAGCCGCCGTTGGACAGCTTGTCCCGCGCGTACAGCAGGGATTCGGCGCCGCCGAGCCCGGTACCGATGGAGACGCCGAGCCGATCCAGGTCGACCTCGGGGCTGCCCGCGTTGCGCCAGACCTCACGGCCGAGCACCACGGCCATCTGCTCGACGTAGGACAACCGGCGCGCCTCCTCGCGGGTGAGCGAGGCCGCCGGCGACACCTTCAGGTGACCACCGATCCGCACCGGAAGGTCGAAGTCGTCGATGAAGGAGTCCTCCAGGACGTCGATCCCGCTCTCGCCGTTGAGCAGACCTTTCCAGGTCGAGTCGACGTCGCCCGCGATCGACGTGGTCGCCGCAAGGCTCGTGACCACGATGTCCGTCATAATTCTTCGCTCACTCTCTCTAGCTATGCCACGACTGAACGGGAACCGCTGATGGAGCTGAACTGGTGAAGCGTAGAGAATGGCACCGCGTTTCGCCAGGTGCCTTGTGCCGGGTCTATTCTCGGCGACGACCGGCAACATTACCGACTCTTGCTTTTCCCTGCAGCGAAAGGGCACGAGCGTGGCCAGGAACCTCACCCAGCTGGAACTGCTGATCGAATTGGAAGATGTTGCGGCGAGCAATGTCGATCGTCATCTATCGATGGCCAAGGACTGGCATCCGCACGACTACGTGCCGTGGGAGCAGGGCCGCAATTTCGCATCGATGGGCGGAATCGATTGGGCGCCCGAGCAATCCGCCCTGAACGAGGTCGCCAAGGCGGCGATGATCACGAATCTGCTCACCGAGGACAACCTGCCCTCCTATCACCGCGAGATCGCCGAGAACTTCTCCCAGGACGGCGCCTGGGGCACCTGGGTCGGTCGGTGGACCGCCGAGGAGAACCGGCACGGCATCGTGATGCGTGACTATTTGGTCGTGACGCGCGGCGTCGACCCGGTCGCGCTCGAGAACGCACGGATGATCCACATGACCAACGGCTACTCGGCCATGTCGGTGGTCGACGAGAAGGCAGGCGCCTTCGATGTGCGCGACACCTCCGGCGCCGGTTTCCTGTACTCCGTGGCGTATGTGACGTTCCAGGAACTGGCCACCCGGGTGAGCCACCGCAACACCGGCCGTGCCTGCGACGATCCGATCGCCGACCGCATGCTCGCGCGCATCGCCGCCGACGAGAACCTGCACATGATCTTCTACCGCAACCTGTGCGCGGCCGCCCTCGACCTGGCACCCGACCAGACCATGGAGGCGATCGCGACCATCGTGGCCGGTTTCCAGATGCCAGGCGCGGGCATGCCCGGGTGGCGCCGCAACGGTGTGCTGATGGCCAAGCACGGCATCTACGATCTGCGCCAGCACCTCGAGGAAGTCCTGCTGCCGGTGCTGCGCAAATGGAATATCTTCGAGCGCACCGATTTCGGTCCGCGGGGCGAGAAAGCGCGCGACGATCTGGCTGCCTTCCTCGACCGGTTGCGCCAGGACGTGGTGCGCTTCGAGGAACAGCGCGATCGTTCACTCGCGCGCGCGAAGCAACGTCAGCTGGTCTGATCGAGCGCGGGCGGCGACCGGTGCACCTGTGGCCGGATCGCCGCTCGCGCATGGTGTTTGTTCCGGTACATCGCGGCGTCGGCGGCCTGGAGCAGTTCGTCGGCGGCGGCCGGTGGCTGTTCGAAGAAGGCGGTGCCGATGCTCACGCCCACGGCGAGCATGTGCCCGTCCACCTCGAGCGGCGCCGACAACGCCGCCATGAGCTCGTCGGCCAGCTCGGTCAATGCCTGTTCACCCGAACACTTTTCGACGAGCACGAGGAATTCGTCGCCACCGATACGCGCGGGCAGCGCCGAGCGGGGGCCGAGGGTGTCGCGAAGGCGGTCGCCCACCACCCGCAGCACCCGGTCACCGATGGTGTGGCCCCACAGGTCGTTGATCTCCTTGAAGCCGTCGAGATCCAGATAGCACACGCCGACCGGTGGTTCGGCGCCCGCGAGCCGGCTGAACAGGTGCGACCGGTTCGGCAGGCCGGTCAGCGCGTCGTGGTTGGCGTCGTGCCACAGCCGGTCGGCCAGCTGCTTGCGCTCGGTGACGTCGACCGCGACACCGACCAGGAACCGGATCGCGCCCTCGCCGTCACGAACCGCCGACATCGACAGATCGATCGAGGTGACCCGGCCGTCGTCGCGAATGTGTTCGGTCTCGGTCCGGAAGCTCTCCGACTCGCCCGCGACCATCCGCTGCAGTTCGACGAAGGCATCGTTGAGGTTCGCCGGGCCGAGGATGTCGGCGACGGTGCGTCCGACCATCGACTCGGGGGTCTGTCCGAGCATTTCGGCCAGCGTCAGGTTGCAGTTCACCACGCTGCCGGTCATGTCGACGGTGCCGATGCCGACCAGCGCACCGTCGAAAACGGCCTCGAAACGGGCCTCCGACAGGGCGCGCCGGTCCTCTGCCTCCTGCGCGGCCGAGAGCACCGCGGCCAGCGTCTGTTCCTGTTCGGCCAGTGCCGCCGCCCGCAGTGCGGCGGTGAAACCGGCCGCGAAGTCACCCGCCAAAGCGACTGCGCGGCTACGGATTTCGGGCAGCGCCGGGTCGTCGAAACCGGCGGCGGCGTGCTCGACGAGGTCGGTGCACAGCACCGGAACCGTACGGCTCACCGCGGCCGGATCGCGGTAGTTCACCGCGACCAGCATGCGCGCCGCCTGCCGGGCGACGTCGGGGTCTTCACCACCGCGCGCGGCATCGATGAGACCCGTGCACAGGGCGGCGAGCATGTCCTCGATCTGGGAGCGGGTGAGGGTGGGAGCGACCACACCGTCGAGCGCGTCAGCCCACCGCTGCGCCAGCTCCCATGACCCCACCGTTCATCCGCCCCTGTCGTCGTCTCTCGCACCGCCGTGACGACGGGCTCAGCCCTTGCGCGCGACCCCACCGAGACCGAGCGAACGCCCGGGCTTCTCGTGCTGATCTCGCTCCGACTCAGGTCGCCACGCCGGCAGTTCCACCACGCCCGGCGACTCCAGATCCCAACCATCGAACATGGCGACGATCGCGTCCTTGGGCCGGAAATGGATACCGACCCGGTTCTCGTTCGCCGCGTTGGCGCTCAGTTTACCCGCGTCCTCCGGCCGCAATTCCGAGGTCAGGTGGGAGATGGCGACGAGACTGCCCGGCGCGAGCACCTCGCGTAGCGCGCTCACCTTCCCCGCCGGGTCGTCGTCGTCGGACACCAGATGCAGCACCGCGATCAGGAGCAGTCCGACCGGCTCCGCGAAGTCGATCAGTCCGGTCTCCCGGACGGCGGCCAGCAGGTCGTCGGTCTTGCGCAGGTCGGCCTCGATCGCGCCCGCCCGCTCGTTCCCGTGCAGGATCGTGCGCGAATGCATGACGGCCACCGGGTCGATGTCGACATAGAGCACGCGGGCCTGCGGGTCGAGTTCGTGCACGATCTCGTGCACATTGCCCGCGGTGGGGATACCGGAACCGATGTCGAGGAACTGGCGGATGCCCGCGTCGAGCATGAAGCGGACCGCACGCCGCAGGAACGCCCGGTTGCTCAGCGCCAGGCGCGGCAGATCCGGCACCAACTTGGTGCCCATTTCGGCAGCCATCCGGTCGACCGCGAAATTGTGCGAGCCACCGAGTAGTGCGTCGTACATCCGAGCCGGGCTCGGTTGCTGCATATCGACACCGTCCGGTGCCCAGGCAGGCCTGTCCATCGCCGATCAACCCCTGTCTTTCCGTGCCGCGCCCCGGCGGCATTCGATGATCGTAAACTCCGGCACCGACATAGGCGATGTTCGGTTCACTTGTCCGCACCGTACGGCTGCGCCCACAGCGGCGCCACGTCCGGCGTCATCGTCGCGACGACCGGCACCCCGGCTGCCAGAAAGTTCTCCAGCGCCCGGCGCATATGGTCGGCCGAGGTGATGAGCACCGCCTTGTGCGCGCCGAGTGCCGCCATGAGCTGCGCCGAGAATTTCGCGTTCTGCACGGTGGAACCGGCCTCGGTTTCGGCGTGCAGCCGGTGCCTGGCCACTCCGCGCACATGCAGCCAGTCGGCCATCACCTGCGCCTCGGTGACCCCGTTGCGCGGATTGCCACCGGTGACGATCACCGGCGAGGCGGGTGACATGTACGCCTGAACAAGCGCGGCGTGCAGCCGGTTGCTCAACTCGGCACGCATGGTGCCGTCGGGTTGCAGGCCGTAGCCGAGTACGACGATCGCCGTCTCGGGGCCGTAGGTCTCGGGTAGGTCGATTCCCGCCACTCCCGCAAGGGAATTCGCGGCGCCGAGCATGTCGGCGGTGACCCGGTCGGTGATGCCCGCGAGCGGGTCGGGTTTCGGTTCGGCGGCTACCGGTGCGGCGGTGAGGACCGCCCCGATGAGGGCGGCGGGAAGCACGAGCGCGGCAGCGCCGCGACGGAGAACTTGATGAGCGAGCCGGTCCATGCGACAACCTCCAGAGCGACGTCGCATCATGGTGACGGACAAGCGCTCCCGCCGCTGCCGAATCCGAAACATTCGCTGGTCGGTTCTGTTTCGTGCCCGGAACTACCCTGGAAACGACGAAAGCCCCCTGACCGTAGTCAGAGGGCTTTCGTGAATGATTGTCCGGCGGTGTCCTACTCTCCCACACCCTGTCGAGTGCAGTACCATCGGCGCAGGTGGCCTTAGCTTCCGGGTTCGGAATGGGACCGGGCGTTTCCCCACCGCTATAACCGCCGTAACACTATGAAACTATCCACAGAGAGCCACAACCACTCACCCGCCTAAACGGAATGAACAGTTATTGTCTCGGTGATCTGTGTGTTGTTTCAGATACCGCACAGTGGACGCGTAACACCTTCGATAGTAAGCCCTCGGCCTATTAGTACCGGTCACCTCCACACGTTACCGTGCTTC
>NZ_JBFAJZ010000005.1:0-387266 GCF_040655475.1 Nocardia sp. NPDC050413 | reverse complement strand
TGGCCGGAGACGTTCATGACGTCGTCGACGCGGCCGAGGACCCAGAGGTCGCCGTCGGTGTCGAGTTTGGCGCCGTCACCGGCGAAGTACCAGCCCTGCTCGGCGTAGCGCTCCCAGTAGGTGGACCGGTAGCGGTCCATATCGCCCCAGATGCCGCGCAGCATCGACGGCCACGGCTTGTCGAGCACCAGGTACCCGTTGGCCTCGGTTTCGCCGAGCTGAACCGCCTTGCCTTCTTCGTCCACGACCTTCGCCGAGATGCCGGGCAGGGGGCGCATGGCGGCGCCGGGCTTGGCGTCGGTGACGCCGGGCAGCGGCGAGATCATGATGGCACCGGTTTCGGTCTGCCACCAGGTGTCCACGATGGGGGTCTTGTCGGCGCCGAACACTTCCCGGTACCAGCGCCATGCTTCGGGGTTGATCGGTTCGCCGACCGAGCCGAGCAGACGCAGGCTGGTGAGGTTGTGGGCGTCGGGGATCTCGCGGCCCCACTTCATGAACGTGCGGATCAGGGTCGGGGCGGTGTAGTAGATGGTGACGCCGTACTTTTCGATGATCTCGAAATGGCGGTGCTCATTGGGGGAGTTCGGGGTGCCTTCGTAGACGACCTGGGTGGCGCGGTTGGCCAGCGGTCCGTAGACGATGTAGCTGTGTCCGGTGACCCATCCGATGTCGGCGGTGCACCAGTAGACGTCTTGTCCGGCTTTGTGATCGAAGACGTTGTGGTGGGTGTAGGCGGCTTGGGTGAGGTATCCGCCGCTGGTGTGCAGGATGCCCTTCGGCTTCCCGGTGGTCCCGGAGGTGTAGAGGATGAACAACGGATGCTCGGCCGGAAACGCCTGCGCCTCGTGCGACGGCGAAGCGGCGGAGACGGTTTCGTGCCACCACAGGTCGCGCCCGTCGGTCCACGGCACCTCGGTCCCCACGCGGCGCACCACGAGCACATGCTCCACCGACGACGGCACATCACCCTTGGCGGCCAACGCCTCGTCGACAGCCTCCTTCAGCGGCGCGGGCTTACCCCGCCGCCACTGCCCGTCGGTCGTGATGACCAGCCGCGCCTGCGCGTCGTCGACCCGCTGCCGTAGCGCGCTCGGCGAGAACCCGGCGAACACCACGGAATGGGTGAGACCCAGCCGCGCACACGCCAGCATCGCCACGATCGCCTCGGGCACCATCGGCATGTAGATCGCCACCCGGTCACCGGCGACCAGCCCGAGCTCGGTCAGGTAGTTGGCCGCCCGCGAAACCTCCTCGAGCAGTTCCCGATAGGTGATCGCGCGCGAATCGCCGGGTTCGCCCTCCCAGTGGATGGCCACCTGGTCGCCGTGACCGTCGAGAACATGGCGGTCGACGCAGTTGTAACTAATGTTCAGCTCGCCGTCGGCGAACCAGCGCGCCACGGGTGCGTCGTCCCAGTCCAGGACCTGTGTGAAGGGTGTGTGCCAGTGCAGGCGGCGCGCCTGTTCGGCCCAGAAGCCCTCGCGGTCGGCGTCGGCCCGCTCGTAGAGTTCGGCACCGGCATTGGCGGCAGCCGCGAACTCGGCGCTCGGCGGATACGAATCCTGATGTCCTGCAGCGGTTTCGGTCATGTCGATGTCAGCCTCACATGCCTGGTGCGGTCGGGTCGGTCGCCAAGGCGCAGCCGTGGCACCTCGACAGTAACGAACGTGTCGGCCCCCTTGTGAGCGTTGCGTGAGCTCGGTTTCCGAGACGTTCAGTGGGCTTGATTCATCCGGTGAGTTCGCGGACAGGGCAGGCGATCCCGGGCTATCGTTTTAGATCAACCGTTCAGCTGATGGTTCCGAGAATTGTTCATCTTTTTCTGTCGAACAGGAAGGGTTCGGCAATCTTTTCCGCGTATTCGGCATGTAACCGTAGGGATACATGTGACGCGGAAGATGATTGCGCCCCCTTCATGTCATGGAAGCGAACCGGGAGAGATCGTTGAGATTCATCAGAGCGACCGCGCTGATCGCGGCGGGACTCGTGGCCACAAGCCTCGGTCTCACCGCGTGCTCGTCCGATGACAGTGCCGATGCGGCCATTGTCACCACCAATGCGGGAGAGCCACAGAATCCCCTGGTACCGACCAATACCAACGAGAACATGGGCGGTCGCGTGGTCGACCGTTTGTTCGCGGGCCTGAAGTACTACGACGCCAACGGCGAAGCGCACGACGAGATGGCCGAGAAGATCGAGACCACCGACCGCAAGTCGTATCGCATCACCATCAAGCCGAACTGGAAATTCACCGACGGCACCACGGTCACCGCCAAATCGTTCGTCGACGCCTGGAATTACGGCGCGCTCGGCACCAACGCGCAGTTGCAGGGCTACGCGTTCAGCCAGATCGCCGGTTTCGACGAAGTGAATGCCGAACAGCCCAAGGCGCAGACCATGTCCGGCCTGAAGCTGGTCGACGATCGCACCTTCACCGTGGAACTCAAGTCGCCGTCGATCGACTTCGAGAGCGCCCTCGGTTACGCCCCGTTTTATCCGCTGCCCGAGGTGGCGTTCAAGGACATGAAGGCTTTCGGTGAGAACCCGGTCGGCAACGGCCCCTACGCTTTCGAATCCTGGGAACACAACGTCAAGATCGATTTGAAGCCCAACCCGGATTACCCGGGCGGTAGGCCCGCCAAGAACAAGGGCCTGCGCTTTGTGATGTACCAGTCCTACGAGACGGCCTACGCCGATCTGCAGGCAGGCAACCTCGACGCGCTCGACACCATTCCCGACAGCGCGCTGAGCACCTACAAGAGCGATCTCGGCGACCGCGCGATCACCAAGCCGACCGCGCAGAATCAGCACATCGGCATCCAGTCCAATGTCCCGCATTTCGCGGGTGCGGAGGGCGTGCTGCGTCGCAAGGCCATTTCCATGGCGATCAACCGGCCGCAGATCATCGAGAAGATCTTCAACGGCCTGCGGAACCCGGCACGTGATTTCACCGCGTCGACGCTGCCCGGTTTCGACGCGAACCTCCCGGGCGCCGAGGTGTTCGACTACAACCCGGAGGAGGCCAAGAAGCTGTGGGCCCAGGCCGACGCCATGTCGCCGTGGGCAGGCTCGCGCTACACCATCACCTACAACTCCGACGGCGGCCACCAGGCGTGGATCGAAGCGGTAGCCAACAGCGTGAAGAACACCTTGAACATCGACGCCGTCGCCAATCCGGTGCCGACGTTCAAGGACGTGCGTGACGCGGTGAACGCCGAAACCATCGGCACCGCTTTCCGTTACGGCTGGCAGGGTGATTACCCGACGATGATGCAGTTCCTCGGGTCGAACTACTACAGCTACTCCGAGACCAACAATGTCAACTACAACAACCCCGAGGTGGACCGCCTCTTCGACGCCGCCATGGCCGCGGCGACGAAGGAGGAGTCCTACAAACTCATCGGGCAGGCACAGGCGATCCTGATCCGGGATATGGCCGATATCCCGGTGTTCGATTACATCGCCGCCGCGGGCCGCTCCGATCGGGTCACCAAGGCCGAACTCGCCTGGAACGGCCTGTTCGACTTCGAGAACATCGAGAAGTAACCACTCGCCGTCGGGCCGGGTCACGAAAGTGGCTCGGCCCGGCCGTTTTCGGAGGAATGATGACTTGGTACATACTCCGGCGCCTGCTCCAGATGATCCCGGTGTTCCTCGGCGCCACGCTGTTGATCTACGCGATGGTCTTCCTGATTCCCGGCGACCCGATCAAGGCGCTGGCCGGTGAAAAGGCGCTGACCCCGGCGGCCGAGGCGGCATTGCGCGCCCGCTACCACCTCGATCAGCCGTTCATCATGCAATACCTGCATTACCTGCAGGGCATTCTCACCCTCGACTTCGGCACCTCGTTCTCCGGCAGGCCGGTGCGCGAGGAACTCGAACGGGCCTTCCCGATCACCATCAAACTGGCGTTTCTCGCCGTGCTGATCGAAGGCTTCTTCGGCATCCTGTTCGGTTTGATCGCCGGTTTGCGCAAGGGCAAACTGTTCGATTCGACGATGCTGATCGCGAGCCTGGTGATCATCGCGCTCCCGGTGTTCGTCGTCGGTTATCTCGCGCAGTTCCTGCTCGGTGTGAAATGGGGCATCGCACCGGTGACCGTCACCGGGAACGCCAGTCTCGGTGAACTGATCGTCCCGGCTTTCGTGCTCGGCTCGCTCTCGTTCGCCTATGTGCTGCGCCTGACACGAAACTCGGTGGCGGAGAACAAGTCCGCCGACTACGTGCGCACCGCGACGGCGAAAGGCCTCGGCCGCCGGCGCGTGGTGACGGTGCACATTCTGCGCAATTCGATGATTCCGGTCGTCACCTTTCTCGGTGCCGATTTCGGTGCGTTGATGGCGGGCGCCATCGTCACCGAGGGCATCTTCAACATCCCCGGTGTCGGCGGAACCATGTATCAGGCGATCATCCGCGGTGAGCCGCCGACGGTGGTGTCGTTCGTGACGGTGCTCGTTGTGCTGTTCCTGCTGATGAACCTGGTCATCGACCTGCTCTATGCCGCGCTCGACCCGAGGATCCGTTATGCATGACAAGCAATCGCATTTCGTGGCCCCCGCCGACGAGGTGGAGGTGCTCGCCACCGACCGTGTGCTCGATGCGGGCACTCCGACCAGCATCTGGGGCGATGCGTGGCGGCGGCTGCGGCGCAACCCGGTGTTCCTCGTGGCCGTCGTGCTGATCGTGCTCGTGCTGCTGGTCGTGGTGTGGCCGTCGCTGTTCACCAGCCAGGACCCGCGCCATTGCCTCGGCGAATTCGGGATGGACGGGCCGCGCCCCGGTCACCCGTTCGGTTTCGACAAACAGGGCTGCGACATCTACGCGCGCACCATCTACGGCGCCCGCGCCTCGGTGACCGTCGGCGTCGGCTCGGCGCTGCTGTTCCTGGTGGTCGGCGGGGTGCTCGGCGCGCTGTCCGGGTTCTACGGCGGCCTGCTCGACACCGTCGTCTCGCGCATCGCCGAGATCTTCTACGCCATCCCGATGGTGCTCGCCGCCATCGTGCTGCTGCAGCTGCTCCGCCCGGCCGGGATTACCACGGTGATCGCGATCCTCGTGGCGTTCACCTGGCCGCAGGCCGCGCGCATCGCCCGTGGCGCGGTGATCGAGGCCAAGAACAGCGAATACGTCACGGCGGCGAAGGCGCTCGGTGTGTCGCGGTTCGGCACGCTGATGCGGCACGTGCTGCCGAACGCGGCGAGCCCGCTCATCGTCGTCGCGACCATCTGGCTCGGCGTCTTCATCGTCACCGAGGCCACGCTGTCCTACCTCGGTGTCGGGCTGCCACCCGACATCGTGGCCTGGGGCGCCGACATCTCCCGTGCCAAGTCCGAGATACGTACCTCGCCGATCCTGTTCTATCCGGCGACCGCGCTGGCCATCACGGTGCTGAGCTTCATCATGCTCGGTGACGCGGTGCGCGATGCGCTCGATCCGAAGGAGCGCACCCGATGACCACCGAACCGCTGCTCGAAATCCGCGATCTGGAGGTGAGTTTCACCTCCGACGGCAAGCCGGTGCCCGCTGTGCGCGGGGTGAATCTGACCGTCTACCCCGGGCAGACCGTCGCCATCGTCGGCGAGTCCGGGTCGGGCAAGTCGACGACCGCGCACGCGATCATCGATCTACTGCCCGGCACCGGCAAGGTGACCGGCGGGTCCATCCGGTTCGAGGGCAAGGACCTGACCAAGGCCTCGGCCAAGGAGATCGTCGCGGTCCGGGGCAACGGGATCGGCCTGGTTCCCCAGGACCCGATGTCGAACCTGAACCCGGTGTGGAAGATCGGCTTCCAGATCCGGGAAACCCTGGAGGCCAACGGCATCGCCAAGGGTGCGGCCGCGCGCGAACGGGCGGTGGAACTGCTCACCGAGGCCGGGATGACGGATGCCGCGCGGCGGGTGAACCAGTACCCGCACGAGTTCTCCGGCGGTATGCGCCAGCGCGCGCTCATCGCGATCGGGCTGTCGTGCAGGCCGAAACTGCTTATCGCCGACGAACCGACCTCGGCGCTCGATGTCACCGTGCAACGCCAGATCCTCGGTCACCTCGAAGAGCTCACCACCGAGCTGGGGACGGCCGTGCTGCTCATCACCCACGACCTCGGCCTGGCCGCCGAACGCGCCGAACACCTCGTGGTGATGTATCGCGGGCGGGTGGTGGAATCCGGTCCGGCCCTGCAGATCCTGCGCGACCCGCAGCACACCTATACCAAGAAGCTGGTGAATTCGGCGCCCTCGCTTGCGGCGCAGCGGATGTCGTCGTCGCGGCAGCGGGCGAAGGTGCGCGACCGTGCCGTCGAGGTGGCCGCCACCGAGGCGCTGCCCGACACCGTGCTCGACGTGCGAAACCTCACCAAGGCGTTCAAAATTCGCGGCAAACGACCGTGGCAGTCGACGGCTTTCACCGCCGTCGACGACGTGAGTTTCTGTGTGGAACGCGGCACGACCACCGCGATCGTCGGTGAGTCCGGATCGGGCAAGTCGACCATCGCGCAGATGGTGCTCGGGTTGCTCGAACCGACGGCAGGCTCGGTGGTGTTCGACGGTCAGGAGGTGTCGTCGATGGACAGCAAGGGCGCCTTCGCCTTCCGCCGCCGCGTGCAACCGATCTTCCAGAACCCCTACGGTTCCCTCGACCCGATGTACTCCATCTTCCGCACCGTCGAAGAACCCCTCCGGGTGCACAAGATCGGTACCGCCGCCGAACGCGAGAAGGTGGTGCGCGACCTGCTCGACAAGGTGTCGTTGCCGTCGTCGGTGCTGCGGCGCTATCCCAACGAGTTGTCGGGCGGGCAGCGTCAGCGGGTGGCGATCGCTCGCGCGTTGGCGTTGTCGCCGGAGCTCGTCGTCTGCGACGAGGCGGTGTCGGCGCTCGATGTGCTGGTGCAGGCGCAGATCCTCACGCTGCTCAACGACCTGCAAGCCGAGCTGGGGTTGACGTACCTGTTCATCACGCACGATCTGGCGGTTGTCCGGCAGATCGCGGACAACGTGCTGGTCATGCGAGCCGGGAAGGTCGTCGAATCGGCCACCACCGATGAGGTGTTCGCGTCGCCGCGCGAGGAATACACGCGGGATCTGCTCGAGGCGATCCCGGGGCGGGAGTTGTTGGCTGGGTAGCGGGTCGGGCTCGACAGTCGGTGTGCGTCGGCTGGATCAGCGAGGGCGCTGGGTCGAGAGCTGCTGAATCGGGCGCGTCACCGCAGCTCAGCGGCGTATCGTTGGTTGGTCCGAGGTGGTGCGAGGTGGCTCGCTGAGGTGGGGAGGCGCTGATGGATCGAATCGATGCGGAGCGGCAGGCCGAATTGGAGGCGCGTCGTCGTCGGGCCAAGACACCGGCGGCGAAACGGCTCGCCGAGGTGTTGTGGCCCGATCGGGTGTGGCCGCGGGCACGCGGGCTCCATGTGGCCGTGGGGGCCGGTGCGCTCGAACGGTAGCCTCCTCTTTCGTGACTGATCCGCTGCAGCCCCTGGTCGACCTGCCCGGCGTGCGTGAGGCCGCCGACAAGGCGCGCGACGCGCTCGCCGCGGTGCACCGGCACAAGTCCAACCGACGCGGCTGGGCGACCACCGCCGCCGAGGCCGCCGTCCGCGCGGCGCGTTCCTCGGCTGCCATCGAGGGCGCGAGCACCGATCTGCCCGCCGACGGCAAGGTCAGCGATCCGGTGCTGGCCGGTGCGCTGCGGGTGGGGCAGGCGCTCGACGGTGACGCGCTCACCAACCTGGTCGGCACCTGGCGCCGCGCCCCGCTGCAGGCGCTGGCCCGGCTGCATCTGCTCGCCGCCGCCGACCTCGTCACCGATCAGCAGGAACTCGGCAGGCCACGCCCGGTGCCCGGGGTGGCGGAGCGGCTGGACCTGCTGGCTCAGACCGTGCAGACCAGCACAGCACCCGCGCCGGTGATCGCCGCCGTCGTGCACGGCGAGCTGATGACACTTCGCCCGTTCGGCACCGCCGATGGTGTGGTCGCCCGCGCGGCGTCGAGGCTGGTCGCGGTGTCGACCGGGCTCGATCCCCGCAGCCTCGGCGTTCCCGAGGTGTTCTGGCTGCGTCGCAGGCAGGCCTACCTCGATGCGGCCGCCGGCTTCGGCATGGGCACGCCGGAGGGCGTCGGCGGATGGGTGCTGTTCTGTGCGGGTGCGCTCGAAGACGGTGCGCGAGAGGCCAACTCGATCGCCGACGCGGCCGCGGGCTGACCTTCCCCACACATCGAAACGGGCGGCGTGCCGATTGCTCGACTTCGCCGCCCGCTAGCACGGAACACCTGGTTACCAAGCGTGCTGGGGTGGGTTGTGTTCGGTGGCCTCGGCGATCATCCGAACCCCGCCGGTTCATCCCCGCAACCTGTGCGAGGCTCTCGCCGACGACTGCCCGAATTTCGCAGGCCCACAACTCTGCTGCCCTTGTCGCGGCGCGCTCCGCGTGGGTGCCTGGCGTCCGTGCTGGGAAGGGTGGGATGGGAGGCGAAACCTTCTCTTCCGGTCCCGTCTTGGCCTTCCGTCCTTCCGTGACTCCATTCTTACACTGTGACCGCGCTCACTTCAAGCGTTTCTCCGGCATTACCGAATCCGCTTGTTTTCGGCGTGTCAGCCGGCGATCCGTGCTTGCGGGTCAAGCCTGCGTCGCAGGTCAGCGGCGTTTACGCAGCAGCCGGTAGCTGATCGCGCCCGCCAGGACGGCGCTGAGCCCGACGGCCGCCGTCGCCGCAACCGTGGTGCTCGACGGCGCCTGGAACCGCGACCACAGCGACACCGGATTGGAGAAGGTGAGCACCGGCCAGCCGCGTGCGACGGCCTCCTTGCGCAGCGCGCGGTCGGGGTTCACCGCGGTCGGGTGGCCGACCGCGCTCAGCATCGGCAGGTCGGTCGCCGAGTCGGAGTAGGCGTAACACCGGGACAGGTCGTAACCCTCTGCGGCGGCCAGCTTTTCGATCGCGGCCACCTTTCCCTCTCCGTAGCAGTAGAACTCGATCTCGCCGGTGTATTTTCCGTCCTCGACGACCATCCGCGTCGCCTCGGTATGGGAGGCGCCGAGCGCCTCGGCTATCGGCCCGACCATTTCCTCGCCGGACGCCGAAACGATCACCACATCGTGGCCGCGGATCTTGTGATCGGCGATCAGGTCGGCGGCCTCGGCATAGATCAGCGGGTCGACCAACTCGTGAAGTGTCTCGGCCACAATGGATTTCACCTGTTGCACATCCCAGCCCGCGCACATGTTGGCCAGGTTTGCCCGCATTCGTTCCATCTGGTCGTGATCGGCACCCGACAGCAGGAACAAAAAGTGTGCGTAGCTGCTCTCCAGTACGGCTCTGCGGTTGATCAGCCCCTGTGCGTAGAAGGGTTTGCTGAACACGAACGCGCTCGATTTCGCGATCACCGTTTTGTCGAGATCGAAGAACGCGGCCACCCGCCCGCCGGCCGTCGGCGCACGGCCCGAGGAATCGAGTCTTGTGTCCGTAGGCGGAGTCTGGCGGGGATCGGCGGTCACGACAACAGGATAGGCACGCGTACCGACGGGTGGGGGATCCGGCCGCTCAGGCAACTGTTCGGTGTTTGCCCTGCGGACGCCGGAGGGCGCGAATCGCCGAAGAATGTCGGCCGACGCTACTTGCGCCGTCGGCGGGTGATGGGTGTAGTATTGCTGACACCTGGACATGGTCCAGGCGCGTTCAGCCCGACCCCCCGGGGCTGAACCCGACGGCCCCAGCCTCCTCCCCCCCGGCTGGGGCCGTCCTCTATTTTCAGGACGATTACTTTCATCCGGCAGCGTATTCGGAAGTTATCCACACCCCGCGAGTTATCCACAATCGCCGTTCGGCGGGTGTCGGCCGAGGTCCTCCGCGAGCACGCTGAACCGCATGAACCTCGCCCCCACCTCCGCTCCGATCTCGCCCGCCCTCGTGCTCGTGCGCGACGAACGGCTGCGCGCCGAGGTGCGCCGGGTGGCCGCGGCCGCCGAGCGGGTCACCGACGAACGGCACATGCCCGTCGGCAGGCACGCCTGGGCGGGCGCGGGCCTGGTGATCCTCGACACCGATGCCGCGATCGCCGCCGCCACGGCGGGCTGCCCGCGACGGGCGGGGATCGTGCTCGTCACCGAAGGTGAACCGGCCGTTGCCGACTGGCAGGCCGCCACCGCCGTCGGTGCCGAACGCGTCGTCGGGCTGCCGGGCGCGGCAGTCGCGCTGGTCGAGCAGTTCGCCGAGCATGCCGAGTCGCGCACCGGGGAGGGGGTGGTCGTCGCCGTGGCCGGTGCGGGTGGGGGAGCAGGCGCCTCGACGCTCGCCGCCGCGACGGCCTTACGCGGTGCGGCGCTGCGAGTGCGGCGCGACGCGGTGCTCATCGACGGTGCGCCCCTGGACGGTGGCATCGACCTCGTGCTCGGGATAGAGAACGTCACCGGGCTGCGCTGGCCCGACCTCGTGATCGAGGACGGGCGGGTTTCCGCCGCCGCGCTGCACAACGCGCTGCCTGCCGCCTGTCCCGGGTTGGCTGTGCTCTCCTGTGGGCGCGCGGGTCCGCCCGCCGAACTGGCGCCCGCGGCGGTGCGTGCGGTGATCGAATCCGGTAGGTCCGCAGGTGATCTGGTCGTCTGCGATGTGTCGGGGGAGCGCGGTGCGGCGGCCGACGTGATGGTCGATGCCGCCGATCTCGTCGTTCTCGTCGTGCCCGCCCGGTTGCGTTCGGTAGCCGCCGCCGAGGTGGTGTCGGCGTACCTCGGCGAGCGAAACCCGAACCGGGGCCTGGTGGTTCGTGGTCCGGCACCGGGCGGTTTGCGCGGCGCGGAGGTGGCCGAGGTGCTCGGTTTGCCGCTGCTCGCGGCCGTGCGTGGACAAGCAGGGCTGGCCGCGCGGCTCGAACGCGGCGGGCTCAGCGTGCGCAGGCGCGGTCCGCTGCGCGACGCGGCCGACGCGGTTCTCGCCATGGTCGGGGCGCAGGTGTGATGACGACATTCGTCACCGTCGACCTGCTCGAGCGGGTCCGCGAACGCCTCGCCGAACACGCCGGCGCACCCGATGCCGCCCAACTCGCCGCCGCGATCCGCGCCGAAGCGGGCGGTGTCCTCGCCGACACCGACCTGCTGCGCGCGCTGCGTCTGCTGCAGACCGAGATGACCGGGGCCGGCCTGCTCGAACCGCTGCTGCACGATCCGCGCGTGGCCGATGTTCTGGTCACCGGTCCCGATGCGGTGTGGATAGATCGTGGCCACGGCCTCGAGCGCACCGACGTGCGTTTCGCCGATGAAGCGGCCGTGCGCAGGCTCGCCCAGCGTCTCGCTCTGGCGGCGGGTCGCAGGCTCGACGACGCCCAGCCGTGGGTGGATGGCAAGCTCACCGGCACCGAGGCAACCCTCGGCGACGCGTTCGGCGTGCGGCTGCACGCCGTCCTCGCCCCTGTCGCCCACGACGGCACCTGCCTGTCGCTGCGCGTCCTGCGCCCAGCCACCCAGGGCCTCGATGCCCTCGCCGCCGCCGGCTCGCTACCTCCGGCGGCCCGTGCGCTGCTCGGCGATATCGTGCGCGCCCGCCTCGCGTTCCTCGTGGTCGGCGGAACCGGTGCGGGAAAGACGACCTTGTTGTCCGCGCTGCTGGCGGCCGTGGATCCCGCCGAGCGGATCGTCTGCGTGGAAGACGCCGCGGAACTCGCGCCCGTACATCCGCACGTGGTGCGCCTGGTCGCGCGCACGGCCAATGTGGAAGGGGTAGGCGAGGTCACTGTTCGCGATCTGGTCCGCCAAGCGCTGCGGATGCGCCCCGATCGGATCGTCGTCGGTGAGGTCCGCGGCGCGGAGGTCGTCGATCTGCTCACCGCCCTCAACACCGGCCACGACGGCGGGGCGGGAACGGTCCACGCCAATTCACCCCAGGAAGTTCCCGCGCGGCTGGAAGCCCTCGCGGCCCTCGGCGGAATGGACCGCGCCGCCCTGCACAGCCAGCTGGCCGCCGCGGTCCAGGTCGTTCTCCACGTCCACCGCCGCGCCGACGGCACCCGAGGCCTCCGGGAAATAGGAATCCTCCACCGCGATACCGACTCCATCCACATCACTCCCGCCTGGCGCTCCGATTCAGCTGCGACCCCGGGCGCTCCGGAGCTGGCCCGGCTCCTGGAATCGAGGCTCGGATGAGTGCGAGATCTGCGCTCCTCACCGGTCATCGGCAGACGTACCCGGCCTCGGTCCGCGCCTTCCCGAGTTGCGAGACGAGGCGCGAGGCTGCGGGCACCTCGGCTTGCTGCGCAGCTGTCTCGCGAAGCTTGTCGCGAGTTGTGCACAGAACTCCCAAGAGTGACGTGCACAGAGCCCCCGAGGGCGAGTCGCGCACCGAGGGACGGCTGCAGGCGGCTTCTCCGCTGTTGCCGGCCACGTATGCGGCTCCGTCGACGGGCGAGAGGTGGTCAACCGATGTGAGCGCCTGTGGACAACGGCTGCTTGTCGAACGTGTTGTCGCGAAACCTGACTGGAGGTGAGAGAGATGGGCGTTGGATTGCTCTGTTGTGCGGTCGCGGTGCTTGTGCTTCCGGTTTCGGGAGGGCAGCGGAGGTTCGGGCGGCTGTTCGGGGTGGGGCGGCGGGGCCGACTGCCGCGTATGCCTGTGGAGTGGTGTGCAGGAATCCTGGTGGGGTGTGCGGCTTTCGGCTTCGGAGTCGGAACAGGCTTGGCGGCGCTCATGCTCGGTACGACTGTGGCTGTGCGCAATCGGCGCGGGCGGGCTGAGCGGGAGCGTCGGCAGGAATGCGCGCATCTGCTGGCCGGGTTGGAAGCTGTCGTCGGTGAGCTGCGGGTCGGAGCTCATCCGAGCGCGGCGGCGGAATCGGCTGCGGGCGAGTCGCGGGGTGAGGCGGCACGCGTGCTCGCGATCAGCGCGGGTCGAAGCCGTCTCGGTGGTTCGGGCGCCGACGGAATGGTCCATCCGGATTCCGTTGTTGCCGAGGAGCTGTCGCGGATTGCGACCGCCTGGCGCGTCGCCGAGCAACACGGCCTGGCGCTGGCCGAACTCCTTTCCGCCGCCCGCACCGATCTCCTCGCCCGTACCCGCTTTCGTGACCGCACCGAATCCGCGTTGGCAGGCGCCCGAGCCTCCGCCACGGTCCTCGCCGGACTCCCGCTGGTAGGGATAGGACTCGGCCAGCTGATGGGCGCCGCGCCCCTGTCCGTCCTCTTCGCCTCTCCCGCAGGCGAATTCCTTCTACCCCTCGGCACCGCCTTGGCCTGCTGTGGATTGCTGTGGACGGATGTCATCACCCGCAGGGGGACGGCATGAGCGTTCCGATCAGTCTCGGGTCACTGCCGGCATGCGGACTGTGCACAGGGCTGTGGATGGGTGTGGACGGTTGCCGATGTCGAGTGAAAGGGGTTGTTGTGCAGCACGATTTCGGTGCGCCGCTACCGCTCGCGGTGCTGATTCTGGCTGTCGCACTGGTGGTACTGCCCGGGAGGGTGGCAGTCAGTCGGAGGTTGCGAGAACTCGGGCCTGTGGCGGCACTGGCTCCGGTGCGGGTGACGGCGAAGGCGGACCCGTTGGGGTCGGCTTCGGCATTCGATCTGCTCGCCGCGTGCCTGCGAGCCGGGCTGCCGATGGCTGCAGCCGCACGAGCCAGCGCTCCCACCGCACCACCGGTCTTATGCGCGGCTCTGCTGCGGGCCGCCGACCTACTGGCACTCGGCGCCGACGCCACCACGGCGTGGGAGCGCGCCGCCGCCGACGCGGTCGGTTCCGCGGGTGCCGATGAAGTCGAGTCGCTGGCGCGGATGGCGCGACGCTCGGCCCGGTCGGGCGCTTCGCTGGCCACCGCTGTCGCCGACTTGGCAACGCAGCGACGCGAAGTGGTGGAGGACGCCGCCGTGGCACGCGCCGAACGTGCGGGTGTGCTGATCGGCGGACCACTCGGTCTCTGCTTCCTGCCCGCCTTCGTATGCCTCGGGATCGTCCCGGTCGTAGTCGGTTTGGCGGGCCGGGTCCTCGGCAACGGCGGGCTGCCGTGAACGCCCGCCACACGGGCCACGAAACGTCACCGGGCGGATCGTCCGCGCGGTGGGAAATGAGAGGGGATCACGATGACGCACGTACGCACCGTCTGCCTGGAGGTCCGAGCCCGCTTCACCCGTCTGCTGTTCGACGACGCCGGGATGTCGACGGCGGAATATGCGATCGGGACCATTGCCGCGGCCGCCTTCGGCGCGGTGCTCTACGCGGTGGTCACGGGGGACAACATCGTCAACGCGCTGACATCGATCATCGACAAGGCGCTCAACACGAGCGTGTAAATCGCTGTCGCGCTGTCGGTCTCGCCGATGATACGGGAGCGGTGACGGTCGAGGCCGCCATCGCCCTCGCCGCCCTCGTATGCGCGGTCGCACTCTGTGTCGGCGCACTGCTCGCGGCGTCGACCCAGGTGCGCTGTGTCGACGCCGCCCGCGAAACCGCGCGCCTGGCCGCACGCGGTGACACCACCCACGCCGTCGCCGCTGGCCGCACCGTCGCCCCACCCGGGGCCACCGTCGAACTCCGCAACGACGGCGACCGCGTCATAGCCACGGTCGCCGCAACCACCCCACTACTCCCCGGCCTGCACCTCCGAGCCGAAGCGGTAGCCGTCATCGAACCCGGAACCCAGCCATGACCACACCGACCCCTCCTCGGGACACGCCGCCATCTATGGTCTGCCGCAACCGGCGGCGGTACCGATCAGCAGCTTCGGGGGCCGACCAGGGTGGTGCGACAGCGTTCGCGTGCATTGCGTTGGCGGCGCTGATTTGTTCGACCTTGATGGTGGGGCAGGTCGGTGCCGTGGTGGTGGCGCGGCATCGAGTGCAGGCGGCCGCCGATCTGGGGGCGCTGGCCGCTGCGGGTGCTTTGGTGGAGGGGGCGGAGGTGGGGTGCTCGGAGGCGGGCGATGTCGCGCGGCGGATGGGGGCGCGCGTGTCACGGTGTGAGGTGGAGCAGTGGGATGCCGTGGTGACGGTCGAACGGCAGGTGGGGCTCGGGGTGTTCGGTGCGCGGTCCGTGGTCGGCGTGGCGCGGGCCGGTCCGGTCGAGGAGGGCGGGTGATGCCACGTGTTCGCACAGGTCGGCGTGCTTCCGTGCTGAACTATCTGGAATTTACCGGAACGGCTCCCCAGCCATTTCCAGCGCTTTTATTGGAGGCGCCGCGAAAAAAATGAAACAAATGACGATGAACACGATCGATGCCTGATTGGCAATGTGTCAGTTAATGGAAGGAGATTCCTTTTTATTCTACCGACGGGTAACACTCAGACCGTTAGGACTGGTCAGGGCAAATTCGGACAACTGACCAGTAAACTTTCGGTCGGGTGTAGCGGCGGTCACGATGACGCGACGGCGGCATCACGCCGTCGCGGAGCAGTCGGGATTGCCTGCGAGTTCACCGAGAACCGCTACCAGCAGACGTTCGGCGGCCGCCTTGTCGAGCGGATTGTTGCCGTTGCCGCACTTGGGCGATTGCACACAGGACGGACAACCCTCGTGGCACCCACAGCTGCGGATCGCGTCGAGCGTTGCCGACAACCATGCGCTGAGCTGGGCGAATCCACGTTCGGCGAAGCCCGCGCCACCCTGCTGTCCGTCGTAGACGAATACCGTCGGCGCGCCGGTATCGGGATGCTCGGCGATGGAGACACCGCCGATATCCCAGCGGTCACACCCCGCCACCAGCGGCAACATCCCGATGGCCGCATGCTCGGCGGCGTGCAGGGCGCCGGGAAGCTGGTCGTCGGAGATACCCGCGGCGGCGAGCAGCCGCGGCGTCACGGTGTAGAGGACGGCTTTGGTGTGCAAGGTCTGCGCGGGCAGGTCGAGTTCCACCTGGTCGAGCACCTCGCCGGTCACCAACGTGCGCAGATAGCCGATCACCTGGTTGGTCACCGCGACCTGCGCCGATGCCGTCGTGACCGCGCCGAACACCCGCTGCTCGAGCACCGTTTCGATGCTGATCGAGGTGATCTGTCTTGCGCTGGTCGTGAAACCGGGATCCACCTCGTTGACGAACGCGACGCCACCGTCGAGGTCGAGTTCGTCGACCAGGTAGGTCTCGCCCTGATGCAGGTGCACGGCACCGTCGTGCAGCGTCGCCGGTGCCCGGCCCGCGTCGGCGGTGCCGAGCAACCGCCCGCTCTCGGCGTCGACGATCGCGATGGGCGTGCCCAGTCCGCCGCGCACATCGACGGCGTCGTGGGGGTGACTCTGCGCCGTCACATGCCAGCGCGCCGGCTGGCGCCCGGATGCAGGCCTGCGCCTGATCAGACCCTGTTCGGCCAGGTCAGCGAGTACGTCGTCGGCCCGGAGCTCGGTCACCTCGGCATCGGTGAGCGGCAGTTCCAGTGCGGCGCAGAGCAGTTGCGGACCGAGGATGTAAGGGTTGTAGGGGTCGGTGATCGTCGCCTCGATCGGGCGGTCGAGAAGGGCTTCCGGGTGATGCACGAGATAGGTGTCGAGGGGATCGTCGGTCGCGACGAGCACCACCAGCGAACCCTGCCTACGCCTGCCCGCCCGGCCCGCCTGCTGCCAGAACGACGCGACCGTGCCGGGAAAACCGGCGATGACGACGGCATCGAGACCAGCGATGTCGACACCGAGCTCGAGCGCATTGGTGCTCGCCACGCCGAGCAGATCGCCGCGCGACAGCGCCTGCTCGAGCTCCCGCCTGTCCTCGGCCAGGTAGCCCGCGCGATACGCGGCGATATGTTCTCGCAGCTCAGGAGCGGTGTCAGCGAGCACTCGACGCGCCTCGAGCGCGATCAGCTCGGCTCCGCGCCGGGAACGCACGAAGGTGAGCGTCCGCGCCCCTTCGGCTACCAGGCTCGCCATGATCTTGGCGGCCTCGCCCGTCGCGGTACGCCGAACAGGCGCCCCGTTCTCCCCGGTCACCGCGGTACTCAACGGCGGTTCCCACAGCGCGACGGTGCGCGCGCCGCGCGGCGAACCGTCCTCGGTGACGGCGGTGACCGGCGCCCCGACCAGCCGGCTCGCCGACTCGGCCGGATCGGCGCTGGTGGCCGAGCACAGGATGAAGACCGGGTCGGCACCGTAGAACCGCGCGAGCCTTCGCAACCTGCGCAGCACCAGCGCGACATGCGACCCGAACACCCCTCGGTAGGCGTGACATTCGTCGACCACCACGTACCGAAGGTTGCGCAACACCCGTGACCAGCGCTGATGCGACCGAAGCACGCCCACGTGCAGCATGTCCGGATTGGTGAAGATCCAGCGCGCATTGGCCCGAACCCACTGCCTGACCTCGGCGGGAGTGTCGCCGTCGTAGCTCGCCGGATGGGCCTCGCGCAGCGGGTTGTCGTGGATCAGCGAGCCGACGGCCCGCAACTGATCAGCACCCAGAGCCTTCGTCGGGGACAGGTAGAGGGCGGTCGCGCGCGGGTCGTCACGCAGGGCGGTGAGGACCGGTAATTGGTAGCCGAGGGACTTACCGGAGGCGGTTCCGGTGCTCACGACGACGTGATCGCCCGCGGCGGCGAGCTCGGCCGTGCGCGTCTGATGCACCCATGGCCGCTCGATTCCCTGCGCACTCAGCGCGCTGACCAGCTCCGACGGCACCCAATCCGGCCAGACCGTTGTGCGGGCGGGTCGCGCGGGCAGCTCCGCGACATGGGTCAGCGGATCAGTGCTCGATGCCGCATCGAGCAGGACACGATTCAGCAACGATCGACCGTAACTTTCGGCCGCGGACGACGCGCGGACCTCGGTCCGCTCTGTCGGATTCATCCGGTTGCCCTCTCATGCGACATCGGAAGTGTGAAACGTGTGTGTGCGCCGACGGCTACCTGGGTTTTCGTAACCCAATAGCGACCTGGGTCACAGGAGGTTTGCTGGAAGCTCACCCGGTTATCCCTAAGCAAACAGACTGAAAGTACGGATACACCCAATCGTCCCCTTACCTGCGCATTCGCAAGATCAAGAATTTTGCAAATTGTCGGTAACTCGACTGTTGAATTGCTCGGAGACATGGTTCACTGGGTCTCGGTCGCAAGCTTCTGTGTTCGAGGTACGGATCCAAAGTCCAACCATCAGCAGGATCGATGTTGCGAACGCCGTGCTCAGGTTTTCCTTGCAGGGGGATCCAACAGTACAGCGGTCTCAACGGACCCGGTGGACGAACCCAGTTGTCCGCCGTTCCGGTAAGAAAGAGAAGGAACAGAATGGCACAGGGAACTGTGAAGTGGTTCAACGCGGAGAAGGGGTTCGGCTTCATCGCGCCCGAGGACGGCTCCGCTGACGTCTTCGTCCACTACTCGGAGATCCAGGGCACGGGCTTCCGTACCCTCGAGGAAAACCAGAAGGTCGAGTTCGAGGTCGGCCAGGGCACCAAGGGCCCGCAGGCCACCGGCGTTCGCGCGCTCTCCTGAGCTGCGAAACACAACTACGCCCGTCCCCCACCCCCGTGCGCGGAGGTGGGGGACGAGCCATTTCCGGGTACGATCGGCCAGAACGGCAGACCCGGGACACGCGAGCACGCGCACCTGAAAACCCCGGCGCCAGCCGCCGACGGCGCTTCTTCCCATGGGCGCAGGGTATAAACGTCACTGGTGGCGATGTCGAACGTCGCGCCGTCTGCCCCAGCCGCGCTCCGAGCGGACCTCCCGAGGCGCGGATCTAGAAGGAAGGTGTTCGCCGGTGGCAACACGAGACCGCAGTTCAGCCGACCAGGGGCGACCCCTGCGTCGTCTCGTGATCGTCGAGTCCCCGACGAAGGCCCGCAAGATCGCGCCCTATCTCGGCCGCAACTACACCGTCGAAGCCTCCGTCGGCCACATCCGCGACCTCCCACGCGGCGCCGCCGACGTGCCCGCCAAATACAAGGGTCAGCCTTGGGCCCGCCTCGGTGTCGACGTCGATCACGACTTCGAGCCGATCTACGTCGTCAGCCCCGACAAGAAGGCCAAGGTCGCCGAACTGAAGGGCCTGCTGGCCGACGCCGACGAGCTCTACCTCGCCACCGACCCCGACCGCGAGGGCGAGGCCATCGCCTGGCACCTGCTCGAAACGCTCAAGCCGAAGGTCCCGGTGCGCCGGATGGTCTTCCACGAGATCACCGAGCCCGCCATCCTGGCGGCCGCCGCCGACACCCGCGACCTCGACAACGACCTGGTCGACGCGCAGGAAACCCGCCGCATCCTCGACCGCCTCTACGGCTACGAGGTCAGCCCGGTGCTGTGGAAGAAGGTCATGCCGCGCCTGTCGGCCGGTCGCGTGCAGTCGGTGGCCACCCGGGTGATCGTGCAGCGTGAGCGTGAGCGCATCGCGTTCCGCTCCGCCGAGTACTGGGACATCGCCGCCAAGCTCGACGCGGGCCCCGACGAGAAATCCGACTCCACCAACCCGCGTACGTTCGGCGCCCGCTTGGTGCAGGTCGAGGGCGCGCGCGTGGCGTCGGGCCGCGATTTCGGCTCCGACGGCCAGCTCAAGTCCGCCTCCGGTGTCGTGGTGCTGGACGAGGCGTACGCGCGCCGGCTCGCCGAGTCGCTCGACGGTGTCGACCTGGTGGTCAGCTCGGCCGAGGCCAAGCCGTACACGCGCAAGCCGTATCCGCCGTTCATGACCTCGACGTTGCAGCAGGAAGCGGGCCGCAAGCTGCGGTTCACCTCCGAGCGCACCATGCGCGTCGCGCAGCGGCTGTACGAAAACGGCTACATCACCTATATGCGAACCGACTCGACCACGCTGTCGGAGTCGGCGATCGCCGCGGCCCGCTCGCAGGCCACCCAGCTCTACGGCGCGGAGTACGTGTCGCCGACGCCGCGTCAGTACAACCGCAAGGTCAAGAACGCGCAGGAGGCACACGAGGCGATCCGCCCGTCGGGTGACACCTTCATGACGCCGGGGCAGCTCGCGTCGAAGGTCGACCAGGACGAATTCCGCCTCTACGAGCTGATCTGGCAGCGCACCGTCGCCTCGCAGATGGCCGACGCGCGTGGCACCACGCTCACCCTCCGCATCACCGGCACCGCGCGTTCCGGTGAGGAGTGCGTGTTCTCGTCCTCGGGCCGCACCATCACCTTCCCGGGTTTCCTCAAGGCTTATGTCGAGAGTGTCGACGAGGAGGCGGGCGGCCAGTCCGACGACGCCGAGTCGCGCCTGCCCGCACTCGAAGAGGGCCAGGCGGTCACCGCCGTCGAACTGAACCCCGACGGTCACAGCACCAACCCGCCCGCCCGCTACACCGAGGCGTCGCTGATCAAGACGCTCGAGGAACTCGGCATCGGCCGCCCCTCGACCTACTCCTCGATCATCAAGACGATTCTCGATCGCGGGTATGTGTACAAGCGTGGCAGCGCGCTCGTGCCGTCGTGGGTGGCCTTCGCGGTGATCGGTTTGCTCGAGGCGTACTTCGGCAGGCTCGTCGACTTCGACTTCACCGCCGCCATGGAGGACGACCTCGACGCCATCGCCGGTGGCCGCGAGCAGCGCGGAAACTGGTTGTCCAGCTTCTATTTCGGTGGCGAGAACGGCGCCGAGGGTTCGGTCGCGCGTTCGGGTGGCCTCAAGAAGATGGTCTCCGTGCAGCTCGACGACATCGACGCGCGCGAAGTGAACTCGATCAAGATGTTCGTCGACGACGAGGGCCGCGATGTGGTGGTCCGCGTCGGCCGGTTCGGGCCGTATCTGGAGCGCATGGTCGTCAATCCCGATGACCCGGACGGTGATCCGATCTCGCAGCGCGCCAACCTGCCCGACGATCTGCCGCCCGACGAGCTGACTCCCGAGGTCGCCGAGAAGCTGTTCTCGACGCCGCAGGAGGGTCGTTCGCTCGGCATCGACCCGGCAACCGGGCACGAAATCGTGGCCAAGGAAGGACGTTTCGGGCCGTACGTCACCGAGATCCTGCCGGAACCGCCCGCGCCGGACCCTGCCGCCGCACCCGCGAAGAAGACGACGAAGAAGGCCGCGGAGGTCAAGCCGCGCACCGGGTCGCTGTTCAAGTCGATGGACCTGTCGACGATCACCCTCGACGACGCGTTGAAGCTGCTGTCGCTGCCGCGCGTGGTCGGTAACGACCCCACCTCCGGCGAGGAGATCACGGCACAGAACGGCCGCTACGGCCCGTACCTGAAGAAGGGCACCGACTCCCGTTCGCTGGCGTCGGAAGAGCAGTTGTTCACCGTCACCTTGGACGAGGCGCTCAAGCTCTACGCCGAACCCAAGCGGCGTGGGCGGCAGGCGGCGAGCGCGGCACCGCTGCGGGAGCTCGGCAAGGATTCGGCCACTGACAAACCCATGGTCATCAAGGACGGCCGTTTCGGTCCGTACGTCACCGATGGTGAGACCAACGCGAGCCTGCGCAAGGGCGACGAAGTGGAGTCGATCACCGACGAGCGCGCCTCGGAGCTGCTGGCGGAACGGCGTGCGCGTGGACCGGTGAAGAAGAAGGCGACGGCGAAGAAGGCGGCCAAGAAGGCTCCTGCCAAGAAGGCCGCGGCCAAGTCGACGGCGACCAAGACGGCTGCCAAGAAGACCACCGCCAAGAAGACGACCGCGAAGAAGACTGCTGCGAAGAAAGCCCCTGCCAAGAAGGCGACAGCTAAAAGCGCTGGGGCGAGCGAAGACTGACGCGAGTCGGTTCTGCGGCGTGGCGCGGCTGCCGAACCGGAGCCGCCACCGCTCTCGGGGTTGTCGGTGCGCGCGACTAGGGTGTGTGCCGTGGCAGGAGTCTTCGATCGACTGGTCGGCCAGGACGTGGTCGAGACCGAGCTGACCGCTGCCGCTACGGCGGCGCGGGCCGGTGTCGTCACCGGTGCGATGACGCATTCCTGGCTGTTCACCGGGCCGCCCGGCTCCGGGCGTTCCATCGCCGCGCTCTGCTTCGCCGCAGCACTGCAATGCACTGACCCCGACACCGTCGGATGCGGAAAATGTCACGCCTGCACCACGACCATGGCGGGCACCCACGGCGATGTGCGCCGGGTCGTTCCCGAGGGCCTCAGCATCAGTACCAAGGAGATGCGCGAGATCGTGCAGGTCGCCTCGCGACGGCCGAGCACCGGCCGCTGGCAGGTGGTCGTGGTCGAGGACGCCGACCGGCTCACCGAGGCGGCGGGCAACGTGCTGCTCAAAGTGGTGGAGGAACCGCCGGACCGCACTGTCTTCCTGCTGTGCGCGCCCTCGGTCGATCCCGAGGACATCTCGGTCACGCTGCGCTCGCGGTGCAGACATGTGCATCTGGTCACGCCGTCGGTGCCGTCCATCGCACAGGTGCTGAAAGAACGTGACGGGCTCGATGCGAAGACCGCCGAGTGGGCCGCGTCGGTGAGCGGCGGGCACGTCGGCCGTGCGCGCCGCCTGGCCACCGACGACGACGCCCGCAAACGCCGTCAGCGCGCGCTCGCCCTGGTCAAGGCCACCGAGCGCCCCGGCGCCGCCTATGCCGCCGCAGATGAACTGGTGAAATCGGCCGACGACGAAGCCAAACAGATGAGCTCCGAACGCGACGACCGCGAACGCGATGAACTAGCCACCGCCCTCGGCGCGGGCGGCACCGGCAAAGGCGCGGCCTCGGCCACCCGCGGCTCGGCAGGCGTACTGAAAGAACTGGAACGCCGCCAGAAATCCCGCGCCACCCGCACCGGCCGCGACGCCCTCGACCGCGCCCTCATCGACGTGGCAGGCATGTACCGCGACGCCCTCGCCCTCCGCTTCGCCGGCCGCGGCGCCACCATCACCCTCACCCACCCCGACATGGCCGACGAAATCACCGACCTCGCCGCCTCGGTCCGCCCCGAAGGCCTCCTCCGCAGCATCGACGCCGTCCTCGCCTGCCGCGAAGCCCTCGACCTCAACGTCAAACCCCGCTTCGCGGTAGCCGCCATGGTCGCCACCCTGATCTCCGCCCGCTCCACCTGACCACCCGTTTTCGCGATCCAGCCCCACTCGCGATAGACTCTCGTCGCCGAAAGGCACGCCGCCTTAGCTCAGTCGGTAGAGCGCTTCACTCGTAATGAAAAGGTCGGGGGTTCGATTCCCCCAGGCGGCTCCGAGGTCAAAGGCCCTCTCCGGGATCCGGAGAGGGCCTTTGACGATTCTGACGACCTGACGTCGCGAGGGAGCTTCGGCCCCTTCAGTATCTGGCCAGGAATTACCACTGGAGCCGCACCGATGATCCGCTACGAGGTGACCAACCGCGACGAACGGGATCAACAGTGGCGGGTCGAGCCCTACGGAGATGACATCTACCTCGAGCCTGGCGACGCCATGACTGTGGAGTACGAGCATCCTGCTGACCTGGTCATCGAAGTGATCCTCTTCTCCGGCGGGCTTTCAGAACTTTGGGTTCATGGCGACCTCGACCGCCGGAACAACCTCTTTCCCGACGGCCTCAAACACAACGGCCACTCTGTGTGGCCGCAAACGAATCAGTAGTTCCTGTGGGCAACCCGGGGAATATCAGTGGAGCGGTCACGTGGAAGTTTCGATCGATCGCCTCAACTAGTTCGGTGCCTGTGCGGCCCAACCCGTTTCGGTCGGACCATCTCCGGAGGCAGGACAGGAAGCCGACCAGATCGCGGTGAACCCCGTTGAGCAGTTCCGGCAATGCTTTACGCGCCACCACACACTTTGTGCTGACTGGCGGTTGGCGCCGCTGTCCTGCCACGCGCGCAGCTCATCGACACCGATCTCGACTTCGGGTGTCGGGCCGTGGCCCAGCCACGGCGGTTTTCCTCCGACCAGGTACTTCCTCCGGTTTACCGCGGTGTCGAGCTCGCGATGCTGTCTAAAGGAGTGTGCATATTCTTCTTTGCATAGATAAGTGTGCAAAGCATAGTGTGCATGTATGGACAGTGTGGAACCCAGGGAGATTACGGATCCGGTGGCGCTCAGGGCGTTGGCGCATCCTTTGCGGCAGCGGATTCTGCGGGCGCTGGCGGAGAAGGGGCCCGCTACCGCTACGGGGTTGGCGGAGGTGTTGGGGGAGAACACGGGGGCTACCAGTTATCACCTGCGGCAGCTGGCCGAGCACGGGTTCATCGAGGAGGCGCCGGAACTGGCCAAGGGGAAGGAGCGGTGGTGGCGGTCGCCGCCGAAGGATCTGCGGTATCGGCTGGACAAGTCGCAGTCGCCGGAGATGCGTGAGCTGCTCGAGGGGTTGGTGGCGCAGCACATCGCCGAGGATGTCGAGCTGTTCGGGCGGTTCCAGGCCGAGCGGGACAGGCTCGGCGAGTGGGGTGACGTGATGCCGTTTTCGCGCGGGGCGATCTATGCGACCCGCGAGGAGCTCGACGCCTTCTGCGAGGAGTATCTCGCGCTGCTCAAACGCTTTCAGGCCACGCACGCCGAGAATCGGCCCGGTGCGCGGCGGGTGCTGACCCGTTTCATCGCGTTCCCCGCACCGGGGATGGACGAGTAGGAACCCGCATGCTCACCCGATTCGTCCTGCTCACCAGCATGATCGCGGCTCTCGTCGCCTTCGCGCCGACAGCGGGTGCCGACGAGACCACCGCCGACATCACCTTCACCCGCTTCGACGGCACCACAACCACGGGCACCGTGCACGCCCCGGCGGGTGCCGTCGGGCTGCCGGGAGTCGTCCTCGTGCACGGTTCCGGCGATGGTCGCAGTCCTCAATATGCGCAGATCGCAACTGCTTTCGCACGTCAGGGCATCGTCACGCTCCGATACGAGAAGCGAACGGAGGACTACACACCCGCGCACCGCGACTACTCCCTGCTCGCGGATGACGCCCTCGCGGGTGCGGCGGCCCTGCGCGACCGACCCGAAGTCGACCCCGCACGCGTGGGTCTGTGGGGTTTGTCCGAAGGTGGTTGGGTTGCGCCGCTTGCTGCTTCGCGTTCGGAGGATGTCGCGTTCCTGATCGTCGTAGGTGCGAATGCTGGTGCTCCGGCGGCGCAGCAGGCCTGGGCGAACGAGACCCGGTTCGGCGCTGCGGGCGTGCGTGGTTCTATGGTGGATACATTGGGACGCAACGCGATTCGGGTAAGCGCGGCCGCGGGTCTGTTCGCCCAGGCGTACTACGATCCGGTGCCGGTGCTGGAAGCCATCGGGCAGCCGGTGCTCGCCATCTGGGGCGACAAGGACCGGCTCACCCCACCCGGCGACAGTCTGCGCGGGTTCCGCGACGCCTTCGATCGCGTAGGGAAACCGACTACACCCTGCGCACGCTGACGGATGCGCAGCACGGCGCCTTCACGACCACCGACGGTTTCGACAAGGGTGCGGACCTGGCGCCCGGATACCCCGAGCTCGTGGGCGATTGGGTGAAAGGCCTGCCCGGTTCTGCGGGCAAGCACTCGGACGAACCCGCCGCGCAAGCACATTCGGTGCCACCGCTGGCACCACAGGCGTGGTGGGAATCGCCGACGGCGTTGTTGGTCCTCTTCCTCGGCACCGTGTTCGCCCTGCTCGGCTACGCGTTCACCGGGTTTGCCAGTGCGTGGCGTCTGCCGCGAGCCGGAGTAGCACGCGTGCTGGTGACAACGGCCGCGACAGGAATCATCGGCACGATCGCCCAGGTGCTGTACGTGGCGTCGACCAGGGCGACCTCGTTCGGTCCGTTGCTGTTCGGTCGCACGCTGCCCTGGCTGGCCTTGCAGGTGATCGCGGTGTGTGCGGTGTGCTCGCTCATCTACCTCGTCGCCCGACGCGGGGCCATACTCGATGGCGCGGGGAAGGGTGCGCGCGTCCGATGGGTGCTGGTTGTCGTCGGCGGCGTCGGATTCACCCTGTGGGCCCTGTACTGGGGACTGCTGTTGCCCTGATGTGTAACAACGCTAACGATATGCCCGACTGCTATATAACGAGCCAAGGGAGATTCCGTATGAGGAAATCAGTTGTCGCGGCAGTTCGCCTCACAGCCGCCGCAGCGGCGGTGGTGGGGTTCTCGGCTGTTGTCGGTTCCGGCGCCGCGCACGCGGGCCCACAAGACTGTGTGGTAACCCGCGATCTGGTCGGCGCTTCGGTCAGCTGTCATGACACCGGTGCGCCCGCGAGTCGCGAGTACAGCCTGATCGTCGAGTGCTGGGGACTGGCCGGCATTCCGAATGCGTTCCCGCTCATGGGAATCGGGCCCTACCAGGGGTCGTGGAGTGGGGCGATCAAGGCGACGGGGCAGGGATCGGCTTCGTGCATCGGGCCCTACAGCATCGGGACCGCGACCAACGCCTATGTCGTGGTGTATCGCGACTAGGAACGCAGCGGCCCACCGAGGAGTTTCCAGACCGTTTCGCGTTCCTCGGTGAGGTCGATGTCGGTGCCTGCGAGCGTGGCCAGCAGGTGGGTCAGGGTCCAGGTTTCCAGGTGGGCGTAGCGGGCGGAGTAGATGCCTACCTCGGTCAGGTGGTAGGCGTCGGAGTGGTCGAAGAGGGCGTAGGTGATGATCTGGTACAGGTCGTTGCTGGTCAGGGCGTCGGAGCGGATGCCGGTGCGTTGATTCTTCGGGCCCAGATGCGTTTTCAGGTCGAGCAGGGTGTGGGCGCTGATGAGGTCGGCGTCGGCGTTGCACAGGACCGATGCGTCGAACGTGGGGCCGGGGTAGGTCGGGGATCCCAGGTGGGGGAAGAGGTGTTCTTCGGCGAGGCCGCGCAGTTCCCAGAGTTGGCGGATCGCGTCGGGTGGGGCGAGGGCAAGCAGGTGGTCGGGGGTGAAGCGGCCCGTTCTCAGCAGGTTGTCGAGGGCGGATTCGCGCAATAGGTTGCGGCGGTACACATCCGTGCACAGAGCTAGTGCCCAGCAGGCGCGGCTGAGCCGGTCGACGTCCTCGGCCGTCGAGGCGACCGCGGCCTGAGCGGTCTCGATCACCGATTCGATCACCGCCGACTCCTGCGGGAAACCGAAGAAGCCGAGTAGCGGCAGCACCGGCTCATGGTCGGGGACGAGCAGGAACCTGACCTCGAAGTCGAACGCGGCGCCCAGCGTGGCGGGGTTGGCGCCACCCGTGTCGACGAGCAGCGGCCCGGCCGCGCGACGATAAGCACCCTGCACGGCGCGGGTATTCGGATAACGGCTGTGCAGGTACTCGCGCAGCGGCGAGGTCTTGTCGCGCAGTGCCGCGGACAGATTCGTGTAGACGTACATCAGCCCTCCGAACAGTCGGGCGAGTCGTCTCGATCATGCCAGAGCCGGGACCTGAAAAGGCCCTCGACCGCGACGGTCGAGGGCCTTCGGTGGCGGGTCCTCCTGAGCCGATCGCCGTTGATCGGACTCAGGAAGAGCAAGCTCGGGTCAGCTCGTGGCGGTCGCGCCTCGGGTGAACCGAGAGTTCGTGGCAGTGCGCAGAATTCGGTGCAGGGCGGTGTCGAAGGCTTCGGTGTCTTCGATATTGCTGAGGTGACCGTGCGGCAGGACGTGGAAGTCGGTCAGGTGGCCGGAGCGGCGCAGGACCTCGACCATGGGTCGTGACATGCGCGGCGGGAGGAGGCGGTCCTGGGCGCTGGCGATCACCGTGGTGGGGACCGTCAGGTTGGCGGTGCCCGCGGTGAGGTCCATGTCGGCCATGGCCGCGGCGTGCCGGGCGCGGGCGAGCGGACGACACGAGCGGATGATGCCGATCGCGAAGTCGATCTCGTCGGCGGTCGCCTCCGGGGTGAGGATGCGGTAGCGGAACACCTGCTCGGTGAGCCAGCCGCCCGGGATCGGGACCGGCGTGAACAGGACGGTCTCGCTGATCTGCTGCGGCATCCGGATCGGCGCGCCGAGGATGGTCACCGGGGTGGTGGCCACGGTGAGCTGCTTGTTGAGCAGCGGCAGCAGGTCGGTTTCGGCGCGGATGTCGGAGTTGGCGGTATTGGCCAGCAGCACGGCGGCGGCTCGCTCGGTGACCTGCTCGGGGTGATGCTTGGCCCAGGCCTGAATGGTCAGGCCACCCATGCTGTGACCGGCGAGCACGGCCTGTTCGCCGGGGCGAAGCGTCGCTTCGAGGACGGTGGCGAGGTCGTCGGCGAGGGTGTGCTCGCTGGGGGCCGCGGTGCCGAGCGTCGATTCGCCGTGACCGCGCTGGTCGTAGGCGACCACGCGATAGCTGTCGGCGAAGGCGCTGATCTGCGGGTTCCAGTACTCGATGCTGCACGCCCAGCCGTGGATGAGCACCAGCGTCGGAGCGGTGTCGTCGCCGTAGACGTGCACCCGGAGCTCGGCGCCGTCGGCCGTGGTGACCGGGACGACCCGGTGCGGGGCGGCGGGGGCGTTGAGCTTCGCGGTGGCGAAACTGCGGGTACGCAGCCCGGCACGGAACTGGGCGGTCAGTGCGCCGGACTCGAAACTCGAGACCGTGGAACGCGCTGCCGCGAGCGTCATCATCGACTTCGCAAGCATATCGGCACTCCTTTGTGTCGTAGGCCACCGTACAGTGCGAGCTTGCGTGCTAGCTAGTGTTAGCGGGTCAGAGTGTCCCATTTGTTGCCGAGTGGGTATCAACACCCGCTTACCTTGTGAAATCGTCCGAAGCGGCCGGGGAATTACAGGCGTTGTGGCGGCTCCCACCGGGCGCCGTTACCGTAAGAGGGTGGACAACGCGCACGTCGCGACCGGGATTTCCGGCGCAGCCGGCACCCCGGCGCCGCCCTGGCGACGGTTCGCGCCGCCGCTGATCGCCGCTGGTCTCGGGATCGGCACCCTGGCTCTGCTGCATTTCCGCGACCCGCATGTGGAGGGTTCCTACGGCTTGTGTCCGGTGTACGCGATGTTCGGGGTGTACTGCCCCGGCTGCGGCGGGATGCGCGCGATGCACAACCTCACCGACGGCCGCATCATCGATTCGCTGCACAGCAACCTGCTCGCGCTGCCGCTGACCCTCGCGTTCGCGGCCTTCGTCGTCGACTGGTTCCTGCGCGCCAGACGCGGGCAAGGCTGGCGTTTACCCGGCTTGAGCCCGGTGACGGTGTGGGCGTTCTTCGGCCTGCTCATCGGGTATTCGGTGCTGCGCAACACCCCGTGGGGGATCTGGCTCACGCCCGTCTGAAGCTGGCGTGCGCACGGGTCGACGGGCAATCTGGAACTATGCGCGATTCACTGAAGGACCGGGTCCGGCAGAAGTTGCAGCGTCATCTCGCCGAGGACGGGCCCGACCCCGAGCAGGACGACAACCGCCACATTTCGGTGGCCGACGATCTGGAAGCACTCGAGATGGTGCCCGCCGACGACCCCCTCGTCGAGGAATTGGCCCAGCGCTACTTGGTGTTCTGAGGCAGCTGCGGCAACGGCTTGGTGCCAAGCCACACCGCGAACAGCCCGCGCAGCGGGGCGACGCTGTAATGACCCGCGAGGTCGACGAAGTCCTCGGTGGTCACCGACGAATGCCGATAGCGCGCGGTCCATTCGCGGATGAGCTGGAAGAACAGGTGGTCGCGCAGTTCCAGGCGCAACGCGTGCAGGGTGAGGGCGCCGCGCTTGTAGACGCGGTCGTCGAACATGTCCGCCGGGCCGGGATCGCCGACGATGATGTCCTGCGGTTGGCGGGCCAGGTTCGCGTGCGCGGCGCGCGCCAGCTGATCGGCGCCCGGCCCGCCCGAGGCCTCCGACCAGAGCCATTCGGCGTAACAGGCGAAGCCTTCGTGCAGCCAGATGTCGCGCCACTGCCGCAGGGTCAGGCTGTTGCCGAACCACTGGTGTGCCAGTTCGTGAGCGACGAGCCGTTCGGCGCCGCGCCTACCGTCGCAGTGGTTGGCGCCGAAAATGGAGATGCCCTGTGCCTCGATCGGGATGTCGAGGTCGTCGTCGGTGACGACCACGCTGTAGTTCTCGAACGGGTACGGCCCGAATTTCTCGGTGAACAACGCCATCATCTGCGGCTGACGCGCGAAGTCGTGCTCGAAGTTCGCGCGCAACCGCGGCGGGACGATCGCCTGCATCGGCACCGGCTCGCCGGGACTGCCCACGCGGTACTTGCGGTAGTTGCCGATCTGGATGGTCGCCAGGTAGGTGGCCATCGGTTCGGGTGCCTCGTACACCCAGGTGGTCTGGCTCGCCTTGGCCTGCTTACGCATCAGGGTGCCGTTGGCCAGCGCGTAGTACGGGCTGTCGGTGGTGATCGAAATGCGGTAGGACGCTTTGGAACTCGGGTGGTCGTCGCAGGGGAACCACGACGCCGCGCCGTTGGGCTGGCTGGCCACCAGTGAGCCCTCGGTGAGCTCCTCCCAGCCCACCTCGCCCCACGGTCCGCGCACCGGTTTCGGCGTGCCCGAATAGTGCACGGCGATCTCGAGCACCCCGCCCGCCGGGATCTTCTGCTGCGGGGTGAGCGCCAGCTTGCCGCGCTGATGACTGAACTTCACCGACTTGGATCCGTTGACGAACACCTTCGACACCCCGAGCGCGGGGGACAGGTCGAGGGTGAACGACGAACGGACCTCGGTGGTGACCGCGATGATCACCGCGCGCCCGGCCAGCCGATTGCTGGCCGGTTTGTAGCTCAGCTCCAGCTCGTAGCGCGACACCCGGTACCCGCGATTACCGTTCTGCGGGAGGTAGACGTCGATCGGGTCCTCGTAGAACGAGCGCATCAACTGGCCCAGGGCGTGATGGGGTTGCCCCACCAGCGGGTCGACGGGGGGACCACGTCGCCGCGCATGACGAGCGAGGCCGGTCCGATGGTGGCGCCCGCGCCGATGTGGGCGGCGGGCAGGGCGACGCAGTGCGGGCCGAGGGTCGCGCCGGCGTCGAGGGTCACCGTGTCCATGGACATGATGCGGTCGTGGAACAGGTGGGTCTGCACCACGCAGCCGCGTTCCACGGTCGCGCCGTCACCGAGTGTCACCAGGTCTGCCTCCGGAAGCCAATAGGATTCGCACCATACCCCTCGGCCGATCTTGGCACCGAGTCCGCGCAACCACAGATTCATCACCGGGGTACCCGTGGCGGCCCGGGCGAACCAGGGCGCGGCGACGGTCTCGACGAAGGCGTCCGACACCTCGTTACGCCACACGAACGAGCTCCACAGTGGATGCTCCACCGCCCGGATACGTCCTACCAGAAGCCATTTCGCGGCGACAGCGATCATGCCCGCCACCGCGCCCGCCACCATCAGCACCGCTCCCGACAGCAGCGCCGCGACCAGATAGTCGCTGTGCTGGGCGATCAGGGCCAGGGTGAACAGCACGCCGAGGCCGATGGCGAAGGTCACCATCACCGGGATCAACCGGCAGGTCTCCACGAACGCGCGCGCCAGCTTCAACCGCAGCGGCGGGTCGAAAGTGCGGGAGGTATCGGAGGATTCGGCCGCGCGACGCAACCGCACGGGCGGGCTGCCCAGCCACGACGACCCGGCCTTCGCCTTGCTCGGCGCCGCCGACAGCACCGCGACGAGCCCGTTCTTCGGCACCCGGCGACCGGGCGCGGTCATCCCGGAATTGCCGAGGAAGGCGCGCTTTCCGACCTTGGCCTCGCCGATGCGCAACCAGCCGCCGCCGAGTTCGTAACTGCCGATCATGGTGTCGTCGGCCAGGAACGCGCCGTCGGCGACCACGGTGAACTTGGGCAGCAACAGCACGGTCGAGGCTTCGACGTTCTTGCCGATGCGCGCACCGAGCAGCCGCAACCAGATCGGGGTGAGCAGGCTGGCGTACAGCGGGAACAGGAAGGTGCGTGCGGAGTCGAGCAGGCGTTCGGTGGCCCACACCTGCCAGCCCGTGCGGCTGCGCACAGGGTGGTAGCCCTCGCGCAGGCCGATGCCGAGCAGGCGGACCGCGATCACCGTCGCCACCGCGTACACACCGAGGCTGAGCAGGGTGGCGACCGGCAGGATGGCGAAACCGCGCAGGGCGGCGGCGCCGATGGTCGTCTCCTCGCGCACCCACCAGGCGATGAACGTGCCGCCGACGGCCAGGCCCAGCACCGGCATCGCGGCCAGCGCCATCGATGACAGACCGAACACGATCAGCCAATGCCTGGCGCGCTCGGGGGAGTGGTCGGGCCAGCGGCGCGGTGCCTTACCGGTCTTCGCCGCCGGCGAGCCTGCCCATTCCTGTTCGCCCTTGACCTTGCCGGACACGGCCGAACCGGGCGCGATCTCGGCCCGCTTACCGATCTTGGTTCCGGGCAGCAGGATCGACCTGGCGCCGATCACCGCGCCGTCGCCGATGGTGATGCCGCCGATGTGTACGCGGTCGCCGTCGACCCAGTAACCGGACAGGTCGACCTCGGGTTCCACGCTCGCACCGTCACCGAGTTCGAGCATGCCGGTGACCGGCGGCAGGGAGTGCAGGTCGACGCCCTTGCCGATCTCGGCGCCGAGCGCCCGCGCGAACGGCACCATCAGCGGTGCACCCGAAAGGCTTTCGGCGCCACTGGCTTCCGAGAGCCGCACGGCCGCCCACAGGCGAAGATGCACCCACGAACCGCGCGGGTAGGTGCCGGGTCGCACCCCGGCGAGCAGCACGCGGGCGCCCGCGACGCACAGTGTCATCCGGCCGATCGGCGAGATGAACAGTACGAAGGCAAGCACGATCCACCACCACGACAACCGGGGCAACCACGGCAGCGAACCGGACCAGCCGGCGATCGCCGACACCACCGCCAGCCAGGTGACCCACTGCAAGCCGGTGAGCGTGGTGAGCGGGATGGTGGCCAGTACCTGGGTGAGCTGAGCGCGCAGGGGAGTCGGTTCCACCACCCGCGCGTCGACGGCGGCCACAGGGGCGCTGCCGTCGAGGAACTGCACCAGCGAACCCAGGCGCGGATGGTCGTAGAGATCGGCCACGGTGACGTGCGGATACCGCTCGCGCAGCGCGCCGACCAGCTGGGCGGCCGAGAGCGAACCGCCGCCCACATCGAAGAAGTCGGTATCCAGATCGGTGACCTCGGCGCCGAGAATGGCGTCCCACAGTCCCGCGACCCAGGCGGCGGTGCCGCTCAGCCCGTGGTCGGCGGTGTCCTCGGTACTCGGCAGCGGCCAGGGCAGCGCATCGCGGTCGACCTTGCCGGAGGTGCGTGTCGGCAGGTCGGCAACCACCGCCAGGCGCGGAACCAACGGGGCCGGAAGCTGTTCGGCCAGAATCTTTCTGGCCTGTTTGGCGTCGAAGTCCGGTCCGGCGCCGGTGAGGTAGCCGACGAGGATCTTGTTGCCCGCCTTGGTCGTCCGGATCGCCGCAGCCGCACCGCTCACGCCGGGCAGGTGCTGCAGGGCGTTGTCGATCTCGCCGAGTTCGATGCGGCGGCCACCGATCTTGATCTGATCGTCGGCGCGGCCGAGGAAGATCAGGCCCTCGGGGTCGTTGCGCACGAGATCGCCACTGCGATAAGCGCGTTCCCAGCCGAGCGACGGCAGCGGGGCGTACTTCTCGGCGTCCTTGGCCGGGTCGAGGTAACGGGCCAGGCCGACACCGCCGATCACGAGTTCGCCGGTTTCGCCCGTCGGTACCGGGTTGCCCTGCGGGTCGACCACGGTGAGGTCCCAGCCGTCGAGCGGCAGACCGATGCGCACAGGCATCTCGCCGGTGAGCAGTGCCGCGCACGCGACGACCGTCGCCTCGGTCGGCCCGTAGGTGTTCCAGACCTCGCGGTCGGCCCCTGCCAGACGTTCGGCCAGCTCCGGCGGCACGGCCTCGCCGCCGAAGATCAGCAGCCGCACCGATTCCAGGGCATCCGAGGGCCACGTGGCGGCCAGCGTCGGCACCGTGGAGACGACGCTGATCTCGCGGCGCATCAACCACGGCCCGAGGTCGGCGCCGGTGCGGACCAGGTCGCGCGGGGCGGGAACCAGGCAGGCGCCGTTGCGCCAGGCCAGCCACATCTCCTCGCAGGAGGCGTCGAACGCCACCGACAGGCCGGCCAGCACGCGGTCGCCGGGGCCGATCGGGGCGTCGCGCAGGAACAACCGGGCCTCGGCGTCGACGAACGCGGCGGCGTTGCGATGGGTCACCGCAACACCTTTCGGGGTGCCGGTGGAACCGGAGGTGAAGATGATCCAGGCGTCGTCGGCGGGTGTCGGCAGGGTGTGCGGGTCGCTGTGCCCGTTGCCCGCGACGGCGGTGTCGGACTCGATGCCCGCGGCGGTCGCGATCGCACTCACCCGCGCCTCACCGAAGACGAGGCGGGCGCGTTCCTCCGGGTCGTCGGCGTCGACGGGCACGTAGGCGGCGCCGCAGTAGAGCACCGCGAGAATGGTGACGTACAGCGCGGCGCTGCCCGAGGGCATCCGCACGCCCACCCGGTCGCCCGGGCGGACCCCGGTCGCGGCGAGCTCGGTCATCCTTGCCTCGATCGCGGTGACCAGTTCCATGTAACTGAGCACGGTCGTGCCGTCGTCGATCGCGGGCGCGTCGGGGTGGGCGAGGGCGGTGCTGGTGAGAATGTCGACCAGGGTGCGTGGCGGCGCGGCCAGATCGGCGCGCAGCAGCGGATCGTGCCGCCGGTTCGCCGGGTCCTCGGTGCGTGGCTCGAGCATCGTGCTCAGTCCACCTCTCATCGGTTGACCCCCATCGGTGTCTGTTGTTTCACGGTCGGGTTACCGGAGGGCAAACGGGATGGTCACCAGTTGCCAACGGTACCGGGAGTTGTCGTGCGCGCCCGGCAGCTACGGGGCGGGCGCCGCGGGTGTCTCGCCGAGTGCGGTGAGCGCGAGCCGGTGCAGGGTGACCTGCTCGTCGGCGTCGAGCCGGGCGAGGACGCGAGCGGTGGCCTCGGCGATCAGCTTGTCGGTGCGCTTGCACTGTTTGCGGCCCGCTTCGGTGATGCGCAGCCGGTATTTGCGGCGATCCTTGCCATCGCGGGTGCGTTCGACCAGGCCCGCGCCCTCCAGCGCGTCGATCAGGCGGACCACCTCGCTGCGGTCGATGCCGAGCGACTCGCCGACTTTCTTCTGGGTGAGGTCGGCGTTCTCCCCGATGAAGGTGAGCACCCAGTGGTCGCGCAGCGGGACGTCGATCTCGGCGTGCATGGCCTTGGTGAGCCTGCCGAGCGCGTACACCGGGTAGCGCGCCAGGCCGCGTTCGGGGTTCGTGGTCGAGGGCATGACGGCCACTCTAACAAATAGTGGGGGAACTCAATCATTTGGGGCGTCCATGATCGGAATTGCCGCACGTTTGTGCATGGGCAATCCAGGGGCAATCGGGACGTGGTGGCGAGCAACATCTTTCGATCGGTGGTTGACAGCGGCCCGGATCGTCTGCCAATCTCGATGCCAGGTCACGAGTACCAGCGACAAGCCCCGGCTAGCTGGTCGGCAACCCTCCTCCGCGGTGGGGTGCTCCGGGTGACGACCAGGCCGACGTCCGAGGTGGACGCGGCAAGCGCGGACTCTCTCTACGTGGTGAGTCCCTGAGCCGACGGGATATTCGTCATGACCGCTGTAATCGACCCCACCTGTGCCCTCGCCGCCGTTTCCGGTGCCGACCTGCGCGTGCCGCTCGTCCAAGGCGGAACGAGCACCTACGCCAACTTCGACTACGCGGCGAGCGCACCAGCGTTGCGCCAGGTCACCGACCGGATTTCGCAACTGCTGCCGTACTACGCCAGCGTGCACCGCGGCGCCGGGTACGCCTCGCGGATCTCCACCGAGTGCTACGAGGCCTCGCGCGGCTCGGTCGGCCGGTTCCTCGACGCCGCCGACGACCAGGTCGTCGTGTTCACCCGCAACACCACCGACTCGCTGAACCTGCTGGCCGGCTGTGTGCCGGGGGAGACGGTGGTGCTCGACATCGAACACCACGCCAACTTCCTGCCGTGGACGCGCAACGGGCGAAGGGTCGTCCGGGCCGCCGCGACGCTCGAGGAGACCATTCAGCGGATCGTCGCCGAATTGTGCAGCAGGCCTGCGGCTTTGCTCGCCGTCACCGGTGCGTCGAATGTGACCGGTGAGGTGCTGCCGCTGGAGCGGCTGGCCCACATCGCGCATCTGTGTGGTGCGCGGATTCTCGTCGACGCCGCCCAGCTCGCGCCGCATCGGCGGATCTCCCTGCGCGAGAGCGGAATCGACTACCTGGCATTCTCCGGGCACAAGCTGTACGCGCCGTTCGGGTCCGGGGTGCTCGTCGGCAGGCGCGACTGGCTCGACGCGGCCGATCCGTACCTGGCCGGTGGTGGCGCGGTGCGCAATGTCGGTGTGGCGGAAGCGGAGTGGGCTCCGGCGCCGCAGCGTCACGAAGCCGGCTCACCCAATGTCCTCGGCGCGGCCGCCATCGCCGCCGCCTGTGACGCGCTCGCCGCCCTCGACCCCGAGGAACTGGTCGCCCACGAGCGTGCCCTCGCCGACCGCCTGCGCGACGGGCTCGCCGCCATCCCCGGCGTCAACCCCGTCCGGATCTGGTCCGACAGCCCCGACTCCGTCGGCATCGTCGCCTTCACCGTCGACGGCTACACCCCCGGCCACGTCGCCGCCTACCTCTCCGCCGAACACGCCATCGGCCTGCGCGACGGCCGCTTCTGCGCCCACCCCCTCCTGACAAGTCTCGGCCTCGACGCCGCCCTCCGCGCCAGCATCGGCCTGGGCACCACCCCCGCCGACATCGACCGCCTGATCACCGCTCTCGCCACCCTGGTAACCACCGGCCCCACCTGGACCTACGCCCCCACCAACGGCCACTGGAACCCCACCCCCGAAACCCGCCCCCTCACCCCCGACCCCACCGGCGCCACCCCCTGCCTCATCGGCTGAGGGCTCGGCGGCTACTCGTCGTAGTGGCCGCCGACTGCGATGACGACGATCTCGGAATCGGTGACGTAGTAGATCATCCGGTGCTCCCGGGTGATGCGGCGCGACCAGTTGCCGGCGAGATGATGCTTCAACGGCTCAGGTTTGCCGATCCCCGCGAACGGATCGGCCAAAACGGCGGTGATGACCTTGTTCGCTGCTTTGAGGACGGTACGGTCAGGCGCAAGCCATGAGGTATAGGTCTCCCACCCGTAGGCGCTGAATGCCAGCTTGCGGTCAGGCATCAGGATCGATCAGCTCATGGGCTTCGAACTTGCCTTCACGTGCGTCACGAGCGGATTCGAGCAGTCGCACACCGCCGTGCGTGGCAAGTACGTACAGGGTCTCCTGAATCGAGTTCCAATCGGACTCGGCGACTATGACCGCGTTCTCTCCGGACTTCGTAACGACGGTGACGGTGTCGTGGTCGTCGTTGACCTGCTGTACCAGCTTGAACAGGTTCTGGCGGGCGGTGGAGATAGGTAGTGCAGTCATCGGGAACCTCGCTCAGTAGTTGTACAAAATATTGTACGACTACTGAGCTTGTGTTGTCGATCGACTGTCAGGTGTCGAGGGGGGTGGGGCGGTGGTATCTGCCGTTGTAGTAGAGGAGGGGGGCGGCGGAGGGGGAGTCGGCTGATTCGTCGTGGACTCTGGTTACCAGGCCTACGGCCAAGGTGTGGTCGCCCAGGTCGATGAGTTGGTGAATGGTGGTGCGGAGCCAGATGGGGGTGCCGTGCAGGATCGGTTCGCCGGTGTCGAGGGTGGTCCACAGGGCTCGGTCGGTGAAGCGGTCGGCGGCCGAGCGGGAGAAGCGGTGGGCCAGGTGGTGCTGGTGTTCGCCGAGGAAATGGATGACCACGGAATCGGCGGCGCGCAGGGCATCGATGCTCGACGAGGTGTGCGCGATATTGAACGACACCAGCGGCGGCTCCAACGACAGCGACGCGAACGAGGTCGCGGTGAAGCCGACCGGACCGGCGTCGGCGCCGATCGTCACCACCGTGACGCCTGCCGGATAGTGCCGCATCGACGCCCGATACTGCTCGGCGGTGATCCCACTCAGGTCGTCGGGAACCACGAGGTCGGCCGGAGTTCGTCGCATATCACCCACAGCCCCAAACTACGCCCGACATCCTGGGCCGCCTATGGACAGGCTCACGCCGAGGAAAACCCTTCAGTCGATGTCCACGGGCAATCCCGCGGTGATGCGGATGAGTTCGCGGTAGCTGGTGCGGAAGACGGTGGTGGGGTGGCCGCCCGCAGCCCAGATCTCACGGTGGGCGGCCAGGGCGGTGTCGACCCAGGTGGGCAGGTTGGTCGGGTGGCCGACGGGGGCGGTGCCGGTGATGGGCTGACCGGTGACCCGCTCGGCGAGGGCGGTGGGGCAGGGGGTGAGCTTTCCTTCGAGGCGTGGACCGGTGCGGTGCAGGTTCACCTGGTGATGGGCGGCTACCAGCAGCAGGACCGGGTCGTTGTCGAGGAGGAACAGCTGGGCGGTGGTGATGGCGCTCGGGTGGGCGCCGAAGGCGCGTGCGGCGTCGATGGCGCTGGAGGTGGGCGTGTCGGGGGAGACGATGACGCCGTGGTGGCCGCGCGCGATGAGCGTGTCGGCCACCCGGCACGCGACCATCGGCAAGGACGACCTGCGCATGTCATCCAGAGTAGGACGGCCGATCGAATTATGCCGGGAGAGTGAGATTTTCGGGTTGCCGCGAATTCGCTCCGGACGCCGGACGGGGTGGGCGCACCCGATGAGGCCATAATCAGCGCATGAGTGAATGGAAGGCCTTCGCCGTCGAGATCGCCGACAATATCGCCCAGGTCACCCTGACCGGGCCCGGCAAGGGCAATGCGATGGGACCGGATTTCTGGCGCGAACTGCCGGAGATCTTCGCCGAGCTGGACGCCGATCCGCAGGTGCGCGCCGTCGTGCTCACCGGGTCGGGCAAGCATTTCTCCTACGGCCTCGACCTGGCCGCGATGGGCGGCACGCTCGGCCCGGTGCTGGCCGACGGCGCCAAGGCGGCCCAGCGCACCGAGTTCCTCAAGGAGGTCCGGCGCATGCAGGACTCCGTCACCTCGGTGGCCACCTGTGTGAAGCCGGTGATCGCGGCGGTGTCGGGGTGGTGCATCGGTGGCGGGCTCGACCTGATCGCGGCCGCCGACATCCGCCTGGCCAGCGCCGACGCCAAGTTCAGCCTGCGTGAGGCGAAGGTGGCGATCGTGGCCGACATCGGTTCGCTGCAGCGTCTGCCGGGCATCATCGGTGAGGGCCACCTGCGCGAATTGGCTTACACCGCAAAGGATATCGACGCGGCCCGGGCCGAGCGGATCGGTCTGGTGAACGAGGTGTTCGCCGATCAGGAAGCGGTGCTCGCGGCGGCGCACGCGATGGCGCGCGAGATCGCCGACAACCCGCCGCTGGTGGTGCAGGGCATCAAGGATGTGCTCGAGCACCGGACCGCCCCGGGTGTGGCCGACGGCCTGCGCTACGTCTCGGCGTGGAACGCGGCGTTCCTGCCCTCGCACGACCTCACCGAGGCGATGACGGCGGTCTTCCAGAAGCGCGCCCCGCAGTTCAAGGGGGAGTAAACGCCGCTAAAACGGTTGCCCCGGCAACCGGTCTACCCACATACTTGCATCACACAACTAATTGGCTGATGCAAGTAAAGGGTGATGTGGTGACGGAGTTCGACCCGGCGATCGACACGATCGCCGTCCAGCTCGTGCGCCTGCACCGGCTGCGCGACCGCGCCCTCGCCCAGATGAAGGACCGCTCGGGCATCGAACCGGCGGGCTTCGTCGTGCTGTTCCGGCTGGTGTGCGACGGGCCGATGCGCTCGGGCGCGCTCGCGGAGGCGGTGAATTCGGATGCCTCGACGGTGAGCAGGCAGGTGGCGCAACTGGTGGAACGCGGGCTCGTGGTCCGCACCGCCGACCCCGACGACGGGCGCGCCACCGTGCTACAGGCCACCGACTACGGCCGCGAGACCGCCGACCGGATCCGGCAGCGGCGTCGCGAATCCATCGCGATCGTCACCAAGGACTGGCCCGAACCCGACCGCGAGCACTTCGCCGCCCTGCTCACCCGCTTCGTGGAGGACTACGACCGGGCCCGGCCCCTGCTCCTCACGCTCAACCCATCGGAGAACGACTCGTGACGACGACCGTGGCAGTGGAGGAATCACCCGCCGGTTTCACCCACCGTCAGATTCTGACCATCCTGTCCGGGTTGATGCTCGGCATGCTGCTGGCTTCGCTCGATCAGACGATCGTGTCGACCTCCATCCGCACCATCGCCGACGACCTGCACGGCTACTCGCTGCAGGCTTGGGCGACAACGGCCTACCTCATCACCGCGACGATCAGCACCCCGCTCTACGGCAAGCTCTCGGACATGTTCGGCCGAAAGCCGTTCTTCCTCACCGCGATCGGGCTGTTCATCATCGGTTCGCTGCTGTGCACGCTGGCGCAGTCGATGTATCAGCTCGCCGCGTTCCGCGCCTTCCAAGGGCTCGGCGCGGGTGGCCTGATGTCGCTGGCGCTGGCCATCATGGGCGACATCATCGGACCGCGTGAACGCGCCCGCTACCAGGGCTATTTCCTTGCCGTGTTCGGCATTTCGAGTGTGCTCGGGCCGGTGCTCGGCGGTCTGCTGGCCGGGCAGGACAGCATTCTCGGCATCACCGGCTGGCGCTGGGTGTTCCTGGTGAACGTGCCGCTCGGCCTGCTCGCGCTGGTCGTCGTGACGCGGGTGCTGCACCTGCCGCGCAAGCCGCACGCCACCCACCGCATCGACTTCGCGGGCGCGCTCGTGCTCGCGGTGGGGCTCGTCCCGCTGCTGATCGTGGCCGAGCAGGGGCGCGAGTGGGGCTGGGGCAGTACCGGTTCGGTGATCTGTTACGTGATCGGCGCGCTCGGGCTGATCGGGTTCGTCGCGATCGAGAAGTACATGGGTGACGCGGCGCTGATCCCGCTGCGCATCTTCGACAATGTCACCTTCACCCTCGGTGTGGTCATCTCGTTCGTCGTCGGTGCGGCGATGTTCGGTGGGATGCTGTTGCTGCCGCAATACCTGCAGGTGGTGCGCGGTGCGGGGCCGACCGAGGCGGGTCTGCAGATGCTGCCGATGGTGCTCGGTCTGATGCTCGGTTCCATCCTCTCGGGCAGGTTGATCTCCAAGACCGGGAGCTACCGCGCCTTCCCGCTGATCGGCGCGGCCACGCTCACCCTCGGCCTGTTCCTGCTGCACCTGCTCGACGCGCACAGCCCGCTGTGGCTGGCGATGATCTACATGGCCGTCGCCGGTTTCGGCCTCGGCAACCTGATGCAGCCGCTCACCCTCGCCCTGCAGAACGCGTTGCCGCCCAAGGACATGGGTGTGTCCACCGCCGCGGCCACGTTCTTCCGGCAGATCGGTGGCACCCTCGGCGCCGCGGTGTTCCTGTCGGTCCTGTTCACGCTGCTCACCCCGAACATCACCGAAGAACTGCGGCAGGCGGCGACCGACCCGGCCTACCAGCAGGCCGTGGTGGAGGGCGCGCGCAGCAGCAACCCGGCCGATGCCGCACTGTCGCAGGGTCTGCTGGCCCAGGACACCTCGGCGGCCGGAAAGGTGTTGCAGGACAGCTCGATCATCCAGCAACTCGACCCGCAGCTGGCCGAACCGTTCCAGGTGGGCTTCGCCGACTCCATGTCGACGGTGTTCCTGTTCGCCACCGGTGTCGCGCTGCTGGCGCTGCTGCTCGTGCTGTTCTGGAAGGAAGTGCCGCTGCGGATGTCGGGTGGCCTGCAGTCGGCCGGCGACGCGAAAGCCGCCGACGGCATCGGCGCCATGACCGACATCGCCGCGCAGTCGACGAAGGGTGGGAAAGGTGAAGCGACCTAGGTGGGCCCGAAAGGCCACCTAGGGGTGGCTGTTTCGGCGGTCGAACGGCCATAACGTTCCTGATGTCGCAACGAACATCAGGAGAACGACATGCGCATCAAGACCACCATCGCCGCCGCACTGCTGGCCCTGGCTACCGTCGCCGGGGTGTCGACGGTCACCGCGGGCACCGCCGCCGCGGCCGCGCCGGAGGGCACCTACTACGGCACCTACTACGAGCTCTACCAGTGCCGCGCCGACGGCGAGTCGTCCTACACCGGCGGCTACTACTGGCAGTGCGTCGAGACCTGGGAGGGCTGGGACCTCTACATCTGGTACTGATCCACCAGGAACAGAAAAACGGGAAGTCCAATCCCCTTCGGACTTCCCGTTTTTCGTCGTCTATCGGCTCAGTGGCCGGATTCCTTCAGCCGGGCGAAGGCCTCATCGATGATCTTGACGGCCTCGGCGCGATCCAGCCACTCCGAACCCTCCACGAACTTGTTGGGCTCGAGGTCCTTGTAGCGCTCGAAGAAGTGCTTGATCGCGGCCAGCTCGAACTCCGGGACGTCGGTGATGTCCTGGATGTAGTCCCAGCGCGGGTCGCCTGCGGGCACGCACAGGATCTTGTCGTCGCCACCGGCCTCGTCGGTCATCCGGTACACGGCCACCGGGCGGGCCTCGACGATGACACCGGGGAACACCGATTCCGGCAGCAGCACCAGCGCGTCCAGCGGATCGCCGTCCTCGCCGAGGGTGTTCTCGATGAAGCCGTAGTCGGCCGGGTAGGCCATGGAGGTGTACAGGTACCGGTCGAGCTTCACCCGGCCGCTCTCGTGATCGACCTCGTACTTGTTCCGAGAACCCTTGGGAATCTCGATGGTGACGTCGAACTCCACGCCATCTCCTTGCTCGTTCGAGTGCTTGTGTGCCGAATCGCCAGATCGTTCTGGGGAACCGTTGCGCAACGAGGATAGTGTGGTGTGCCAGAACACCGGTGCGGCAGGCGGCTCAGCGCGGCCGGGCGTCGGGCGGGCTAGAGGAGAAACGACGGTCGTGATCGGTCCAAGCGAACAGAATCCCGGATGGCAGGAGCCGCGACGTCGCCGGTCGGGGTGGATCTGGCTGTCGGCGGTGGTCGCCGCCCTGCTGCTGATCGGCGGCGGATTCGCGGCGATCGCCCGGCCGTGGACGCCGGAATTCCGGCACGGCGGACTCACCGTCGCCGCCGCGCCGTCGGCCGCCACCCCGACCACCGCCATCGCCCCGGCCAGGTCGGACGCACCCGCGCCGACGGTCGCCGGGATCGCCGCCGCGCTCGCGCAGGTGACCAGCAGCCCCGATCTCGGCGCGTTCGCGGGCCAGGTCACCGATCCGACCAGCGGAACCGTGCTCTGGAGCCAGGAGCCGACCAAGGCGATGATCCCGTCGTCGACGGCCAAGATCATGCTGGTCGCGGCCGCGCTGCTCACCCTGCCCGACGATCAGCGGGTCGCCACCCGGGTCGTCGCCGGAGCACCGGGGGAACTGGTGCTCGTCGGCGGCGGTGATCCGACGCTCACCACCCGCGCCGACGGCGGCTACTACACCGACGGTCCACGCATCGCCGACCTCGCCGCGCAGATCAAGGCGGCGGGCAGGCAGGCGAGCGCGATCGTCGTCGACACCTCCGCCTACACCGGTCCGACCATGGCGGCCGGCTGGGACCCGATCGACATCCCCGAGGGCTCGATCACCCCCATCGAACCGGTGATGCTCGACGGTGGGCGGTTCGACCCGTCGGCCGACTACTCCCCGCGCACCTCGACCCCCGCACTCGACGCGGGTCGCGCCCTGGCCGCCGAACTCGGCATCGACCCGGCCGCCGTGCGCGTCGGTCAGGCCGCGAGCACCGGTGCCGAGATCGCGAAGGTCGAGTCGGCCCCGCTGCGAATCCGCTTGCACGACATGATGATCCATTCCGACAACGTGCTCGCCGAGACCATCGGCCGCGAACTCGCCGTCGCCACCGGACGCGAGGCGTCCTTCGCCGGCGCCACCGCCGCCACCGCCGCCGCGCTCACCACCGCGGGCTTCGACGTGAACGGCCTGCACCTGGCCGACAACAGCGGCCTGTCCGTCGACGACCGGGTGCCGCCGCGACTGCTCGACACCATCGTCGCCACCGCAGCCAAGCCGACCGGCGACGCCGCCGTCGTGCCCGCCGGTACCCAGGCCAGGCCCGAGAACGATCCGCGAGCAGCGGCGCTGGCACCGCTGCTCGACGACCTGCCCGTCGCGGGCGGAACCGGGACGCTCGCGCCTCGCTTCGTCACCCAGAACCGGGAAGGCGCGGGCTGGGTGCGGGCCAAGACCGGAACTCTGAGCGTGGCAAGCGCGTTGGTCGGTTATGTGCTCGACCGGGACGGGCGGGTACTGACCTTCGCGCTCATGTCCAACGACCGGCTGCCGGAGGTCAGCAGACCCGCGCTCGACGCGGTGGCGGGTGCCCTGCGCAACTGTGGATGTTCCTGAGAGCGGGTGGCGATGAGCGAGGACAAGACCGGGCGCAAGAATCCCGGATTCAGTGCGGTCGTCGACTGGCGACTGGCCGCGAGGACCGGGGCGCTGCTCGCGCCACCGGGACCACGCACCTCGCGCGAGACCGCCGAACAGGTCGTCGCCGAACTGGCCTCGGCCTCGATCCTCGCCGAGATGCCGGTGCGCGAGGTGAGCGGGCTGCTCGACGACCGGCCGGTACCCGAGGCGCGGATCGTCGACCGGCCCGGCTGGATCGCGGCGGCCGCCGACTCGATGTCGGTGCTCACCGGCACCGGCGCGGGCAAAGGCCCGTTCGCGGGGAAACCGGCGGGCGTGCAGGCCGGGACCATGCTGGCGTTCCTGTCCACCGCGATCCTCGGCCAATACGACCCGTTCACCGGTGCGGACGGCACCTTGCTGCTGGTCGCGCCCAATATTCTCGGCGTCGAACGTGCCCTCGGGGTGGACTCCAGCGATTTCCGGCTGTGGGTGTGCCTGCACGAGGTGACCCACCGGGTGCAGTTCTCCTCGGCGCCCTGGCTCGCGGACTACATGCGCACCAATGTCGACATCCTGAGCGAGGTCGGCGAGGAACCGATGAGCGAGATGCTCACCCGGCTCGTCGGCGAACTGCGCGCCCGCCGCAACGGTGACCTCGCCGACGACCCGAACGCCAAGGGCATCGTCGGCCTGCTGCGCGCGGCCCAGGCACCACCTCAGCGCGAGGCACTCGACCGGCTGCTCATGCTCGGCACCCTGCTCGAAGGGCACGCCGACCACGTGATGGACGCCGTCGGCCCCTCGGTGGTGCCGAGCGTGGCCCACATCCGCGCCGCGTTCGATCGGCGCAGGCAGAAGCCGTCCAACCCGATCCAGCGGATCCTGCGGGCGCTGCTCGGCGTGGACGCCAAGGTGGCGCAATACGTGCGGGGCAAGAAGTTCGTCGACGCGGTGGTCGAGCGGGTGGGCGTCACGGAGTTCAACACGATCTGGACGAACGCGGACACGCTGCCTCGGCTGGACGAGGTCGATTCGCCGCAACGGTGGATCGACCGGGTGCTGTAGAGGTCCGCGTGTCGGCGGATTCGCGCATGGCCGCCCAGGCTCGCCGACCGGATGACGCCTTGCGAGTCGTCGGTTCGGTGACGGCTCAACTGAGCTCGCGGTCGTCGGCGGCCGAGGTGCCGGCATCAGCCTGCGGCTGAGTAGCCTGCCGGTATGACTTACGCGACCGGCAGCGGCACCGGGTCGTGTCGCCGGGATGGTGGCGCCGGGTTGGTACAGCCACGGGCTGGTCGATGACGGCGCCGAAGCTGCCCGAGACCCCGGCTGTGCTCGTTGTGCGGCGGGCGTTGCGGGAGTGGGTCCTCGCCCACGGCGGGCAGGGGCCGGTCGTTGTCGCGTTGTCCGGGGGCGCCGATTCGCTGGCGCTGGTCGCGGCTGCCGTGGTCGAGACCGGGCCGGTGACCGCGGTGGTTGTGGATCACCGGCTGCAGGACGGATCGGCCGAGGTTGCCCGGCGGGCGGCCGACCAGGCGCTGGCGCTCGGGTGCGCTCAGGCCAGGATCGTCGCGGTCGAGGTGGGGCGTGCGGGGGGGATGGAGGCGGCCGCGCGCAGCGCTCGATACGCGGCACTGGAATCGGTGCGCGACGGGCGCCCGGTGCTGCTCGGACACACCCTCGACGATCAGGCCGAAACGGTGTTGCTCGGGTTGGCGCGCGGGTCGGGCGGGCGGTCCATTCAGGGGATGGCGTCGTGGATCGAGCCGTGGGGGCGGCCGTTGCTCGGGGTGCGGCGGGCCCAGACCGAGCAGGTGTGTGCCGACCTGGGGATCGAGGCGTGGCGGGATCCGCATAACGACGACCCGGCCTACACGCGAGTGCGGGTGCGCAACGAGGTGCTGCCGCTGCTCAAGGACGTGCTCGGCGGCGGCGTCGCGCAGGCATTGGCTCGCACCGCCGACCAGCTGCGCGCCGACGGTGCTGTCCTCGACGACCTCGCGCGCGAACTCCTGAATGCCGCCCGAATGCCTGCCGGTCGACGCCGAGCTGTGCTCGGCGAGACCCGGCCGCCGACCGCCGAAGGGTCGTCGTCGGCTCGGCCCGCTGGTGGCGCCGACAACACCGATCGGTCCGCCCTCGCGATCGAGATTCTGACCACTGCACCGGCGGCCCTGCGTCGCCGAGCGGTTCGTGCCTGGCTGACCGAACAGGGCGTCAGCGGCCTGATGAACACCCACTTACAGGCGATCGACGAGCTGGTGGGCAACTGGCGCGGTCAAGGTGGGGTGGCGATCGGGGGCGGGAGCAGGGCCCACCGGTTGGTCGTGGTGCGCGAACATGGCACGCTGACCGTGCGCGCCCAGCCGCGTTTCGATGCCACATAATGGATCGGTCGAGCCGGGACCGACACCACGAAGGGATACCCACTTCCGTGTACGGAGACGACATCGCGTCGGTGCTGATCACCGAAGACGAGATCAAGGCAAAGATCGAAGAGCTCGCCGAACTCGTCGCCAAGCGGTACCCGCCGGATTCTCCCGAAGGCGACCTGCTGCTGATCTGCGTCCTCAAGGGCGCGATCTTCTTCGTGACCGACTTCGCCAGGGCCCTGCCCATCCCCACCCAGCTCGAATTCATGGCCGTGTCGTCCTACGGGTCGTCCACCTCGTCCTCGGGCGTCGTGCGCATCATGAAGGACCTGGACAAGGACATCGCGGGCCGCAACGTCCTCATCGTCGAGGACATCATCGACTCGGGCCTGACCCTGTCGTGGCTCAAGCGCAACCTGGCCACCCGCAACCCGGCCTCGCTGGAAGTGGTGACCCTGCTGCGCAAGCCCGACGCCTTACGCACCCCCGTCGACGTGGCCCACGTCGGCTTCGACATCCCCAACGAGTTCGTCGTCGGCTACGGCCTCGACTACGCCGAGCGCTACCGCGACCTGCCCTACATCGGCACCCTGAACCCCGCCGTCTACTCCTGAGCCGAGCCCACCCGCAGTAGCGCGCGGATATCGGTCTCGATCACCCGGAACACCAGCAGCGCCCCGACGAAGCCGAGCACCCCGCCCGCGCACACCGTGCGCAGCGGGGTGAGCGTCGCGAGCAGGTCGTCGACCGGCAGGAATGTCGCGCCCGCGATGGTGAGCAGCGGAATCGACGCGGCCAGCACCAGGTACCGGTGGCAGCGGGCGCGCAGGCCCGACAGCGCCGCGTGGTCGGCGCGCAGGTCTTGGCCGTGGTGTAGGAGCAGGGGATACACGCAGCGCACCAGGTACAGGGTGATGAGGAAGAACGGGTAGGTCATCGCGACCGCGGCGCACAGGCAGGCGACCAGCAGCAGGTGGATCGCGGTGCGCATCGGCGGGTCGTCGACCAGGTTCAACGTGATCGCCAACCCGGCCGAGCCCGCGATCCACAGGACGAAGGCCACGGCCACGGCCCAGTCGGCCAGGCGCAGGCAATCGCGGCCGGTGCGCGCGAGCACGGCCGGCTCGCACGGTCTGCCCGCGCGCAGTCGGCGGGGCACGGTGAGCAGCCGTCTGCCCAGATAGATCATGGTGGCGGCGCCAGCGGTGAAGAAGACCGCGTTCATGGTGATCGCGTAGGTCCGCCGGATGGGTTGGACCGCGGGGTCGAGTCCGTGGAGCAGGGACATGTTGAGTCCCCGGTTGTAGTAGGACGCCAGCAGATTCGGGATGAGGATCGCTAGTGCGAGTACGGGAAAAAGATACGGCTGCAAGCGGTTTCGCCAGCTGCGTAGTGGGGGGTCGACGAGTTCGCGGGCGTGGGGGTCGAGGCAGAGGTCGAACTGCGCGACCAGGAGGTCGGCGTCCGACCAGCGATTCTCGCGTTCGGGCGACAGACAGGTGAGCAGAATCCGGCGTAACGCGGCCGGGCAATCGGCGGGCAGCTCACCGACCACCGCACCGTGACGGCGGTCGAGCGCCGCGGCCGGGTCGTCGTTGACGTCATCGAAAGGCTTTGTCCCCGTGAGCAGTTCCCACAGCAACACCCCGAGGGAGAAGATGTCGGCGCGGGTGTCGAGGTCGGCGGGATCGCGCCCGAAATAGCATGCCTCGAGCTGCTCGGGTGACATGTATGCCAGCGAGCCACCGAAGTAGGACGCGGCGGACACCTCGGTGGCCGAGCGGCTGAAACTGATGTTGAAATCGGCCAGCTTCGGCACGCCTTCGGCGCTGAGCAGCACGTTGGCAGGCTTCACATCGCGATGCAGCACGCCACGTGCGGCGGCGTAGCTCAGCGCGGCCGCGAGGCGGCTGCCCAGCCACGCGACGGTCTCGGGCCAGGTCAGTGCGGCGATCTCGCCGCGCACCGCCGAGTCGGCCGGGCGGATCTCACCCTTTTCCTCCATGGCGGCGTCGACGGCGTCGAGCAGCAGGGCGCTGGTGCGTTCGGCGGGTGGGGTTGCGCGCACCCAGCGCAGTACGCCGAGCAGGGTGCCGCCGGGCAGGAACTGCATGTACAGCAGGCGAAGCGGGGTCGAGCCGTCGATGACCTGCTGGTCGAAGACGCGCACGATGTAGTCGTGGTCGAGTTGGGCAAGCGTCTGCGGTTCGATGCCGCTGTCGGCGGACACCTTCACCGCCACCAGCCGCTGCATCGACCGCTGCCTGGCCAGGAACACCCGCGCGAACGCGCCCGCGCCCAATTCGGTGAGCAATTCGAAATCACCGAGCCGCGTGCCCACCTCGATCCGGTCGAGCGCACGGCAATCGGCCGGATGCATGGTCGTGCTGTGGACAGGCGAGGGCCGGGTCGCCTCCGCGGTGCGGGTGGAGCTCACTGTTTGGCATACGCACGCGGGGACGTGATGGTTCAGCTGACCACCCGTTCCAGTGCCCGCAGGTCGGCCTCGAGTGCGCGGAACAGCAGGTACGAGCCGATGAAGGCGATGATGCCGCCCACGCACAGCACCCGGACCGCGACGATCACCGAGGGGATGTCGGCGGGCGGCAGGAAGGTCAGCCCGGCCACCGCGAGCAGCGGCACCGAGGCGGCCACGGCCAGATACCAGGTGCAGCGGCGGCTCAACCCGCGCAGCCAGGCGCTGTCGTCGGCGCTGATCTCGCCGTGGCGCAGGAACACCGGGTAGAGGCAGCGGATCAGGTAGAACGTGACGAGGAAGAACGGATACGCCACCGCGATAGCCCCGCACACCAGCAGCGATGCGAGGAAGTGCACCACCGCCCGCCCGGGCACATTGCCGGTGGCCAGTTGCAGCGCGATGGGGAAGGTGACGCCGGCCAGCGCCCACAGGGAGAAGGCGACGACGACGGCTTGGTCGCCGAAGCGCACGGTGTCGTGTCTGGCCCGGCGCAGGGTGGCCGGGTCGTAGCGTCTGCCCTTGCGTAATCCGCCGGGCACACCCAACAGGAAACGGGCCAGATAGATCAGCAGCGCCGCGCCCGCGGGGAAGAACACCAGGTTCACGCCGGCCGTGATGATGATGAACGTCTGCTGCGCCGTCTCGCCGAGCCGGCTCACCACCAGCGTCTGGTTGTGCTGGATGTTGTACCAGGAGGCGAGGGCGTTGGGGATGCCGATGGCCAGCACCAGAACCAGCAGCGGCCAGCGCCGCAACCGGATCCGCCAGCTGTTCGGCGGCGGGTCGACCAGGTCGCGAGCGCGTTCGTCCAGGCACAGGTCGAACTGTTTGGCCAGCGTCGCGCCGTCGGCCCAGCGGCCCGCCCGATCGGGCGCCAGACAGGTGAGCAGGACGCGGCGCAGCGCCGACGGGCAGTTCGGCGGCACCCGGTCCATCGCGGCCGGGTCGACGCCGGAACTGCGCCGCTCGAGCATGGCCTCGAGGGTGGTCTCGTCGCCTCGGCCCTCGGCTTCGGCGGTGGAGTCATCGAACGGTTTCGCCCCGGTGAGCAGCTCCCACAGCACCACGCCGAGGGAGTAGATGTCGGCGCGGGTATCGAGGTCGGCGGCGCTGCGGCCGCGCCCGGGATGACAGGCCTCCAGCTGCTCCGGCGACATGTACGACAGCGACCCGCCGAAGTAGGCGACCGGACTCGTGCCCTCGACCGACCGGCTGAAACTGATGTTGAAATCGGCCAGCTTGGGCACGCCCTCGGCCGTGAGCAGCACATTCGCCGGTTTCACGTCGCGGTGCAGCACACCGTGCGCGGCGGCGTAGTCGAGCGCCTCGGCCAGCCTGCGCCCCAACCAGGCGACGGTCTCGGGCCAGCTCAGGGCGGCGATCTCGGCGCGCACACTGGAATCGGTCGGGCGGATCTCGCCCTTCTCCTCCATCGCCGCGTCGACCGCCTCGAGCAGCAGTCTTCCGCTCCGCTCGGCGGGCGCGGTCGCGCGAACCCAGCGCAACAGGCCGAGCAGCGTGCCGCCCGGCAGGAACTGCATGTACAGCAGCCGCAACCGGCGCGCGCCCGTTGGCTCGGGATCCGCGTCGAGCAACTGCTGATCGAACACGCGGACGATGTAGTCGTGGTCGAGTTGGGCGAGCGTCTGCGGTTCCGTGCCGCGATCGGCGGAGATCTTCACCGCGACCAGCCGCTGCATCGACCGCTGCCGCGCCAGGAACACCCGCGCGAACGCACCCGTCCCCAGTCCCGTGAGCAACTCGAAGTCGCCGATCCGCTGACCGATCTCGATCCGGTCGAGCGCGACGAACGCACCGGGCACCGAATCGGGTGCCGTGGCGGCCGAGGTCGCTGTCGCGGCCGCGGTCGCTGTCGCGGTGAGGTCGAAGTTCGGCACCTGAGTACTACGGGTCCGCTCGGGTGGCTGGTTCACCGTCGCGTCGGGGTCGACGGCGCGGTGGGTGCTCTGGTCCAGGTCGTCGGCGTTGAGCAGGGCGCGCAGACTGGGGGCCTGGTGCGGGTATTCGCGCAGGCAGTCGCGCGGGTCGACCCGCTCACCGCTGTGCCTGCGGATCACGAACTCCTCGAAGACCAACCCGGCGGGTAGCGCCTCGGGCTCGAGTTCGGGAAACTCCGCGCAGTACTCGGTGAGCCGTTTGCGGGCGATGGTTTCGGCGGCGTGATGCAACCACCGCTGACGCAGATCCACCCGGATCAACTCGTGCAACGCCTGCCTGCGCAACGTGCGCGCATCGGGGAGGAATTCGGCGATATCGGGCGGTTCGCCGTCGACCGTGCCCCAGGCGGCGGCGAATGCCTCGACCATGTCGGCGCGCACGTTCAGATACCGACCGGTACTCGCGTCGGGTTGTTCACCGCTTGCGGTGCTATCACTCATCAGCCGACCTAAGGTTCGCGCGGATCGGTACGAATTTCCTTCCGCCACACCCGACGTCATCGTGCCCCGAGCCGTACCCGAAATGATAACTTGCGCCTGGAGAGCTGATCACCCGATTTTCGACGACCATGCGACGGGGGCGAATCCGCACATGCACGATGACCTCACAGCGGTAGCATGGGAGTCCGTCGACGACGACGGCGTGACGGACGCTGAGGTGGCGATGAACTCCTCCCACCAACCCGCCGACGACTTCCCGATCGGCGGCCCGGCCGCAGCCCTGGCCGCGCGGGTGCGAGCGGGCACGATCACGCCCGCCGACGCCGTCGCCGACGCGCTCACCCGCATCTCGTCGGAGAACCACAAGATCAACGCCTTCACCGTCGTGCGGTCCGAGCAGGCGCGCGCGGAGGCACTCGAACTCACCGCGCGACCCGACCTGGACGAGCTGCCGTTGGCCGGGGTTCCGGTCGCGGTGAAGCAGAACATCGCTGTCGCGGGGGAGCCGACCACGGCCGGTTCGGCCGCCACGTCCGCCGCGGCGGAACCGGCCGATCACCCGGTGGTCGCGAGACTGCGGGCGGCGGGTGCGATCGTCGTCGGGCTGACCGCGATGCCCGAGCTCGGCCTGTGGGCCAACACCGACGCCGACGGGCGCGTCACCCGCAACCCGCGCGATGTGGGCCGCACGCCGGGTGGTTCCTCCGGCGGCGCGGCCGCGGCCGTCGCGGCGGGCCTGGTTGCCATCGCGCACGGCAACGACGGGCTCGGCTCGATCCGGGTGCCCGCCGCCGCCTGCGGTGTCTTCGGCATCAAACCAGGTCGCGACGTGGTTCCCGCCGGGATCGGCGCCGACTCCTGGTCGGGCATGGCGGAGAACGGCATCCTCGCGACCACCGTCTCCGACGCCGCCCTCGCCCTCTCGGTCCTGGCCGACCGCAGCGATCTGGCCGACCTACGGCCGCCGCATCGACTACGTATCGGACTGGCCGTGGCTCCGCCGTCGCGACTGGTCCGGGTCGATCGGCACTGGACGGCGGCGGCGCGCACCGCGGGTGCGCGCGCGGCAGCGGCCGGGCACCTCGTGGAGCCCGTCGAACTGCCCTACGGCGACGCGGCACTGGCGATGCTGCTGCGCTGGCCCACAGCGGGATTGGCCGACGCCGAGCGACTGGCCGATCCCGAGCGGCTGCAACCACGCACCCGCAGGCACCTGGCCCTCGGCCGGCTCATCCGCCGCCTGCGCCTGGTCCGGCCGAGCCAGGCCGACCGGGCCGAAGCCAGGCTGCTCGACTTCTTCGAGAACTTCGACGTGGTGATCACCCCGACGCTGGCCGCCCCGCCGCCCAAGGCGCGGCAGTGGAGCAGGCGCGGCTGGGCGGCCAACGTCGCGTCCTCGGTGCGCTACGCACCGTTCACCGGCGTGTGGAATCTGGTCGGCTGGCCTGCCGCGTCACTGCCGATGGGCATCCATCCCGAGGCGCACACCCCGCTCGCCGCGCAATTGGCAGGCCCACCCGGCACCGAGGCGACCCTGCTCGGCCTGGCCGCCCAAATCGAACTGACGAACTAGACCGCGATCGGCTGCGGTGCCTGCGCGGGCTCGGAGAAACCACCGTCGACAGCGCGACCGGCGAATTCCAGAATCGTCGGACGGGTGTCGTCGGCGCGCCAGGCGACGGCCAGCTCGCACGGCGAAAGGCCGGCGACCGGTCGCGCGGTGAGACCGGGCCAGCGGTACATCGGCACATTGTTTTCGGCCAGCAGGCACACCCCGAGGCCGAGGCTCACCGCCTCGAGCTTGTCCTCGGGGGTGGCGGCTTCGGCGCCGATTTTGGCCGCGCGACCACCGCGCGCGTCGTTGCCGAGCCAGAAATCGCGCACCGCACCGGCTTCGGTCGGCAGGGCGACGAACGGCTCGTCGAGCAGATCGGCGAAGTCGATGGTGTCGCGCTCGGCCAGCGCGTGGTTCTCCGGCAGCAACACCCAGCGCGGCTCGGTGCGCAGCACCTGCCAGCGGTAGCGGTTGGGGTCGGGCAGCGGCAACCACACCAGGGCCAGGTCGGCCTGGCGGCCCGCGAGGCCGCTCGACGGGTCGTTCCAGGACGCCGCGTGCAGCGCCAGGCGGTGTCCGCTCGCGCTTTCCAGATCGTTGAGCAGGCCGCGACCCAGCGCGGACTGGATGCCGACGCGCAGCACCTCGCCTGCTTCCTGGAGGGACACGTTGGTCACCTCCCACAGCTCGAGGATCTTGCGGGCGCCCTCGAGCAGTTCCTTACCGGCGACGGTGAGGGCGACGCTGCGCTGATTGCGGTCGAACAGGACCACGTCGAGCTGGCGTTCGAGCTGGCGGATCTGGCGGGAAAGCGTCGGCTGGGCGATATGCAGCCGCTGAGCGGCGTTGGTGAAATGCAGTTCCTCAGCGACGGCGACGAAATACCGCAGATCGCGCAAATGCGGGTCCATAGCACCTTGCTATCAGAATCGGTCGGGAAAATCTAGCCAAAACGGGCAGAGAAGTTCGCGAAAGCGGGTCAAAACAGTCACCAGGTCGGTATCTCACAGCATATGGCCTGGCATGGTGCATCGCACCACCGAGTCCGATCGAATTTCACCGACGATCGATGTGAGCGGCCTCATTGCGGCACCTGGGCGTTTGACCAGGGCAAATGCGTTGCTTTTCACAGCGGGATCGGCGCTTCGCGCGCTGTCGCGGGGCCTTGCGGAGGCTCGCTGACCACGCAGAACCGACAAATAGGTGACATTGATCACAATCAGGTTTGCGGAACCTACTTGCCACCCTTGAGGCGCCACACCTTGGCCAGATCCACTCGCCGCAGCCCACGCGCACCGGCCAACCGCATCGCCGCCACCGCCACGACGAGTTTGTTCATGTCGTAGGGGAACCAGAACAATTCCTTGGACATGGTCGGCAGCTTCGGCGCCGTGATCGCCTGGGCACGACAGTACTTCCGGATTCCGGCCGCGCCACCCCAGCGCGCGCCGACGCCGGACTGACCCCAGCCGCCCATCGGCATGGCGAAATTGAACAGGTTGGCGAACACGTCGTTGATGTTCACCGCGCCCGCGTTCAGCCGCCGCGCCACGCGTTCGCCACGCGCCTTGTCGCCCGTCCACACCGACGCCGACAGGCCGTAGATCGAATCGTTGGCGAGCCGCACCGCCTCGTCCTCGTCGGCCACCTTCATCACCGGAAGGGTCGGACCGAAGGTCTCCTCGGCGACACACGACATCGAATGATCGACGTCCACAAGCACTGTCGGCTCGAAGAAGGTGCCGACGCCGGTCGGTTTACCGCCGGTGGTCACCCGTGCGCCCGCCGCGACGGCCTCGTTCACGTGACGTTCCACGATGCGCAGCTGGTTCTCGTTGGCCAGCGCGCCGACGTCGTTGCGGGACTCACGGTCGTCGGCGCCCTGGCGCAGCGCCGCGACGGCCGCGGTCAGCTTCTCGACGAATTCGTCGTAGACCGGTGCCTCGACATACACCCGCTCCACCGAAATACACACCTGACCGGCGTTGAACATGCCGCCGAAGGCGATGCCGTGCGCCGCGCGGTCCAGGTCGGCGTCGGCCAGGACGATCGCCGGGTCCTTGCCGCCGAGCTCGAGGCTGTAGGGCACCATGCGGTCGGCGCAGGCCTGCGCGATCTTGCGGCCGGTCGCGGTGGAGCCGGTGAACTGGACGTAATCGGCGTTGTCGACCACGGCCGCTCCGGTCGCGCCCGCGCCGGTCACCACCTTGAACACCGGCGGCGCGCCGATCTCGGCCCAGCCGCGCGCCAGCTCGACCGCGGACAGCGGTGTCACCTCGGACGGCTTGAGAATCACGGCAGCGCCGGCGGCCAGCGCGGGGAACACGTCGATCGCGGGCATCGCGAGCGGGAAGTTCCACGGCGTGATGACCCCGACCACCTGATACGGCCGATAGGTGACGGTGAGGGCCTTGACCCTGGCCAGCGGGCTGTGCGGCGACGGGTGATCGTCGCCGAGGAACTTGGCGGCCCGGCGCGCGTAATAGCCGGCCAGATCGACCGCGAAGGCCGGGTCGATCAATGCGTCGACGCGCGGTTTGGCGGTCTCGGACTGCAGCACGTCGGCCAGGTGTTCGGTGTTGTCGATCAACCAGTCCTGCAGCTTCAGCAGCCACTCCTTGCGCCCGTTCGGCCCGATGGCCTCCCATTCGGGCTGGTAGAGGCGCAGTTCGCGGACGGCGGCCGCGACGTCGTCCGGGTCGGTGACGGGCACCGTTCCCACGGATTCGCCCGTTGCCGGGTTGCGGACGTCGATCACCTGGTCGATGTGTGTCACGGTTGTGCTCCCCACTGCGTTGTGTGAATCACAACCAGCCTGGCACGGTCGCGCCCGTACGTCACGGGTTATCGGCGCACCGGTTACCCGGTGCGCGCGAATCTTCCTCGGGTCTAGCCGGTCTCGGACACCTCGGCATCGCGTGCCGCGATCCGGCGCAACGGGGGTTCCGTCGGCGGCGGCACGCGGCGGTCGGGGAGCTCGGCGAGCAGGGTGGTCGTGGCCGCGGCTATGGCGGCGACGGCCTTGTCGACCGCGGGTTTGGTGGTGCTGCTCAGCCCGGAGATGCCGCCGACTTTGCGCACATATTGCAAGGCGGCAGCGTAGATCTCCTGCTCGGTGGCGGCAGGCTCCAGACCACGCAAGACGGTGATATTTCTACACATGACAGAACAATAGACCTGTGGGGCACATCACTGCAGGACAAGAAGACACTAGACTCGGCCGCATGCCTGCTCGGGGAGTACCAGCGCTGACCACCTTTCCCTACCCGGAACTCGACGAGCGCGAGGAAGACCACTGGTCGGGGGCGGGCGTCAGCGACGACGAGCTGCGCGCCCTGGCACTGGGTGCCTTCTATTCGACCCGGTGGGACGCCTTCCACGACGCCATACTGCTCGGTCCCGAACGCGAACACCCCCTCGGTGACCGGCGTGAACTCGCCATCGACACGCTCACCGGCGCGTGGGGAATCACCGACGGCAACGAGGCGCGCGCCTCGATGGAACAGCTCCTCGAGGGCATGCACGCGCCGCTGTACGCGCTGGTGCATCCGCTGGTGATGGCGTCCGTCAATGCCAGTGAACGCGACCGCTTCGGCGAACGCGCCGACCGGCACCGCGCCTTCCTGCGCCAGGTCGGTTCGTTCCGCGGGATGGACAACCCGGAGGCGCTGGTCCGCGACTACGACATCTGGGCACAGGCCATCAAGATCGGTTTCACCGAGCACCTGGCCCGCCCGCTGCCCAACGACATCCACGCCTGGGACCTGGCGCGCGTGGTCGCGGTGGCGCGGATGGCGTTCACGGCCGGGTATCTCGAGGCCGACGTGGCGTGGGAGTACGTCATGCGTGCGTTGCCGCCCGCCCAGCGCCGCTACCGCAACTGGCGCCAGTTCGGCGACGCCTATCTAGCGGGCTGGACCTACTGGCAGGCCACCGAGGATCTCGCCGAACTCAAGAACGGCGGCGTCGACCGGCGGATGGAACTGCTGCGGCTGTGGACCCGCCCGACCAGCCCGTGGCGACGCATCGAACTCAACGAGTCCGAACCCAAGACCGAGGCGCCCACCGAAGAGCCCAGCTGACCGAGCTACAGGCTGCGTAGGATCCCGCGGCCGTAGCGCTGGAACTGGGTGTCGTCGACCATGCCGAGTGAATGCCGCTCCACCAGCAGTTCCCATTCGCTGTAGAGCTGGGTGACGCCGGGATCGGCGGGCCCGGGCGCGCCGTCGGCCGCCTGCCTGCGCACGGCGAAGTTCACCGCGCAGGTCACGCGTTCGATGTCGGCCCGATCGACACCCGCGAAATGCAGGGTGCGATTGCCGTCGCTGACATCCATCCCCGAGCCGCCGTGCCTGGTGTCGATCTCACCGGGCGCGGCATGGCTCTCGACGGTCCTGGCGCCCAGAATCGCGGGAACGGGCAGCTCGTGGGCATAGCGATCGCCGCCGATGCCGATGAACAGCAGCCGGTCGGTCGTCGCCGCGAGCAGCCCGGCGCCCGAGCCGGCTGGCGGCGAGGCGATGGCGATCGCGGTCTCGAGCACGTATTCGTCGGAGGTGACGTACCGGTGCAGCGCGTTGATCGCCGAGCGGGCGTCCTTGCGCGGCGCCATCCGGCGCACGGCGCGGTCCACATCGGCGCGGACCGGCCCGGACTTGCCCCACTCGGGAGCGGGCGGGGTGAGATCGGGCGCGGCGATATCGATGCGCTGGGTGGCCATGATCTGGTCGTTGATCCGGTCGACGATGCCGAGCGCGGTCGGCACGTCGTGTTCGGCGATCAGCACCGGCAGCGGGGTGCGGTCGGCGGGCACACCGGTGAGCACGGCGGTGGGATAACGCAGGTAGATCTCGATCACCACCGCGTCGTCGGCGCGGCGGTTCAGCCGGACTTTGAGCAGGTCGGCGATGGGAACGTCGAGGACCCGTTCGCCGTCGGTACCCGGCCGGAGGACGGTGAGCCGCCCCTCGCCGTGGCGCAGAATCGCTGTGGGTGTTCGTAGCTCGACGATGTCCGTACCCCCTGCGCTGTAGTTGTGTCCTCGCCCACGATAAGACGGGCATGACATGATTGTGGCCACTTGCAACAACCCGGACGGGGTACTCGGGAACCTCTCCCGTTCCCCGGCCGTTTACCAGTGCAGCTGCACCAGCAGCCGAACTGCGCGATGTATCGACTAGACCGTACGCGGTAACGTGGCATGTCCGCATCCGAATCCCGCCGATCTCGACAGCTTCGCTAGGCACACCCCGGAGAAATAACCGGAAAGGACTGGGCCGTCCGGCCGACGCTCTATGAACCGCAAGACAGTGTTTCGCACCTTGGCGATCATCTCGGGCATCATGCTCATGATCTGGCTGTTCAGCTATCTCGGCGATGACACGCGCGGCTGGGAGAGTGTCGACACCTCCGTGGCGCTCAGTCAGCTGGAGAACAAGGAAAACGTCAAGAACGTCCAGATCGACGACAAGGAGCAGCAGCTCCGCGTCGAACTGAACAACGGCAACGACGCGACCAACAACAACGCCAAGATCGTCGCCAAGTACCCCGGCGGCGGTGAGACCTCCGCCAAGATCCTCGACGCGGTCCAGAAGTCGGGCGCGCCCTACGACACGGTGGTCAAGCAGGAGAGCTGGCTGTCGCAGCTGCTGCTGTTCATCGTGCCGATGGTGCTGCTGGTCGGCCTGTTCATCTTCGTGATGTCGCGCATGCAGGGCGGTGGTCGCGGAGGCATGATGGGCTTCGGTAAGTCCAAGGCCAAGCTGCTGTCCAAGGACATGCCCAAGACCACGTTCAAGGACGTGGCCGGTGCCGACGAGGCCGTCGAAGAGCTGTACGAGATCAAGGACTTCCTGCAGAATCCGGCCCGCTACCAGGCGCTCGGCGCGAAGATCCCGAAGGGCGTCCTGCTCTACGGCCCGCCCGGAACCGGTAAGACGCTGCTCGCGCGCGCGGTCGCGGGTGAGGCCGGGGTGCCGTTCTTCACCATCTCCGGTTCGGACTTCGTCGAGATGTTCGTCGGTGTCGGTGCCTCGCGTGTGCGCGACCTGTTCGAGCAGGCCAAGCAGAACAGTCCCTGCATCATCTTCGTCGACGAGATCGACGCGGTCGGCCGCCAGCGCGGCGCGGGCCTCGGCGGCGGTCACGACGAACGTGAGCAGACCCTCAACCAGCTGCTGGTCGAGATGGACGGCTTCGGCGACCGGTCCAACATCATCCTGATCGCGGCGACCAACCGCCCCGACATCCTCGATCCCGCGCTGCTTCGCCCCGGTCGTTTCGACCGGCAGATCCCGGTCGGCAACCCCGATCTGGCCGGTCGTCGCGCCATCCTTCGGGTGCACTCGGCGGGCAAGCCGATCGCGCAGGACGCCGACCTCGAGGGTCTGGCCAAGCGCACCGTCGGTATGTCGGGCGCCGATCTGGCCAACGTCATCAACGAGGCCGCTCTGCTCACCGCCCGCGAGAACGGGTCGGTCATCACCGGCGAATCGCTCGAGGAGTCGGTCGACCGGGTGATCGGTGGTCCGCGTCGCAAGAGCCGCATCATCAGCGAGCACGAGAAGAAGATCACCGCCTACCACGAGGGTGGGCACACGCTCGCCGCGTGGGCGATGCCCGATATCGAGCCGGTCTACAAGGTCACCATCCTGGCGCGCGGCCGCACCGGCGGTCACGCCATGACGGTGCCCGAGGACGACAAGGGCCTGATGACCCGCTCGGAGATGATCTCGCGACTGGTCTTCGCGATGGGTGGCCGCGCGGCCGAGGAACTGGTGTTCCACGAGCCGACCACCGGTGCGTCGTCGGATATCGACCAGGCAACCAAGATCGCGCGCGGCATGGTCACCGAGTACGGCATGAGCGCCCGCCTCGGCGCGGTGCGCTACGGCCAGGAGCAGGGCGACCCGTTCCTCGGCCGCTCGATGGGCGTGCAAGCCGACTACTCGCACGAGGTCGCCCGCGAGATCGACGAGGAGGTGCGCAACCTGATCGAGGCCGCGCACACCGAGGCGTGGTCGATCCTGAGCGAGTACCGCGAGCAGCTCGACGCGCTGGCCACGGCCCTGCTGGAACGCGAAACCCTGCACCGCAAGGACCTCGAGGAGGTCCTCGCCGGTGTCGAGAAGCGTCCGCGTATCACCGCGTTCAACGATTTCGGTGAGCGTCTGCCGTCGGACAAGCCGCCGGTGAAGACCCCGGGTGAGCTGGCGCTCGAGCGTGGTGAGCCCTGGCCGCCGGTGCAGCCCGCGCCGGTTCCGGTGCCCAACGGCGCCCCGCCGCAGCAGCCCAACGGCTACCCGGGCCAGCAGCCCTACGGTCAGCCCGCCCCGCCCGCCGCCGGATACCCGCTGCCCAACGCACCCACCCAGGCGTTCCCGCGTCCGACGGGCACGCACGGTTCCCGTCCGGACTACGGCGCCCCGGCCGGTTGGTCGGCGCCCGGCTGGCCGCCGCACGAGGAACAGCAGCAGCAGCCCCAGGGCCAGGGTGGTTGGTCACAGCCGCCGCAGCAGCAGGCCCCCCAGCACCAGCCGCGCCACGGCAGCGAGTTCCAGCCGTGGGGCGAGCAGCCGACCGCACCGCCGCAGCAGCCACCTGCGCGCGACGCGGACCCGGACACCAACGAATGGAACGGCCCGAACGGTCGTTGACCGCACCCGTCGCGCTCGCCCGGTCGGCCCGCCTGGAACTACACCAGGCGGCGCACCGATCGGGCGCACGCGTCGCCGATCGTGCGCGCGGCGAGCGAGACGGGTGCGGCGCCGCGTCCCGCGCGTGGTGACTGTCGGGTCTTTCCGGCCATGTGTGCCGCTCCCAGCAGGCATTGTGTGCCGCGCGCGAGGTCACGTGTCGCGGATGCGGGACCGCGGACACCAGGCCGAGCTGCTGCGGTCGGCCCCGCGCCAACTACGCTGGGATGTTCGAGCCGGATCGTTTCGGCTCTGGTCACCGTCCGAGTCGGGACGTTCCGGCTCTGGTGACCGCCCGCAGCCGGACAGACCCGGTAGCGGTACCGGATTGACCCGGAGGTGTGGAGAAGTTGTCGGCCAATAGGAAAGTCGCTGAGCCGGCCGGGAACGGTTCGGGGTTCGACCCGGCCGGTGAGCTCGGCGAGACGAGCCCGGCCCAGCTGACGGCGCTCGCGACAGGCCGCGCGTTCGACCAGCAGCGCGCCGAGAACGCGGTGCGTGAACTGCTGCTCGCGGTCGGTGAGGACCCCGATCGCCCCGGTCTGGTCGATACCCCGGCCCGGGTGGCCCGCGCCTACCGCGAGATGTTCGCCGGCCTCTACACCGAGCCCGACGAGGTGCTGGCCACCACCTTCGACGAGGGTCACCAGGAACTCGTGCTCGTGCGTGACATCCCCATGTTCTCCACCTGTGAGCATCACCTGGTGTCGTTCCACGGCGTCGCGCACGTCGGCTACATCCCCGGCCCGCACGGCCGGGTGACGGGCCTGTCGAAGCTGGCCCGCGTGGTCGACCTCTACGCCAAGCGCCCCCAGGTGCAGGAACGTCTCACCAGCCAGGTCGCCGACGCGGTGATGCGCAGGCTCGACCCGCGCGGCGCGATCGTGGTGATCGAGGCCGAGCATCTGTGCATGGCGATGCGCGGTATCCGCAAGCCCGGCGCAAGCACCACCACCTCGGCGGTGCGTGGCCTCTTACAGACCAATGCCGCCTCGCGATCCGAGGCGCTGGACCTGATCCTGCGCAAATGAATCAGCCCCTCGTGACCGCGCGGGGCGGCCGCTCATGTGTGGTCATGGGCGTGGTGAACGTGACCGCCGATTCGTTCTCCGACGGCGGTCGCTATCTCGATCCCGAACTCGCGATCGCGCACGGTGTCGCCCTGTACGAGGCGGGCGCCGACATCGTGGATGTGGGTGGTGAGTCCACCAGGCCCGGCGCCGACCGCGTCGACCCGGCCACGGAGGCCGCGCGGGTTGCGCCGGTGATCCGCGGGTTGGTCGCGGCGGGTGTGCCGACCAGCGTCGACACAATGCGCGCCGAGGTGGCCGAGGCGGCGCTGGCCGCCGGTGCCGCCGTCGTCAACGACGTGTCCGGCGGGCGGGCCGACCCGGACATGGTCCGTGTGGTCGCCGAGGCGGGCGTGCCGTGGATCCTCATGCACTGGCGTGCGGGCGCCGACTACCGCCACACCGGCCCGGCCGACCACTACGACGACGTGGTCGCCGAGGTGCGCGCCGAACTGCGCACCCAGGTGGACCTGGCCGTGGCCGCGGGCATCGCCGCCGACCGGCTGATCCTCGATCCGGGCCTGGGTTTCGCCAAGAACGCCGACCACAACTGGGCCCTGCTCGGTGCCCTTCCGGAGCTGGTCGCCGACGGCCTGCCCATCCTGATCGGCGCGTCCCGCAAACGTTTCCTCGGCGCCCTGCTCGCCGACGAATCCGGCCCGCGCCCGCCCGACGGACGTGAGGTCGCCACCGCGACCGTGTCGGCGCTCGCCGCGACCCACGGCGCCTGGGGCGTGCGCGTCCACGACGTGCGCGCTTCGCTGGACGCCGTCACCGTTGTCGATGCGTGGCAGCGCGCCACCGCCGCCCGAGGAGCCGCCCGATGAACTCACCGCTGCTGCCCCCGCCCGCCGACCGGCCCGCGTCCTCGCGCATAGAACTGCGCGGACTCACCGTGTTCGGCAGGCACGGCGTGTTCGATTTCGAGCGCCGCGACGGTCAGGAGTTCGTCGTCGACCTCACCGTGTGGGTCGATTTCGCGGCCGCCGCGGCCTCCGACGATCTGGCCGACACGGTCGACTACGGCGCCCTCGCCGAACGCGCCGTGCGCATCGTCGCCGGCCCGCCGCGCGATCTCATCGAAACGGTCGTCTCCGAGATCGCCGACGACGTGATGACCGACCCGCGGATCGAAGCGGTCGAAGCGGTGCTGCACAAGCCGTCGGCCCCGATCCCGCACACCTTCACCGATGTGCGCGTGGTGGCCACCCGCTACCGCACCGCGGTGCCGGAGCCGCGCCGATGACCCGTGCGGTGCTCTCGATCGGCGCCAATCTCGGCGACCGGCTCGCCAATCTGCGCAGCGTGCTCGACGCGCTGGGGGAGCGCACCCGCGCGGTGTCACCGGTGTACACCACGGCACCGTGGGGCGGGGTGGAGCAGGACGACTACCTGAATGCCGTTGTGGTGGCCGAGGATCCGTCGTTCGACGACTACGACTGGCTGCGTTTCGGGCAGCGGCTCGAGCAGGCGGCGGGCCGGGTGCGTGAGGTGCGCTGGGGCGCCAGGACGCTCGACGTCGACATCGTGCAGTGCGTCGACGGCGGCGAAGCCGTTGTGCGCGACAGCGATCCGACGCTGATCCTGCCCCACCCCGAGGCGCACCATCGGGCGTTCGTGCTGGTTCCGTGGCTGGACGTCGAGCCCGACGCCCGTCTGCACGTCGACGGCGCCCAGGTGCCCGTCGCCGACCTGCTCGCCGCCGTCGACCCCGCCGAACGCGCGGGTGTGATCCGCACCGACCTGGTCCTGCGCGAAGGCGCCCGCCCGTGCTGAAACCGACCCGGCTGCTCGACCTCGCCCTGAATGTCGTGCTGGCCGCGGCCATCGCCTGGACCGCGACCCGCTTCGCCTATTCGACCTTCCCGTCCATCTCGGTGCTCGCCGGCGCCTCGTTGCTGCCGGTGGCCGGGATCGAGGCGGCGCTCGGGTTCGTCGTCAAGAACCGGATCGCCGAGCAGCGCATCGGTGACGGACCGGGTGAACTGCATCCGATCAATGTGGCGCGAGCGGCCGCGCTGGCCAAGGCGTCGTTGCAGGTCGGTTCGCTGGCGGCGGGCGTGTGGCTCGGCTTCCTGCTGTGGGTCTTCCCACAGAGCGGCACGGTGACGGCGGCGGCCTCGGACTCACCGGGCGCGGTGGTCGGTCTGCTCGCCGGTTCCGCCCTGGTTGCTGCGGCTTTGTGGCTCGAGTATTGCTGCCGCGCGCCCGACGAACCACCGGACGAACCGGCAACCACCTAGCAACTTGCGAATGGAATCACCCCCGTTGTCGGTGTGCCGACCAGCTGTTTCCGGCTACCCTGGCCACCATGGTTTCACCCTCCCGTAGCACCACGCCCCGTCGACGGCGGGACGACGCGGGAAAGCTCTTCATCGGCGCCCTCCTTCTCCTCGGCCTGACAGCCAGTGTTTTCCTCGTCTTCAGCGACAATGTGCAATTCGTCCGGATCGGCCTGGTAGCGGCGCTGTGGGCGGCCGTGATCGGCGCCCTCGCGGCCACTCGTTACCGCAAGGACGCGGCCGTCGACAAGGCGAAGGTGCGAGATCTGCAGACGGTGTACGAGTTGCAGCTCGAGCGGGAGATCAACGCTCGCCGCGAATACGAGATGGGTGTCGAGGCGCGGGTGCGCGCCGAAGTGGGCGCCGACGCCTCGGAGATCGCGGCCCTGCGCGCCGAGCTCACGCTGCTGCGCCAGAACCTGCAGGTGCTGTTCGAGGGCGCGCTACCCGATGACCAGCCTGCCCTGCAGGCCGACGCGGTCCGCATCGACGCACTGCCGAGCGGCGGATCGGCCTACGCGGATTTCGACGCCTTCGACGAGGCGGAGCCCGAGATCGACGATAGCCACGAGGCTGCCGCCGCCGCGTGGTTCGGCCCGTGGCAGCAACCGCCCAGCGCCCTGAAGCCGGTTTTCATGCAGCCGGTGTCGGCCAATTTCGCCGACCCCTACGACGATCCGGTCACCGCCGAGACCTCCGCCGTGCAGCTCGACGAATACGCCGAGTCCCAGCAGTCGGCCCCCGAGCCCGAACCGGCCAAGTCGTCGTCGACCAAAACCCCGCCCCCGCGCCTGTCGGCCCCCCACACCCGCAAGGTCGACAACGAGGGCCGCCTCCTCGACCCCGAACCCTCGGCCCCCACGTCGAACGGCACGGACCAGTCATCGACCCCGGCACCCACCGCCACCGACCCGACGGCTGCTCCGGCACCCACCGGCTCCCTCACTCCCGAGCCCGCGACCGAACAGCCCGCCACGTCCGCCACCACCGAATCCGGCTTCGAAGCCCCCCCGAACTCCGGCCCGGCCCCCAACACCACCCCGGCCACCCCCACCGTCGGCACCAGCTCTCGCCGCCGCCGTCGCGCCGAATCCGAAGGCACCCGCCTCTCGGTAGCCGACATCATGGCCAACCTCCAATCGGAGTCCACCCGCACATAGCCGCACCAAGATCACCGTCCAGCGGGCCACCCACCCGAACCACACCGCTGAATCCGCCACGCACCCGCCCACTTCGGTGAGGACATGGGTAACTCACCGGGGACGGGCAACCGCAACCGCGCACATGGTCTGGCCGCCGACGCAAGTCTCTCCGCGCATAAGCCTGGCCTGAATTCTCGGGGAGGCGGGGCAGTGAGGACATGGGTAACTCACCGGGGACGGGCAACCGCAACCGCGCGCATGGTCTGGCCGCCGACGCACGTCACCCCGCCCCTGAGTCCGGCCTGAATTCCCGGAGAGGGGGGTGTGCTAGATCACGACGGGGGGCGTGGCGGGGCGGGCGTAGGGCCCGTTATTCTCGACCAGTACGTCTGGTACCCGCACAGCGGGACTGGAACGCAATCGAGAGGACAATGTTGACCTCGAGAAGTGTCGATTCTGATGGCGCGAACTCAGGTGTCGATCCAGCGCCCGCACGGCTGACGGTGGGAATCGTCTCGGCGGGACGGGTGGGTTCGGCGCTCGGTGTCGCGCTCGAGCGAGCCGGGCATGTGGTGTTCGGTGTCGCCGCGATTTCCGATGCCTCCGTGCACCGGGCGCGCACGCGGCTGCCCGATTCGCAGATCCTGCCGGTGGAGCAGGTGGCGCAGCGCAGCGAGTTGTTGCTGCTCGCGGTGCCCGATGCCGAGCTGGCCGGGTTGGTTCGTGGTCTGGCCTCGGCCGGTGTGGTTCGGCCGGGCACGATCGTCGCGCACACCTCCGGTGCCAATGGTGTCGGTGTGCTCGCCCCGCTCACCGAGCAGGGCGCCTTGGGCCTGGCGATTCATCCGGCGATGACCTTCACCGGTCACGACGAGGACATCGCCCGTCTCGCCAATGCCTGCTTCGGTATCACCGCCGCCGACGAGGTCGGTTACGCCATCGCCCAGGCGCTGGTGATCGAGATGGGCGGCGAGCCGGTGCGGATCGAGGAGGACCAGCGCACGCTGTATCACGCGGCCCTCGCGCACGGCAGCAATCACCTGGTCACGCTCATCGTCGACGCGGTTTCGGCGCTGCGCGAAGCGATGTCGGGCCCGGGGCTGCTCGGCCAGCCGGTGGTCGACGAGCAACCGGGTGGCCTGCCCGAACGCCTCATCGGCCCGCTGGTCTCCGCCGCCCTCGACAACGCGCTGCGCCGTGGTCAGGCCGCGCTCACCGGCCCGGTCGCCCGGGGCGACGTGGACGCGGTCGCCGCACACCTGAATGCCGTCGAGTCGTTCGACGAACGCCTGGCCGCGTCGTATCGCGCCATGTCGTTGCGCACGGCCGAACTCGCCAGGACCAATCCCGCTCTGCTCGAGCTGCTCGCCGAGAAAGGCCACTGATGGAATCCCGAGAAGTGCATCACCACCAGGGCGGCGCGCGGGCGACCGGTGCGTTCAAGCCCGGCGCGCTCACCGTGCACCACAGCCCCGAGGTGCTGTCCACGGTGGCCAAGGCGTTGCGCGGCGCGGGTCGCAGCATCGGTTTCGTGCCGACCATGGGCGCGCTGCACGAGGGCCACCTGCAGCTGGTTCGGCAGGCGCGGCTCACCAACCAGATCGTGATCGTGTCGATCTTCGTCAACCCGCTGCAGTTCGGTGCGGGCGAGGATCTCGACGCCTACCCGCGCACCCTCGACGCCGACCTCGCACTGCTCGCGGCCGAGGGCGTCGATCTGGTGTTCGCACCGTCGGCCAACGAGATGTACCCCGACGGCCCGCGCACCACCGTGCACCCGGGCCCGCTCGGCGCCGAGCTCGAAGGTGGCAGCAGGCCGACGCATTTCGCGGGCATGCTCACCGTCGTCGCGAAACTGCTGCAGCTCACCCACGCCTCGGAGGCGTATTTCGGGGAGAAGGACTACCAGCAGCTCACCTTGATCCGCCAGATGGTCCGCGACCTGAACTTCGACGTGAAGATCGTCGCCTACCCGACGGTCCGCGAACCCGACGGTCTCGCCCTGTCCTCGCGCAACCGCTATCTCGATGCGGCGCAACGGGAATCGGCGCTCGCCCTGTCGGCCGCACTGGCCGCGGGCAGGCACGCCGCGGGTCTCGGCCCCGAGGGTGTCCTCGCCGCCGCCCGCGCCGTCCTCGACTCGGCCGACGGTGTCGAGGTCGACTACCTCGAACTGCGCGACTCGCTCCTCGGCCCCGCCCCGGAATCGGGCAACGCCCGCCTGCTCGTCGCGGCCAAGGTCGGCAGCACCCGCCTGATCGACAACGCACCCCTTGTTCTCGGCGCCCAGCTCGACGGGCACCCCGACGCGAACTCCCTGCCTGCCCCGCAGGCGCACTGAGAAAGGCGAAGCCGATGCTGCGCACCATGATGACCTCGAAGATCCACCGTGCCACCGTGACCCACGCCGACCTGCACTACGTGGGTTCGGTGACCGTCGACCAGGATCTGCTCGACGCCGCGGGCCTGCTCGAGGGTGAGCAGGTGTGCATCGTCGACATCGACAACGGCGCTCGCCTCGAAACCTATGTGATCGCGGGCGAACGCGGTTCGGGTGTGATCGGGATCAACGGCGCCGCGGCACATCTCGTGCACCCCGGCGACCTGGTCATCCTCATCGCCTACGGCCAGCTCGACGAGGCCGAGCTGCGCGAGTACGCGCCGAAGGTGGTCTTCGTCGACGACCGCAACCGGCCCGTGGAGCTCGGCGCCGATCCCGCGCACGCGCCCGAGGGTTCCGGGCTCACCTCGCCGCGTTCCCTCTCGATCGCCTGATCGCGGCGGGGGGTCGGACATGCTGCTGACGATCGACGTCCGCAACACCGCCATCGAACTCGGCCTGTTCTCCGGTCTCGGTGAACACTCGAAACTGGTGCGGCACTGGCGTATTCACACGAATCCGCTGCTCACCGCCGACGAGTTCGCGATGCAGGTGCGCGGTCTTGTCGGTGCCGATCTCGACCAGGTGGTCGGTGTCTCGGCGTTGTCGACGGTGCCGCCGGTGCTGCGGGAACTGCGCATCATGCTCGCCCGCTATTGGTCGCACGTGCCGAATGTGGTCGTGGAACCCGGTGTGCGGACCGGCATTCCACTGCTGGTCGACAATCCCAAGGAGGTCGGCGCCGACCGCATCGTCAACTGCCTCGCCGCGTTCCGCCGGTTCGGCGGCCCGGCGATCGTCGTCGACTTCGGCACCGCCACGTGTGTCGACCTGGTCTCGGCCAAGGGCGAGTTCCTCGGTGGCGTGATCGCGCCGGGCGTCGAGGTGTCGACGGAGGCACTGGTCGAACGCAGTGCGTTGCGCCGCGTCGAACTGGCCAGGCCGCGTTCGGTGCTCGGTAAGAACACGATGGAGTGCATTCAATCCGGTGCCGTTTTCGGTTTCGCCGGTCTGGTCGACGGATTGATCGATCGCATTCGCGACGAATTCGACGCGTTCGCCGGTACCGATGTCACCGTGGTCGCCACCGGGACGGGCGCGCCGCTGATCGTGCCGGAATCGGAAACGATCGACCAGCACGAACCGCATCTCACCCTCACCGGTCTGCGCCACGTCTACGAGCGCAACAAGAAGTGATTCAGGTCATTGGCCCGTCCACACGGGAGCCTGCTAAGCTCGCTCCCGTGTCTTTCCGTGTGAGCACCCAGGAGTGTTGTCGAGGCTGACCTGCCTCGACCGTTCGAGGCTGACGTTTTCCCTCGACCGATTCTCACTCCTTGGAGATGCGCTCATGCGTTCTTCTGTTCTTTCCCTGCCGTCGGCCGGTGACGAATACTCCGCGACCCCGCCGCTCGACCGCGCGGTCGCCTCGGCCCTGCCCACCCGGCTGCGCCCCGCCGACCTGCTGCGTCTCACCGACGAGGGCGCCGAGGATGTCCTGGCCGGTCGCTACGACCATCTGCTGCCCGCCGACGGGCTCTGGCCGACCGAACAGCGCTGGGCCACCCGCCTGATCGCCGACGACGAGGTCGATGTCTGGCTCATCAGCTGGACGCCGGGGAAATCCACCGAATTGCACGACCACGCCGGTTCGCTCGGCGCGCTCACCGTGCTCAGCGGCGCACTGTCGGAATTCCGCTGGAATGGAACCGAGTTACGCGAGCGCACCCTCGCCGCGGGCGATCAGGCGTCGTTTCCGATCGGCTGGGTTCACGATGTGGTCCGCGCCGCCGACGCGACGGCGGGCCCGCTCGATCCCACCCTCAGCGTGCACGCGTATTCGCCGCCGCTGACCGCCATGTCCTATTACGAGGTGACCGGCCACGGCACCCTGCGACGCACCCAAACCGTCCTCACCGACCAGCCCGAAGGTGATCTGTGATGAGCCGTTTGTCGATTGACCAGATGCTCGACAACGCGCGCGCCAAGCTGCGCAGGCTGTATGTCTACGACGTCCCCGCCGCCCTGGCCCGAGGCGCCATTCTGGTCGACATCCGCCCGGCCGCGCAGCGTGTTCGGGAGGGCTCTCTGCCGGGCGCGCTGGTGATCGAGCGCAATGTGCTGGAATGGCGGCTGGATCCCACGTCGTCGGCGCGGTTGTCGCTCGCGCGCGACCACGATGTGGAGTGGATCATTTTCTGCTCGGAGGGCTATACGTCCAGTTTGGCCGCGGCCTCGCTTCAGGAACTCGGATTGCACCGCGCGACCGATCTGATCGGCGGTTATCAGGCGCTGAAGTCGGCGGGCATGCTCACCGTGGGCGTCGGGGTGCCGCACTTCGCCCGGGAAGTGGAGTCGCTGGCTTCGTTGTAACGGGCGGCGCACTGGTCCTTTCCGGTGCACGCTACTGTTATCGAATGTGAGCACCCCTAACTCCGCCGAGACCGGCCGCGCCGTCAGTTCCGCCGTGGACAGCGATGTCCCCGAGCAGATGCGGATTCGCCGGGACAAGCGTGAACGGCTGCTCGCCGGCGGTGGTGACGCCTATCCGGTGGTCGTGCCGCGCACGCACACGCTGGCCGAAATCCGTTCCGCCTACCCGGATCTCGAACCCGATACGCAAACCGGCCTGCAGGTCGGTGTCGCCGGCCGCGTCATTTTCGTCCGCAATACCGGCAAGTTGTGCTTCGCCACCCTGCAGGAGGGCGACGGAACCAAACTGCAGGCGATGATCAGCCTCAATGGTGTGGGCGCCGACGCGCTCGCCGCCTGGAAGTCCGATGTCGACCTCGGCGATTTCGTGTTCGTGCACGGTGAGGTCATCTCCTCGCGTACGGGCGAATTGAGCGTGATGGCCGACTCGTGGTCGATGGCGGCCAAGTCGCTTCGCCCGCTGCCGGTGGCGCACAAGGAAATGAACGAGGAATCGCGCGTCCGTCAGCGTTACGTCGACCTGATCGTGCGTCCCGAGGCCAGGGAAATGGCCCGTACCCGCGTGAACGTGGTCCGCGCGTTGCGCACGGCGCTCGAGCGCCGTGGCTTCCTCGAGGTCGAGACCCCGATGCTGCAGACCATCCACGGTGGTGCCGCCGCGCGCCCGTTCGTCACCCATTCCAATGCCCTCGACATGGACCTGTTCCTGCGTATCGCCCCGGAACTGTTCCTCAAGCGCTGCGTGGTCGGCGGCCTGGAGAAGGTCTTCGAGATCAACCGGAACTTCCGCAACGAAGGCGCCGACTCCACCCATTCGCCCGAGTTCGCGATGCTGGAAACGTACGAGGCCTACGGCACCTACGACGACTCGGCGACGATGATCCGGGAATTGGTCCAGGAAGTCGCACAAGAGGCATTCGGCACCCTCGTGGTGACTCTTGCCGACGGTACTGAATATGATCTGAGTGGCGAGTGGACGACGGTCGAGATGTATCCGTCGCTGTCGGAGTCGATCGGTGTGGAGGTCACTCCGGAAACGACTGTCGAGGAATTGCTGGCACTCGCCGAACGGGTCGGTCTGGAAATTCCGTCGGGCAAGGGCTACGGCCACGGGAAACTGGTCGAAGAACTCTGGGAACACGTCTATGGCGACAAGCTCTACGCGCCGACTTTCGTTCGCGACTTCCCCGTGGAGACATCACCGCTGACCCGTCAGCATCGCAGCAAGGACGGCGTTACGGAGAAGTGGGATCTCTATGTTCGCGGCTTCGAGTTGGCCACGGGCTATTCGGAGTTGGTCGATCCCGTCATCCAGCGCGAACGGTTCGTCGACCAGGCGCGCCTCGGCGCGGCGGGCGATGACGAGGCGATGGTGCTCGACGAAGACTTCCTCACCGCGATGGAACACGGCATGCCGCCGACCACCGGAACGGGTATGGGAATCGATCGCTTGTTGATGGCACTCACGGGTTTGGGAATCCGGGAAACGATCCTGTTCCCCATTGTGCGCCCGAGTAGTCGCTGACCTGTGAATTCGCGGGGCGAAGGCCTCGTGTTGGAAATTTCGCATTTCGGGGTATTCTTGCCTCGGGTATTCGGCCTGGAGGCAGGCTTGACGATTTCGAGAGGACGTTCATCTCATGGCAAAGAAGGTCACCGTTAGCCTGATCGACGATGTCGACGGTGAGTCCATCGCGGACGAAACCATCGAGTTCGCTATCGATGGGGTGTCGTACGAGATCGATCTGTCGGAGGCAAATGCGGCGCGCCTGCGCGAAGGCCTGGACGAGTGGGTCGCCAACGCGCGTCGCGTGAGTGGCCGTCGCCGGACCAAGGCCGCCGGTACGCCGGCGCCGCAGGGCAAGAGCCGCGTTTCCATGGACCGCGAGCAGAGCGCCGCAATTCGTGAATGGGCCCGTCGTAAGGGCCACAAGGTCTCCGCACGCGGCCGTATCTCGGCCGACATCACCGAGGCCTACAACAAAGAGGTCGGCAAGAGCTGAAATATTGGAGCGCTGGCGCGCTCGAGTCGGCGGCCCCTGCGGTCCCGACGATCAGGCACCGTTGCTTGCTCCTTCGTCGCCTACGCAACGGCGCCTGATCGTCGGGACGGCCGCCGACCGCCGCTTCGCGGCGATCCCTCCTCGAGGTCGGGAAGGGGTTGGGTACCGCTTCTTCTGCCCTCCTCGGGTGGGTGGGAATGTGGCCTGGAAAGATAGACTGATGGTTGTGCGCAAGGTGTTTCGAGTCTCGGGAGATGTGCGGTGAGCTCCTTTCTTCGGTACACCGACAACACCGGGCGCCAGCATGAATTGCCGCTGGACCCCGCGCAGCAGCGGATCACCATCGGGCGCAATGTCCAGGCCGACCTCGTGCTCGGCTGGGATGCCGAGGTGTCGCGGTTGCATGCCGCGGTCGAACACCTCGGTGCGCATTGGACGATCATCGACGACGGGCTGTCGCGCAACGGGACGTTCGTCAACGGTGAGCGGTTGGTCGGCAGGCGCAGGCTGAGCCCGGGTGACCGCATTCGCGTCGGCACCACGCTGGTGCATTTCTTCGATTTCGGTGGTGTCGTCGACGACGCCACGCATACCGCCTCCGGTTCCATCCCCACCATGCGTTCGCTGACCGAAACCCAGCGCGCGGTGCTGATCGCCCTGTGCCGTCCGTACAAGCACGGCACCGGATTCGCGACGCCCGCGTCGAACCAGCAGATCGCCGAGGAACTCTTCCTGTCGATCGACGCGATCAAAACCCACCTGCGTGCCCTCTTCGCGAAGTTCGGGGTGGAGAACCTGCCGCAGAACCAGAAGCGCACGCGGCTCGCCGCCCTCGCGATGCAGAGCGGAATGATCTCCGATCACGAGTTGTGACGTCCGGGGCCGGCGGTCGAGCGCCTGACGCAGGTGGCTGAGCGCCTGAACCATGTCGGTGGCGGTAGGGACGCGGTTGACTATTCCTGTCACCGGAGCGCGACTCCGGATTCGAGTCAGGAGTTGGTTCCCATGTCGGCCATTCGTTTGTCCTCGCTGGTTCTCGCGATGCTCAGCACCGGCCTCGTCGCCGGCGTCTTCTACGCCTACGCGATCTCGGTGATGCCCGCCCTGGCGCGCACCGGGGACCGCACGCTGATCGAGATCATGCAGAAGATCAACGTGGTGATCATCAACCCGTGGTTCATGTTCGGCTTCCTCGGGACGGTCGGCTTCACCGCACTCGCGGCCGCGCTGCACCTGGGCGGTGACCACCGCGCCACGCTGATCTGGATCGGAATCGCCTTGGTGCTCAACGTGATCGCGTTCGCGGTCACCGCCGGGCAGAACGTGCCGCTCAACGACGCCCTGGCCGCGGCGGGCGACCCGGCGACGCTGGCGGACACCGTTTCGGTGCGCGCCGATTTCGAGGCGGCGTGGGTGCGCTGGAACATCCTGCGGGCGGTGCTGCACACGGCGGCGTTCCTTGTGTTGTGCGGTGCGCTGTTCGTCGCGGGTGTGCAGCAGGGCAAGTCGAACGCCGCGCCGGTCTCGGGCGAGACCGCTTCGCACGCGCTCGTGCGCTGAATCGCACCGTAGTGCCACGCGAAGGCTGGAACGTGTTCCATGATGACTGGAACACGTTCTAGTCAGGGGTGGTTCCATGCGAAGTAAGTCGATGCTCGTTCTCGCCGTCGCGATGCTGCTGGGTCTCGTGGGGGCAGGCGGTGCGACCGCCGACCCCTACCCGGTCGACTACAACTTCTTCGCGGGCATCGCGCCCGAGCTGACGAATCCGGGCGGTGCCCTGCCCGGGGCGAACGACCCGAATTGTGTTCCCACACCAGAACATCCGAATCCGGTCGTCCTGCTGCACGGCACCGGCGGTGGAGGGCAGACGAACTGGGGTGTATACGCCCCGCTGCTGGCCAACGAGGGCTATTGCGTGTTCACCCTCACCTACGGCGCGTACGCGCTGCCCTGGCCCGTCTCGGCCATCGGCGGGATGCGTCCCATCGAGCAGAGCGCGGCGGAGGTGTCGGCCTTCGTCGACGGTGTCCTCGCGCGGACCGGTGCCGAACGGGTCGACCTCGTCGCCCACTCGCAGGGCAATATCGTCGGCAACTACTACCTCAAGCGGCTCGGCGGCGGGGAGAAGGTCGGCACGCTGGTCGGGATCGCGCCGCCCTGGCTCGGCACCAACGCCTTCGGCGCGGGCGATATCGCCCACTTCAGTCGGGCGCTCGGCGCGGGACCGGTCTTCGACGCCGCCACCGGCTCGCTGTGCCAGGCGTGCGCGCAGATGTTCAGCGGTTCGCCGTTCATGACCGCGCTCAATGCCGACGGGGTGTACGACCCGCGCGTCACCTACGTCAATATCGTCACGGTCCTCGACGAGCTCGTCGTGCCGCACACCTCCGGCCTGGTGCCCGGTCCCAACGCCACCTCGGTCGTCGTGCAGGACGGTTGCGCGCAGGACTGGTCCGAGCACATGGCCATCGCGGGCAGTCCGCGTGCCGCCGGTCACGTCCTCAATGCCCTCGATCCGGCCAGGCGGGCGCCCGTGCCGTGCGAGTTCGTGCCCCCGTTCACCGGCTGAGGCGGGATTTCGCTGTAGGCAAAACTGGAACGGAAACGAATGCCGCGACGTGCGCGTTGTGAGTGAATGACCAAGTTGTCACCGGTCCCCAATAGGGTGGAGCGGCGACGGCGGAATCCCCTGCCAACTAGAGTGGATGGCGGGGGCCGCAACCCCCGGGCTTCATGGCAGGCTGACGGCGACAGTTGTCGCCTCCGGCGCCCAAGGTTGTACCGAGCACACAGCGGCGTCTGTTGCCAGAATGTCGGAGCAGGAGAGTGAGGGAGCGATGTTCGAGAGGTTCACCGACCGCGCGAGGCGTGTCGTTGTCCTGGCCCAAGAAGAGGCCCGGATGCTCAACCACAACTACATCGGCACCGAGCACATCCTGCTTGGGTTGATCCACGAGGGCGAGGGCGTGGCGGCGAAGTCGCTGGAGTCCCTTGGCATCTCGCTGGAGGGTGTGCGCAGCCAGGTCGAGGAGATCATCGGGCAGGGCCAGCAGGCGCCGTCCGGTCACATCCCCTTCACCCCGCGTGCGAAAAAGGTGCTGGAACTGAGTCTGCGCGAGGCGCTGCAGCTCGGTCACAACTACATCGGCACCGAGCACATCCTGCTCGGCCTCATCCGTGAGGGTGAGGGCGTCGCGGCCCAGGTGCTCGTCAAGCTGGGCGCCGACCTGAACCGGGTCCGTCAGCAGGTCATCCAGCTGCTGTCCGGGTACCAGGGCAAGGAGCCCGTCGAGGGCACCGGCTCGCGCGGTGAGGCGGGTACGCCGTCCACCTCGCTGGTGCTCGACCAGTTCGGTCGCAACCTCACGCAGGCGGCGCTGGAAGGCAAGCTCGACCCCGTCATCGGCCGCTCGAAGGAAATCGAGCGCGTCATGCAGGTGCTGAGCCGCCGCACCAAGAACAACCCGGTGCTGATCGGCGAGCCCGGTGTCGGTAAGACCGCCGTCGTCGAGGGCCTGGCCCAGGCCATCGTCAACGGGGAGGTCCCCGAGACCCTCAAGGACAAGCAGCTCTACACCCTCGACCTGGGTTCCCTTGTCGCGGGCAGCCGCTACCGCGGTGACTTCGAAGAGCGCCTCAAGAAGGTGCTCAAGGAGATCAACACCCGCGGCGACATCATCCTGTTCATCGACGAGCTGCACACGCTCGTCGGCGCGGGTGCCGCCGAAGGCGCCATCGACGCGGCCTCGATCCTGAAGCCGAAGCTGGCCCGTGGCGAGCTGCAGACCATCGGTGCAACCACCCTCGACGAGTACCGCAAGTACATCGAGAAGGACGCCGCCCTGGAACGCCGTTTCCAGCCGGTGCAGGTGGGCGAGCCGACCGTCGAGCACACCATCAACATCCTCAAGGGTCTGCGCGACCGCTACGAGGCGCACCACCGGGTCTCCATCACCGATGGCGCTCTCGTGGCCGCCGCGACGCTGGCCGATCGCTACATCAACGACCGGTTCCTGCCGGACAAGGCGATCGACCTCATCGACGAGGCGGGCGCGCGTATGCGCATCCGCCGGATGACCGCGCCGCCGGACCTGCGCGAGTTCGACGACAAGATCGCCGATGCCCGTCGCGAGAAGGAAAGCGCGATCGACGCGCAGGACTTCGAGAAGGCCGCGCGCCTGCGCGACAAGGAGAAGCAGCTCGTCGCCAAGCGCGCCGAGCGGGAGAAGCAGTGGCGTTCGGGCGACCTGGACGTCGTGGCCGAGGTCGACGACGAGCAGATCGCGGAGGTGCTGGCCAACTGGACCGGTATCCCCGTCTTCAAGCTCACCGAGGAGGAGACCACCCGTCTGCTCCGCATGGAGGACGAGCTGCACAAGCGGATCATCGGCCAGGAGGATGCCGTCAAGGCCGTCTCCAAGGCGATCCGCCGCACTCGCGCCGGCCTGAAGGATCCGAAGCGTCCGTCCGGTTCGTTCATCTTCGCCGGTCCGTCCGGTGTCGGTAAGACCGAGCTGTCCAAGGCGCTGGCGAACTTCCTGTTCGGCGACGACGACGCGCTCATCCAGATCGACATGGGCGAGTTCCACGACCGCTTCACCGCCTCGCGCCTGTTCGGTGCCCCTCCCGGGTACGTGGGCTACGAGGAGGGCGGCCAGCTCACCGAGAAGGTGCGGCGCAAGCCGTTCTCGGTGGTGCTGTTCGACGAGATCGAGAAGGCGCACCAGGAGATCTACAACACCCTCCTGCAGGTGCTCGAGGACGGCCGTCTCACCGACGGTCAGGGTCGTACGGTCGACTTCAAGAACACCGTGCTGATCTTCACCTCGAACCTTGGTACCTCCGACATCTCCAAGGCTGTCGGCCTGGGCTTCACCCAGTCCAACGCCGAGGGTTCGAACTACGAGCGGATGAAGCTCAAGGTCAACGACGAGCTGAAGAAGCACTTCCGCCCCGAGTTCCTCAACCGCATCGACGACGTGATCGTCTTCCACCAGCTCACCAGCGAGCAGATCGTGCAGATGGTGGACCTGATGATCAACCGTGTCGCCAAGGCGCTGAAGAACAAGGACATGGCGATCGAGCTGACCGACCAGGCCAAGAGCCTGCTCGCCAAGCGCGGTTTCGACCCGGTCCTGGGTGCCCGTCCGCTGCGTCGCACGATCCAGCGCGAGATCGAGGACCAGCTGTCGGAGAAGATCCTCTTCGGCGAGATCGGCGCGGGCCAGACCATCACGGTCGACGTCGAGAACTGGGACGGCGAAGGCCAGGGCGAAGACGCCAAGTTCACCTTCACCGGCAAGACGAAGCTGACCAAGGCCCCCACGGGCGACGACAAGCCCGAGGTCGTCCTCACCGGAGCAGCCGAGGGCACCGCCCCCGACACCGCCGCCTCCGGCGAGTAACCAGCTGAACGAAAAGCCCACCTTCTGAACCCAGAAGGTGGGCTTTTTCGTTGCAGGGTTCAGCTGAAGTGCTGCAGGAGCCCGGCGTCGTGCTCGGCCGCGTGCTGAAACACGGCGACCAGCTTGGTGTAGTACTCCCGGAGATAGCTGAGGCCGTCGTTGCGGGTATCGCCCCAGATGTTGGGATAGACCTGAGCCTCGACCATGTGCACTCCGTTGTAGTGCTCGGCCAGCTTGCTGAACGGAGTCTTCGAGAGTATCTCCGCGGTGCGCGCCACCTCCTCTGCCGTCCAGGCGTTGTACTCGCCGATCGGTAGAGGGGTAGGCGTGAAGAACAGGTCGACACCGGTCCCCGCGGCCTCCAGCAGGTAGTTCAACCCGCCCCATGCTTTGTCGAGGTAGCCGCTCGGATCATCGGCGGAGGGCTCATATCCGGCAAGGAACTCCTCTGCGATGTCCTTGTGCCGCATCGCCATTTCCAGCTCGGCCGTACTCACCTGCATGAACGACATAACTGCACCCACGTCAACTCCTCCTTGTGATCCCAGTGAACCCATTGCGAAGTTACGAACGACGGCTTGGAGTTGTCTTGCCATCTCCTTTCGCGGGCTCGCGAGATCTGAGCGCGATCCACTGACAGCCGGCGGAGGCATCATTGGAATAGCGCGACGGCTTGGGAATTCTGTTCGGCGGCGAAGATGAAGAAGGTGCGGAGGGCTTCGTAGTTTTCGCGGAGGAATTCTCGGCAGAAATCGGTGTCCCAGATTTCGGGGTAGACGTCGTCGGCGTCCATGGCTGCCGGGTCGAAATGTCGGTCGAGGACGCTGTAGGGCGTGGCTGTGAGGGTGTGGGCGGCGGTGGTGATCTCGGCGGCTGTCCATATCTTGGTCGCGCCGTCGCCTGCCCAGGGGTCGAGGTCGCCGAAGAGGTCGAGGCCGATGTGCGCGGCCTCGAGCAGATAGCGCAGGCCGTCCCAGGCCTTGTCGATATCGCCGGTCGGTTCGCCGGGGTGGTCGAGTTGATCGATCAGGTCGAGGGCGGCTTCGGCATCGGCGGTGATGCGGGCGGCGTCGGCGTCGGAAATTCGGTGGAATGCGAGAACTGGGCCCATGAGGGCGAAGGTAGGAATGCGAACTTGGAGATACCTTTCGAGCCGCTTTTCATGGTCTCCGGGAGGTGAATTCGCGGCGTACCGTGGGTTGGGCCAGTCCATACGACACGGGGGTGTTCACGCACATGACTGATTCCGATCGCACGCTCATCGCTGTTCTGCTCGACCGTTCCGGTTCGATGCAGACGATCAAGGCCGATACCGAAGGTGGGTTGGCCGCGTATTTCGAGCAGCAGCGGGAGGTGCCGAAGCGGATCGAGGTGACCTTGGCGCAGTTCGACACCACCTACGAGGTGGTCTATTCGAATGTGCCGCTGGATCAGGTGCCCGCGCCGAATCTGCTGCCGCGTGGCGGGACCGCGCTGTACGACGCCGTCGGCAAACTCGTCACCAGCGTCGGCGAGGAGCTCGCGGCCCGCCCGGAGCACGAGCGACCCGGCACGGTGATCGTAGTCGTCCTCACCGACGGCCACGAGAACTCCAGCCGCGAATGGACCCATGCCGCGGTCAAATCCCTCATCACCCAGCAGCAGGACGTCTACAACTGGACCTTCGTCTTCCTCGGCGCCAACATGGACGCCGTCGAAGTAGGCGCCGACCTCGGTTTCGACCCCGGCTCCTCCATCACCTATGCCCCCGTCGCAGGCGGCGTCCGCGGCGCCTTTGACGCCCTCTCGGCCTACTCGGCCCGAGCCCAGGCCGCCCCCGCCGGAATGGCCCGCCGCGCCCGCTTCTCCGAGGACGAACGCCGCCGAGCGGGTACGGACAGCTGATCCGAAGGCGCTCCGGCTACTGCCAGCCCGGGCGGACGAGGCCGGATTCGTAGGCGAGGACTACGAGTTGGGTGCGGTCGCGGGCGGCTAGTTTGGTGAGGATGCGGCTCACGTGGGTGCGGGCGGTGGCGGGGCTGAGGTAGAGGCGGGCGGCGATTTCGGCGTTGGTGAGGCCCTCCGCTACCAGGGTGAGGACCTCGCGTTCGCGGTCGGTGAGGTCGGCGAAGGCGGGTGGGGGTGGTTGTTTGGCGTGGGTGGCGAATTCGGTGAGCAGCCGGCGGGTGACGCTGGGGGAAAGGAGGGCGTCGCCCGCCGCGACGACCCGGACGGCGCGGAGCAGGTCGGCGGGTTCGGTGTGTTTCACCAGGAAACCCGCGGCACCGGCGCGGATCGCCTCGAAGACGTATTCGTCGATTTCGAAGGTGGTGAGCACGACGACGCGCACGTCGGCGAGCTGCGCGTCGTCGGCGATTATGCGGGTGGCGGCCAGCCCGTCGAGGACGGGCATGCGGATGTCCATCAGCACCACGTCGGGAGTCAGGGCGCGCGTCATCCGCACGGCTTGTTCGCCGTTCTCGGCCTCGCCGACCACCTCGATGTCGTCCTGGGCATCGAGCAACGCGACGAATCCACCGCGCACGAGGGCCTGATCGTCGGCTACGAGCAACCGAACCGGCCGTGGATCGGGCGCACTCATCCCTGTGCCCCTGATGCCTTGTCCCCGTTCGCGACCAACTCGGCACCCGCCGGTCGCGCGGGCAACCGGGCCGCCACCCGGAACCCACCGGAGGGCCGAGGTCCGGCGGTGAGCGCACCACCGAGCGCATGCGCCCGTTCCCGCATGCCGATGATCCCGTTTCCGCCGATCCCGCTGCGCACCGCGGCCTCAGTGGGGCGGGTGTTGTCGACGGTGATGTCGATCGTTTCGGCGGTGTAGCGCAGGGTGATCATCGCAGTCGACCCCGGCGCGTGGCGCACCACATTGGTCAGCGATTCCTGGATGATCCTGGCGGCGGCCACGTCGATGACACTCGGCAGCTTCTTGGGGGTGCCGATGACCTTGGTGTCGACGGGCAGACCGGTCGCCCTGGTGCGTTGCAACAGGGTGTCGAGGTCGTCGAGCGTCGGTGCCGGAGCGCGCGGTGCGGGCGCCGGAACCGGCTCGGCCGCAGGGGTTTCCGGGTATTCGGGGGCGACGGGTGCGCCGCTGCGGATCGCGTGCAGCAGTGTGTGCACCTCGGTCAGTGCTTCTTTGGAGGTGGTCTTGATCGTGGCCAGCGCGGCGGCGGCCTGCTGTGGTTTGCGGTCGAACAGTTCCAGCGCCACCGAGGACTGCACATTGATCAGCGAAAGGCTGTGTGCCAGTACGTCGTGCAACTCGCGGGCGATGGCGAGCCGTTCCTCGGACGCGGCCCGCGCCTGCTGTGCCTGTTCGTCGCGTTGCGCCGCCTCGGCCCGCTCCCGGCGCGCGAGCACCACCGTGCGCCGCTGACGGATCCCCTCGGCGATCCCGACCAGCACACCCAGCCAGGCCAGCAGACCGAAAACCTGCCAGGCGTCGACATCGCGGCCGAGCAGGACGGGCAGCGGCCACACCATCGTCAGGTAGCCGACAACGACCAACGGGTAAGTGCGCCAGCGCGATCCGTGTACGGCAGCCGTGAGGAACGCGATGATGAGAGAAAGGAAGATCGGCCCGTACCCGTAGTCGCGCAGCACATAGGACACGGCGGCGAGCAAGGCCACCACCAGCACCGGCTCGGGGAGCAACCGCCGGAAGCCGAGCGCGATCGGCCCGGCCAGCAGCAACAGGTACGCGAACGCATCGAGCGAACGCACCCCGGTCTGCTGCGCGTTCGCCCCGGAACTGCCTGCCAGCTGCACTATCGCGACCACCACCGCCAGCCCCCAGTCCCGGACGGCCGCGTCACGCTCCCACTTCGCTCCCACCCACGCAACCCTATTGCGTCACCCGGGCAGAAGCGTCGGCCTACGCACGTATTTTTCCCGCGGCCCCGCGTACATCGCGCGACGTAGGCCCGATCGAGCCGCGCGACGGATGTGCGGACACCCCTTCGGCGCGGATCGTCTTTCGCATGAACGAATCCATCGTGGTCACCACCGGGCTGACCAAACGCTATGGCGAACACCTCGCGGTCGACGCGGTGAGTATGCGGGTCAAGACCGGGGAGATCTACGGTTTCCTCGGCCCCAACGGCGCGGGCAAGACGACGACCCTGCGCATGTTGGTCGGGCTCATCCGGCCGAGCGCGGGCACCGCGACGGTCCACGGCAGCGCCCCCGGCGACCCGGAGGTGCTGCGCCGGGTCGGGGTGCTGATCGAGGGCCCGGGCTTCTACCCGTACCTGTCGGGTCGCGACAACCTGCGCGTTCTCGCTCGTTATCGCGGACTCGGCGACCGCGAGGTCACCCAGGCGCTGGCCCGCGTCGACCTCACCACCCGCGCCGACGACCGCTTCCGCACCTACTCCCTCGGCATGAAGCAGCGCCTCGGCGTCGGCGCGGCCCTGCTCGGCGATCCCGATCTGCTCGTCCTCGACGAACCGACCAACGGTCTCGACCCGGCCGGTCTGGCCGAAATGCGTTCGCTCATCGTCGATCTCGCGGCAGACGGCCACACCGTGCTGCTGTCGAGTCATCAGCTCGCCGAGGTGCAGGAGATCTGCCACCGGGTCGGGGTGATCTCCGGTGGACGTCTGCTCGCCGAATCGACGGTCGCCGAATTGCGCGGCACCGCATCGCTGCTCGTCCGCGCCGAACCGGTGGACGTTGCCGTCGAGGCGGTCCGCGCGCTGTCCGACGCGCCCGTGCGTGCGAGCGCCGAGGGCATCCGGATAGAGACCACGACCGCGATGGCGCCTGCTGTGGCGCGAGCTGTCGTGCAGGCGGGTGCGGACCTGCTCGAGCTGCGCGTCGACGAGAAATCCCTGGAAGAAGTCTTCTTCGAGCTGACGGAGGTAGCGAAATGACCAGCACGACAAGAGATCTCATGGCGAGTATCAGGGCGGAGGGTCTGCGTCTTCGGCGCTGGCCCGCCTTCTGGATCGTGCTCGGCACATGGATCCTGCTGAATCTGACCTTCGCCTACCTGTTCAACTACCTGGCCTACCGCTCCGGAGAGAGCGGTTCCATGTCCGACGGCTTGCCGCGCGACGTGCTGCTCGGCCAACTCATGCCGGTCGCCGTGCCCGAAGTATTCACGCAGGGTATGGCCATGTTCGGCGGTGCGCTGATGCTTGTTCTCGGTGCGCTGGCGGTTGGCAGCGGGTACGGCTGGGGGACGTGGAAGACAGTGTTCACCCAGGGGCCGGGCCGGGCGAACGCGGTCGGTGGGCTGCTGCTCGGCCTGCTGGTGACGGTGGTCGTCCTGGTGTGTGCCGCGTTCGTCGTCGACCTCGGTGTCGCGTCGCTCATCGCGGTGACGGAAGGTCAGCCGATCACGCTGCCCGCGCTCGACCGATCTCTTCTCGGAATCCTCACCGGCACAGCCATTCTGAGCATGTGGACCGCAGCAGGTGCGTTCATCGGCGCCGTCGCCCGTGGCCCCGCTCTCGCTGTCGGGCTCGGCCTGATCTGGGTTCTCGTCGTCGAGAACCTGCTGCGCGGAGTCGCGGGAATATTCGGCCCCATCGAAGCGGTCACCGACCTCCTCCCCGGCACCGCCGCAGGTTCGCTGGCCGGGGCGATGCGCACGGTGGACGGCCCGGCCACGCCCGGTGTCCTCGACATCCTGACCCGCGGCGAGTCCCTCGTCGTCCTCGCGGTCTATGTGACGATCTTCGCGACGGGAACCATCTGGCTAACCGCCCGCCGCGACCTCACCTGACCCCGATTCACGACCACCCGGCCGGATTCGACGCCGTCTCCCTGGAGATCCCCGAATTCCGGTCGGGGAAGGTCCCGAACCGGTCGCTGTGCAGATGGGCGAAGAAATAGCCCATCTGCCCACATTCGCCGTGGGATCGCACGGCCCCCGGATCGGCCACAGCCGCGCGGTAGTACTCGCGACCCAGCGCGACGATGAAGCCGCGGCGATAAAGGAACCCGTCGTCGGAGCCGCCGACCACCGCGTGGATATCGGCACGGTCGATGTCGTAGAGCGCGCGCTCGACCACGCGGTCCAGCGCGGTGAGCTCGTCGCTGGTGAGACCAGCACTGAGCACCCGCAATTCGGCGAGGAACTCGTCGAGTCGCTCTTCGGTTCGTGGCTCGCCGCAGGCGCCCCAGGCCGATTCGATCATGGCCCAGAACCGGTCGACTTCGGCGTCGGTAGGAAGTGTCCTCACCCGCGCGACGGTAGCCGTAGCCACCGACACATCGTGCCTACCCGGCCCCGAGCAGCCGGTGAGCGAGGACCGACAGACCTGCGGTGATCTGCTCCGGGGACAGGCCGCGTTCGCGCTGCTGAAGGTAGACCTCGGCCGCCACAGGGGCCAGGACGGTATCGATCAGCGAATCAGGGTGGGGGATACCGGCTTCGACGAGCAGGGCCCGGACATGCAGTGACCAGAACCCGTAGGCGCCGGTGGCGAAGCGGGCTCCGCCGGTCTCGGCGCCGAGCACCAGATGGGCATGGGCGCTGAGCAATTCGATCATCGCCGCGTAGAAGGCGGCGAGCCGATCGGCGGGGGGAGCGCCGGGGCCGAGTGGGGGTTCGCCGCGGAGGAGCTGTTCCTGGATGGCGCGTTCGTGTTCGTCGAGCAGGGCGACCGCGATGGCGTTGCGGTCGGGGTAGCGGCGGTAGAGGGTGCCCCGGCCGACGCCCGCGGCCTTGGCGATGTCGTCCATGGTGACGGTGCGCGGGTCGCGGGTGGCGAAGAGGTCGGCCGCCGCGGCGAGCACTTTGGCGCGGTTGCGTGCGGCGTCGGTGCGTTCGGGTGGTGGTGCCGTGCCGGTGAGCAGGTCGGATCGAGGCTCCATGGGGTCGACTCTAACCGAGAAACGTAAATGTGGACAGGCTGTCCACTTATGTTCTAACGTTGGAGACAAGCGGACATCACGTCCGGTTATCGAAAGGTTCGACCATGACCCACCTGTTGCACCTCGACGCCAGCGCCAGGACCAATTCCCTCAGCCGCAGGCTCGGCGCGGAATTCGTGCGGGCCTGGCGTGCGGCAGCCCCCGAGGGCGACTACACCTACCGAGACCTCGCCACCGACCCCGCACCGTTCATCGACGAGGGCTGGACCGAGCTGTGCGACGCCGTCCTCGCGGCGGGCAGCACCGACCTCGATCGCCTGCCTGATCTCGCCGTCACCCCCGCCGCGTGGCGCACCGTCGAACCCCTGCTCGCGCAATTGCTGGCCGCCGACGTGATCCTCATCGGCACCCCGATGTACAACTACTCGGTCCCCGCCACGCTCAAGGCCTGGCTGGATCAGGTGACCTTCCCGCGTATGTCGCTGGGGCACAGGCGCTTCGTCGTCGTCTCCGCACGCGGCGGCGCCTACTCGCCCGGCGCGCCGAAGGCGGCGTTCGACTATCAGGAGCGCTACCTGCGCGACTTCTTCGCGGGTCATTACGCCGTCACCGACACCGTTTTCGTCAATGCCGAACTGGCCAATGCTGTCTCGGACCCCAACCTCGCCCACCTGCGTCCCGAGCACGAGGCCTCACTCGACGCGGCCATCGCCGAAGTGCGCCTGCTCGCAAAGGATTACACGCGATGAACTGGATCCTGCTCGGCGTGGCCGGCCTGGTCGAAATCGCCTGGTCGCAGACCATCAAACCCACCGAGAACTTCACCAAACTCGGCCCGACCCTGCTGTGCATCGCGCTCGGCTCGCTGGCGGTCTACCTGCTCTCGCGCGCCATGCAGACCCTTCCGGTCGGCACGGCGTACGCGGTGTTCACCGGGATCGGCGCACTCGGGGCGATCGGTCTCGGCGTGCTCGTGCACAAGGACCCGCTCAGCGCGGGCCGGGTCTTCGCCCTGACGCTGATTCTCGGTGGCATCGTGCTCGCGCGCGTCACCAACCCCGAGTGACGCTGTGGCACACCCGATGCGGGCTCGGTGGGCACTTGACCGGTAGGGTCGGCTGATGGACCAGCCAGTTCGCCCCCCGGACCTGTCCACTCGGCCCCACGAGCTCACCGTCGAGCGAGTCATGAAGGCCCAGCCGAGCCTGCTGTACGCGGCTTGGACCCAAGGCCTCGACCTGTGGCTGGCCGTCCCCGGATCGGTGCTGATGCGACCCGCCGTGAACGAGCCCCTCTATTTCGACACCGGCTCGGCCGAGAAACGCAACCCGCACTACGGCCGCATCCTCACGCTCGAAACGAACCGCCGGATCGAGTTCACCTGGGTCACCGCCGCGACCGAAGGGGTGGAGACCGTGGTCGCCGCCGAATTCCTGAAACAACCACGCGGCATCAGGTTGCGGCTGCGGCACTCCGGTTTCCCCACCGCCGCCATCCGTGACCTGCATCAGCAGGTGTGGCCGGAGAAGCTGGAACGCCTCGACGAAGTGACGAGTATCCCGGTCTGAGCTCACGTAGGTTCGGTATCGCACACACATTTCTCGACTGAGGCGAAAGGAACGTGATGGCGATTCGTAGCGCACGCACACTCTGGGCAGGCGGGCTGCAGGACGGCTCCGGACAGGTCGAGCTGGTCAGCTCCGGTCTCGGCAAGTTCGACGTGTCCTGGCCCCGGCGCACGTCCGACACCGCCGACGGCACCAGCCCCGAAGAGCTGATCGCGGCCGCGCATTCGTCGTGCTACTCGATGGCGCTTTCCGCCGAGCTCGCCAACGTGGGCGGCACCACGGAGAGCCTCGACGTCACCGCCGATGTGACCCTCGGCCCCGACCCGGCGGGCGGTTTCCGGATCAGCAAGATCAAGCTGACCGTGCGCGCCGTCGCCTCGGGGATCGACGCCGAGGGCTTCTACACCGCGGCGACCGCGGCCAAGAACGGCTGCCCGGTGAGCAAGGCGCTGGCCGGTGTCGCCGAGGTGGAACTGGACGCCGCACTCATCTGAACACTCACCGCTGGGTGAACCAGCGGTGCGCCGCCGGGGTGTACATCGCCGGAATCGCGAGCACCACCGCGAGGATGTGCACCGCCCGGCAGGCGACGAGGACAGCCGAATCGGGCGCGAGCCCACCGAACAGGGCGCCGAAGTCGTCGGTGGACAGCAGCACCGCAAGCGGTTCGATGATGAGCGAGACCAACCCGATCATCCCGATACCGACGGTGAGCAGGGCCCGCGACACCCGGCTGCCGTTGGCCATGTGCATCGCGACCCCGAGCACCACCAGGTAGATGGCCAGTCGGGGGAGCAGACCCGTTGCGGTGGCGCCGAATTCGGTCCCGCCGCGCACGGCACGCAGCAGTCCCTCGGCGACCCCGGCGGCCAGTGCGGTGACCAGCCCGGCGAAGGCCACGCGCACCGCGCCCGGACGGGCGACGGAAACAGAGAAGGCAGTGTCGGTCATGGTGCCGACACTGCCCTCTCGCGGTACTCACGAGAATCACCCCGAGGTAGCGACCTCGCGTGCTACCGGAGTGCTACGCGCGCTGGACCATTCGGTGAGCGCGGCGAACGCCAGTCCCAAAGCCGCCCACAGGGTGGCGGTTTCGGCCAGCGACGCCACCTGGAACTGCCACAGCAGCGTCGCCGGGAAATCGTCGGACACCTCGTTCACGCCCGGCAGCAGCACGTAACCGACCGTGGTGACCAGCACGAACGCGGCTACCGCGGCGATGAGCCGGAACGAGTCGAGCTGCCCGGCCAGCGCGCGATAGGCCGCGACGGCCGCCGCGACCGCGAGCAGGCCGAGCACGACGACGGCCACCCACAGCCAGGTGCGCTGATCGATGGTTTCCGGGTCGCCGACCGCCGGTGGATTGGCCGGGTACTTGAAGAACGGCACCGCGACGATCGCCACCCACGCCAAACATGCTGCGGTCAGCGACAATCGGGGCCCGCTCAACGTGGTGAAACGGCGAGCCACGTTCACCACCGCGGCGAAGATCGCCCCGAAGGCCATCCCGGCCAGGGCGAGCGCGAGGAACTGACCCGCCTGCTGCCCCGACCGGCTGACCAGCGGTTCTTCGTCGTGCGCCTGGTCCTCGACCGCCCCGTGCGAATGCCCACCGGACCCGGCTTCCTCGATGGCGATCGCCGCCTCGATATGGGGTTCGCCGATGAAATAGCCCACTGTCGCGGCCAGCAGACCGGCGATCAGACCGGCCAGCAGACCACGTAACAGCAGGGTTTTGAAGGATCCGGTCAGTGGCACGGGACACCGAGCAGGTGACGTCCGTCGTGCATCAGCTCGTGCAGGAACATCCCGCTACGCGAGACGGCCCCCTGATCGAAACCGACCAGGTACAGCGTGAGCAGTGCAAGAAGAACGACACCGGCCGTGACCAGCACGGTTGCCAGGGTGTCGAGGCCGGTAGACCGGCTGGGTGAATGTGCGATAGCCATTCGGGTCCTCCTCCGGGATGCGCGTCCCGCGATCGAAGCGATAGGCGAGGGTGCCGATGTCTGGCTGTCCGCACCGGAACCCGGCACGGAATACAGTGGCGCGACCGCTCCGGAATCTCACCGGATTACCGCGCACCCTCGCGTAATTTCCCTCGAACTGTGACAGCCGCTGCCAGCGCGCGTCAATACATCCAGGGGAAACGCCCGGATCAAGCCTTCGCGGGCACGTCCAGCACGACCTCGAACTCGAGCAGCGACGCACCGGTCGACACCGGCTTGGGCCGCTCGCCGTCGGCACCGTGACCGGCGTGCGCCGCGCGGGCCGGGCCGTCGCGCCACGCGGCGAACGACTCCTCCGAATCCCACTGCGTCACCACGAAGTACCGGTTGTCACCGGCCACCGGGCGCAGCAACTGGAAGCCGAGGAACCCGGGGGAGTTCTCCACCGCGTGGGCACGCGCGGCGAACCGCTTCTCCAGCTCCGGGCCCGCGCCTTCGGGAATCTCGATCGCATTGATCTTCACAACAGCCATGAGCTCAGTCTATGGCGGCCGGTGCCGCGGGCCGGGCACTCCTTCGTCGCACCCTCCGGTCAGTCCAGCTCGAGGTGGGCGGAAACCGATGCGCGAGCTGGCACAATCAGCTGGGTGTTGTACGACGAAGGCGGGGTCGGGGTGCCGATTCTGCTGTTGCACGGGCTGATGGGAAGTGCGCGTACCTGGTCGGATCAGGTGCCGTGGTTGCGCGAGTTCGGGCATGTATACACTTTCGATGCCGCAGGTCACGGCCGTTTTCCGCCCGCCGAGCTCACCACCGAGGCGTTCGTCGCGGACCTCGCCGCGCACACGGCGGCGATCACCGAACCGATGATCGTGATCGGGCACTCGATGGGTGCGCTGCACGGGTGGGTGTTCGCGGCGACCCACCCCGACCGGGTCCGCGCGATCGTCGTCGAGGACATCGCCCCGGACTTCACCGGCCGCACCGCCGCGCACTGGGCCGAACTCATCCACTCCTGGCCGCAACCCTTCCCCGACGAGCAGGCCGTGCTCGACTATTTCGGGCCGGTGGCCGGGCGGTACTTCCTACGGGCGTTCACCGAATCGGGCGGCTACCGGCTCCACGGCGAGGTCGACACCTTCCGCGCGATCTCCGAGGAATGGGGAACGCGCGACTTCTGGGACGAATGGAAATCGCTGCGCGTGCCCGCCTTGCTCATCGAGGGCGAGCACACCATCACCCCGGCAGGGCAGATGCGGACGATGGCCGAGGTGCATCCGGACGCGGAGTACGTGCGAGTCCCCGGGGCCGGGCACCTGATTCACGATGAGCGGCCCGAGGAATACCGCGCGCACGTCGAACGGTTTCTGGTGCGGGTCTGAGTGCTTGGGTCGTGGCCGCCCGAACGGTTTCCGCCGCGGGTCCGGAGATCAGGCTCCCTCGCCGGCCAGGGCGAACAGGCCGTCCTCGGTCTGCTCGACGAGTCCGTCGACCAGCAGGGAATCCAGGGCGCGGGCGCGCTGACCCGGGTCACGCGTCCAGGCCATGTCCAGCCGCACCCGCTCGACCGGCCCCGACGCATCACGCAACACGTCGAGCAGCCTGCCCCGCGCCTGTCGATCGGTGCCCTCGTACTTCTGCACCTTGCGCACCACCTCGGCGGCCGGCCTGCCCGCGTCGACCCAGGCGCAGCGCGGCAGCGGGCAGTTGCCGCAGTCGGGATTGCGGGCCGTGCAGACCAGCGCACCCAGTTCCATCAGCGCCGCGGAGAACTTCGCGGCCCGCGGCACCGAGGTGGGCAGCAGCGCCTCGGTTTCGGCGAGATCGCGCGAGGACGGGTTACCGGGTTCACGGCCGTGCACCGCTCGCGCCACCACGCGGCGAACGTTGGTGTCCACCACCGGAACTCGCTGCCCGTACGCGAAACACGCCACCGCGCGCGCGGTGTAGGCGCCGATACCGGGCAGGCTCAGCAGGACGTCGACATCGGCCGGAACCACGTCGCCGTGCTCGGCGGCCAGCACCCGCGCGCACTCGTGCAACCGCAGTGCCCGGCGCGGATAACCGAGCTTGCCCCACGCCCGCAGTACCTCCGCCTGTGACGACGCCGCCATCGCCGAGGGCACCGGCCAGCGCGCCACCCACTCCCGCCAGATCGGCTCCACCCGGACCACGGGTGTCTGCTGCAGCATGATCTCGCTCATCAGGATGTGCCAGGCGGTCGCCTCCGGCCGCCGCCACGGCAGGTCACGCGCCCGCTCGGTGAACCAATCCAGCAGGACCTCGGCGTCGATACTCACTGTTTCCGTTCCATCTCTGCCAGGCCGACTTTGCCGAGGCGTAACAGCGCAGACTCGCTGGTAACCGATAGCGTGTGCACAATGGTCGGTATGCCTGGTTCTAATCCGATAAGTGCCTGGAAGTCGCTGCGCGAGGGTAACGAGCGCTTCGTCAACGACACTCTGCTGCATCCTAGCCAGGGCGCAGCAGACCGGGCCAAGCTCGTGAACGGACAGCGACCGCACGCCATCCTCTTCGGCTGCGGCGATTCACGCGTAGCCGCCGAACTGATCTTCGACCAGGGCCTCGGCGACATGTTCGTGGTGCGTACCGCGGGCCACGTCGTCGACTCCTCGGTGCTCGGCTCGATCGAATACGGCGTCGAGGTGCTCAATGTGCCGCTGATCGTGGTCCTCGGCCACGACAGCTGCGGCGCGGTGAAGGCCACGATCGACGCGCTCGACGGCGGCGCCGTCCCCGGCGGCTTCATCCGCAGCGTGGTCGAGAAGGTGACCCCCTCGATCCTGCTCGGCCGCCGCGAAGGGCTCACGACGGTCGACGACCTCGAGGCCCGGCACGTGGTGGAGACCAGCAAGCTGCTCATGGAACGCTCGATGATCATCTCCCAGCGCGTCGCCACAGGTCAGTGCGCCATCGCGAGCGTCACCTACCAGCTGTCGGATGGTCGCGCGCACCTGCGCCGGGTGGTCGGCAATATCGGCGAGACGGTCTGAATCAGGCGGTACGCGCCCGACACGCCGAGGTCATCGAGCGCGCCCTCGCGCGCTGCGCTTACCTTTGAAGCGTGCTGGAACCGAATGGACCGCTGCCACCGGAGATCTACTGGCGTCGTCGCGCGCTCGCCATCGGCGTCGTCATCGTCGCGCTCGCGATCGTGGTCTGGCTGGTCACGATGGTGGCGCGCGGTGGTGATTCGTCCGGTTCGGGCGCGGCCGCGGCCTCGACGACGGTCACGAGCACGTCCCAGAGCAGCAGTGCGACCAGTAGCGCGGCGGCAAGCAGCTCGGTGACCAGCACGTCGGCGGCGTCGTCGACCACATCCGCCGCACCCGAGCCCGCAGCCCAGCCGTGTAGTGATCAGTCGCTGGCGCTGAAAGTGACGGTCAACCAGCCGACGTACCGGGTGGGTGACCAGCCGGGCTTCGGCACGGTCATCACCAACATCTCCACGGCCGCGTGCTCGCGCGATCTCGGCGCGGGCCCGCAGTTCCTCGTCTACACCCTCGACGGGCAGCGCAGGCTGTGGGCGAGCAACGACTGCACCCCGGACGGGCCGCCGGAGGTGAAGACACTGAAGGCGGGTGAACAGCTGTCGTACAAGGGCACCTGGTTCGGCACCACGTCTCAGCCGCAATGCGCGGGGGAGCGTTTGCCTGTCCCGGCGGGCGCGTACATGGTTGTCGCACAACTCGGTTCCATCCGCAGCGCGGCCGAACCGTTCAACCTGGCCGACTGAATACCGTCCGACCGGGCATTATGCGGATGCGCTGTAAATCACATGTCCAAGACGGCTGATTTGCAGAATTCGCAGGACGGGCGGCCGTGTCAACGGCTGTTACCGCCGAAATGCCGAATTCGACCGGAAAGCGCGGTTTGCCGGAGTTATTCCACGGCCACCGGCTCGCGGGGTGCCCGGGATTTGCGGAGTTCGGCCAAACGCAGCGCCGAACGCAGGTCGCCGACCTCGTGGATGCGCATCGAACCGACCTTGGTCTTCTCCGAACCCGGCGGCACCAGGGCGGTGGTGAAGCCCAATCGCTCGGCCTCGGCCAGGCGCCGACCGAGCCCGGTGATCTTGCGGACCTCGCCCGCCAGGCCGACCTCACCGAGGATCACCCAGCCCGCGGGGAGGGCGATATCGGCCTCGGCGCTGGCGATGGCCAGGGCGATGGCGAGGTCGGCGGTCGGCTCGACCAGGCGCATGCCGCCGACCGTCGCCGCGTACACGTCGTGCTTGCCGAGGAACACCCGTCCACGGCTCTGCAGCACCGCGAGCACCATGGCCACCCGGTTGTAGTCCAGGCCGCTCACCGCGCGACGCGGCTGCGGGATCTCGGTCTTCACCGTGAGCCCCTGCACCTCCGCGACCAGCGGACGTTTGCCATCCATCGCGACCGTCACCGCTGTGCCGGGCACGGCATCGGTGCGGTGGTGCAGGAACAAGCCCGACGGATCGTCGACGCAGGCGATGCCGTCCTCGTGCAGTTCGAAACAGCCCACTTCGTCGGCGCTGCCGAAGCGGTTCTTGATGCCGCGCACCATGCGCAGCGAGGAGTTCTTGTCACCCTCGAACTGCAGCACCACGTCCACCAGGTGCTCGAGCGTGCGCGGACCGGCCACATTGCCGTCCTTGGTGACGTGCCCGACCAGCAGCACCGCGATCCCGCTCGCCTTGGCCAGCGAGGTGAGCGCCGCCGTCACCGCGCGTACCTGGGTGACACCGCCGATCACGCCGTCGACCTCGGGGGCGAGCATCGTCTGCACCGAGTCGACGACCAGCAGTGTCGGACGCACCTGCTCCACGTGCCCGAGCACGATCGACAGATCCGATTCGGCCGCGAGATACACCCGGTCGTGCACGGCGCCGGTCCGGTCGGCACGCAGGCGCACCTGACCCGCCGACTCCTCCGCCGTCACGTACAGCGCGGTCTCGTTGCGCTGGGCGGCCCACCGGAACGCGACCTCGAGCAGCAGGGTCGACTTGCCGACGCCCGGTTCACCCGACAGCAGCACCACCGATCCCGGCACCACCCCACCGCCGAGCACCCGGTCGAGTTCGCTCACCCCCGTCGACCTGGCCTGGGTGACCTTCGCGTCGATCTGCGACAGCGGCGCCGCCGCCGTGCTCGGCAGCATGGCCCTGCGCCCGGGCGCCGCCGCGGAGGCCGAGACCGCCACCTCGTTCACGGTGCCCCACGCACCGCAATCAGGACATTTGCCAACCCATTTCGACACCTCGTGCGAACACGAGGTGCAACGGAAAACAGCTTTGGTCTTGGCCACACGCGCACCCTACGGACCGGGTCCGACAACAAGAAAAGCCGCCGCGAAAGTTCGCGACGGCTTTTCTCGGCAGCTGGTCTCAGTGACCGCCGCCCGCGCCTTCGGGCGCCGGGCCGGACTTCTCGTTCTCGACACGCTCGGACGTGGCGGCGTCGACCGGAACGGCCACCTGCACGGTGCCCGCATCCTTGAAGTTGAAGGTGACCGTGTAGGTCAGGCCAGGGGTGATGTTCTCCGTCAGGCCGGTGATCTCGATGCTTGCCTGCTCGGCGGCGGCATCGCTGGCGCTCGAGTTACCGCCACCCGGCGCCGTGGTCGGCGCCGCGGTGGTGGTGGGCGCGGCCGTGGTGGTGCCGTGGTGATCGCCGGTCTCGGCCGCGGCGGTGACGCTCGGCGGGCCGACCAGCACGGTCTCCTGCGGCTGCAGCTCGAACTTGCCGCCGGCCGGGCCGGTGATCTTGATCGGGCCGAGGTCGGTGCTCACGCTGGTGAGCTCGTCGGTGACGGTCTCGCTGCCGTTGATGATCGACAGGGCGAGGACGGCCTTGCCGCCCTTCTGGTGCTCCGACGCCGCCTCGGGGTACACGATGTGCACGTTGCGCAGGGAGATGTCGCCGACATCGGCGTGGTTGCCGTTGATCGCGGCGGCCTGCGACGAGGTCTGGGTGTGCTGGCCGGCACTGCAGCCGGTCAGGGCGATGCCCGCGGCAGCGGCGAGCGCGGCAACCGTCACCATGCGACGTCGCGCCGACGGGGCGGTCACAGCTTTCAGGGCAGTCACGGTTTGTCCTCCATGTCGACCGGGCTCACTCCGTTCCACACGGGGACCGGAGGGTAGTAACTAGGCAGCGTAGTAGTTCGCTTCGCGCGCGTGGCGTCGGGGCTCGCGACGCGCGGGTTCGGAAGTAACAGTTCGGTGTCCCGGACGTGGTTGCCACGTCGATGCCGGACGGCCGAAGTGCGAATACCGGTCGTTGTGCTGGTGGTTAACCTGTTCTGGCGCAACACAATGCACAACAATTCTTGATTGTCAACCCCTGGGATGTCCTCGTTGTGGCCCTGACCTGCACAGTTGATCGCGCCGTTACCGAGTCGCATGTTAAACTGTGAACATCGAAAGGGGCACGGGACACATGATTTTTAAGGTCGGAGACACCGTCGTTTACCCCCACCACGGAGCGGCGCTGATCGAAGCAATCGAGACCCGCACCATCAAGGGTGTGCAGAAAGAGTATCTGGTCCTGAAGGTCGCGCAAGGCGACCTGACCGTTCGCGTTCCCGCAGAAAACGCCGAATACGTCGGCGTGCGCGACGTCGTCGGCCAGGAAGGTCTCGACCGCGTCTTCCAGGTGCTACGCGCGCCACACACGGAGGAGCCGACCAACTGGTCCCGCCGTTACAAGGCCAACCTCGAGAAGCTCGCCTCCGGCGATGTGAACAAGGTGGCCGAGGTCGTCCGCGACCTGTGGCGTCGTGAGCAGGATCGCGGCCTGTCCGCCGGTGAGAAGCGGATGCTGGCCAAGGCTCGTCAGATCCTCGTCGGTGAGCTCGCGCTCGCCGAGGGCACCGACGACGGCAAGGCCGAATCGCTGCTCGACGAGGTCCTCGCCGCGGCCTCGTAGTGTGCGACCTGTCGTAGCACTGGTTCCTGCCGCCGGTCGTGGCGTGCGCCTGGGTGAACCCACCCCGAAGGCGTTCGTCCCGGTCGGCGGTACACCTATGGTCCGGCTGGCCGTCGATGGGCTGATCGCGTCCGGTGCTGTGCACCGGGTGGTCGTGGTCGTGCCCGCCGAACTGGTCGACGCCGCGTCCGCCTTGCTGTCCACCACTTCGCTGACCGGCGGTTCGATGCCCCCTGTGCCGGTGCAGGTCGTCGTCGGCGGCGCCGAGCGCACGGATTCGGTGCGCGCGGGCATCGCGGCCGCACCCGACGCCGGGTACTACCTAGTGCACGACGCCGCCCGCGCGCTCACCCCGCCCGAGCTCATCGCGCGCGTCGCCACCCAACTACAGGCAGGCAGCCCGGCCGTCGTGCCCGCCCTGCCCGTCGTAGACACCGTGAAATCGGTCGACGACGCGGGCATTGTCACCGGCACTCCCGACCGCGCCCGCCTGCGCGCCATCCAGACTCCCCAGGGCTTCGACGCCGAGTTGTTGCGCCGCGCCTACGCCACCGACGTCGGCGCGACCGACGACGCGGGCCTGGTCGAACGCCTCGGCGTCGCCGTGCACACCGTCGTAGGCGACCCACTGGCCTTCAAGATCACCACGCCACTCGACCTGACCCTCGCCGAAGCCGTCCTCGCGGTCGGCGGCTCCGCGCAGCTCGGTGACGCTGCCGTCCGGACCGAGGTCGCGGGATGAGAGTCGGCATCGGGAGCGACGTACACCCCATCGAACCCGGTCGTCCTTGCTGGATGGCCGGTCTGCTGTTTCCCGACGCCGACGGCTGCGCAGGCCACTCCGACGGTGATGTCGCTGTGCACGCCCTGTGCGACGCACTGCTCTCCGCCGCCGGCCTGGGCGATGTGGGCGCCGTCTTCGGCGTCGGCCGCCCCGAATGGGCCGGAGTCACCGGCGCCGCCATGCTCACCGAAGTCCGCAGACTCCTCACCGACGACGGTTACTCCGTCGTCAATGCCGCCGTGCAGGTCATCGGCAATCGCCCGAAGATCGGCCCGCGCCGCGCCGAAGCGCAAAAAGTACTCGGCGAATTACTCGACGCACCGGTTTCGGTATCCGGAACCACCACCGACGGGCTCGGATTGACCGGGCGCGGTGAGGGTGTCGCCGCCATCGCGACCTGTCTGCTGGAGTGTTCGCAGCCCTGACGGGCCACCCCACCCGACCGCCCCACCGTCGCCGCCCGGAATCGCGGCGAGCCACGAACCGGCCGGTCAACCCCACCCTCATCCCACCGACTAGGATCGAATGCCGTGACCTTGCGCCTTTTTGACACCGACACGCGGACCATGCGGGAATTCACCCCGCTGGTCCCCGGCCGTGCCTCGGTGTATCTGTGTGGTGCCACCGTGCAGGGTCAGCCCCATATCGGGCATGTGCGCAGCGGCGTCGCCTTCGACGTGCTGCGCCGCTGGCTGCTGGCACACGACTACGACGTGCGGTTCATCCGCAATGTCACCGATATCGACGACAAGATCCTGAACAAAGCCGCCGAGGCGGGCAGGCCGTGGTGGGAATGGGCGGCCACGCACGAGCGCGCGTTCGATTCCGCCTACGAAACCCTCGGTGTGCTGCCGCCGTCGGCCGAACCGCGCGCCACCGGGCACATCACCCAGATGGTCGCCCTGATGGAGCGGCTGATCGAGCGGGGGCACGCCTACGCCGCCGAGGGCGATGTGTACTTCGATGTGGTGAGCTGGCCGAATTACGGTGAACTCTCCGGCCACAAACTCGACGACGTGCACCAGGGCGAAACCCCCACCCGCGGCAAACGCGACCCGCGCGATTTCACCCTGTGGAAGGCCGCCAAACCCGGCGAGCCCAGCTGGCCTTCGCCGTGGGGCCCCGGTCGCCCCGGCTGGCACCTGGAATGCTCCGCGATGGCCGAGTTCTATCTCGGCCCCGAATTCGATATTCATTGCGGCGGAATGGATTTGATCTTCCCGCACCACGAGAACGAGATCGCCCAGTCGAAGGCGGCAGGCGACGGTTTCGCGCGTTACTGGCTGCACAACGGCTGGGTGACGATGGGCGGGGAGAAAATGTCGAAGTCGCTCGGCAATGTTCTCTCGGTGCCGAATGTGCTCACCCGGGTGCGGCCGGTGGAATTGCGTTTCTATCTTGGCAGCGCGCATTACCGTTCGATGCTCGAATACTCCGACAAGGCACTCGACGACGCGGTCGCTTCCTATCAGCGCATCGAAGCTTTCGTACGGCGGGTGCACGATCGGGCCGGTGCGGTGCCGGTCGGCAAATGGACCGACGCTTTCGCCGCCGCCCTCGACGACGATCTGGCGATTCCCAAGGCACTCGCCGAGATCCACCACGTGGTGCACGAGGGCAATCGCGCCATGGAATCGGGTGCGCTCGACACGGCGGCCGAACTGGCCGGGCAGGTGCGGGCGATGCTCGGCATCCTCGGCGTCGACCCGTTCGACGAACACTGGTACACCCCCGCCGACAATTCGGCGGCGCTCGACGCGCTCGACGTGCTGGTCCGCTCGGAGCTGGATCGCCGGGCGAGCGCGCGGGCCGACAAGAACTGGGCAGAAGCCGATGCCGCACGGGATCGGCTCATCGCGGCGGGTATCGAAGTCACCGATACCCCGCAGGGGCCGGAATGGTCGCTGGGCGCAGCTAGCGGAAAGGCGAACTGATGGCAGGCAATTCACAGCGACGCGGAGCGATCAGGAAGGGCGGCACCAAGAAGGGTGCTGTCGTCGGTTCCGGCGGCAGGCGCCGTCGCGGCCTCGAAGGGCGCGGCGCGACCCCGCCCGCGGTCGAACGCACCAAGCATCCCGCCGCCAAGCGCGCGGCCGCCGCGGCCAAAGCCAAAGCGGCACAGGGCCGTCCGACCGGCAAGTCCGGTGTGCCGCGCGCCGGTCGCAAGTCCGACGACGGTCCCGAGCTGGTGCTCGGCCGCAACCCGGTGCTCGAGTGCCTGCGCGCCGATGTGCCCGCGACCGCGCTCTACGTGGCGGTCGGCACCGAGAACGACGACCGCCTCACCGAAAGCGTGCAGCGCGCCGCCGACCTCGGCATCTCCATCCTCGAGGTGCCACGCACCGACCTGGACCGGTTGAGCGCCAACGGATTGCACCAGGGCGTGGCCCTGCAGGTGCCGCCGTACCGGTACGCCCACCCCGACGACCTGATGGACCGGGTGAAGTCGACCGCCGAGCCCGCACTGCTCGTCGCCCTCGACAACATCACCGACCCGCGCAACCTCGGCGCGGTCATCCGCTCGGTCGCCGCGTTCGGCGGTCAGGGTGTGGTGATCCCGCAGCGTCGCAGCGCGGCCGTCACCGCGGTGGCGTGGCGGACGAGTGCGGGTGCGGCAGCGCGTCTGCCCGTTGCCCGGGCGACCAACCTGACCCGCACGCTGAAGGACTGGGCTGCGCAGGGCATTCAGATCGTCGGCCTCGACGCGGGCGGTGACACGACCCTCGACGATTTCGACGGCAGTGTGCCGACGGTGGTGGTCGTCGGCTCCGAGGGCAAGGGCCTGTCGCGCCTGGTCCGCGAGACCTGCGACTCGATCCTGAGCATCCCGATGGCGGGGCCGGTCGAGTCGTTGAACGCTTCGGTGGCCGCTGGTGTGGTGTTGGCCGATATCGCCCGGCAGCGCCGCCTGGGCTGAGTTTGGCCGCTGTACGCCACGTCGGCAGCCTAGTTGTGGTTTGCTGACGCTGAATCGTGGTCGCACACCGTAGAATTCGGGTGTGGCGATCCCTAATCAACCGATCGGCCCGACGGTCGAGCACCCGCAGGCGAACATGATTCTCGTGCTCGGGCTGCTCAGCCCGTTCTGCTGCGGGATCTTCGGGCCGGTCGCGTGGACGCTCGGGAAGCGGGCACTCAACGAGATCGACGCTTCCTACGGTGGGCTCAGTGGGCGTCACCAGGTGCTGATCGGGTACATCGGCGGGATCATCGGCACGATTCTGATGATCTGTTTCGCGCTGCTGTACCTGGCCGGGTCCTGCAACGGGAACTTCTGAGCTAGTCGAGGCTCGGGCGTTCGCCGGGGGCGTCCCAGGCGGGCCACTCGTCGTTGACGCTGCCCGACCAGTTCGGCTGACGACGTTCCTTGAACGCCGCCATCGCCTCTCCGCCGTCGACGCTCTTGGCCACGTGCGCGTTGAGCTCGGATTCGAGCTGCCCGACCACGGCGGGGGTCATGCCGAGGCTTTCCCAGATGAGCCGCTTGGTGAGGGCCACGGGCAGTGGCGCGGAGCCACCAGCGATGTCCTCGGCGACGGCAAGAGCGGTCGGCAGCACCTCGGCGGCGGGCAGGCTGGCATTGGCCAACCCCATCGACTTGGCTTCGTCACCGTCGAAGGTGCGGCCGGTCAGCATGATGTCGGCGGCGTTGGCGAGCCCGGCCAGGCGTGGCACGGTCCAGTGCGCGTAACCGTCGGCGAGCACACCGCGCCGGACCTGGCTCAGCCCGTACACGGCGTCGTCGGCGAAATAGCGCAGATCGCACTGCAAGGCGAGCGCGAGCCCGATGCCGACGGCGTGCCCGTTCACGGCGGCGATCACCGGTTTGCGCACCTGCCACGGTGACGGGTCGAGCGTCGCGCTCGCCCCGCCCGCACCGGCCGACAGGTCGGCACCGGCGCAGAAGGCGGGTGGGGTGCCGGTGATGACGACGGCGCGGATGGCGTCGTCGGTGTCGCAGCGGCGAAGGGCCGCCCCGAGTTCGGCCGTCATGGTCGCCGTGACGGCGTTGCGCTGGGCAGGACGGTTGAGCGTGAGCACCGCGACGCCCGCGCGGACATCGACCAGCAGTTCCGAACTCATGGGATCGAATGGTACTAGCGGCCGACCAGATGTCTGCCGATCGCGTATTTGTGGACCTCGGTCGGCCCGTCGTAGAGCCGGAAGGCGCGCATGTCGCGGAACAGCATTTCCACCACGGTCTCGTCGCTGATCCCGATCCCGCCGAGCACCTGCACACACCGGTCGGTGACCTTGAACAGTTCTTCGGACACGTAAGACTTGGCCATCGACGATTCGTGCCTGGCCTGCTGTCCCTGGTCCATCAGCCAACAGGTGTGCCAGATGGTCAGCCGGCACTGGTGCAGCGCGATCTCGTTGTCCGCCAACATGAACGACACGCCCTCGTGCTGACCGATGGGTTTGCCGAAGGCGGTGCGGGTGCGCGCGTGCTCGAGCGCGATGCTCTGCGCGCGTTCGGCGGCGCCGAGCCAGCGCATGCAGTGGGTGAGCCGGGCGGGGGCCAGGCGCAACTGGGCGTAGCGCAGGGCTTGGCCGGTGCGGCCGAGCACCGCGCTCGGCGGCAGCGTCAGATTCTCGAACCGGACCACCGCGTGGCCGCCCACGTAGTTGCGGTCCATCGTGTTCATGATCCGCTCGATGACGATGCCCGGCGTGTCGGCCTCGGTGAGGAACAGTGTCTGCCCGGCGGGCAGGTGCGGGTTCTCGGCCAGGTCGGCCATGATGATCCAGGTCGCGGCGCCGTCGGCACCTGTGATGAGCCACTTCTGCCCGTCGATCACGAAGTTCTCGCCGTCGAACACGGCCCGCGTGCTGAGTTGCCCGGGGTCCGAGCCGGCCCCGCCCGGTTCGGTCATGGCGAACACCGAGCGCCGTTCCCCGCGGATCATCGGCATCAGATGCTGGTCGATCTGTTCGAGGTCGGCGATCTTGCCGAGCAGGTACATGTTGCCCTCGTCGGGCGCCGCACAGTTCATCGCGACCGGCCCCAGCGTCGACCACCCGGCCGCCTCGTACACCAGCGCCTGCTCCACGTGGCTGAGCCCGAGCCCGCCGTACTCGACGGGCGCCTGCACGGTGAGCAGCTTCTCGGCCCGTGCCAGCTCGACCAATTCGGCTCGCAACCCGTCGGTCGGCCCGTGCGCGGTGAGCCGCGGATCGCGTTCGAACGGCACGATCCGGTCGACGACGAACGCGCGCACCCGATCGCGCAGGGCGGCCAGATCCTCCGGCACCGAGAAATCGATCATGGATGAATCATCGCGCTGCCGCGCGCGGCCCGTGGCGGTTTCAGCGCACGGGCGCGAGCTTGCGCTGCCGGTGTCCGACGACGCGGCACACCAGGTAGATGGTGAACGAGATGCCGGTGACGAAGGTCGACACCGGCACGCCGGGTGCCAGCGACAGCAGCAGCCCGCCGACGGCGGCGACCTCGGCGAAGATCACCGAGAGGACGGTGGCGCGCAGGGGGCTCGACGTCACCTGTGCGGCCGCGGCGGCCGGGGTGATGAGCAGGGCGAGTACCAGCAGCGCGCCGACGATCTGCACGCCGAACGCGGCGGTGATGCCCAGCAGCACCGCGAACACCACCGACAGCGCACGCACCGGCACCCCGCGCGCCACCGCGACCTCGGGGTCGGCGCTGGCGAACAGCAGTGGCCGGTACACCACGGCGAGCACGGCCAGCACGGCGGCGGTGCAGGTGAGCAGCAGGGCGAGCCCGTCGTAGCCGACACTGGCGACCTGCCCGGTGAGCAGCGAGAACTTCGATCCGGCGCGGTCGGGGGACAGCCACAGGAACAGCACCGACAGACCGAGTCCGAACGAGAGCACCACCGCGATCACCGAATCACGTTCGCGCGCACGCGAACCCAACCAGCCGAACAACACGGCCGCGACCACCGAACCGGCGATGGCACCGAACCCGACACCGACGCCGACGAGCAGCGCCGCCGCCGCACCGGTGAGCGACAGTTCACTCGTCCCGTGCACCGCGAACGACATCTGCCTGGCCACGATGAGCGGCCCGATCAGCCCGGCGAGCAGGCCGAGCAGGGCGGCGGCGAGCAGCGCCTGCTGCACGAAGTCGTAGCCGAGCAGGTTCGCGGTGGTGCCGATGTCGAACATCGACTGGAGAACTTTGGTGAGCTTGTCCATCAGGCCAGGGCGTCCATATCGTCACCGGTGCCGACGACCACGAGCCGCCCGCGCACCCGCAGTACCTCCACCTCGGTCCCGTAGAGCTCCGAGAGGGTCTGCGAGGTCATCACCTCGTCGGGTGTGCCGATCCGGAACTCGCCGTCGACCAGGTACAGCACCCGGTCGACCAGCGGCAGGATCGGATTGAGCTCATGGGTCACGAACAGCACGGCGGTGTCGTGTTCGCGGCGGCGCTTGTCGATCAGTTCGGCCACGAGGCGCTGGTTGGCCAGGTCGAGGCTGAGCAGGGGTTCGTCGCACAGCAGTACCGAGGGATCACCGACGAGCGCCTGGGCCACCCGCAACCGCTGCTGTTCGCCACCCGACAGCGATTCGAGCGGGGCATGCGCGAACTTCTGCGCGCCGACCGCGGCGATGGCGGCCTCGACCTGCTCGACCCGCTCCCGGCGTTTGCGCCACCCGAGCCCCCAGCGGTGTCCGTCCACGCCGAGCCCGACCAGATCCACGCCGCGCAACAGCACCCCGGCATCGATCGTCTTCTGCTGCGGGATGTACCCGATACCGGGATTGCCCACCCCGGCTCGCCGCCCGGCGATCTCCGCGCTGCCCGCGGTGAGCCCGAGCGTGCCGAGCAGGACTCGTAACAGCGAGGTCTTACCGGAACCGTTCGGGCCGAGCACCGCGATGAACTCACCGGGCGAAACCTCGAGATCGAGGTCGCTCCACAGAGTGCGTTCGCCGAACGACATCGTGGCCGAGCGCAACCGGATCGCCGGATCCGCTTGCGCGTCTGCCACGCCTGCGGCAGACGCGCCGGTCGTGCCGGGCGCCGACAGTGCGGTTGCGTCGGTCATGAGGTCCTCGATCGGGTTCGAGCGTCAGCGCAGAGCCGCGGCCAGCGCCTTGGCATTGGCCGTCTGCCACTGCACGTAGTCGACGCCCTCGGGCAGCGTCTCGGTCACCTCGACCACCGTCACACCGGCAGCCTGCGCGGCCGCGCGCAGGTCCTGGGTGACCTTGTCCTGGGTCTGGGTGTTGTAGATCAGGGCCTTGACCTGCTTGCCGGTGATGAGGTCGCGGGTGGCGGCGACGGCGGCCGGGGACGGGTCGGTCTCCTGCTCGATCGCTTCCTGGAACTCGTGCGGAGTCTTGTCCTGTGCCTTGGCGGCCAGCAGCAGGTAGTGCGCCAGCGGCTCGGACTGGGCGACGGCCGCGTTCGGCGTCTGCGCCGCGATGGCGCCGGTGATGGTGCTGATGCCCATCAGCTGGTTCTTGAAGGCGACGGCACGCTCGGTGTAGGCGTCCTTGTGCGGCGCGTCGATCTCGCCGAGTTCGGCGGCGATGCGGTCGGCGACGGCGGCGACGGTGGTGACGTCGTACCAGACGTGCTCGTTCTCGTCGCTCTTGTCGGTGCGCTCCTCGAACGCCTCGACGGTCCGCTTGTCCTTACCGGAGATGGCTTGCTCGATGAACTCGTCGTAGTGGCCGCCGTTGAACACCACCAGCTCGGCATCGCTGACCTTCGCGGTATCGCTCGCCGAGGTCTCGAACGAATGCGGGTCGGCGGCCGGATCGGTGATGATGGCGCTGACCTGGGCGTCCGGTCCGGCGACCGCGCCGGCGACCGAGCCCCACACATCGGTGGATGCCACGATCGATGGGGTGCCGGATTCCTCGGAGCCACCGCCGCAGGCCGTCAGGACGGCGGCGACCGCCACTCCCGCCGTGAGACCGGCACACGCACGGGCGATTCGACTGTTCACGCGGGACTCCTGGGGCAAACCACGACCCGACTACACATGGTTGTGCGTCAGATCATAATGGAAATCGTTACCGTTTTAGATTAGCAGGAACGATGCTGGCCCGTGAACCAGGCCGCCTACCGACAACGGCCGGCGTTCCCCGCATGGAGAACGCCGGCCGCGTGCCGGAACTTCCCGCGCTTACATCTGGCCCGACGAGACCGGCAGGCGCGACTGCTGGCTCAGCAACTGGGCGCAGCGCAGCAGGCCGAGGTGGCTGTAGGCCTGCGGGTGATTGCCGAGGGAGCGCTCGGCGACGGGGTCGTACTCCTCGCTGAGCAGACCGGTCGGGCCGGCCGCGGCGACGAGCTGCGTGAACAACGCCTCGGCGTCGGAACGGCGGCCGATCAGCAGGTACGCCTCGACCAGCCAGGCGGCGCACAGGTGGAAACCGCCTTCACCGCCGGGCAGCCCGTCGTCGTGGTGGTAGCGGTAAACCGTCGCGCCGCTGCGCAATTCGGCCTCGGTGGCCACGACCGTCGCCGCGAAACGCGGGTCGGCGGGGTCGATCAGGCCGCTGAGGCCGATGTGCAGGGTGGCCGCGTCCAGATCGGTGCCGTCGTAGGCAGCGGTGTAGGACTGCACCTCCTCGTTCCAGCCCTTGGCCTTCACCTCCTCGGCGATCGTGTCGCGCAGGGTCACCCATTCGGGATCGATGGCGCGATCGAAACGCTGAGCGAGGGTGAGCGCGCGGTCGACGGTGAGCCAGCCCATCACCTTCGAGTACACGTGGTGCCGCGGGTTGCCGCGGATCTCCCAGATGCCGTGGTCGGGTTCGGTCCAGCGCCGCTGCACCGCGGAGACCATGGCGTGCACCAGTTCCCAGTCGGCGTCGGGCAGTGCCTCGGCCGCGTCGGTGGCGCCCTGGCGTTCCCGTTCCTGCGCCAGGGTGGTGATGAGGTCGACGATCGGGCCGAACACATCGAGCTGCACCTGCATATTGGCCGCGTTGCCCACGCGCACCGGCCGCGAACCGGCGTATCCGGGCAGCAGGTCGATGACGGCCTCGGGCGGCAGTGTTTCGCCGTAGATCGTGTACAGCGGGTGCAGCCGCTCCGGGCCGGGCAGGGTGGCGAGCACCTTGTGCACCCAGTCCAGGAATTCCTCGGCCTCGGTGAGCGAGCCGAGCGTCACCAGTGCCTGCGCGGTGAGCGAGGCGTCGCGCAGCCAGCAGTAGCGGTAGTCCCAGTTGCGCACGCCGCCGATGTCCTCGGGCAGCGAGGTGGTCGCGGCGGCGAGGATCGATCCGGACGGGCGGTGTACGAGCCCGCGCAGGGTCAGCGCCGAACGCTTCATCAGATCGGGCTTGAGCGGCGGCAGCTGCAGGCCGCTCGCCCACTCGGTCCAGTACCGCTCGGCCAGCTGACGACGCTGCGACTCCGGCGTCATCGACGGCGCGAGATCGGCCGTACCGCAGCGCAATTCGAGGACGATCGGCGCCACGGCCGGGTCGACCACGGCGCGCGCCTGCTCGCTGATGCCGTCGGAGGTGATCTCCCACTGCACGCCGGGGGAGCGGAGCACCATCGGATCATTGGTGCCGCTCACCCGAAGCCCGTTGTGCACGGCCTCGATTCGCACCGGCACCTGCCCGAACTCCGGCCGCGGCGCGAAGTGCACGACGGCCTTGGCGGTACCGGTGATGACGCGGGTCAGGTCGGTGCGGTTGGGGGTCACGTCGTGGGGCAGGTAGTCGGCCACTTGCAAACTGGCCCAGCGGGTTTCGACGGTCATGGTGCCGTCGACATAGCGCTGCGACAGCGGCAGGCTCGGACGCTCCGGTGCCACCGAGAAGTGACCGGCCGCCGACCCGCCGAGCAGGTGCGCGAACACCGCAGCCGAATCGGGTTCGGGGTGGCAGAACCAGGTGACGGTGGCATCGGGGGTGAGCAGGGCGACCGAGCGCGGGCTGGCGAGCATGCTCAGCCGCTCGATACGCGGTGCGCTGGCACCGGCGAGCCAGGTACGCCGCTCCTCGACGAGGAAGGCCAGCGCGCGCGCCACGTCCTCGGTGGAGTCGACGCGCAGCTTGGCCAGACTCTCGCCCTCGCCGACCTTGATGCCGACGTCGGGACCCGACAGCACCCGGAAGGCCTTCTCGTCGGTGACGTCGTCGCCGAAGAACACAGCGGCCGAGGCACTTTCCTGGTGCCGGATGGTGTCGAGCGCGGTGCCCTTGTCGGTGGGGATCACCGCGAGTTCGATCACCGCCTTGCCCTCGGTGACCTGCACACCCACCCAGCACGCCGGGCCCTGGCGCGCGGCATTCAGTGCGCGCCTGCCGATTTCGGGGCTGGCGTTGCGCACGTGCAGTGCGGCGCTGGCCGGTTTCATCTCCACGGTGACGCCGGGGTTGTCGGCGGCGATCTCGGCGAAGGCGGCGTGGATCTCGGAGAGCAGTTGCTTGGCGTCGTTGTCGATGGCGTGCACGAAGCCGACATCGAACTCGGAGCCGTGACTACCGATCAGTTGTACCTCGACGGGGAGCCGCGACAGCGCGGCGAGGTCACGCAGGGCTCGGCCGGAGATCACCGCTGCCGTCGTATTGGTCAGCCCCGCGAGCGCGCGTAGCGCACTCACCGATTCCCGTTGGGGAAACGCTTTCGACGGGTCGGACACGATCGGGGCGATTGTCCCGTCGTAGTCCGAGGCGACCAATAGCCGTGGCACTCGTGCGACCGACGCCAGTGCACGGCGGACATCCAAGGGCAGTTCCTGTGCGCTCACGCATCCAACCTAGTGATGGGAGGAGTGGATCAGGGGGCGCCAAAAACAATACTGGGTCAATTCTCGCGCGCGAGCGGCGCGGCGGGTTGTGCGCACGAGTGTCGTCCGGGTAGTCCGCGACCTCGCGGCTAATCCCGTCGGTCCTCGTCCGGCCGTACCGACGGGTAAGCAGGGGTTATCCGCGATCGCCCAGCAACAGGTCGACGGTGAGCTCGAGGCGCTCGGTGACGTCGGTCGCAGAGGCGCGCCTGGTGAGCCACGCCACCAGATTCGACAGCCACACATCGGAGATCACGCGGGCGATGGCGAGCTGACGCTCGGTCGGTTCGCCGTCGGCGATGGCGCGGGCGAACACCCGGTCCATCACCTTGCCCACGCGGTCCACTTCGGCGGCGGCGGAGGCGTCGGCGAACATGAACGCGCGCGTCATGGCTTCGGTGAGCAGCGGGTCGCGCTGCATCATCCGGGTGATCTGGGTGAGCAGGCCGTGCATGCGCTCGGACGGGCCGTCGCCCGCCAGCGGCTTGCGCTTGCTCTCGAACTGCTCGAATTCCCTTGCCAGAGCGGACACCAGCAGGTGGACCTTGGAGGGGAAGTAGCGGTAGAGGGTGCCGACGGCCACGTCGGCGCGTTCGGCGACCGCGCGCATCTGCACCGCGTCGTAGCCGCCCTTGGAGGCGAGCGCGAGGGTGGCGTCGAGGATGCGCTTGCGGCGTTCACGCTGCGCGGTGGAACTCAGCTCCTCTTCGGACAGCGTTGTCACGGTGGGCGTTGGTGCGGGACTGTCCATCGTGGAAACCCTTTCGCTGAGTACGGCAGGAGAACATGGTTGCCGGTGAAGGTCTCTTGACTTACACCCGCCCCGGATATTAGAACATGTTCTAGGAGTGGGAGCCACGCCGGAAGGGCGGTTTTTCTTGTGACCATCGCCACCACTGACGAGCATAAAGCCGCCGCGGCCTCCCTGCGGAGCTGGGCGAGCTCGGCGGCGCCGATTGCAACAATGCGGGCGGGCGGTAGCTGGCGCGAGTGCTGGCCCGCACTTGCCGAGTTCGGGTTGTTCCAGGTAGCGCTCGACGACGATCACGGCGGACTCGGCGGCACCGTCGCCGACCTCGCCGTGCTGCTGGAACAGACGGCCGACGACCTGGTGAACGGTCCGGTGCTCGCCACCGCGCTGGCGGGCCTGGTCACCGGCGCGGCCGACGGGACGCCCTGTGGTGTCGCGCTGCCCGATGCGGCGTCGGGTGCGGCGACGGGTTCGGATGCCGAGGGCTGGAAGGTCGGCGGCACTTGGGAATTCGTCTACGGAGCCGATGCGGACACGCAGGTGCTCGTGCCTGCCGAGACCGCCGACGGCATCCGCTGGTTCGTGCTCACCGACGCGACGATCACGCCGCTGTCCGGCGGTGATCCGACGGTGCCGCTCGCCCGGGTGACCGCCGAGAGTGCCACCGCGGCACGGGGTTTCGCGCCGTCGTTCGACGTCACCGATCTGTTCGTCACCCTCGCGGCCGCCGAACTGGCCGGGCTGGCCGGCTGGTGCCTGCGCACGGCCGTCGACTACGCCAAGGTGCGTGAGCAGTTCGGCAAGCCGATCGGCAGCTTCCAGGCGATCAAGCACCTGTGCGCCTGGATGCTGTGCCGCACCGAACTGATCCGCGCGGTCGCCGCCGATGCCGCCGACGCCTTCGACGCCGGTGGCGAAGAGCTGCCGATCGCGGCCGCTGTCGCCGCGGCCTGCGCGCTCGACGCGGCCGTCGACACCGCCAAGGACGCCATCCAGGTGCTCGGCGGCATCGGCTTCACCTGGGAACACGACGCGCACTTCTACCTGCGCCGGGCAAGTTCGCTGCGGCAGTTGCTCGGCGGGTCGGCGCGCTGGCGGGCCCGGGTCGCCGAACTCACCCGCGACGGGCAGCGCAGGACCACCGGCGCCGAGCGCGTCCTCGGTGGCGCCGAGGGCGACACCGCGTTGTCGGCCGAGATCGCCACCATCGCCGCGCTCCCGGTGGCCGAACGCCCGCGCGCACTGGCGGACGCGGGCCTGATCATGCCGCACTGGCCGAAACCCTATGGGCGAGGCGCGGATCCGATGACCTGCCTACAGATCGCCGAACAGCTGCGCCGTGCCGAGGTGGAAACCCCGGACCTGGCGGTCGCCGGTTGGGCCGTGCCGACACTGCTTCGCTTCGGCACCGAGGAGCAGATCGAGCGCTTCGTCTGGCCGACCCTGCACGGCGAGGTGATCTGGTGCCAGCTGTTCAGTGAGCCGGGCGCCGGGTCCGACCTGGCCGCCCTTCGTACTTCCGCCGAGCGGGTCGAGGGCGGCTGGGTGCTGCGCGGTCAGAAGGTGTGGACCTCGCTCGGATCCACCGCGAACTGGGGCATCTGCCTGGCCCGCACCGATCCGTCCGCGCCCAAGCACCGCGGTATCAGCTATTTCCTCGTCGACATGCGCGCCGCGGGCGTGCAGGTGCGCCCGCTGGTGCAGATCACCGGCGAGGAGAAGTTCAGCGAGGTGTTCCTCGACGACGTGTTCGTGCCCGACAACTGCCTGGTCGGCGCGCTGAACAACGGCTGGAAGATCGCCCGCGCCACCCTGTCGGCCGAGCGGGTCGCCATGGGTGGTGGCGGGATCGGTGGTGCGCTGGAAGCGCTGCTCGCCGGTTTCCCGCCAGGTGGATGGGGAACAGAACTGCGCGAGGATCATTTCGGCGCCCTGATCACCACCTCGATTGCTGGAACTTTGCTGGATCAGCGGATCGCGGCGGCCACCGTGGCCGGAGCCGATGCGGGCGCCCAGGCGGCCGTCCGCAAACTCGTCGGTGTCCGGTACCGGCAGGAGCTCGCGGAATATGCACTGGAACTTTCCGGCCGGGAAGGTTCCCTGGATAGCGACGTTCTGAAAGAATTCTTGCTCACACGCTGTCTCTCCATCGCGGGCGGTACCGAGCAGATCCTGTTGACCGTGGCGGCCGAACGGATTCTCGGTATGCCGCGCGATGCGGACAGTTAGCTCGAAGGAGGACGCCGTGGATTTCACCCGCGACGAAAGTGCCGATGCCGTAGCCGAGGTTGTCGTGAGCCTGCTCGAACGTGAGCCCGCCCGCGACATGGAATTGTGGCCGAGTCTCATCGATTCGGGCCTGCTCGCGGTCCCCGTACCCGAGCGGTTCGGCGGTGACGGAATGGGCTTGCCCGAGGTGGCGGCCCTGCTGATGGAACTGGCCACCGATGCGGCGGCGGTCCCCGCACTGCCGACCTTCGGGTTCGGTGTGCTTCCGCTGCTGCCCGTGCTGCCCGATCGCCTGGGCGAACGTGTGCTCGCCGAGATCGGCAAGGGCACCGTGCTCACGGCCGCGCTCAACGAACCGGGCGCGCCGTTCACCACCGCGCCGACGACCAAGGCCGTGCGCGACGGTGACACCGTGCGCGTCACGGGCCGCAAGACCGGCGTGCTCTACGCCGAACAGGCGCGCTGGATTCTGGTGCCGACCGATGCCGGAGTCGCCCTGATCGACGGGGTCGCCCCCGGCCTCGAGGTGATCCCGGTGACCGGTTCGGCGGGCGTCCCCGAGGCCTCGCTCGTCCTCGACGACGTGGAGATCCCCGCCGAGCAGCTCCTGCCCGACGCGCTGCCCGGCCTGCACCGCTATGCCGTCGCCTGCCTCGGCGCGGTGGCCGACGGACTGCTCAAGGGCGCTGTCACCCTGACCGCCGAACACGTGCGGACCAGGGAGCAGTTCGGCAGGCCGCTGGCGGAGTTCCAGGCGGTCGCCCAGCAGATCGCCGACCTGTACGTGGTGTCGCGCACCCTGCACGTGGCCGCCGAGTCGGCGTGTTGGGCGCTGGCACAGAACGACGCCTCATCCGAGCATCAGGACCGCATCGACGAAGACCTCGCCGTGCTCGCGTACTGGGCGGCAGCCGAGGTGCCGCGCGCCATGCAGCAGTGCCATCACCTGCACGGGGGGCTCGGTGTCGACATCACCCACCCGATGCACCGGTATTACTCACAGGCCAAGGATCTCGCGCGGCTGCTCGGCGGCGCGGATCTGCGGCTCGACCTCCTGGGAGCCAGATGTTCATCGATCTGACCGCCGAGCAGCGGCGGTTGCGCGAGGAATTGCGTTCCTATTTCGCCGATCTCGTCACGCCCGAAGAACACGCCGAGATGGCGATCAATCGGCACGGCGACGCCTACCGCGAGGTGGTTCGCCGGATGGGCCGCGACGGCTGGCTCGGTGTCGGCTGGCCGAAGGAGTTCGGCGGGCAGGGTTTCGGCCCGATGGAACAGCAGATCTTCTTCAACGAGGCGGTGCGCGCCGATGTGCCGTTGCCGCTGGTGACCTTGCTGACCGTCGGCCCGACGCTGCAGAAGTACGGCACCGATGCGCAGAAGAAGAAGTTCCTGCCCGGAATCCTCTCCGGCGACATCCATTTCGCCATCGGCTACTCCGAGCCCTCGGCGGGCACCGACCTGGCCGCACTGCGCACCACCGCGGTACGTGACAGCGACGGCGACTGGATCGTCAACGGGCAGAAGATCTTCACCACCGGCGCCCACGAGGCCGACTACGTGTGGCTGGCCTGCCGCACCGGCACGGTCGAATCCCGCCACCGCGGCATCACGATCCTCATCGTCGACACCAAGGATCCCGGCTATTCGTGGACGCCGATCATCACCTGCGACGGCGCCCACCACACCAACGCCACCTACTTCGACGACGTGCGGGTGCCCGCCGACATGCTGGTCGGCGAGGAGAACCGGGGCTGGCGGCTGATCACCACCCAGCTCAACCACGAGCGGGTGAGCCTCGGCCCGTCGGGCAAGATCGAACAGCTCTACGACCGCCTGCGTGACTGGTCGGCGGCGCGCGAGCTGCTGACCAGTCCGGATGTGCGCCGCGCGCTCGCCCGGGTGCGGACCATGGTGCGGCTCAACGAATTGCTGAACTGGCAGGTCGCCGCCGCCGACCCCGCCGCCGCGCAGAACACCGTCATCGCCGATGCCTCGGCGACCAAGGTGTTCTCCACCGAGGCGTTGCAGGAAGCCGGTCGGCTGGTGGAGGAGGTCGTCGGCCGCTACGGCGACCCCGCCGATCCCGACACGGCCGAGCTGCTGGCCTGGCTCGACCGGCGGACCAAACAGAACCTCGTCGTCACCTTCGGTGGCGGCGTCAACGAGATCATGCGCGAACTGGTGGCCTCGGCCGGCCTGGAACTGCCGCGCGTGCCCCGATGAACCAGGAGCGGCGTGTGCCGGAAACTGCTGTGCCCGAGGATATCCAGGCGGGCCTGACCGCGCTGGTCGCGGCGGGGGAGAGCGCTCCCCGCGTCGGCCGCGACCCGGTGAACCAGCCGATGATCCACAACTGGGTGGAGGCCATCGGCGACACCAACCCGATCTATGTCGACGAGGCCGCCGCCAAGGCCGCCGGTCACCCCGGCATCGTCGCCCCGCCCGCCATGGCGCAGGTCTGGACGATGACCGGCCTGCACGGCGAGCGCGCCGCCGACGATCCCATCGGCCGCGTCAACGAACTGCTCGACGCGGCGGGCTGCACCTCCGTCGTCGGCACCAACTGCGAGCAGACCTACCACCGGTACCTGCGTCCGGGCGAGGAGGTGACGGTCACCAGCCGTCTCTCGGAGTTCAAGGGGCCCAAGCGAACCGGGCTCGGCGACGGCTGGTTCCTCACCTTCACCACCACCTGGACGGTCGGTGACGAGGTGGTCACCGAGATGCTGTTCCGGATCCTGAAATACGCACCGGCCGCCCACTCGCCCGCCGATGCCGCCGCCACCTCGACGGACACGGTCGAGGTCGCGCCCGCCGAGCGGGTGGGCCCGGTGATCTCCCGCGACACCGAGTTCTTCTGGGCCGGAACGCAAGCCGGTGAACTGCGCATCCAGCGTCTGCCCGACGGCACGCTGCGGCACCCGCCGATTCCGGCGCTGTGGCAGGACAAGGCCGAGCCGACCGATTACGTCGTCGCGGCGGGCACCGGCACGGTGTTCAGCTTCGTCGTGCATCACGCGCCGAAGGTGCCCGGCCGGGAGTTGCCGTTCGTGGTCGCGCTGGTCGAACTCGACGAGGGTGTGCGGATGCTCGGTGAACTGCGCGGCATCGACCCGGCCGAGGTCGCCATCGACCTGCCGGTGCGCGTGGCCTTCGAAAAGCTGGCCGACGGCACCGTGCTGCCGTATTGGCAGGCCGAGCGGTGAGCGCGGCACCTCGCGCTTGATCCGCCCAGCCATCGCGGAACAGTGCGCGGGGTGCGCCGAGTCGACTCGCTCTGCCCGTCCGGAAAGGACCCGCTCGTGACAACCACCATCGATCCCGCCGCTCTCGCGGTGGGAACCACCCTGCCGGAGTTGGTGATCCATGCCGATCCCACCTTCGTGATCAGTACCGCCCTGGCCACCAGGGACTTCCAGGACGTGCACCACGACCGCGACAAGGCCGTGCAGCGCGGTTCCGACGACATCTTCGTCAACATCCTCACCGACACCGGTCTGGTGCAGCGTTTCGTCACCGACTGGGCCGGACCGCGCGCCCGGGTGAAGTCGATCGCGCTGCGTCTCGGGGTTCCGCTGTACGCCGGTGACACGCTGACCCTCTCGGGCACCGTCACCGACATCGATGACACCCTGATCACCATCGACGTCCGTGGCCGCGACAGCCTCGGTGAGCACATCATCGCCACCTCGGTCATCGCCGTCCCCGATCTGGAGCCGAAATGAGCACGCTGTCCGGCCGCGCGGCCGTCGTCGGTATCGGTGCCACCGACTTCTCCAAGGACTCCGGCCGCAGCGAATTGCGGTTGGCCGCGGAGGCGGTCACCGCTGCCCTGGCCGACGCGGGTCTCACTCCCGCCGATGTCGACGGCCTGACCACCTTCACCATGGACACCAACACCCAGGCCGCCGTGGCCAGGGCGGTCGGCATCCCGAACCTGAAGTTCTTCAGCCACATCGGGTACGGCGGCGGCGCGGCGTGTGCGACCGTGCAGCAGGCGGCCATGGCGGTGGCCACCGGTGTGGCCGACGTGGTGGTCGCCTACCGCGCGTTCAACGAACGCTCCGGCGCCCGCTTCGGCCAGTTCTCACCCGCGCTCGCCGCCGCGCCGACGTCCTCGGGGATCGACGCGGGCTGGGCCTATCCCCAGGGTCTCGGGACACCCGCCGCGCAGGTGGCGATGGTCGCGCGCCGGTACATGCACGTCACCGGTGCGACCAGCGCCGACTTCGGGAAGGTGGCCGTCGCCGATCGCAAGCACGCCGCGGTGAACCCGAACGCCTTCTTCTACGGCAAGCCGATCACGCTGGAACAGCACCAGGATTCGCGCTGGATCGCCGAGCCGCTGCACCTGCTCGACTGCTGTCAGGAATCCGACGGCGGTGTCGCGATCGTGGTCACCAGCGTCGAACGCGCCCGTGACCTGCCGCAGCGTCCTGCCGTCGTCGCCGCCGCCGCCCAGGGCAGCGGCCCCGACCAGTACGTGATGACCAGCTACTACCGCGACGCCATGACGGGCCTGCCCGAAATGGGCCTGGTCGGCGAACAGCTCTGGGCGCAAAGCGGTTTCACCGCCGCCGACATGCAGGCCGCCATCCTCTACGACCACTTCACCCCCTTCGTCCTCATGCAACTCGAGGAACTGGGTTTCTGTGGTCGCGGCGAAGCCAAGGACTTCATCGCCGACGGCGCCATCGAACTCGGCGGCCGCCTACCCCTCAACACCCACGGCGGCCAGCTCGGCGAGGCCTACATCCACGGCATGAACGGCATCGCCGAAGCGGTCCGCCAGATCCGTGGTACCTCGGTGAACCAGGTCGACGACCTGGAACGCATCGTCGTCACCGCGGGCACCGGCGTCCCCACCTCCGGATTGGTGCTCACCGCCTGAGTTTTCGCGCCGGGGTGACTCAGCGCACCTGTTGAGCACGTCACCATGTCTGTTGCCCGGCTTCCTCGCCCCACTACAACTGGGTGGGACGAGGAGGTCGGTGTGACGGTGGTTCTCGATTCCGGGCAGACGGCGGCGGCGCGGCGGCTCGGGGAGTTGCTCGATCGGAACGGGCGGGTGCGTAAACGGGCGCGCGGGGTGTATCTGCACGGCAGGCCCGGGCGCGGCAAGACAATGGTGATGGATCGATTCTTCGCTTCGGCCGATCCGATTCGCAAGCGCCGCTTTCATTTCCACAATTTTTTCGCCGCATTGCACACCGCGGTACACGAACTGGGTTCGATCGAAAATGCGATAGAACGTTTGCTGGGTGACGCGGATCTGGTGTGTTTCGACGAGTTCCACGTGCACGACATCGGCGATGCGATGCTCGTGGCCCGGCTGCTCGACACCCTGTTCGCCGAGCGTCGCACCCTGGTGGTCACCTCGAACTACCCGCCCGCGGGTCTGCTGCCGAACCCGCTGTTCCACGACCGGTTCGTGCCGACCATCGAGCGCATCCTGGACCACCTCGAGGTCGTGGCCCTCGACGGTCCGCTGGACTACCGCACCCTCGGCACCCGTGCCGACCACGGATTCTGTGCAGGCCGATACGTCGCGACGACGGAGCGCACCACCGGTCCCGGCATTGTGCTCGACCTGGCCGACGGGCGGACCGTGCGCGCGGAATCCGTCGACGGCGACGCGGTGACCTTCGCCTTCGAGCACCTGTGCGGCACCGCGACCAGCGCCGCCGACTACCTGCGTCTGACCACGCGTTTCCGCGCCTGGACCCTGGTCGCGGTTCCGCCGCTGCGCGCGGTGCCACCGGACTGGGCGATGCGGCTGGTGAATCTGGTCGACATCCTCTACGACGCCGACCTGCCGTGCACGATCCACGCGGCCGAACCCGTCACCGAGCTGACCACCGGGGTGCCCCTCGTGCCGGATCTCGCGCGCACCACCAGTCGGCTCGGTGAACTCTCACTAACCGGATCTCACACCGTTCGCACTGCGTAGCGTGCCCCTTGCCTCGAGGGGGACAATGAATAGGAGGAAATCCAAAAGAGCCGATTTCCTCCCGAGCGAACCGCCCGGCATGTAACTATGTGGCTGATTTGTGCAGTCTCTGGGGTTTGGTGGTACAGCTGTGATCGGGGTGAATCAGCCCATTACGCGGGCGATCGTCGTGATCGCACTGGTGGCCTGCGCGACTTTCGCGTTGCAGGGCAGTCTCCCCGGAGCCGGAGCAGACGAGTCGTCGGGCGCTCCGTCACCCCTGCTCGTCGCGGTGATGCCGGTGCTGCTGCTGGTATCGATCGTCATCCTGGTGGCCGGCGTCGTCGCCAGCCAGCATCGCCTCCCGCTCGCCAAGCCGCAACACGAGAACATCGGCCTGCCGAGAATCCAGTGGCGCAGGCTCGCGGTGCTCGTGCCGATGCTCATCGCCTCCGTCGCCCTGATGTTCGCCGCGGGCGTCACCGCCCTGTTCCTGCTGCCCGGTGCCCGGCCGGTGCGCCCGGCCGCCGAGACCCTGTCCGAGGGCTCGGGCCCGGTGCCGACACCCACCGACGCGCCCGCTCCCGACCCCACCGCGGGCCCCACCGAACTCACCGGCACCGCCCTGCTCATCGCGGCGGGGCTGGCCATCACCCTGATCGCGGTCGCGCTGGCCGGGCTCGCCGCCGTCGCGGTCGCCGCGCGCCGCGCCCCCGAGCAAGCCGTCGCCGACGAGCCCGCCGCACCGTCCGCCAGCGATGTCGACTCGCTCACCAGGGCCGCCGAGATGGGCCTGGCCGCGATGAACGCGCCGGGCCAGGACCCGCGCACCGCGATCATCGCCTGCTATGTGGCCATGGAACGCGGCCTGTCCACCGACAGCATCGCCCGGCCGAAGGCCTCCGACACCCCGATGGAGGTGCTGGCCAGGGCCTTCGAGAGCGGCGTGTTGCACGACGCCTCCGCCCGCGAACTCGTCGCGCTCTTCGAAGAGGCCAGGTTCAGTCCCCACTCGATGCTCGAATGGCAGCGCATGCGCGCCGAACAACTGCTGCGCATCGTGCTCTCCGACCTGCAGCGACGGGTGGTGCCCGCATGACCGGCCCACGCCGGGCGGCCCGTGGCGTGGAGGTCGCGTGAATCCCGGGGAAGAGATCAAGTCCAACCGGACGACCGTGGTCGTGACGGCGGTGGTCGCGGTGCTGGTGCTCGAGGTCGTGCTGTTGCGGCTCGACCGCGACCTGCTCCTGCTGGCCGTCGCCTTGCCGGTCGCGGTCGCACTCGGTGTGTTGGTGTGGTCGCTGCGCTACCGGGTGCGGCGCGAGGAGCCGCTCACCGAGTACATCGACAACGGCCCCGCCGAGATGCTCGGCCGCTGGCATGCCCGCGCCGAGATGCTCGTCGCCCGCGCCGACGGCACCCGCGCCGACTGGGACCGGCACCTGCGCCCGCTGCTGGCCAAAGAGTTCGAATTGTCCACCGGTATGCGGGTATCCAAGAACCGCAGAGCCATCGAGGCGGCCGGTCAGCTGCAGTTCGGTCCCGAACTGTGGCGCTGGGTGGACCCGGCGAATTCGTCGTTGCGCGACCAGACGGGTCGCGCACCGGGTAGGGCGGCGCTGGACGAGATCCTGCGCCGATTGCAGTCGATGTGAGGGGTTAGAGGCCACCGATGACAATGCCGTTGAACGTGACCGTCCAGCGCTCCGACGCAGTACTGCGAGAGCTGGGCCGGGTCGTGGTCGGCAAGCGCGATGAGATGCAACTCATCATGATCGCCGTGCTGTCCGGAGGCCATGTCCTCATCGAGGATCTGCCGGGCCTCGGCAAAACGCTGATCGCGCGTTCCTTCGCGGCCGCGCTCGGCCTGGATTTCACCCGCGTGCAGTTCACGCCGGATTTACTGCCCGCCGACCTGCTGGGCTCGACGATCTACGACATGTCGTCCGGGCGGTTCAATTTCCGGCGCGGACCGGTGTTCACCAATGTGCTGCTCGCCGACGAGATCAACCGCACCCCGCCAAAGACCCAGGCGGCGCTGCTCGAGGCGATGGCCGAGGGACAGGTGAGTATCGACGGCGAAACCTACCTGCTCCCACAGCCTTTCATCGTGCTCGCCACCGACAACCCGATCGAGTACGAGGGCACCTACCCGCTGCCCGAGGCCCAGCTCGACCGGTTCGCCATCCAGCTGCGCCTGGGGTACCTGTCCGAGCAGGACGAGACCCAGATGATCCGGCGCAGGCTCGAACGTGGTTCCACCCCACCGCAGGTGGGCCAGGTGGTGGACGCGCAGGGGCTGATGGAGATGCGTCAGTCGGTCGAGTTCGTCACCGTGCACCCCGACGTGGTGAATTACGTTGTCGCGCTCGCCTCCGCCACCCGGAGTCATCCGCAGGTGGAGGTCGGCGCCAGCCCGCGCGCCGAACTCGACCTGGTGCAGATGTCGCGCGCGCGGGCCCTGCTGCTCGGCCGCGACTACGTGATCCCCGAGGACGTGAAGGCGCTCGCCGTGCCCGCCATGGCGCACCGCATCACGCTGCGCCCGGAGATGTGGGTGCGGCGCATCCGCGGCGAGGACGTCATCGCCGAATTGCTGCGCAGGCTACCGGTTCCCCGCGCCACGAGCACATGAAGCACCGCGACGAATCGAAGACCGTCGAGGTCGAATTGCGATGGCGCCCGGCGCCGTTGGTGTTCATCCTCGCCGGTTGCGCCGCGGCGGCGCTCGTGGTCGCTGTGTTGCGCGGGCAGTGGCAGCTCGTCGTCTTCGCCGCGCCGATGCTCGGGGTGCTCGCCACCGCGCCGTGGCAGCAGAACCCGACCAGAATCCAGGTCGACGGCAGCGGCACCGTCCGCTGTTTCGAGGGCGAGGTCGTCACCGCCGTCGCCGCGGCGTTCGTCGAGAGCGGGCACGCGCTGCTGCGGATGGCCCCGGTTCCGCTCACCGGTCTCGACCTCGAGGTGGAGGAATCCCACGACTCCGGTGGCGCACCGGCCGGAATGCGGCTGGCACTCTCGGCCACCCGCTGGGGTCGTTACCCGGTGCAGGCGGCGGTGACCGCACTGAGCCCCGCCGGGCTCGCCGTCGCCACCGCCGAGCTGCCCGCCGCGAATCTCTACGTCTACCCGATCGCCGATCCGCAGCGGATGCGCATGCCGCGCACCGAGCTGCCCGATCGCATCGGCACCCACCTCACCCGCAAGCACGGTCCGGGTGTCGAATACGCCGACATCCGCGCCTACGCACCCGGTGACCAGCTACGCACCGTGAACTGGCCGGTGAGCGCGCGTCGCGGCAGGCTCTACGTCACCGAGCGGTTCACCAACCGCTCCGCCGACGTGGTCGTCCTCGTCGACACCTCCCAGCAGGCACCCGGCCCAGCCAGCGACTCGCTGGAACTGTCGGTGCGCGGCGCCGCCCAGGTGGTGCAGTCCACGCTGCAGGCCGGTGACCGCACCGCCGTGGTGTGTCTCGGTGAGCAGCCGCGTTGGTTGCGTCCCGATATCGGACGCAGGCAGTTCTACCGGATCGTCGACACCGTGCTCGGCGTCGGTGACGAACATGTCGAGCACACCGGCACCCTCGCCCCGCACGCCGCGGTGCCGATCGGCGCCATCATCGTCGCCTTCTCCACCCTGCTCGACACCCAATTCGCGCTCGCCCTCATCGACCTGCGCAAACGCGGTCACGTGGTGGTCGCCGTGGACGTGCTGCGCGGTACCCCCTTCGCCGAGGGCCTCGACCCGACCATGGCCAAGATGTGGCAGCTCGAGCGGGCCTCGATGTATCGCGACATGGGCACCGTCGGTGTCGACATCATCGCCTGGCCCGACGGCACCCGCCTCGACCAGGCCATGCGCCTGCTCCCCGAACACCGCCGGACAGTGCGGGTGCGCCGATGACCAGATTCCTCGCCCTGCTGGCCGGCTTGCTGCTCGTCGCCTCGGTCGCCCTGATCAACCCGATCCTCGGCGTACCGGCCCTGGCTTTCGTCATCGCGAGCTGGTGGTGGCGCCCCGCCTCGGTCGCCGCGGTCCTCACCGCCATCGCCGCCCTCGCCTTCGCCGATGTAGGCGTGATCGCCTCCGCGGCAACAGGTCTGGTAGCAACCACCTACCTTCTCAACGCCGCGGTCCTGCACGCGCCCGAAGGCGTAGTCCCCACCACCATCCCCTCGGTAGGCGGCGCGGTCCTGTTCACCATCGCCGCGACCACCGCGGCCCTGGTCCCCGTCCACCTGGCCTGGGCCCCCTTGGCCGCCCCCATCCTCATCGTCACGATCTACGCCTTCCTCACCACCACCCTCACCCCGCAATCCCCCCACACCACCCTTCCCCCATCCTGACCAAGATCACCACGCCCCGGTGGCGGCGACCTCTCGGCCGATGCCGCCACCAGAGCGTGGTGATCAGGTGTTCAGTTCAGGCGATGCGCAGGGTGACGTCGCCGAGGACGGGCGCGTCGTCGCGATCGACGGCCGTGACCACTGCGACGAGCGTGTCGGCCTCCCGCCACACCTTGGTGCGCAGGGTTTCGCCGGGGTAGAGCACGCCGGTGAACTTCGCGCGGAAGCCCGCGACGCGGGTGGCGTCACCGTCGAGCAGGACATCGGTGAGCGACTTGCAGACCACGCCGTAGGTGCACAGCCCGTGCAGGATCGGCGCGGGGAACCCGGCCGCCTTCGCGAATTCGGGATCGGAGTGCAGTGGGTTGCGGTCACCGCAGAGGCGGTAGAGCAGGGCCTGCTGCGGCAGGGTGGCGGTGGTGAGTTCCGCGTCGGGGGCGCGATCGGGGAGTTCGGTTTTCGTGCTCGGTCCGCGTTCGCCACCGAAACCACCCTCGCCCTTGGCGAAGATCGACGAGCGCGCCGTCCACAGCGGCTCCCCGTCGGCGCCGGTGACGGTGTGCTCCTGCACGATCACCGCATTGCTGCCCTTGTCCCAGACCTCGGAGATCCGGCCGACGGACACGGCCTTGCCCGACGCGGGAATCGGCTTGTGCACCACCACTTCCTGATGTCCGTGCACCACCTTCGCCAGGTCGATCTCGACGCCGGGGAAACTCACCCGCGGCGCGGCGGTCTCGCCGAGGGTCGGGGCGACGGTGGCGAAGGTGGGCAGCACCTGGGGTTCGCTGTCGTCGAGATAACGCAGCTCGACCGGGTCGGTGCAGCGCGCACCCGCGCCGAGACCCAGGTGATAGAGCTGCACATCCGTGGGGGTCCAGCTGAATTCGCGGCTGGGCAGCGCCGCGCCGAGCGCGATCTGTGGATCGATGGGCACTACTTCACTTCCTTGGCGGTAGAGGACTTCTTGCCGACGATGTCGAGCACGGACAGGTAGGCGAAGGTGATCGCGGGGCCGATGGTCGCGCCGGGGCCCGCGTAGGTGTGGCCCATCACCGGCGAGCTGCAGTTGCCCGCCGCGTAGAGGCCGTCGATCACCGAATCGTCTTCCCGCAGTACGCGTCCGGCGGTATCGGTGACGAGGCCGCCCTTGGTGCCCAGGTCGCCGGGCACGATCTTCGCGGCGTAGAACGGGCCCTGCGAGATCTCGGCCAGGCACGGGTTCGGCTTCACGGTCGGGTCACCGTAGTAGCGGTCGTAGTGGCTGTCGCCGCGACCGAAGTCCTCGTCCTTGCCCTTGGCGACGAAGCCGTTGAACCGCTCGACGGTGCCGGCGAGCGCGTCGGCGGGGACCCCGATGCGGGCGGCGAGTTCGGCGATCGTGTCGGCCTTGACGATGTGGTCGTTCTCCATCCAGTGCTTCGGAAAACGCTGTCCCGGTTGCAGACCCGCGAAGATGTAGCGGTTGCGGTAGCGCTGGTCGAACACCAACCAGGCGGGCACGTTCTCGCCGGGACCGGGGCCCTGGCCGTACTCGCCGCCGTACATGGTGTGCACGGCCTCCACATACGGAGCCGACTCGTTGCCGAAGCGCACGCCGCGGTCGTTGACCATGATGGTGCCGGGCAGGTTGCGTTCGGCCAGCGCGAACCAGGGCTTGCCGCCCTTGAAGATCGTCGGACCCCACCAGGCGTCCTCCATGAACCCGACCGTCGCTCCTGCCGCCATACCCGCGACGATGCCATCGCCGGTGTTGGCCGCGGCACCGGTTGTCCACTCAGTGGTTATCGGCTGCCGCTGGTACTTGGCGCGCATGTCCGCGTTGTGCTCGAAACCGCCGCTGCCGAGGATCACGCCGTAGCGTGCGGTGAAGGTGACCGATTCGCCGTCGACGGTGGCTTTGACGCCGGTGATCCGGCCGTCGCTCTCCACCAGGTCGGTGAGTGGGGTGTTGAGCAGAACCGGAACGCCCGCGTCGATGAGGCCCTTGCGCATGGCGGCGATGATGGCCTGGCCCATGCCGAGCAGGTGCTTACCGGTGAACTTGGCCAGGTAGGTGCGCGCACCCACGCGCAGCGCCCGCATCATGCCCTTGGGGTGGCGGCGGATCAGGTTGAGCCGCACGAAATCGGCCTGCATGACGACCACGTTCATCGGCGCCTTGGCATACGGCGGCTCGAGATTGGCCAGCTCCGCGCCGAGCACCTTGCCGTTGAAGGGGGTCGGTTCGCACGAACGACCCTGGCCCAGGCCACCTGGAGCCTCGGGGTAGTAATCGGAATAGCCGGGCACCCACTTCATTTTCAGCGGCGTGTGGTCGAGCACGAAGTCGAACGCCTCGGCGCCGCGATCGAGGTAGGTGTCGATCTTCTCGGCGGGCACCACGTCGCCGATGATGCTGTGCAGGTAGGTGCGCGCCTCGTCGCGATCGTCGGGGCGGCCCGAGGCGAGCAGCGCCTTGTTCCCCGGAATCCACACCCCGCCCCCGGACCGGGCGGTCGACCCGCCGTAGTGCGCCGCCTTCTCCAGCACCACCACGCTCAGCCCGTGGTGCGCCGCGGTGAGGGCGGCGGTCATTCCAGCGGCGCCACTCCCGACGACCACCACATCGTATTCCCGATCACTCATGTAGAACACGTTATAGAATCAGTACGCGGTTGCGCTATGTTGTCTGGAAGAAGAGCAGATATTCGGCTCCGAAACCGGTTACAGTTTGCCTGTCCGGCCGAGCAGATTTACCAGGAGGTACCCGTGCTGTCCGACGCGCAGCGGAGTGAACTCGCCGATGAATTGGCGCGCGCCGAACACGACCGGGTGGCCGTGCCGCCGCTGGTCGACCGGTACCCCGACATCGACGTCGTCGACGCCTACGAGATCCAGTTGCTCAACATCCAACGCCGACTGCGCGACGGCGCCCAGGTCGTCGGGCACAAGGTCGGGCTGTCGTCCAAGGCGATGCAGCAGATGATGGGCGTCGACGAACCCGACTACGGACACCTGCTCGCCGAGATGGAAGTCTTCGAAGACGTCCCCGTCGACACCGCCCAGTACCTGCTGCCCCGCGTCGAGGTCGAAGTCGGGTTCGTCCTCGGCAAGGACCTGCCCGGCGAGGACTGCACCGAAGCCGACGTGCTGGCCGCGACCGTCGCCTACGCACCCGCGATCGAGTTGATCGACTCACGGATCACCGACTGGAAGATCGGGTTGGCCGACACGATCTCCGACAACGCCTCCTCGGCCGGGTTCGTCCTCGGCAAACAACGCATCGCCCCGGCCGATATCGACATCACCGCCATCGACGCGGTCCTGACCCGCAACGGCGAGGTCGTCGCCGAAGGCCGCAGCGACGCGGTCCTCGGCGACCCGGTGATCGCGGTGGCCTGGCTGGCACGCAAGGTCGCGACCTTCGGAGTGCGGCTCAAAGCCGGTGACATCGTGCTGCCCGGCTCCTGCACCCGCGCCATCGACGCCCGCCCCGGCGACGACTTCCACGCCGAATTCACCGGACTCGGTTCGGTCCGTTTGCGTTTCAGCTGACCTTCCCTAGGAGTATTCCGTGACAAGTAAAGTCACCGCCGCGATCGTGGGGTCCGGCAATATCAGCACCGATCTGCTGTACAAGCTGTTGCGTTCGGACAAGATCGAGCCGCGCTGGATGATCGGCATCGACCCGGACTCCGAGGGGTTGAAGCGGGCGGGTGGGCTCGGCCTGGAAACCTCCGCCGAGGGCGCGGACTGGCTGCTCGCCCTCGACGAGAAACCCGACCTGGTGTTCGAGGCCACCTCCGCCTACGTGCACCGCGCGTACGCGCCGAAGTACGAGGCCGCGGGCATCCGCGCCGTCGACCTCACTCCCGCCGCTGTCGGCCCGGCCGTGATTCCGCCGGTGAACCTGGATTCGCTGCGGGACGCGCCGAACGTCAACATGATCACCTGCGGTGGGCAGGCGACCATCCCCATGGTCGCGGCCGTCTCCCGGGTGGTGCCGGTGCAGTACGCCGAGATCGTGGCGTCGGTGGCGTCGGTGTCGGCCGGGCCCGGTACCCGCGCCAATATCGACGAGTTCACCAAGACCACCTCCAAGGGTGTCGAAACGATCGGTGGCGCCCAGCGTGGCAAGGCCATCATCATCCTGAATCCGGCCGAGCCGCCGATGATCATGCGCGACACCATCTTCTGCTCGATCCCCGACGACGCCGACCGCGACGCCATCGCCGACAGCATCCTGCGCATGGAGAAGTCCATCCAGGAGTACGTGCCCGGCTACCGGTTGCTCAACGAACCCCAGTTCGACGACCCGTCGGTGGTGTCCGGCGGCATGGCGAAGGTGTCGATCTTCGTCGAGGTCGAAGGTGCGGGCGACTTCCTGCCCCCGTACGCGGGCAACCTCGACATCATGACCGCCGCCGCGACCCGCGTCGGCGACGTGCTGGCCGATCAGATCATCTCGGCTCGGGTGTAAGGAGTTTCCGCAATGAGCACAATCCTGAAGCCCTTCTCGGGCGAACTCGATGTCCGCGTCACCGACACCTCGCTGCGTGACGGGTCGCACCACAAGCGCCACCAGTTCACGGTGGAAGAAGTGCGCAATATTGTTGCCGCCCTGGATAGTTCGGGCGTGCCGGTCATCGAGGTCACCCACGGTGACGGGCTCGGCGGGTCCTCGTTCAACTACGGGTTCTCCAAGACCCCCGAACAAGAACTCATCAAAGCCGCGGCCGAAACGGCCGAGCAGGCCAAGATCGCCTTCCTCATGCTGCCCGGCGTCGGCGTCAAGGAAGACATCAAGATCTCCCAGGACAACGGCGCCTCGATCTGCCGCATCGCGACGCACTGCACCGAAGCCGATGTCTCCATCCAGCATTTCGGTCTCGCCCGCGAACTCGGCCTCGAAACCGTCGGGTTCCTGATGATGGCCCACTCCACCACCCCGGAGAAGCTGGCGAAGCAGGCGCGCATCATGGCCGACGCGGGCTGTCAGTGCGTGTATGTCGTCGACTCCGCCGGTGCCCTTGTCCTCGAACAGGTTTCCGACCGCGTCGCGGCGCTGGTCGCCGAGCTCGGTGACGACGCCCAAGTCGGTTTCCACGGCCACGAGAACCTCGGCCTCGCCGTCGCCAACTCCGTCTACGCGGTGCGCGCCGGAGCCACCCAGATCGACGGCTCGGCCCGCCGCTTCGGCGCGGGCGCGGGCAACCTCCCCGTCGAAGCGTTCATCGGGGTCTGCGACAAACTCGGCATCAAGACCGGCGTCGACTTCTTCGCCGTCACCGACGCCGCCGAAGACGTCGTCCGCCCCGCCATGCCCACCGAATGCCTCCTGGACCGCCAGGCCCTGATGATGGGCTACGCGGGCGTCTACTCCAGCTTCCTCCGCCACGCCGAACGCCAAGCCGAGCGCTACAACGTCTCCGCCGCCGAAATGCTCGTCCGCGCGGGCAAGCGCAAACTCGTCGGCGGCCAGGAAGACCAGCTCATCGACATCGCCCTCGAACTCCAACGCGAATCCGCTTCGTCCTGACCACCCCCGCCCCCGACACGGCGTGACCCTTTCGGTCACGCCGTGTCGCTGTCTGCCCCGAGGCGCGTCACCACCTGATCGCCATGCTCTGGTGGCGGCATCGGCCGAGAGATCGCCGCCACCAGAGCATGGTGATCTTGGTTCGGGGCCGGAAACTCGCTGGACACGGGGGATATAAGTGGGGGATGAGTGAAAACGGTCGGGCATTGTTCTGCGGCGGGGACTTGGCGGCACGGATCGAGCGGGCGGAGACCGCGGCGATCGTGGGGGCCGCTCGGGTCGGGATCGGGCGAGGAGTCGAGGGGTTCGTCCGGGAGATCGGGGGTGGGGCGGCCTGTTTCGCGGGGGAGGGGTCGCCGTTGAACAAGGTCGTGGGGGTCGGGTTCGGTGGGGTGCCTTCGGTGGGGGAGTGGGAGGCGATCGAGGCGGCTTACGCGCGGGTGGGATGTCCGGTGCAGGTGGAGTTGTCGCAGTTGGGTGAGCCGGGGATCGGGGAGGAGCTGACGGGGCGCGGGTATCGGTTGACGTCGTTCGAGAATGTGCTCGGGATGCGGTTGGACGGCGACGAGTTCGCCGTGCCGGACGGGGTGGAGGTACGGCTCGATGACGGGGAAGATCTTGGTGCGTGGCTCGATGTGGTGGTAGACGGGTTCGCCCATCCCGACGAAGGTCCGAACCACGAGGAATTCCCGCGCGAGGCGATTGCCTCGGTGATGCGAGATATGGCTTCGGCCGACGAGACCCGTCGCTATCTCGCCTACCGTGACGGGGTAGCGGCCGGTGGGGCGAGCCTGCGTACCGACGGTGGGATCGCCGCCCTCGCGGGCGCGGCCACTCTTCCGTCGCATCGACGACGAGGCGTCCAAACCGCCCTGCTCACAACACGTCTCAACGATGCGGTGAAGGCCGGTTGTGATCTGGCGACAGTCACCACCGCGCCCGGTTCCAAGTCGCAGCAGAACGCGCAAGGCCGAGGATTCTCACTCCTCTACACCCGCGCGATCCTGGTGAAAGAGCTCTGAATACCGTGCTGAGAGCGGCCACGAGTCAGAGTGCGGTGAGGGCTTGGGCCACGCGGGCCGCCCGCTCTTGCGGCGTGGTGGCCTTGAGGATCGGGAGGAAGAGCCGATACCGATCCGAACGGCTGAGCGCCGCGTAAGCCGATGCCGCGCACGGTGATTCGGCGAGTGCCGCAGCCAGCTCCGCAGGGGTTTCGGCGGTGCTCTGCCGTTCGTAGGCTCCGGCCCAGCGCCCGTCGGCGACGGCCTCCTCGATCGCCGCGTAACCGGCGGGCCGCATCCGGCCGGCCGCGATCAACGCCTCTGCCTTGGCGACATTGACCTGCGACCACGGACTGCGGGCCCGGCGCGGCGAGTATCGCTGCAGGTAGTGATGCGCGTCGAGGGAACGCCGGTGACTGTCGATCCAGCCGTAGCAGAGCGCGCCGTCGAGCGTCTCGGTGATCGTCACCGACGGCTCCGGCGCGCCCTTCTTCGCGATCCGCACCCACACCTCGTCCGCCGAGGCGTGGTTCGCGGCCAGCCACGCTTCCCATTCGGCGGCGTCGGCGCAGGTGACGAATTCGATGCTCGCGTTCATGGGAATCATCTTGCTCGCCAAAGTGCTCACCGAATGAGCAGTTTTTCGACCGGGGGTCGGCGGTTTCTGCGCGGCAAGAAAGGCCGTGGTTCGGGTCGCCACTGGCGCCGCAGACGCGGGGCATCCAGGTGACGAGCGCACTGGGTGCCGGACAGCAGGCGCTGTGGCGGATTGGGTCTAAGCGGCGGCGAGGGCGGACAGCAGAGTGTGGGCGCTCTGTTTGGCCTGCTCGGTGCGGTCGGGCTCGTTCACACCTTGGAGGTGGAACGCCCAGTGGGCCTCGAACAGGCAGGCCAGGGCGTACGCGGTGACGGCAACCCGATCCGGTGATGCGGCCGGGTAGGCGGCACCGAGTTGTTGTTCGAGGCCGGGCAGCCATCGGTTCGTCCAGAGGTCCGTGAGGCGTTGCCGCACAACGGGTTCGCGAGCCGCCAGGGCGACCAGTTCGCACCACACCACCAGATCGTCGCGATCGGCGTAGGCGCCGGGCTCGAACATGCGCGCCACCCGTTCCTCGACGGGCGCGTCGGCGCCGAGGCGCAGCAGGTTGTCGCCGTACTCGGCGACGGCGTCGGTGATGAATGCCTGCATGAGCCCGTCGCGGCTGCCGAAGTAGTGCAGCACCAGGGTGCGTTGCACGCCTGCCGCCGTCGCGACCCGTGACAGCGTCGTATTCGCGAACCCGTCGGCGGCTACCACCGAGCGCGCCGCCCGCAGGATCTGCGCGATCCGCTCGGTGGCCTTGCTGGGGCGCCCGATTTTATTTACTGTCATGACAGTCAATATATTCGATGGGGAGGCAGTGATGCGAGTTCTGGCACTGGGTGGGGCGGGGGAAATGGGGCGCGTCGCGGCGCGCGTCCTGCGCGGCGACGACAGGGCCACCGCGTTGACGATCGCCGATCGCGACGAACGGGCAGCGCGCAAGGTCGCCGGGGAACTCGGTGCCGAAGCACGAGCGCTCGATGTCACCGACGGTCCGTTACTCGCCGCGGCACTGCGCGAGGCGGACCTCGTGGTGAACACCGTGGGTCCGTACTTCCGCTTCGGCCCGCCGATCCTGGCCGCCGCCATCGCCGCGGGTTGCGACTACATCGACATCTGCGACGACCCACAGCCCACCGCCGACATGCTCGAACTCGACGCCGAGGCGAAAGCGGCCGGGGTGACGGCGCTGCTCGGCATGGGCGCGAGTCCGGGCGTGGCGAACCTGCTCGCGGTCCGGGCGGGCGCCGAGCTCGATCGGGTCGACTCCCTGGTGACGGGCTGGAACATCCACTCGGCCCACACCGAGGAAAGCGCCGCCGCGACCGCCGCCGTCGTGCACGGCATGCGCCAGATCAGCGGGAACATCCCGGTGACCAGGGCGGGCGCACGCGTCGAACGCCCTGCGCTGGAACGGTTTCGGCTCGAATACCCGGGACTCGGCAGCGGTGAGGGCCGCAGCTTCGGTCACCCGGAGGCCATCACCTTGCCGCTGGCTTTCCCCGGTGTCGAGGACGCGACCTCGGTGGTCGTCGCCGATCGCCCGACCTCGGCTGCGCTACTGGCACTGCGCTGGGCGATGAACCGCCGCCTGCTGACCGTCGATCGCGCGGCGCTCTTGGCTGCCCGCCTCGAACGCCTGCTCCCGGCCGACCCGGCAACTCTCGTCGCGGCCGGTGGACTGCCGCCGCTGTTCGCCATCGCCGAAGGGGAACGAGACGGCTCGCCCGCAAGGGTCGCCACTGCGCTGAGTCAGGTCCCCGGCCTGTCGATGGCCGACAACACCGGCGTCCCGTTGGCTGTCGGCGCACTGTTGCTGGCAGCGAACCCACGTCCAGGGGTGCACGCACCCGAAACGCTGCTCGACCCGGACCAGTTCTTCGCCGCCGTCGCGTCCCACTGCCTCGGCGCACCGGACCCTGCGGCGATGACGATCACCACCCGAAGCTGGGTAACCCCCGAATGCAACGCCGCAGCGCTGTCGTCAGCACTGCTGACAGCATTGATCGCGGCACGCTGAGTCACGCCACTCGCGTGATCGAGGTGTGCGCACACGATCCGATGAACGAAAGCCGCCCTTGTCGGTTGAACCATGACCGTGCTCATCGCCCATCTCGAACCGAACGATGGGTGTCCGGCGCCTCTGCGCCACCGGTCGACGAAGTAGAGTCGGCCGCGCCACCGTCAGCGGTCGAGCCGAGCGGACACGTGACCGGCCGCGCTCACAGCCAGGTGTCGAGGCTGGTGGTGGTGAGGAAGTGGTCCAGGTCGGCGCGCCAGGGGGCGGGGGTGGTCTTGTCCGGTTCGATGCCGGTGTACTGGCCACGGTAGAACAGCAGTGGACGACCATTCGTCGTCGACTCCGATTCCGTCAGGGCCTGCACGCGCCCGATGACGATGTAGTGGTCACCACCGTCGACCACCGAGTCGACGGTGCATTCGATGGTCGCCAGTGAACCGTCGAGCACAGGAACACCCAGATCCGAGGTGTGCCAAGGGACTCCGGCGAACTTGTCCGGTTCGCGGGAGCCGAAGCGGGCGCACGTCGGCTGCTGTTCCTCGGCGAGCACGTTCACACAGAACTTGCCCGCCGCCTCGATCGCCGCCCACGAGCGCGACCCCTTGGTGGGGCAGAACAGCACGAGCGGCGGTTCGAGGGAGAGGGCGGCGAAGGACTGACAGGCGAACCCGATCGGCGCACCGTCGGGGTCGAGCGCGGTGATCACGGTGATGCCGGTGCAGAACTGCCCGAGCACATTACGGAATTGCCGGCCGTCGATCGCCGGTGTCTGTTCGGTCATGTCCCTCGCCGCCATTCCTATTGCTGCTTGAATCCGACGGTGAAGTCGTGACCCCAGAGGCTGACCGCGGTGGATTCGCGGGCCGTCCAGTTGTCGTCGTCGACTTCCAGTCCCTCACAACCGAATTCGATGTCGAATCCGCCCGGCGTCTTCATGTAGAACGACAGCATCTTGTCGTTGATGTGTCTGCCGAGGGTGGCCGACATCTTCACCTTCTTGCGCAGGGCGCGGTCCAGGCAGAGGCCGACGTCGTCGGAGTTCTCCACCTCGACCATCAGGTGCACGATGCCGGTGGGGTTCGGCAGCGGCAGGAACGCCAGCGCGTGGTGGCGTGGGTTGCAGCCGTAGAAACGCAGCCAGGCGGGGTCGCCGTCGGCGGGGCGGCCGACCATCTGCGGTGGCAGCCGCATGGAGTCGCGCAGCCGGAAACCGAGCACGTCCTGGTAGAACGCCTGCGCCGCGGCATCGTCGGTGCAGGTCAGCACCACGTGGCCGAGGCCCTGTTCGGCGGTGACGAACTTGTGGCCGTAGGGGCTCACGAAACGGCGACCCAGGTACTGCGCGCCGTAGAACGCCTCGAGAGTGTTGCCGGACGGGTCCTGGAACCGGATCATGCCCTCGACGCGGCGCTCGCCCAGTTCGTCCTTGGTCCCCTCGGTGTAGTCGACCCCGGCCTTGTCCAGGGTCTCCCGCAGCTGCTGCAGGCCACGCGCGTCGGTGACCTCCCAGCCCGAGACCAACAGCCGGTCCTGCTCGCCGGGGACGATCACCAGTCGCGCGGCGAAATCGTCCATGCGCAGGTAGAGGGCGTCGGGGTTCAGCCCGGTGCCCTCCATCATGCCGAGCACCTTGAGGCCGTACTCGCGCCAGGCCGCCATGTCGGTGGCCTCGATGCGCATGTAGCCGAGTGCGCGAATACTCATCACTTGCTCCCGAGGAAATCGACTGTGAGCCGGTTGAACTCGTCGAACTTCTCCAGCTGCGCCCAGTGGCCGCAACCGCCGAACACGTGCAGTTGCACCCGGGGAATCACCTTGGTCGCTACGAGCGCGCCGTCGAGCGGGTTCACCCGATCCTCACGACCCCAGATCAACAGCACCGGCTGACGCAGTTTGTAGGCGTCGCGCCAGAGCATGCCCTTCTCGAAGTCGGCGCTCGCGAAGGACTTGCCCATCGCGCGCATGGCCGCCAGCGATTCTGGGGTGCTCGCCTGGGCGAACCGTTCGTCGATGAGCTCCTCGGTGATCAGCGACTGGTCGAAGACCATGATCCGCAGGAACTTCTCGAGGTTCTCCCTGGTGGGCTGGTAGCTGAACGCTGAAAGCAGCTTGACGCCCTCGGTGGGGTCGGGCGCGAACAGGTTGGTGCTCAACCCACCCGGACCCATCAGCACGAGTTTGCCCGCGCGCGTGGGGTTATCGAGCGCGAAGCGCACCGAGGTGCCGCCGCCGAGCGAATTGCCCAGCAGGTGAACACGATCGGTGATTTCGAGATGATCGAGCAGCGCCAGCAACGCGGTGGACGCGTGCACGAAGTACTGCGGATGATCCACCGGCTTGTCGGACTTGCCGAAACCCGGCTGGTCCAAGGCGATCACATGGAAGTTCTCGGCCAGCACCGGGATATTGCGGGCGAAGTTCGACCACGCCGAAGCGCCGGGCCCGCCACCGTGCAGCAGCACGATCGTCGGACCGTTGCCGACGCCCGCTTCGTGATAGTGCAACTTCAAAGAGGGAGTGACCTGCGCGAAGCGTGAGGTCGATTCGTAGGTGATCTCAGCGGTCTGGGTCATCGGCTACACCATGGCGTCGGTGACGGGCAGCCCGAACTCGTGCGTGCCGTACATCACGTAGGCGCGCTCGGGATCGTTGGCCGCGTGGACTCGTCCGGCATGCGCGTCACGCCAGAAGCGCTGCAGCGGAGTGCCGTTGGCCAGCGCGGTGGCGCCGGAGGACTCGAAGAGCTTGTCGATCGAGGCGATCACCCGGCCGGTGGCGCGCACCTGGTCGCGCCTGGCCCGCACACGCAGGTCGAACGGCACTTCCTCGCCCGCGACCAGCAGCGCGTACTCCTCGGCCACATTGCCCGAGAGCTGCCGCCAGGCGGCATCGATATCGCTGGCGGCCTCGGCGACACGCACCTTGGCGAACGGGTCGTCCTTGGCGTTCTCACCCGCGTATGCCGCGCGCACACGCTTGCCCTGATGCTCGACGTGCGCCTCGTAGGCGCCGTAGCCCATGCCGACGATCGGAGTGGAGATGGTGGTGGGATGGATTGTGCCCCACGGCATCTTGTACACCGGATCGGGATTCTGCGCGAGACCGGGCGAGCGGCCCTCGCTCATCGCGCGGAAGCTGAGGAAGCGGTGCGTCGGCACGAAGACGTCCTCCACCACAACGGTGTTGGATCCGGTGCCGCGCAGGCCGACCACATTCCACACGTCGTCGATGCGGTACTCCGAGCGCGGAATCAGGAAGCTGCCGAAGTCGACCGGCTTGCCGTTCTTGATGACGGGTCCGCCGAGCACGGCCCAGGTCGCGTGATCGGAGCCCGAGGACCACGCCCACGACCCGCGCACGATGTACCCGCCGTCGACCGCCTGGCCCATGCCCATGGGGGCGTACGACGAGGAGATCCGCACGTCGGTGTCCTCACCCCACACCTCTTCCTGTGCGGCCTGGTCGAACAGTGCGAGGTGCCAGTTGTGCACGCCGATGATGCCCGCCACCCAGCCCGTCGACCCACAGGCGCTGGCGATGCGGCGCACGGAGTCGTAGAAGACCACCGGGTCGGCGGCATGCCCGCCCCACTGCTTGGGCTGCAGCAGCCGGAAGAACCCGGTCTCCTGCAGTGCCTTCATGGATTCGTCGGGTATGCGGCGCAGGTCTTCGGCCTCCTGCGCGCGTTCGCGCAGCGTCGGCAGCAGCGCCTCGACCCGTTCGGTCACTTCTTGCGTCATTTCGCCAGCCCGTTCCTGCCCTGTCGGAATCGACAAACTGTTCTCGTTCGTCTCTGAGACTAGAACAGGTTCCCATTCCTGTCGAGAAGGGAATAACGCGGACAGCTAGCGTGAACCGGCCGTATTTTGTAACGTGTTCTAGTGAAGAAGGAGGGTTCGGGATGGCAGTCAACCCCAAGGTGAGAGAACTCGATGTCGGTACCACGCCGACCAGGTTCGCGCGCGGCTGGCACTGCGTCGGTCTCGCGAAGACGTTCCGCGACGGTAAACCGCACGCGGTCGAGATCTTCGGAACCAAACTCGTGATCTGGGCCGATACGTCCGACCAGCTCCGCGTGCTCGACGCCTACTGCAGGCATATGGGCGGTGACCTGAGCATGGGCTCGGTGAAGGGCGACGACATCGCCTGCCCGTTCCACGACTGGCGCTGGGGGGCGAGCGGCAAGTGCACCGCGATCCCCTACGGCCGCCGGGTGCCGCCGCTGGCGCGCACACGCAAGTGGACGACGCTGGAACGCAACGGTCAGCTGTTCGTCTGGCACGACCACGAGGGCAACGAACCGCCGCCCGAGGTCACGATCCCCCACATCGAGGGCGTGTACACCGACGCGGACGGCAACCCGAGCGAAACCCACGACAGCGGCTGGACCGACTGGACGTGGAACTCGCTGCTGATCGAGGGCGCGAATTGCCGCGAGATCATCGACAACGTCGTGGACATGGCGCACTTCTTCTACATCCACTACGCCTTCCCGACGTACTTCAAGAACGTCTTCGAAGGCCATGTGGCGACGCAGTTCCTGGAGACGAAGGGTCGCCCGGATGTGGGCATGGCGGCCAAGCACGGCGGTGAGACGCTGCTCAAGTCGGAGGCGTCGTACTTCGGGCCGTCCTACATGATCAACCCGCTGATCAACATCTACAGCGGGTACGAGATGAAGGTCGTGCTGATCAACTGCCACTACCCGGTCACCCAGGACTCGTTCGTGCTGCAATGGGGCCTGACCGTCGAGAAACCCAAGGGCATCGACGACGAGACCGCGACCAAACTGGCCAACACGATGACCACGTTCTTCGGCGACGGCTTCCTCCAGGACGTGGAGATCTGGAAGCACAAGTCCAAGGTCGAGAATCCGCTGCTGTGCGAGGAGGACGGCCCGGTCTACCAGCTGCGGCGCTGGTACGACCAGTTCTACGTGGACATCGCCGATGTCACCGAGAAGATGACCCAGCGCTTCGAGTTCGAGGTCGACACGACCAAGGCGAACGAGGCGTGGGAGGCCGAGGTCGCCGAGAACCTGCGCCGCAAGGCCGAGGAAGCGGGCGTGTGACATGACCTGGGCCAAGGCACCGGATTTCGCCGATCAGCCCGCCCGCCGGGCGGCGGTGCGGGCCCAGACCGCCCTCGACCAGCAACGGTATCTCGACGAAGGCCTGACACCCCTGCGGTGTCAGGCCTGCGACACCGAGGTGCTGGTGCGCAAGTACAGCGCGCACCAGACCTCGGTGCAGTGGACCGAACGGCCCGAAACGCGCTGTCCGGTCTTCGCCGAACTGAGTTCCCACGGTGCCCGGCCCGGTCGGCCGGACACCTGTCCGTCGCTACAGAAGACGATCGAGTGGGCGGTCGACGAGGGCGTGCTCGAGGTCCCCGAATAACCTCAGTCGCCGACGGTGAGCGCCTGGGCTTCCTCGATGCTGTGCGGCGCGGGGTCGTGGTCGTCGATGTGGGCCAGGGCGCCGCGCCCGAGGAACAGAACGGTGACCCCGGCGGCGGTGCACGCCGCGCCGAGCCAGAACGGCAGGGACACGCTGTGCTCGCCGAGCTTGCCCGCCACCCAGGGCGCGGCCGCGCCGCCGGCGAACCGGACGAAGCTGTAGGCCGCCGACGCGGTCGACCGCTCGACCGGCGCGGAGATCATCACGGCCTCGGTGATGAGGGTGTTGTTCACGCCGAGGAACAGCCCGGCGACCACGACCCCGACGATCAGCACGATCTTGTGCTCGGCGTACAGCGCCATGAGCGCCAGGTCGGCGGCGAACAAACCGAGGGACAGCCCCATCATCGGCAGCGTGCCGAAGCGCGCCTGCAGCTTCGGGGCGAGGAACACCGAGGCCACCGCGAGCATCACGCCCCACCCGAAGAAGATGAAACCGATCGCGTAGGTGCCCATGTCGAGGGGGAACGGCGTGTAGGCGAGCAAAGTGAAGAAGCCGAAGTTGTAGAGCAACGCGGTGATGCTGACGGTGAGCAGCCCGCGGTGCCGCAGCGCCTTGAACGGCGCGCTGATCGAGGTGGGGGTCGCGGGCTTGGGCAGTTCGGGCAGCAGCAAGACGATCGCGACGAAGGCGACGGCCATCAGCACGGACACGCCGAAGAACGGCCCGCGCCAGCTGATCCCACCGAGTACCCCACCGAGCAGTGGTCCGGTCGCGATGCCGATACCGAGGGCCGCCTCGTAGAGGATGATCGCCTTGGCGACGCCACCCGTTGCCGCCCCGACGATGGTGGCCAGCGCGGTCGCGATGAACAGGGCGTTGCCGAGACCCCACCCGGCACGGAAGCCGATGATCTCGCCGATGGTGCTCGACATGCCCGCCAGCGCGGCGAACACGATGATGATCGCCAGGCCCGACAGCAGGGTCTTCTTGGCGCCGAAGCGACTGGAGACGACGCCGGTGACCAGCATGGCGATGCCGGTGACGGCCATGTAGCTGGTGAACAGCAGCGAGACCTGCGAGGGGCTGGCGTTCAGCTGTTCGCCGATGGGTTTGAGGATGGGATCGACGAGGCCGATGCCCATGAACGCGATGACGCTGGCGAAGGCGACGGCCCAGACGGCTTTCGGCTGGCCGGTGGAGGCGGCCGCGGCGTCGCTGTCGCGAGTCAACGGAGAGATGCTCATGAGCGCTCCTGGTTGCTTCACTGGTGACCGCGGGCAACCGCGCGCAGGGCTGTCAGCAGGTCGTTCATGTCGGTGTCGAGCCGGATCAGCCGGTCGAGGTCGAAATCGGCGAGTCCGGGCGCCAAGGCGGCCGCGTAGGCACGTCTGGCGCGGGTGAGGCGGGTCCGGCCCGCCGGGGTGAGTTCGACGCGCACTGCCCGCGAGTCCCTCGGGTCCTTGGTGCGGGTGGCGAATCCGTCGGCGACGAGCCGACCGAGCAGCGCCGTTGCCGCCGGTTGTGAGCATCGATCGATGCGGGCGAATTCGCTGACCCGCAGGCCGTCGTGCTCCTCGAGCACGGCGAGGGCGCGCAGCATCGCGCGGGGCAGGTCGTCGGAGCTGACCGCCCCGGCGAGCCGGGTGAGCCGACCGGCAGTGACCAACAGGTCGACCACGATGTCGTCTGCTGATGGCTGCTCGTTCTGCTGCACAGGAAAATTATTGCATAAGCTAACTATCTAAATCAGGCAGGTGCGCCGTGAAACGGGCCACAACGTACGAAACCCCAGCTCCGGGGGTCGGAGCTGGGGTTTCAGGAGGGCACGGTCAAGCGGCGATCGGACGGCGCGCGGTCCCGAACAGTTCCGCGGTGGCGTGTGCCCGCTTGAAGTACAGGTGGGCGTCGTGTTCCCAGGTGATGGCGATACCGCCGTGCAACTGGATGGTCTCGGCGGCTACCGTGCTGAACGCCTCGGTGCAGTAGGTGCGGGCCACCCACACGTCCTCGGCGGCCGAATCACTACCCGCCGCCAGCGATTGGGCGGCCAGCAGCGCGGCTGATTCCGCCGATTCGACGAGCACGTACATATCGGCCATGCGGTGCTTGAGCGCCTGGAAGCTGCCGATCGGCCTGCCGAACTGCACGCGCGCGCTGGTGTATTCGACCGTCATCTCGAGGCAGCGGCGTGCCGCGCCGACCTGTTCGGCGGCCAGTGCCGCCCACGCGATGTCGCGCAGCCGGGTGCCCGGGTCGCCGAGCCTGGTCGCCGGGGTTTCGGTGAAGGTGATGCTCGCCAGGGCGCGGGTGTGGTCGAGTCCAGGAGTCGGCGTCACAGTGACACCGGCCGCGGTAGGCGAGGTTTCGAACAATCCGTCGGCGGTGAGTACGAGCAGGACGTCCGCCTGGGCGCCGTGCAGCACGTAATGCGCTGTCCCGCTGAGCGATCCGCCTTCCGCGCGAACACCGTAGTCATCCCAACCCTGGGAATCCGCCCAGCACAGCGCGGCCGTGCGAGAGCCTTCGGCGAGGTCGGGAAGCAGCCGCTCGCAAGCCTGTTCATCGCCGGCCAGCAGGACGGCTTGGACACCGAGTACGGCCGAACCGAGCATCGGCACGCCGCTCAGCACCCGACCCAATTCGCCGACGACCATGAGCGATTCGACGAGGCTCGCGCCCACGCCGCCCCACTGCTCCGGCACCGCGAGGGCCGCGACCCCCACCTGCTCGCACAGCAGCTGCCACAACTTCGGGTCGTACCCGAGGTCGCTGTCCATCGCCGCGCGAAGGGCTTCCGGAGTCGCGTGCTTGGCCAGCAGCGCCCGCACCGACGAGCGGAATTCGAGCAGTTCATTCGATGACATGGGATTCCTCGGTGCGAAGGGCGGTGGCGATGCGCGCGCGGTGGAAGTCGGCGGTCCCCCAGGCGGTGCGCAGGGCGGCTACCCTGGTGAGCCACAGCGACAGGTCGCATTCGGCGGTGTAGCCGATGGCGCCGTGTACCTGCAGACCCGCCCGCGAGGCACGGTGGGCGGCATCGCCGCAGGCCACCAGCGCTGCCGAGACATCGCGGGCGCGGTCGGCGGAGTCGAGGGTGAGTGCGGCGCGGTACAGCAGCGGCTCCGCCAGATCCAGCGCGATCCGCACATCCGCGAGCTGCTGCTTCACGGCCTGGAATTCGCCGATGAATCGACCGAACTGCTTGCGCTGCTTGGCATAAGCGGTGGTCTGATCGAGGATAGCCCGGCCTGCACCGAGCAGTTGCGCGGCACAGGCCAGCACACCCAGGTCGAAGGCGAAGTCGACGGCGTCCTCGGCCGCCTCCGCCAGCACCTCATCGCGCAACGCTGCGAACAGCTTGCGGGCGGGATCGATCGACGCGATCACCGCCGCACTCTCGAACCGGCGCGCGCCGTGTTCGCCGGAGCGCTCAGCTGCGGCGTCCTGCGTAGGCGCCTCGTCGGGACGTGCGGGTCGACCTGTGGAGACGTGTGCACTACCGGCGACCAACACGAGGTCGGCGGTATCCGCGTCGAGCGCGACGGTGCGGCCGCCGTGCTCGAAGGCGATGGTGCCGAGCAATTCACCAGTCGCCACCCCCGACAGCCAGCGCTCCGCGGCGGCGGGGAGATGTGGCAGCAGAGCGGGAATCACGGCGGCGGATTCGATCACCGGACCCGGTACGGCCGCGCGCCCGAGTTCGATCAGTGCCACCACCAGGTCGACCGGCGTGGCATCCGCGCCGTCGTGTTCCTCGTCGACGATCAGGCCGAATACCCCCATGTCGGCGACCTGCCGCAGGATCGCGCGGCCACGGGCGGTGTCGCCCTCGGACCAGGCGCGCACGGCGGCGGGCACCTGCCCCGCGTCGAGGATCTTGCGCAGCTCCGCGGCGAAGTCGAGCTGCTCGGTACTGAGGGCGAATCTCATCGCACACCTCCTGTTGTCGGGTGGTCGATTCGACTCACATCGTTCGACGTCCGGGTCGCGGGCCCAGTGGTCGCGGCGAGAGAGGTCCGGCCGACGCCGGGGACCTCGCGCCGGTGGGTGGAGAAGTTGAACTGTGTCCGAGCATGCGGGAGGTCGATCGCAGAGCCGGGGGCGCCGCCGAGCTCGTCGCGGGCGGCGCGCACCTCACCTGTGCGCTGCTCGAGATGCAGCAGGAAGCGGGCGTTCATCGCTTGCTCTCCCGTGGCAGGCCGAGGAGGCGTTCGGCGATGATGTTGCGCTGGATCTCGTTGGTGCCCGCGTAGATCGGGCCCGCGAGGGAGAACAGATAGCCGTCGGTCCACGAACTGCGTTGCTCGGCTGCCGCTCCGAGGAGGTCGAGGCCTGTTTCGTGCATGGCGATGTCGAGGTCGGACCAGAAGACCTTGGTGATCGAGGATTCGGCGCCGAGCTGGCCACCGTCCTGCAGGCGGGTGACCGTGCCGAACGTGTGCAGCCGGTAGGCCTCGGCCCCGAGCCAGGCGTCGACCACGGCGCTGCGGGCGGCGGTATCGGCGGGGTCGCAGGTCTGCTGCCACAGGTCGATCAGGCGTTGGGCGGTGGCGCTGAACCGGCCGGGACTGCGCAGGGAGAGACCACGCTCGTTGCTCGAGGTGGCCATCGCCACCCGCCAACCCTCGTTCGGTGCGCCGATCACGTCGTGGTCGGGGACGAAGACGTCGTCGAGGAAGATCTCGGCGAAGCCGGGTTCGCCGTCGAGCTGGGGGATCGGGCGCACGCTCACGCCCTCGGCGGTGAGCGGGAACATCACGTAGGTCAGCCCGTGATGACGCTGCGCCTCGGGGTCGCTGCGGAACAGGCCGAAGGCCCAATCCGCGTAGGACGCACGGGAACTCCACGTCTTCTGGCCGTTGAGAACCCAGCCGCCCTCGGTGCGCCGGGCGGTCGAGCGCAGGCCCGCGAGGTCGCTACCCGCCTCGGGCTCCGACCAGGCCTGCGCCCAGATGTCCTCGCCGCGAGCCATTCTCGGCAGGATCCGGGCCAGTTGCTCCTCGGTGCCGTGCTCGAACAGCGTCGGCGCGAGCAGGAAGATGCCGTTCTGGGCCACCCGGCCGGGTGCGCCCGCCGCGTAGTACTCCTGCTCGAACAACACCCATTCGAGAATGGAGGCGTCACGCCCGCCGTACTCGCGCGGCCACGACACCGCCGAGAGCCGCGCCTCGGCCAGCGTCGCCTCCCATGCACGATGGGCCGCGAAGCCTTCCGCGGTGTCCATGGACGGCAGCGGTTCGCGCGGCACATGGGCGGCGAGGAATTCGCGCACCTCGAGCTGGAACTGTGTGGCTGCCTCGTCGATCTCGAGATCCATCTACTTCGACCCGTTCTGTTCGGCCGCGGCGGTCTTCATCGTCTTGGCGTTCATCCCGCCCAGCGAATCGGCGCCGACCTCGGCATTGTGCGCGTGCGCGAAATGGTGCAGTCCGAAGACCGAGTCCATACCCGAGCGCATCCCCATCAGATCCTCGGCCTGGTTCACCGCCTTCTTGGTGAGCGCGAGCCCGAACTGCGGCATGGTGGCGATCTTCTCGGCGAGCGCGATGGTTTCGGATTCCAGCTCCTCACGCGGCACGACCCGGTTCACCATGCCCCACTCCTTGGCCTGCGCGGCCCCGAACCGGTCACCGGTGAACAGGAACTCCTTGGCCGCGCGCGGGCCCATCACCCACGGATGTGCGAAGTACTCCACGCCCGGAATGCCCATGCGCACAACGGGATCGGAGAAGAAGGCGTCGTCGGAGCAGACGATCAGATCGCACACCCAGGCCAGCATCAGCCCACCGGCGATGCACGCGCCCTGCACCATCGCGATCGTCGGCTTGGGGATCTCGCGCCAGCGCCTGCACATGCCGAGATACACCTCGGTCTCGCGGGCGAACCGCTGGTCGCCGCCGGCGCGGTCGACGTGGTCCCACCACAGCGCGGCCTTGTTCTCGTAGTGCGCGTCGTGGTCGCGGCCCGGTGTGCCGATATCGTGCCCGGCGCTGAAGTGTTTTCCGTTGCCCGCGAGCACGATCACCTTCACCGCGGCATCCTCGACCGCGCGCACGAACGCGGCGTCGAGGGCGTAGGTCATCTTCGAGTTCTGCGCGTTGCGGAAATCGGGCCGATTCATGGTGATGACAGCCACCGGTCCGCGCACCTCGTAGGTGACGACCTCGGTTTCGGAACTCACGACTTCTCCTCACGTAGCTCGCGCTTGAGCACCTTGCCCGCCGCGCTGTAGGGCAGCCGGTCGCGGAACTCGACGAACCGGGGCACCTTGAAATTCGCCAGATGGGCGCTCGCATGGGCGAGCACGTCGTCGGCGGTCAGGTTCGTGTCCGGCTTGCGGACGACGAACGCCATGCCGACCTCGCCCATCCGCTCGTCGGGCACCCCGATCACGGCGGACTCGGCGACACCGTCGAGGCGGGCGAGGGTCTGCTCGATCTCGGCGGGGTAGACGTTGAATCCGCCGGTGATGTACATGTCCTTGAGCCGGTCGGTGATCTTGAGATAGCCGCGGTCGTCCACCACGCCGATGTCACCGGTGTGCAGCCAGCCGTCGGCGTCGATGGCCTCGGCGGTGGCCTCGGGGTCGTCGAGGTAACCGAGCATCACATTGGGGCCACGCAGCAGTACCTCACCGTTGTCGGCCAGGCGCAGTTCGAAGCCGGCGATGGGCTTGCCGCAGGTGTTGGCGATGGTCTCGGCGTCGTCGTCGGGGTCGCACATGGTGCCGAAGCCCGCGGTTTCCGACAGTCCGTAGGCGGTAATGACCACCTCGAAGTCGAGGTCGTCGCGCATCCGCTCGATCAGCACCACCGGCACGGTCGCCGCGCCGGTCACCGCGACGCGCAGCGAAGAGAGGTCACGCTCGCCGCGCTCGGGGTGGTCGAGGATGGTCTGGTAGATCGTCGGCGGGCCGGTGAGCACCGTGATCCGCTCGGACTCGACGAGGCGCAGCGCGGCCGGGACGTCGAATGTCGCCTGCGGCACGATCGTGGCCCCGGTGACCAGGCACGCGAGGATGCCCGCCTTGTATCCGAAGTTGTGGAAGAAGGGCGGAATCACCAGGTAGCGGTCGCCCGCGCGCACGGTCGAGCAGGCGCACCAGGCACGCACCACATCCAGGGCCTGCCGATGGGCGACCAGGGTGCCTTTGCTGCGGCCGGTGGTGCCCGAGGTGAAGAGGATGTCGGAGATGTCGTCGGGGGAGACCTGCGTTGCCCGTGCTTCGCCGTCGGCCTCGGTGACCCGCTCGGCCTCGGCGAGGAAATCGTCCCAGGTGAGCGAGCCGGTCCCGGTGGCCGCGCCCGGCTCGACCGGGATGACGACAACCGTCGCGATGGTCGATTCCGGTGCTTCGGCGAGCAGTTCGGCCACCCGGTCGCGCCCGAGGAACGGCCCGGCGACGAACAGCGCCTTCGCATCGACCCGGCTCAGCACGTCGGCCGCCTCGGCCGCCACGTACCGGGTGTTGAGCGGCACGAGCGCGGCACCGGCCGAATGCGCGGCGAGTGCGGCAACCACCCAGTGATGGGTATTGGGTGCCCACATGGCGACCCGGTCGCCGGGTTCGATGCCGCGGGCGATGAGCGCGCGCGCCGCGATCCGGACCTGGTCGAGCAGCTCTGCCCACGTCAGGCGGGTTTCGCCGTCGACGATGGCAGGCTCGTGCGGATACGCCGCGGCGGTCTGGCGCAGCGCCTGCGGAATGGTCTGTGCAGCGGGTGTCACGGGGTCCTCACCGTTGTGCGGTTCGCTGTTCTTTACGAAGCAGCTAACAAAGCAAGTGCTTGGTAGGTTACTCTACCGTGGTGGGCGTGATCCAGACCGCAGATTCAGTTACCTCCGACGCGGAGTTCCGTGCGGAGATCCGGGAGTGGCTTGCCGAAAACCTCGCGGGCGAGTTCGCCGACCTGCGCGGTACCGGCGGACCGGGCCGAGAACACGAGCACTTCGAGCGACGGCTGGCCTGGGATCGTCATCTCGCCGCCGCCGGCTGGACGTGCCTCGGCTGGCCGGTGGAGTACGGCGGCCGCGACGAGAGCGTCGCCAGGCAGGTGATCTTCCACGAGGAGTACGCCAAGGCCGACGCGCCCGCGCGGGTCTCGCACGTGGGTGAGGAACTGCTCGGGCCGACCGTGCTCGCCTTCGGCACCGAGGAGCAGAAGAAGCGCTTCCTGCCCGGCGTCCGTTCGGTCGGCGAGCTGTGGTGTCAGGGCTACTCCGAACCGGGCGCGGGTTCCGACCTGGCGGCCGTGTCGACGACCGCCCGCCTCGACGGCGACCAGTGGGTGATCAACGGCCAGAAGATCTGGACCTCGCTGGCCCACGTGGCCGACTGGTGCTTCGTGATCGCCCGCACCGAACGCGGGTCGACCCGTCATCACGGCCTGTCCTACCTGCTCGTCCCGATGAACCAGCCGGGCATAACCGTTCGCCCGATCCAGCAGCTCACCGGCACTTCGGAATTCAACGAGGTGTATTTCGACGACGCCCGCACCGACGCGGACCTGGTCGTCGGCGCGCCCGGCGACGGCTGGCGAATCGCCATGGGCACCTTGACCTTCGAGCGCGGCATCTCCACGCTCGGCCAGCAGATCCGCTTCGCCCGCGAGCTCACCGACATCGAGGACCTCGCCCGCCGCACCGGCGCCGCCGACGACCCGCTGATCGCCGCGCGTTTCGACCGCGCCTGGGTGGGACTGCGGGTGCTGCGCGCCCACGCGCTGCGCACCATGAGCGACGAGAACGACGCGGGCGGGGCGTCGGTGTCGAAGTTGTTGTGGGCCAATTGGCATCGCGATCTCGGCGAGCTGGCCATGGCGGTGCAGGGCGCCGCCGGCTTGGTGATCCCCGACGACGACATGACCGCCTGGCAGCGGCTGTACCTGTTCAGCCGCGCCGACACCATCTACGGAGGTTCGAACGAAGTGCAGCGCAACATCATCGCCGAGCGGGTGCTCGGTCTGCCGCGCGAGGCCCGACCGTGACCGGCCCGCTCGCCACCCCGCCCGCGCCCATCCCCGGCCACGGTCTGCTCACCGGCCGCAAGGGTGTCGTCACGGCCGCCGCCGGAACCGGCATCGGCTCGGCCACCGCCCGCAGGCTTCTGTCCGAGGGCGCCGATGTGGTGGTATCCGATTGGCACGAGCGGAGATTGGGTGAAACCGCCGAGCTGCTCGCCAAGGAATTCCCGGAGCGCACCGTCGGTGCCGTGGTGTGCGATGTGCGCGACACCGCCCAGGTGAATCAGCTGCTCACCGCCGCTGCCGCCGAACTCGGTCGCATCGACGTCATGATCAACAACGCCGGCCTCGGCGGCGAGACCCCCGTGGTCGACATGACCGACGAGCAGTGGGACCAGGTCCTCGACATCACCCTCACCGGCACCTTCCGCTGCACGCGCGCGGCGCTCGGCTACTTCCGCGACGCGGGCCACGGCGGGGTGATCGTCAACAACGCCAGCGTGCTCGGCTGGCGAGCCCAGCACGGCCAGGCGCACTACGCCGCGGCCAAGGCGGGGGTGATGGCGCTGACCAGGTGCAGCGCGATCGAAGCCGCCGAATTCGGGGTGCGCATCAATGCCGTCGCGCCGAGCATCGCGCGGCACCCGTTCCTGGACAAGGTCAGCTCATCGGAACTGCTCGACAACCTCAGTGAGCGTGAGGCTTTCGGGCGCGCGGCCGAGCCGTGGGAGGTCGCGGCGACGATCGCCATGCTGGCCAGCGACTACACCTCGTACCTGACCGGTGAGGTGGTTTCCGTGAGTAGTCAGCGCGCATGACGGCAGCAGCGTGCCAAGCAAGTGCTTGGTTGTACGATGTCTAGGGTGACCGCACCCGACACCGCGAAACGTACCCGCCGCGACGAACTGCTCGCCCTCGCCGCCGACCTGTTCGCCGAGCGCGGCCTGCGCGCCACCACGGTGCGCGATATCGCCGATTCGGCGGGCATTCTCTCGGGCAGTCTCTACCACCATTTCGATTCCAAGGAATCGATGGTCGACGAGATCCTGCGCGGCTTCCTCGACGACCTGTTCGGCCGCTATCGCGAGATCGCGGCCGCCGGGCTCAGCTCGCGGGCGACCCTCGAGGCCCTGGTCCTCGCCTCCTACCAGGCGTTCGACCGGCATCATGCCGCCGTCGCGATCTACCAGGCCGAGGCCAAGAACCTGCGTGACGTGGAACGTTTCGGCTACATCCGTGACTTCAACACCGAGTTCCGCGACCTGTGGCACCGGGTGCTCGCCGCCGGTGTCGCCGACGGCAGTTTCCGGCCCGAACTCGACGTGGAACTGGCCTTCCGCTTCCTGCGCGACACCGTGTGGGTCGCGGTCCGCTGGTACACCCCCGGCGGCCCCATCACCGTGAAAAACCTTGCCTCGCAATATCTGACCATCGTGCTCGACGGGCTCACCGTGCCCGCGAGCGACGCGCCTTAGGAGTACCCCATGACCGCACCCGCCGAGCGCCGCCCCTACACCCCGTTGCGGGAGGCCTATGTGATCGATGCGGTGCGGACCGCCGTCGGCAAGCGTGGCGGCGCGCTGGCCGGTGTGCACCCGGCCGACCTCGGCGCCGCCGCACTGCGCGGACTCGTCGAGCGCACCGGTATCGACCCGGCTGTCGTCGACGACGTGATCGTCGGCTGTGTCGACAACATCGGCCCGCAGGCGGGCAATATCGGTCGCACGATGTGGCTGACCGCGGGTTTCCCGGAGGAGGTTCCCGGTGTCACCGTCGACCGGCAGTGCGGTTCCAGCCAGCAGGCCATCAATTTCGGCGCCCAGGCGATCATGAGCGGCACCGCCGAGGTGATCGTCGCGGGCGGTGTGCAGAACATGAGCGCGATCCCGATCTCGGCGGCCATGCTCGCGGGCAAGGAGTACGGATTCGACTCGCCCTTCGTCGGCGCCACCGGCTGGGATCAGCGCTACGGCACCGGCGAGGTCTCGCAGTTCCGTGGCGCCGAGCTGATCGCCGAGAAGTGGGGCATCACCCGCGAGGACATGGAGCAGTGGGCGCTGCGCAGCCATCAGCGGGCGCGGGCGGCCATCGCCGAGGGCCGCTTCGAGGCCGAGATCGTGCCGGTCGGTGACTTCGCCGTCGACCAGGGCCCGCGCGAGACCAGCCTCGAGAAGATGGCCACGCTGCAACCGCTGAGCGAGGGCAGCCCGCTCACCGCCGCCGTGGCCAGCCAGATCTCCGACGGTGCGAGCGCGACATTGCTCGCCTCCGAGTGGGCCGTCGAGGAGTACGGGCTCACCCCGCGGGCGCGCATCCATCACGTCAGCGCGCGCGGCGCCGACCCGATCTTCATGCTGAGCGCACCCATTCCGGCCACTCAGTGGGCGCTGGAGAAGACCGGGCTCACCATCGACGACATCGATGTCATCGAGATCAACGAGGCGTTCGCGCCGGTGGTGCTGGCCTGGATCAAGGAGATCGGCGCCGATCCGGCGAAGGTCAATGTCAACGGCGGTGCCATCGCACTCGGTCATCCGCTCGGTGCGACCGGCGCCAAGCTGTTCGCCACCCTGCTGCACGAGCTCGAGCGGGTGAACGGCCGCTACGGTCTGCTCACCATCTGTGAGGGCGGCGGCACCGCGAACGTCACCATTATCGAAAGGCTCGGCGCGAGCGAGTAATTCGCCGCGACGCCGACGACGGCCCGGTACCGGACACTCCGGTACCGGGCCGTCGTGCGTCGGCGGACTTGCGGGTGATTGGCCGGTCGTCGACACTGAACGGTTGCTCTCCCGGCGCCACCGCGATAACGCGTTGGCGCAGTGGGTAAGCCATGTGCTGAAGCGGTGCCGGTCAGGTACCGCTCGTGGAAACAGGGAACAGGAATTTCGAATGGGTTACCCACAACCGCCCAACCCGTATCAAGGTCGGCCAGGTCAGCCGATGCAGCCTGGTCAGCCGTATCCGGGCCAGCCGATGCCGGGTCAGCCCTACCCGCAGGGTCAGCCCTACCCCCAGGGCCAGCCCTACCCGCAGGGACAGCCGTACCCGCAGGGGCAGCCGTACCCGCAGGGGCAGCCGTACGGCGCGCCCGGTGGTTACGGGCAGCCGCCGCGCCAGTCGGGCGGCGGCGGCAAGATCGTTCTCGTCCTCGGCGGTCTGGTCGTGCTGGTCGCGATCGCGGTCGGCGCGATCTACATGTTCGGCGGTGGTGGCGGTCCCCTCGGAGGTGGCGGTTACGACACCCCGCGCGCGGCAGCGCAGGCCTGGGTCGACAAGGAGGGCGAACTCGAAGACCTGGTGTGCGCCTCCGATCGCGACGAGATCGCGAAGTACGAGAACCAGGCCACGCCGACCAAGGCACCGTCGGGCGGCGGTGCACCGAGCGTGACGACGACGCTGAAGAGCGTGGATGTGGCCTCCGGCAGCAAGTCCGGGACGTTCACCACGGCGATGAGCATGACGATCCTCGGCCAGAGCACGACCTCCACCGCGACCTACAAACTGGTCGAAGAGGACGGCGGTTGGCGGGTGTGCGGAATCCTCAACCCGACCATCGAAACGGAGTGAGTGCGGCGGGCCGGTCCGAGAGGGCCGGCCCGCGCACCCTGTCGAGGGCGCCGGGCACCGGGCCTACGATGGGAGCGGTGAAGGTGCTCGGAGCGTGCCCACTCGATTGTCCCGATGCCTGCTCGTGGGTGGTGACGGTCGAGGACGGCGTCGCGACCGGCCTGCGGGGCAACAAGGAACACCCGGTCACGCGCGGTGCGCTGTGCGTGAAGGTGAACCGTTACCTGGAGCAGGTCGGCGCGCAGGACCGGCTCAGATACCCACTGCGCCGGGTAGGTCCCAAGGGTTCCGGACGGTTCGAGCGGATCAGCTGGGACGAGGCGCTCGACGAGATCGCCACCCGGCTCACCGGCATCATCGACGAATACGGCGCCGAGGCGATCTGGCCGTTCCACGGCACCGGCAGCCTCGGCTACCTCCAGGGCCTCGAGGGGTATCCCGGCCGCCGCATGTTCAACGTGCTCGGCGCCTCCCACCATGCGGCGACCATCTGCTCGGTCGCGGGCAGCGCGGGGCTGAGCTACACCCTCGGCACCTCCGGCGGCATGGACCCGGAGGACTTCGCGAAATCGAAGCTGATCCTGCTGTGGGGCACCAACCCGCTCACCTCCGGTCATCACCTGTGGAAGTTCGTGCAGGACAGCGGCGCCTACCTGGTCGCGATCGACCCAGTGCGCACCAAGACCGCCGAACGCTGCGACGAACACCTCGCACCCCTGCCCGGCACCGATGCCGCCCTGGCGCTCGGCCTGCTGCACGTGGTGGTCTCGCTGGGTGCCGAGGACACGGAATTCATCGCCGAGCACACCGAGGGCTGGCCCGAATTCCGTGAGCGCATCATGGAATTCACCCCGGAGCGGGTGGCCGCGATCACCGGCCTCGAGCGCGAACAGATCGTCGCGCTCGGTGAACGGATCGCGGGTACCAGGCCGACCGCCATCCGCGCCTCCCAGGGCATGCAGCGCCACGCCGGTGGCGGGATGGCGCTGCGGGTGCTCGGCTGCCTGCCCGGCGTCACCGGTGACTGGGCGATTCCCGGAGGAGGCCTGCACTATTCGACGAGCGGACACTTCGAACTCGACCTGCCCGCCCTGGTCCGCGACGATCTGCTCCCGCACTCGGTGCGCACCCTATCGATGACCAGGCTCGGTGAGGCCTTGCTCGACGTCGACGACCCGCCGGTGCAGGCGCTGTTCGTGATCGGCGCGAATCCGGTCGGTTCCAATCCGGATCAGCGCCAGGTGATCGAAGGCCTGTCACGCGAAGACCTGTTCACCGTGGTGCTGGAGCATTTCGCCACCGACACGGTCGATTACGCCGACATCGTGCTCCCCGCGACCATGCAACCCGAGCACCTCGACGTGATCGCGGGCTACGGCCACCTGTACCTGGTGTGGAACGAGCCCGCCGTCGAGCCGCCGGGCGAATGCCTTTCCACCACAGAGACTTTCCGCCGACTGTCCCGTCGCCTCGGACTCACCGAACCGGCGCTGTACGAATCGGACGAGGAACTGGCCCGTCAGCTGCTGAAGGGTCACGATCTTGACCGGTTGCGCGCCGACGGCTTCTTGAAGGTGCAGCCGGGGCCCGTCCCCGCGGGAAAACTCCAGTTCGTCTCGCCACGAGCACAATTCGCAGGTCACGACCCGCTACCCACCTACACCCCACCCGCCGACCCCGGCGACGGACTCGTGCTGATTTCCGCCGCCTCGCACTACTTCCTGAACACCACCTTCGGTGCCAACCCCGAATTGCGCCGCCGCGCAGGCGAAACCCGCATCACGCTCCATCCCGATGATGCCGCCGCGCGCGGAATCGCCGACGGCGCCCCGGTGTCGGTCGTCAACGCTCGCGGCTCCTTCGAGGCGATCGCCGAGGTGTCCGACCGTGTCAGACCCGGCGTAGCGGGTACCACGAAGGGACGCTGGGCCAAGGATTCCGGCGGCGCGACCGTCAACGCCACCATCGCCGAACGCGACGCCGACTTCGGCGGCGGCGCGGTCTTCCACGACAACCGGGTGGAGGTGGTACCCCGCTGAGACGAACCGCACGCGATCACCGAACGAAAGGCACGCAGTGATGTGGAAGTACACCGGCCGCGCGACGCTCGTCGCGGCGGCAACCGCAGGACTCCTCCTCGGCGCGACGACCCCCGCCTCGGCAATGACCCCGTTCAAACCCACCTACACCCTCGCCACCGGCTGGACCTGCGCCGGTCAGATCGACGCGACGGCGCTGTCCGGCCAGGGCATCACCAGGTCCGGTGAGGCGGAGATGCGGCTGCGCGGCACGTTCTGGAGCGCGACACCCGGTTCACATCAGAGCGGCTGCACGGTGACGACAACGGTCGAGTGGCGCAATCTCGACACCGGTGCGGGCGGTTCGGCGGCGACTGTCGTGGCAGGCGGTCCGAGCGGGCAGCCCGGCCCCGAGGTCGGCCTGACACTCGCGACGGGCGCCGGGCGGATCGAGGCGACCATCCGCACCACACCACTGGCGCATCTGCCGAGCACCGGGGAGTTCGCGGTCTCCGAATTCTGAGTGGGAGAACACCGAACCGGATGCACGCCTTGTGAGTACCGCATCCGGTTCGGTGTCCTGTTCGCCCTTTCGACGGGAGGCTCAGACCCGTCGGGCGGCATCCCGGCGCACCGCTGTGGGGGGCTCGCCGGGATGGGTCTTGGTCAGCTCTGCTCGGTGACCGGTGCGTCGACCAGCGTGCCGACGGCCGCGATGCGCGTGAGCGCGTCGGCGACGATGCCGTCGATCAGCTCGGCCACCGTCGGCAGGCTGTCGATGATTCCGGTGACCTGGCCCGCGGGCAGCACACCCGCATCGGTACGGCCCTCGACGAGACCGGCCTTGGTCAGCATCGCCGAGTTCGCGGCCATCACGACCTGCGACCAGCTGAGGTCCTTGGTCTTTCGCATGGCGAGCCCGTCGCGCATCAGCGTCGACCACTTCATTCCGGTCATGCTCTTGAACTTGGCGGCGTTGCCGAAGGCGGCCGACAGTCCGCGCCAGCCGCCCGAATGTTCCAGGCGCTCCACGAGTTCGGTGTTGAGCATGCGGTGCGGCATGCCGTCGACCTTCACCGAAACCACGGTGTCGCCCAGTCCGCGCGCCAGGTACTCCTGCTTCACGGCGTCGGGGACGGTGCTCTCCTGGGTGAGCAGGAACCGGGTCCCCATGGCCACCCCGGCGGCACCGTAAGACAGTGCCGCCGCCAGGCCGCGCCCGTCGAAGAAACCGCCCGCAGCGATGACCGGGATGTCGACGGCGTCGAGCACCGAGGGCAGCAGCAGCGTGGTGGCCACCGGTCCGGTGTGCCCGCCGCCTTCACCGCCCTGCACGATCACCGCGTCCGCACCCCACGAGGCCACCTTCACCGCGTGCTTGGCGGCACCGATCGACGGAACCACCACCACGCCCGCGTCTTTGAGCCGGGCGATCAGTTCCTTCTTCGGAGCCAGCGCGAACGAGGCGACCCGCACCTGCTCACGGATGAGCAGTTCGATGCGCTCGGGCGCATCGGTGGCGTCGGCGCGGATGTTCACACCGAACGGCTTGTCGGTGAGCGACTTCGTCTTGGCGACAGCCGCTTCCAGCTCCTCGAAGGTCATCGTCGCCGAAGCGAGAATGCCGAGCCCGCCCGCGTTCGCGGTCGCGGCGACCAGCCGCGGCCCGGCCACCCAGCCCATTCCCGTCTGCACGACGGGATGCTCGATGCCGACGAGCTCGGTCAGCGGGGTACGCAGGCGGGCGCTCATGCGGCCACTTCCTTCTCGCGGAATCCCTTGGGGTCGAGCATGGTCCGGATGAGCCGCAGCTCCTCCTCGGTGGGCAGCCGGGTTTCGCCCGCGTCGGCCAGTTCCGCGATCTCGAAGGAGGTGTTCTCGGCGACCTCCTCGGCCGTCACACCCGGGTGCAGCGACAGCGCGCGCATGGTGTGCTCGGGGCCGCCGAAATCGAAGACGCCGAGGTTGGACACCACCCGGTGCAGGTGATGGAAACGGAAGGCGGGGTTGGCCGGGTCGATCTTGTCGTAGCCGACGCCGCTCACGATATCGACCTGCTCGCAGAACACCCGCGTGTTGTGCTTGGGCACGAAGTAGCTGGTCGCGTGGTTGATCGTATTGCCGGGTGCCCCGCGCACACCGAACATCTGCCTGCGCGGCTGCTGCAACGGACCGAACGCCGAGAGGTTCTGGTTGCCGAAGCGGTCGAGCTGATTGGCGCCCATCACCACGTGCCGCTTGCCCGAGGCCACCACGTCGAACACCTTGGCGAACGGAATCCAGCCCTCCACCGGTGCTTTCGCCCCGATCGCCGGCACCTCGGCGAAGAACAGTGCCTCACCGTCGGACAGCAGCAGGTCGGGTTCGAAGGTGAGCCTGGCCAGTCGCGCGCCGATGGTGGTGATCGTCGACATCGGGCTGGCCATGATCTCGCCCGCGCCACGGAAGATCTCCGCCGCCGCGACGACGCACACCTCCGCGCGCGTGATCTGGGCGGTCGCCGGTACTGCGTTCATCGCTGCTCCTCCGCGAAAGCCTTGACGGCGGACTGGTATTCGTCTTCGTTCACGTCGAGATAGCGCGCCCTGAACTCGGCCCACGACTCGGGCGACTGCGCGGCCGCCACATAGTGCTTCTGGAACTTCTCGTCGCGTCCGTAACTGCCCGAGAAGGTGAAGTGCGCGCCACCGGGTGACTCGACGACGCCGTCGACCATCATCCGGTTGAGGATCAGCGCCTGCGACGGAACGGCTTTCACCAGTTCGTCGGTGTCGACGAGGCGGTCCACCGAGACGTAGCGCCGCTCGGCCGCCAGGCAGTAGAGGTCGTCGAAGTACGGATCGACACCGGTGTAGGCCGCGTTGCCGTGCTTGTCGCCCAGATCCAGATGCACAAGCGCCGCATCGAGATTCAACGCGGGCATGGCGATCAGTGTCTCGGTCCGGCCGTCGGCGTGCGGGTACGGCGAGACGACGGTCTTCAGCTCGCCCTCCCAGAAATCCGGTACCGCCGAACCGAGCCCGGCCCGGATCGGCAGGAACGGCAACCGGGTGGCGGCGGCCTGCAACCCGCACTTCACCATGCCCTCGTCCATCTCGCGCACCGTGATCGCACCCTCGGTGCGCGCCTTGGCGAACCACGGGTCGTAGAACGGTGCCGAGTCGAGGGAGACGAAGCCGTAGTAGGCCTTGCGCACCTTGCCCGCCGAACACAGCAGGCCGAGGTCCGGCCCGCCGTAGGTCACCACCGTCAGGTCGGTGACCGTGGAGCGAAGCAGCGCACGCACCAGCGCCATCGGCTTACGCCGCGATCCCCAACCACCGAGGCCGATCGTCATGCCGCTGCGCAGCTCGCCGACCACCTCGTCGAGCGTCATTCTCTTGTCGCGCATAGCTTTTCCTACTTCCCCTTTTTCTGCGCGGCGAGGTCGTCGTCGAAACGCGCTCTGATCTCGTCGGCCACCCCGGCCAGGTTGAGCTCCATCGTGAAGCCCTGCTCGTAGCGATAGGAGCGGTGCACGTCCTGCACGTCGATGCCGTTGAGCGCCCGCTTCGCGGCCCGGATGACCCGGCCGTCCTTGTTCGCGATGTTCTTCGCGACCTCCATGGCCGCGGCGTCGAGTTCGGCGCGCGGCACCACCTTGTACACCGACCCGTAGTGGTGCAGCTGCTGGGCGGTGAGCTTGCCCGCGGTGTAGAACATGGTCCGCATCAGGTGCTGGGGGACCAGCCGCGACAGGTGGGTCGCGGCGCCGAGCGCACCACGGTCCACCTCGGGCAGGCCGAAGGTGGCGTCGTCGGAAGCCACGATGACGTCGGAGTTGCCGACCAGGCCGATCCCGCCGCCGAGGCAGAACCCGTTGACGGCGGTGACCACCGGAACCTCGCAGTCGTACACGGCTGCGAAGGCCTCGAAGCATCCGTGATTCGCGCGGATCAGGGCGGTGTGCCCTGAGTCGGCGTTCATCTCCTTGATGTCGACGCCCGCGTTGAAGCCGCGACCTTCCGCGCGCAATACGACCACGCGGGTGCCTGGGTCTCGTCCGGCGGCGCGCACGGCGTCGGCGAGGGCGAACCAGCCGTCCGACGGCAGCGCGTTGACCGGCGGATAGTCGACCGTGACGACCTCCACCCCCTCGGTTTCGGTATGCCGGTCGATTCCCATGGCAACTGTCCTATCGGTGCGTGCCCGGGCGAACCCGAGACAAAGCAAGCAATTGCTTGGTAGGTTAACACGGTGGCGATAGAAATCGACCTTTCCGGCCAGATCGTTCTGGTGACCGGCGGAGTGCGCGGCGTGGGCGCGGGCATCACCCGCGCCTTCCTCGCGGCGGGCGCGACAGTGCTCACCTGCGCGCGCAGACCCGCCGACACCCCGATCGACGGCACCGAGCACTACTCCTGCGATGTCCGCGACGACAGCGCGGTCGCCGCCATGTTCGACGAGGTCCTCGCCGCGCACGGGCGGCTCGACCACGTCGTGAACAACGCGGGCGGGGCGCCCTTCGCCCTGGCCGACACGGCGAGCCCGCGCTTCCACACCAAGATCATCGAGCTGAATCTGCTCGCCCCCCTCGTCATCGCGCAGCAGGCGAATGCCGTGATGCAGAAACAGGATTCGGGCGGTTCGATCGTGATGGTCTCGAGCGTCAGCGGGCACCGGCCCTCGCCCGGTACCGCCGCCTACGGTGCGGCCAAGGCCGGACTGGACAACCTCACCACCTCCCTCGCCGTGGAATGGGCGCCGAAGGTCCGCCTCAATTCCGTGGTGGTCGGACCGGTGGAGACCGAACTGAGCCACCTGCACTACGGCGACGCCGACGGTGTCGCCGCCGTCGGCGCGACCATCCCGCTCGGCCGCCTCGCCGCCCCCGCCGACGTCGGCAATGCCGCCCTCTTCCTCGCCTCCCCGCTGGCCGCCTACATCAGCGGCGCGAGCCTGCTGGTGCACGGCGCGGGGGAGCGTCCCGCCTTTCTCGATGCCGCGAATACGAACCACGGATAACTAGGAGTTTCGATGGACCAGCAGTTGATCTGCGCCGACCGCACGGTGATCGTCACGGGTGCGGGTCGCGGGATCGGGCGCGCGCACGCGCTCGCCTTCGCCGCGGCAGGTGCGCGCGTCGTCGTCAACGACGTGGGCACCGCGCTCGACGGCGCACCCACCTCGGAGACACCCGCGCAGCAGGTCGTCGACGAGATCGTCGCCGCGGGTGGGCAGGCGGTCGCCAACTACGACGACGTGGCCGATTGGGACGGCGCGCGCCGGCTCGTCCGCCAGGCCGTCGACACCTTCGGTGGGCTCGACGTGCTGGTCAACAATGCCGGTTTCGTGCGCGACCGCATGCTGGTGAACCTGAGCGAGGAGGAGTGGGACGCGGTGATCCGTGTGCACCTCAAGGGCCACTTCGCCACCATGCGTCATGCTGCCGAGTACTGGCGCGGTGAGGCCAAGGCCGGTCGCGCGGTCGACGCCCGCGTCGTCAACACCAGCTCCGGCGCCGGCCTGCAGGGCAGCGTCGGCCAGGGCAATTACGGCGCGGCCAAGGCGGGCATCGCGGGGCTCACGCTCACCGCCGCGGCGGAGTTCGGGCGCTACGGCGTCACCGTCAACGCCATCGCCCCCGCGGCCCGCACCCGGATGACCGAAACGGTCTTCGCCGATACCATGGCCGCCCCCGATGCCGGCTTCGACGCCATGGACCCGGCGAACATCTCGCCGCTGGTCGTCTGGCTCGGCAGCAGCGAGTCCGCCGGGGTGACCGGGCGGATGTTCGAGGTGGAGGGCGGCAAGGTCGCGCTGGCCGAGGGCTGGCGGCACGGCATCGCGGTCGATCGCGGTGCGCGCTGGGATCCGGCCGAGCTCGGTCCGGTGGTGGCTCAGCTGATCGAGAAGGGTGCCGAACCGGAGCCGGTTTACGGTGCATAGCTAACTTCGCAAGAGGACACCGAGCAAAGCCGCCGGGCCTGCGGTTTTGCCTTGTCATAGGCGTCCAGGGGGCTGGACGGCTCTTGCGCTCTCCTGCGGGGTTCTGCGCCTGGGTTTACTATGGGCTACTGTTCGTCGATCCCGGAATGTGTCGCGACCGGGGGTAATGCTGCGCGGAATTACTTAAAGGGGATGACAGGCGCATGGCCGTTGGTCGCATGTTGCGCGTTCTTGCCGCTGCGAGTGTCTTGGCCGGCTGCGCCCTATTGGGGCCCGTCGCCGCATTCGCCGCGCCGGAAAAGCCGCCGACGCCCGCCGCGCAACCGTCCGGCAGCGGGAGCACCGGCATCGGGGGTAGCGGCGGTGAACCGGCCGAGGACCCCGCCCAGGGCAACGGCAAGCCGATCGAACTCACCCTCCCGGGTACGGGTAGCGGCAACGACCCGGCACCGGCGAATCAAGGCGATCCACCCCGGACCGGTGCGGAAGTCGCCGAAGAGACCGAGTGGACCCCGCTGAGCATCCCCGGCCAGGACACCACCGAGCTCCCGACCAAGGAAGTGGCCGGTCCGGCCTCCGGCTCCGCCGTCCTCGGCGCGGGCTCGGCCGCCGCCGGGCTGGTGCTCGGCACCGGTTCGGCGGGCCTCGGTGTGCTCCTCGGCACCGGCTCCGCGGGCCTTGGCGCCGTGCTCGCCACGGGCTCGGCAGGCGCCTTCGCGATCCTCGGCACCGGTTCCGCCGGTGCCGCCGCCGTACTCGGCACCGGTTCGGCAGGTGCGGCCGCGGTGCTCGGCACCGGGTCGGCCGCCGTCGGCTCGGCCGCGGCGGGGACGGGCTCGGCGCTGGCCGGCACCGGCTCCGCGGCCGTCGGCTCGGCCGCCGTCGGTTCCGCCGCGGTCGGTTCCGCGGGCGCTGGTTCGGCTGCGACCGGTTCGGCCGCCGTCGGCTCGGCGGCGGTCGGTTCGGCCTCGCCGCTGCTGCTTTTGCTGCTGCTGCAGACCCCGCCGACGCCGTCGCCCGCGCTGCCCGCGATCGCGATCCCACCCGCACCCGGCGCGCCGTCGATTCCAGGTGTCGCCGCGCCGAATGTGGCTGTGGCAGCACCGGCCCCGGCCGACGCGCCGCCGCCCCCGGCCGCCGCCCCCGCGCCGCCTGCCGCCGCCGCGCCCGCTCAGGCCGCCAAGCCCAACCACGAGGTCCGGCCGACCAGTGACAACAACGGTCTGCCCGAACCCGAACTGCTGTCGGTGATCGGCGGTCTGATAGCGCTCGCCCTGGCCGGAACCGGTTCGGGCGCAGTGAGTTTCCAAGGTGCCGCGGCCGCCCAGGCGCGGGTGAACGCGGCGCGTGCCGAGTTCTTCGGACCGAGGTCGTGAGGGGATCTTCGATGAGCAAGAGCAAGACCCAGTCCACCTCGCGGTCCTATCGTCGCGTCGCCGCCGCCGTCGACGCGGTGTGCGCGGTCGCCGCCGACTCCGACGCGACCACCCTCGATGAGGTGGTCGCGGCGGTCTCGCTCGAGCGGCAGCGCGAAATCGAGATCACCAGTGCGCAATTGGGCCCCGGCATCTGCGGCCAGCGGCGCTTCTACCCCGAGCGCGACATCATCGTGCTCGCCGACGCCCTGCCCAGCCGCGACCACACCCTCGCCCACGAACTCGGGCACATCGTCTTCGACCACGAGGGCGCGCCCGCGGTCGAGACGACACTCGAGGTCAGCGACGACCTCATCGCCTACATGCTCAGTCAGCGCGCCCACGCCCAGATCGTCGAGGACGGAGCCGACGACCTGGCCGAGTGGGAGGCCGAGACCTTCGCGGCCATGCTCATGACACGACTGCGCGTCTTCAACAACCGGGGCGCAGGCGTCTCGGTCCTTCGATTCGATGAGGCACTCGGATGACACTCTGGTTGACAGCCCTGCTGGTCTGGGTTGCCGCGGGTGCGCGAGTGGGACGCGTGCTCGTCAAGCCCGCGACAACGGCCCGCGTGGCCATCGTCGTCGCGGTCGCCGCCGTCGCACTCGCCTCGACCGTCGCCATCCCCGATATCGCCGTCGCCGTCGACAACCTGCTCCCGGGCGGCCTGCACAGCGGCTGGCTGTCCACGGGCATCGTCGATTCGGCGTGGATCCTGTTCACCACCGCCACGTCGGTGGTCGCCTCGGCCGCCTGGCCGGTCGTGTCGCGACGCAACCTGCGCCAGGTCGCGATGGTCGTCTACGGCATCGGCGCTCTCGCCATCGCGTTGACGTTGGCCTGGTCGTTCACCTTCGGCTGGATCGTCGTCGCGCTCGGCGCGGTGTTCATCGTCACCACCGGTCTGCGCAATCTGGACTGGACCACGCTGGGTCGCGGCATCGCGATCTACACGGCGGGAACGGCATTGGTGGCCGTGCTCGCCTTCGCCAACGCCGGCCGCGCCTTCCAGGGCGCCGAGCCGACCCCGCCCGGTCAGCCGACATGGGGCTGGCAGGCGTGGGAGATCGCGAGCCTGCTGATCTCGCTCGGCGCGGTGTCGATCGTCATCGAGCTGTGGTGGCGGGCCCGAATCCTGTTGCGGCGCATCCGCCCGCTGCACAAGCTGATGGTCGGCCGGTTCCCGGAGGTCGTCGCACCCGAGCAGAACGCCACCTCGGCGCAGCTGAAGGCCTCCGATCACGTGGCCCAGGTGATGGACGCGCTGTATCTGCTCTCGGGCAGCGGCATCGTCATCCCGGCGGCGGGTGAGCCGCCGAACTCCGTCCCCGAGCGCGCGGCTGTGGTGGCCGAGTGGGCCCGAAACCCCCTGGGGGACTTGTTCGTCGACGCGCGGTGGATCGCGCCGCCGCCCGGCGTGAGTCCACGCGGCTGGGTGCTGGCGCTGGCGAAGCGATACGAGGTGGCGGTGGCGACGGCGGGCGCACCGCAGAACGCCGCCGCGTCGAGCTGACGCAGACAACAAGAACGGGCCTGAGCTGGTGTTTCCACCGGCTCAGGCCCGTTCTTCGCGTATCCGCCTGGTTGTTCCTATTCCGTTCCGTCCGGAGGAATTTCGGGCAAGCCTTCGCTGGCCCGCAACTTCTCCGCCATGGAGGTGAGCAGATTCTGTGATTCTTCCGAGAGGTCGAATGCCCTGCTGGACAGACGACGCAGCCCGTAACCCTGCAGCTGCGCAAGCAGTTCCAGGTCGTGATCGATCTTGGCCGCGTAGATGTCGTTGAAGAAGTAGTCAGGCTTGACCTTGAAGAACTTCGCCAGGGCGGCCACCGTCTCGTCGGACGGGTTGGTTCGTTGTCCCGACCGCAGCTGCGAGAGATACGGCTTGGAGATCGGATGCCCGGAGGCAGTCAGCGCAGCCGCAACCTCTGCGTTGGTGTGCGGCTTGCGCCCCGGGGGATGCACGGTTTCGAACAGCTTGTTCAGCCGCGCCGCGAAATCAGCCATTGTGAGCCGCCCAATTCCCTTCACTGTACTAACAGTCGTTATCTCGGATACGTATCATTGATATTAGCGGCTCAGTAACTGAAAACCTACGCCTGATTCAGGATTTCTCTGCGGATTCCGACGCTCACCTGCGTACAGGGCCCGCGACGGCCGCGTTTGCGGGGTCACGTCAACGACTCTTGTGGAGCCGATGGGTGCCGGAGTTCGTGCCCGTCGCGGGGGTCTTCCACCTCGGACCCATGATAGCCCAAAGATTGCTGATGTCTCATCATCCCCCTCGCCCCTCGGATCGTGTGGCGTACGACACGTTCCGGGCGCCTGGAGATGAATGTTCAACCTGGGCGCCCGGTTTCGGTACGCCCAGTCTACAGGCGTTCGATGATCGTGCCGGTCGCGAGGGCTCCACCGGCGCACATGAGAACCATCGCGGTTCCCTTGCCGGTGCGTTCGAGCTCGTGTAATGCGGTCGTGATCAGACGAGAACCGGTGGAACCGACAGGATGCCCGATTGCGATCGCACCGCCGTTGACATTTACCCGTTCCATGTCCGGCTGATGTACAGAAGCCCACGAAAGGGCAACCGCCGCGAATGCTTCGTTGATCTCGAAAAGATCGATATCGCCGATCGCCATTCCCGAGCGTTCCAGCAGTCGCGTGCATGCCTGCACAGGTCCGTCCAGATGGAACTCCGGTTCGGCGCCGACGAGTACCTGGGTGCGGATCCGTGCGCGCGGACGCAAACCCTTTCGGCGGGCGACGGTTTCGTCCATCAGGAGCACCGCGGCCGCGCCGTCGGAAATCTGCGACGACGTACCCGCGGTGTGCAGGCCGTCGGTGACCACCGGCTTCAGCTTGGCCAGGCCATCGATCGTGCTCGCGCGCAAGCCCTCGTCGCGGGTCACCTCGGCCTTCTCGCCGGTCGGCGCGCCCTCGCTGTCGAGTACGGGCGCGACCACGGGCAGCACCTCGCGATCGAAACGGCCTTCGGCCCAGGCGGCGGCGGCCAATTGCTGTGAGCGCAGACCGAATCGGTCGAGGTCGTCGCGAGTGAGCCCGCGCCGCCGCGCGATTCGCTCGGCCGCGCCGAACTGATCGGGCAGATCGATCGACCACGACGCGGGCCTGCGCGGTCCCGCCTCGGTGCCCACATTGGCGCCGAGCGGCACCCGGCTCATCGCCTCCACGCCGCACGCCATGCCGATGTCGGCGGCCCCGGTGGCGATCAGCCCCGCGACGAGGTGGTTGGCCTGCTGTGCCGAACCGCACTGCGCGTCGATCGTCGTCGCGCCGGTCTGCCACGGCAGACCCGCGTGCAACCACGCGACGCGGGTGACGTTGTTGGACTGCTCGCCCGCCTGGGTGACGCAGCCGCCGATCACCTGCTCCACCTCGAGTGGATCGAGATCGGCCCGGTCGAGCAGTCCGCGCTGGGCCAGGCCGAGCAGTTCGGCCGCGTGCAGGCCGGAAAGCCGCCCGCGCCGCTTGCCGATCGGGGTTCGCACTGCCTCGACGATTACCGGTGTGCCCATCTGCATCTCCCTCTGAACTGCAACGTGTTCTGTTTACGTAAGCGGGGCAAAACCGCGAGGTTCTTCCGTCGTGGCATACCCTGTGCTTGAATGATTGTAGAACGTGTTTCAGTTTGTCGAAGGAGACATCTGGTGGTAGATCCGCGCAACGAAGCCACGGGTACCCTGCCGAACCTGCCCGAGGGGTTCGACGTCACCGACCCGGCCATCTACGCCGAACGTGTCCCGGCGGAGGAGTTCGCTGAGCTGCGCCGGTCGGCGCCGATCTGGTGGAACCCGCAGCCGCCCGAGGTGGGCGGCTTCCACGACGACGGGTTCTGGGTGGTCAGCAAGCACGCCGACGTCAAGGAGGTCTCGCGCCGCAGCGATGTCTTCTCGACCTACGAGAACACCGCGATCCCGCGCTTCAACGACGACATCAAGCGCGAGCAGATCGAGCTGCAGCGCTTCGTCATCCTGAACAAAGACGCCCCGGAACACACCAAGCTGCGCAAGCTGATCTCCAAGGGCTTCACCCCGCGCGCGGTGAACAGCCTGCGCGCCGAGCTGTCCTCGCGTGCGGAGAAGATCGTGAAGGCCGCGGCGGAATCGGGCGGCGGCGACTTCGTCACCCAGGTGGCCTGTGAGCTGCCGCTGCAGGCGATCGCCGAACTCATCGGCGTGCCTCAGGAAGACCGGATGAAGGTCTTCGAATGGTCCAACGACATGACCGGCTACGACGACCCCGACAATGTCGATGTCGATCCCGTCGCGGCGTCGATGGAGCTGCTCGGCTACTCGTACCAGATGGCCGAGGCGCGCAAGGCCTGTCCGGCCGACGACCTGGTCACCACCCTGATCGAGGCCGACGTCGACGGTGAGTCGCTCAGTGCGGAGGAGTTCGGCTTCTTCGTCATCGTGCTCGCGGTCGCCGGCAACGAGACCACCCGCAACGCGATCAGCCACGGCATGATCGCGTTCATGGAGAACCCCGATCAGTGGGAGCTCTTCAAGAAGGAACGCCCTGCCAGCGCGGTCGACGAGATCATCCGCTGGGCCACCCCGGTCACCTCCTTCCAGCGCACCGCGCTCGAGGACACCGAACTCGGCGGCGTGCAGATCAAGAAGGGCCAGCGCCTGGTGATGCTGTACCGCTCGGCGAACTTCGACGAGGACGTCTTCGAGAACCCCGAGAAGTTCGACATCATGCGCAAGGAGAACCCGCACCTGTCCTTCGGCGGCACCGGCGCCCACTTCTGTGTCGGCGCGAACCTGGCCCGCCTGGAGATCGAGCTGATCTTCAACGCCATCGCCGACCACCTGCCCGACATCACCAAGATCGGCGACCCCAAGCGCCTTCGCTCGGGTTGGCTCAACGGCATCAAGGAGCTCCCGGTCGACTACAAGACCAAGGGATGCCCGGTCGCGCACTGAGGCCACCAGACAAGAACAGCCCCGGACCGAAAGGCCCGGGGCTGTTGTGTTTTCGGCGTTCAGGAGGCTTTTCGGCTGGTCGCCATCGCCCGGTCGACCTCCCAGAAGGCCCGCAGGGCCGCGATCTTGCCGTCGGCGTCGACCTTGTAGGTGAACACGCCCTCGGCGTCGATGAGATAGCCGGCCATGGTGGTGCGGATCAGGCCGGTGAAGGCGATCTCGTTGCCGCAGGCGAAGGAGTCCTCGAACAGGAACTCGATCGAGTCGGTGTTGGCGATGGCCTTGTCCCAGAACGCGCCGATCGCCTCGTGGCCGCGATGCCCCACCCCTTCGGGGTCGAAACCCGACGGGCCGACGGGATCTTCGACGATGCCGTCCTCGGCGAACAACGCGATCCAGGCGGCGCGGTCCTTGGCGCGGACCGCGGCCTGCGAGGCCAGTCCCGCATCGCGCGCGTTCACGCTGTGTCTATGGGGCATGCTCGGGCGGCCTGCGTGGTCACGCTCCGCTTCCGCCTCCGGCCGCTGACCGCTCATGCCGAGGCCACGATCGGATCGGCGATGTACTTCTCGGCGAAGCGGCGCAGCGAGTCCTGTTTGGCGGCGAGTTCGCCGTCGAAGCCGATGCCGTCGAAGAGCCACGGCACCACGATGATGTCGGTGACCCCGGCGTCGGCCAGGTCCTGATAGCCGCTGCGGCCGTGGCGATCGATGCAGACCGCCTGGATCTCGAAGGGTTCGGTGTCCCTGCCGTACTCCGCCCGCAGCGTGCGCAGGGTCGCGATGGTCCCGGTGAGCTCGTCGAACTTCATCATCGCCGAGGTCCAGCCGTCGCCCACGCGGGCCGCGCGGCGCAGGGCGGGACCGGTGTGGCCGCCGATGTAGAACGGCACCCGCTCGGTGGGGGCGGGGCTCATCTGCAACGGGTCGAAGTCGAAGAACTCGCCGTGGTACTCGACCATGCCGCCGTCGAGGACGAGCTTGATGACCTCGATCATCTCGTCCACCCGTGCGCCACGCTTGGCGTAAGGCACGCCGCACCACTCGAATTCCTCGGGAGCCCAGCCGATTCCGACGCCGAAGCCGAAGCGGTTGCCCGACATGTTGGCGATCGAGCCGACCTGGCGGGCCAGCAGCAGCGGATTGCGGGAGCCCAGCTTGAGCACGTTGGTGTAGAACCGCAGGGTCGTCGTCACGGCCGACATGGACGCGGCGGCGATGAGCGGATCCACCCACGGTGTCTCCGGGCCCCAGAACCGGCTCCCGTCCGGGGTGTACGGGTAGTCGGCGCTCTGGGACTTCATGTAGAACAGCGAGTCGGGCAGGCCGATCGAGGTGAAGCCGCACTCTTCGGCCGTCTTGGCCAGCTCGGTGAGCTGGTCGAGCGGGCTCAGTGCGACACCGAGGGTGAATTTCATTCGGGACGCTCGCTTCCCACGACCCACATCGCGAAGTACTGCGACCCGCCACCGTAGGCATGGCCGAGGGCCTTACGCGCGCCCGCCACCTGGTAGTCGCCCGCCCGGCCCATCACCTGCTTGGCCGCCTCGGCGAAACGGATGAGGCCAGAGGCGCCGATCGGGTTGGACGAGAGCACCCCGCCCGACGGGTTCACCGGCAACCGGCCGCCGATCTCGGTCTCGCCCTTGTCGGTGAGTTTCCAGCCGTCGCCCTCGGCGGCGAAGCCGAGGTTCTCCAGCCACATCGGCTCGAACCAGGAGAACGGCACGTAGATCTCGGCGACGTCGATCTCCTCGAGCGGATCGGTGATGCCCGCGGCGGCCCACAGGGCGGCGGCCGCGTCCCGACCGGCCCGCGGATTCACCTGATCGCGTCCGGAGAAGGTGGTCGGTTCGGTGCGCATCGCGGTGCCGTGCACCCAGGCGACCGTCTTGCCCTGTGCCTCGACGGCGGCCGCGGCCTCGGCGTTGCCGAGCACCACCGCGCAGGCGCCGTCCGAGGACGGGCATGTCTCGTCGAATCGGATGGGGTCCCACAGCATCTGGGAGGCCAGCACCGATTCGAGGGTGATGTCGGGCTGGTGCAGGTGCGCGAGGGGATTCTTGGCACCGTTGCGCCGGTCCTTCACCGCCACCTGGGCGCCGATGTGCATCGGCGCGTTGGAGCGGCGGATGTAGGAGCGCACGTGCGGGGCGAAGTAGCCGCCCGCGCCCGCGCCGACCGGCATGGTGAACGGCACCGGAATCGACAACGCCCACATGGCATTCGACTCCGACTGCTTCTCCCACGCGATCGCGAGCACCTTGCCGTGCACACCGGCCTGCACCAGGTTGGTGGCGACGATGCCGGTCGACCCGCCGACCGACCCCGCCGTATGCACGCGCAGCAGCGGTTTGCCGATGGCGCCGAGTGCTTCGGCCAGGTACAGCTCGGGCATCATGACGCCCTCGAAGAAGTCGGGCGCCTTGCCGACCACGACCGCATCGATCTCGTCGATGGTCAGGACCGCGTCGTCGAGCGCGCGATCGATCGCCTCACGGCACATGCCCGCCATGGACACGTCCGCACGTTTTGTCACGTGATGTGTTTGACCGGTGCCGAGCACCGCTGCGGGGAAGCTCATGATTCCTCGGATTCCAGGACGGCGACCAGGTTCTGCTGCAGCGCTGGGCCGCTGGTCGCATGGGCGAGGGTCCGGTTCGCGGTGCCGGACATGATGGCCGTGGCGGCATTGCCGATCCGCTCGAGACCCGCCGCGAACATCGGGTTGGCCGCGAGCGCACCGCCGGACGGATTGATCGTGGTGTCGGGGGACAGGCCGATCGCCTCGGCCAGGATCAGTTGCTGATGGCTGAACGGTGCGTGCAGTTCGGCCACGTCGAAGTCGGTGTTGCCCCGCGTCACGGCGGCGGCCGCGCGGGTGGTGGACGGCGAGCGGGTCAGGTCGCGGACACCGAAGCCCTGGGCGTCGATATTGTGCGCCATGCCGGTGATCCAGGCCGGGCGCTCGCACAGCTCGCGTGCCCGGTCGCCGACGGCGAGCACGATCGCGGCCGCGCCGTCGGTGATCGGCGCGATGTCGTGCGCCCGCAGCGGGTCGGCGACATACGGTGCGGCGAGCAGGGATTCGATGTCACCACCGGCGACGGCGGCCATGTCCTGTTCGGTCCAACGCCCCGCGTCGAGGCCGGCGCGCGCCTGCAGGCCCGCGACCGAGACGGCATCGGGCCACAGCGGGCCGACCAGGTACGGGTCGAGTTGCCTGGTCAGCACCTGGCGCAGCGTGCCTGCCGACGACTTGCCGAAGCCGTACACGAGTGCGGTCTGCGCCTGTCCGGAGAGCAGCTTCACCCACGCCTCGTAGAGCGCCCACGCGGCGTCCATCTCCACGTGCGACTCGTTGATCGGCGGCACCGCGCCGATGGCGTCGACCGCCGAGATGAACGAGAAGGCGCGCCCGGCAAGGTAATCCGAGGAGCCCGAGCACCAGAAGTCGATGTCGGACTTGGTGATGCCGAGGTCGGCGTAGAGCTGCTGGAAGCACGGCACGAGCATCTCGACGCCGTTGGTGGTGCCGAAGGTCTCCGGCACGTGCGGTGCGTGGGCGAACCCCACCACCGCGATTTCGGGAATAGTCACGTCGCCTCTCTCAGAGGTGGTGCTGGTAGGACTCGTACGGGGCATCGGGCTCACCCGTCGGGCGGAAGTGGTCGATATTGGCCAGCGCGTGGCCCCATTCCTCGCGGGGCTTCCACACGGCCTCGACCCGCATACCCATGCGCACCTCGGACGCCTCGCACCCGAGTACCAGGTGCAGGAACGGGATATCGGCACCGTCGAGAAGCACATAGGCGGCGACGTAGGGCGGCTTGATCCGCTGGCCGAGGAACGGCACGTTCACGATGCAGAAGGTGGTCACCGTGCCCTTGTCGGGCAGTTCGACCAGGTCGTCGGTGGGGGTGCCGTCGGTCGGGTTGGCCCCACGCGGCGGGAAGTACACAGCCCCACCCGCTTCGGAGCGGCCGCCGATCAGCTTGCCCTCGGCGAGACCGCGCAGGTACACGCTCTCCTGGGGCGAGGCCGTGTGCTTGTAGCTCATGTCGACGGGTGTCACCAGCACGGTCACCGGCTCGGCGGAGTCCTCGGTGGGTGGCGCGGTCGCGCCCTCGCCGGGCTCGAAGCAGGCGATGTCGGCGATGGTGCCCGCGCGTTCCTCGGCCCAGCGCACGCGCACCCGCATACCGGTGCTCACCTGTGCGGGCTCGGTCACGTCGAGGGCGTGGAGCATGCTGGTGTCGGCACCGTCGAGCTGCACGAGCACCCAGGCGAACGGGCGGTCGAACGGCTGACCGGGTAGCGGCTCGGCCACCCACGTCCACGATCGCACCGTGCCGGTCGTCTCCACCTGCACCAGTTCGGCCAGCGGGGCCGAGGTGACGGGATCGTATTCCTGGGCGGGCACGAGCACCCGGCCGTCACTGCCGCGCACGCCGAGTATGCGGCGTTCACGCAGTCCGGTCAGGAAGGCTCCGATGATCGGTCCGACGGATCTGGTGTAGTCGAACTGCACCCGAAGGGGTGCACTCAATACTTCCACTGCGGTATTCCCCTGGGTCACGATATCGAGTAGAACAGGTTCTTATTCTGCACGCAAGGATTCGCCGGAAAGGGCGTCGGCCATGAAATTCGGACTGCAACTCGGATACTGGGGTGCGCAGCCGCCCACAAACGCGGGCGAGATGGTCGTCGCGGCCGAGGAGGCCGGGTTCGACGCGGTGTTCGCGGCCGAGTCCTGGGGGTCGGATGCCTTCACCCCACTGGCCTGGTGGGGCTCCTCCACGCGGCGCGTGCGGCTGGGCACCTCGGTGGCCCAGCTGTCGGCGCGCACCCCGGCGGCGGCCGCCATGCACGCGCTCACGCTGGATCACCTCAGCGGTGGCCGGGTCATCCTCGGGCTCGGCGTCTCCGGCCCGCAGGTGGTGGAGGGCTGGTACGGACAGCCGTTCGCGCAGCCGCTGCGGCGCACCCGCGAGTACGTCGACATCGTGCGCAAGGTGCTGGCGCGCGAGGCGCCGGTGACCTCCGACAGTCAGGCCTACGGCCTGCCCTACACCGGTCCCGACGCCACCGGCCTGGGCAAACCGCTCAAGCCGATAGTCCATCCACTGCGCGCCGACCTGCCGATCTGGCTCGGTGCCGAAGGGCCGAAGAACATCGCGCAGACCGCCGAGATCGCCGACGGCTGGCTTGCGATCTACTACGCCCCGCGCCTGGCGGGCATGTACAACGAGTGGCTCGACGAGGGCTTCGCGCGGCCGGGCGCACGGCGTTCACGTGCGGATTTCGAGATCGCGGCCAGCGCCCAGGTGGTGGTCACCGACGATCCGGCCGCCGAGATCGAGCGGATGCGCTGGGTCACCTCGCTTTACATCGGCGGCATGGGCGCACCCGAGCTGAACTTCCACGCCCAGGTCTACAAGCGGATGGGCTACGACAAGGAGGTCGACGAGATCTCGGCGCTGTTCCGGGCCGGGCGCAAGGCCGAAGCCGCCGCCGCGGTGCCCGACGAGCTCATCACCGACACCGCGATCTTCGGCGACGAGGCGCACGTCCGCACCCGATTGCGGGAATGGGAGGACGCCGGCGTGACCATGATGCTGATCTCGGTTTCCGATGCCGAACAACTTCGTCGGCTCCAACCCCTTGTTACGCGGTAGAACACGTTCTAAATTCGTAGGGGTGAGCAGTCAGCAGACAACGGAAATCCTCGGACTGTGGAATATCGCCGCGGCCGAACCCGAGCGGGTCGCCGTCGTCGACCCGGACGGCCGGGAGATCACCTATCGAGAATTGGCCACCCTCGCCAACCGGTACGCCAACGGGCTACGCGGGATCGGATTGCGAACCGGAGACGTCGTTGTCAGCATGCTGCACAACGGCGTCGAGGCGATCGCCGCGTACTTCGCCGCCTACCAGTGCGGTTTCTACATCGTCGCGGTCAACTGGCATCTGACCGCGCCCGAGATCGCCTACATCCTCCAGGACAGTGAAGCCTCGGCCTTCCTGGCCAGCGAACGGTTCGCCGCCACCGCCGCCGCGGCCGCCGACGAGGCCGGACTCCCCGCCGACGCGCGGTTCGCCGTGGGCACCATCGAGGGCTTCCGGCCCGTGTCGTGGCTCGGCGCGGCCGATACCGGCAGGCCGGACGAGCGCTCGGTCGGCGCACCGATGCTCTACACCTCCGGAACCACCGGGCGCCCCAAGGGCGTTCGCCGCCCGCTGACCGGCGCCGATCCCGACGAGGTCCCCGCACCGAACAAGGCGTTCTTCAGCCTCTTCGGGCTGGCGCCCTACGACGACCACGTGCACATCTGCGGTTCGCCGCTCTATCACACCGCCGTACTGAACTTCTCGACCATCTCGATCCAGTTGGGGCACAAGCTCGTTCTGATGGACCGATGGGACGCGCAGGACATGCTCGCCCTCATCGAACGGCACCGGGTGACCCACTCGCACATGGTGCCGACCCAGTTCCACCGCCTGCTCGCCCTGCCCGAAGAGGTACGCGCCCGCTACGACGTGTCGTCGCTGCGCAGCATGGTGCACGGCGCCGCGCCGTGCCCGCCGCAGACCAAGCGACAGATGCTGGAGTGGTGGGGTCCGGTCGTCACCGAGTACTACGCCGCCACCGAGGGCGGCGGCACGGTGATCTCCGGGACCGAATGGCTGGCCAAGCCCGGATCGGTCGGCAAGGCCTGGCCGTGGTCGGTCATCAAGATCCTCGACGAGACCGACGGCACCGAACTGCCGCCGGGCAAAGAGGGCCTGGTCTACATGAAGATGGGCGCCTCGAGCTTCGAGTACCACCACGCCAAGGAGAAGACCGAGGAGTCGCGCGTCGGTGATCTGTTCACCGTCGGCGACATCGGTTACCTCGACGAGGACGGTTATCTGTTCCTCTGCGATCGGCGCTCGGACCTGATTCTCTCCGGTGGCGTGAACATCTACCCGGCCGAGATCGAAGGCGTGCTGATGAGTCACCCGAAGGTCGCCGACGTGGCGGTTCTCGGTGTGCCCGACCCGGATTGGGGTCAGCAGGTGAAGGCGTTCGTGCAGCCGGTCGACGGTGTCGCGGGCGACGACGAACTCACCACCGACCTGCTCGCGTTCGCGGCCGGTCAGCTCGCCAAGTACAAGCTGCCCCGCACGGTGGAATACCGTGCGGAGCTGCCACGCGACCCCAACGGCAAGCTGTACAAGCGTCGGCTGCTCTGAAAGAGCCTGCCGCTCAGGCGGCTTCGCGCCACTCGGGCGGCAGGCCGAACAGCGGGAACAGGCGCTGGGTGTCGAGGAAGAAGTTGAGGCCGGCGATGGTGTCGCCCTCGAGTTCGAGCACCGTGATCGACCACGGCACCCAGACGCCGGGCTCCTCGCTCGGCTTGTAATGGCCGAACGCGGGCAGGCCGTTGGCGCCCTCCAGCGGAACCATCCGCGAATCGCGGCAGGCACTTCCGGTGCCGAGCATGAACGCCGCCACGTTCTCCGGGCCGGAGATCCAGAGGTCGAAGGGCGGCATCGACAGCGCCACATCGGCTTTCAGCAAGGTGGTGAGCGCGTCCATGTCGTAGGCCTCGAAGGCCTTCACGAAATCGTCGACGAGCTTGCGCTGATCGGGGTCGGTGTCGTCGAAGCCGTCGGTGACGGTCGGCTGTACCTTCGACATCGTCGAGCGGGCGCGTTGCAGCGCGCTGTTCACCGACGCGGGCGACATCATCAGCGCCTCGGCGGTCTCGCTCGCCGAGAAGCGCAGCACCTCACGCATGATCAGGATCGCGCGCTGGGTGGCGGGCAGATGCTGACACGCGGCCACGAACGCCAGGCGCAAGGTGTCCTTGGTCGAGGCGTGCTCGGCCGGGTCGGCGCCGAAGGCGAGCGCGTTAGGGATCGGCTCGATCCACACATAATCCGGCTGCGGCATCGGCAGCGGCGAATCCGGGCGGCCCGGCCCGTTCAGGTCCATCGGTCTGGCTCGGCTCTGCGGGCGATCGAGCATGTCGAGACAGATGTTGGTGGCGATCTTGTAGAGCCACGAGCGAAGGCTCGCCCGGCCCTCGAAGGAATCGTAGGAGCGCCAGGCGCGCGTGAACGTCTCCTGCACCGCGTCCTCGGCCTCGAAGGAGGAGCCGAGCATGCGGTAGGCGTACGCGCACAACTCGCGCCGGTGGGTTTCGAATTCGGCGAGGACCTCGGGGTCCGGTCCGGTGGTTGCGGTTGTGGCGTCCGTCATGGTTTCACGATGCCACAGGGGTCCGACAGCCGACAGAGGACGAATCGGACTATCGAGATTTCGCGAATTTTCCGGTTCGGCGATGAATCCCCACGCGTCACAGCGTCTACATGAACGAGACCGCAACGACGCTCCGAAAGGCTGAAAACCATGAGCAGCAAGATGATCTTCATCAACCTCCCCGTCGCCGACCTCGACCGCTCCAAGGGGTTCTACGAGGCGCTCGGGTGGAAGGTCAACGAGGACTTCACCGACCAGAACGCGGCCTGCATCGTCGTCGACGACAACATCTGCCTCATGCTGCTGACCAAGGACTTCTTCACGACGTTCAGCAAGCGTCCCATCGCCGATACCGGCAGCCAGGTCGCCGCGGCCTACGCGCTGTCGCTCGGTAGCGCCGAGGAGGTCGACGCCCTGACCGACGCCGCCGTCGCCGCGGGTGCTCGCGAGGAAGTCAACGACGACAAGCGCGCCGAAGAGGCACAGGTAGGCATGCACGGCCGCACCTTCATCGACCCGGACGGCCACCAGTGGGAGCCGTTCTTCATGAACTACCCCGGGGCCTGAGCCGACAAGAGGCGCCGGACACACCACCCGGCGCCTTGGAAGGCCACTGAGGCGGAGGCGCGCCGATCCGACGAGCTTCAACTACTCTCATCCGTGATCGAGAAACGGGGTGGGAGTACAACGTGACTGACTCACAGGGAGAACCTTCGGCGAGCCTCTTCGTTGTTCCAGCGGAAGTCGGTCAGGTCGGTCAGTATCTGACCGACCTGGTGCAGCTGTTCGAATCCTCACTCGAAACCGCTGTGCGGGAAATCGATGAGATGGGCAAGACGTGGACCGGAACCGCTGCGGAGAACTTTGCCGAAAGATGGGCGCTGGTCTACGACCGGAGCCCGGAACTGCTCGGTTCACTGACCGGCCTGGCAAACTCTCTGAATGTTGTCGCTACGACTTTCACGCAACAAGACGGCACCGGCGCCGACCATATCAGTTCGCTTGATCTGGACTGAAGAATGAGTAGCAGCAGGTTTACCGTTGATGTTGATCACCTAGAGCAGGTTTCGACAAAGCTGATTGGGCTCGCGGGCTTTCTTGGTGAGCAGTTGGACGTCTACGACGCCAAGATGGCGACGCTGCGATCCGGCAGTTGGAGCGGAGCGGCGGCAGACGCATTCGAGGCCGCGCAAGCCCAATGGGTGAGCGCTGCCACGGAGTTCGTCGCGGGCGTCCAGGATGCTGGTGAAGAAATCGGCCGCCGCCGGGCCGGCTTCTTGAGAGTGCAAGCCATGAACATCAGAATGTCAAGAGTCTGATGGGGTGGGAGATCGAGGCCGTTGATTACAGGAATGCCGCTTCTGCATGCCATAGAATAGCTTCCAAGATATTCGTTCAGCAGGGAAATCTTCATCGAGTTCTCACTTCCTCGTGTGTAGGGATGGCGGGTGACCACCATTTCACGACCGCGTGGACTTCCGCGTACGAAGACGCGAGCTCATCGTGGATTGCGACGATGACAGTAATGGTCGAAGCGCTGAATCACTACGGCGATATCCTCCTGGCAACGGCATATAATTGGGACGTAATCAACCAGACCCTCCCGTATCCTGATCGTCCGGCTCCGACTCCCTCGATTGGCAATCCCTACGTCGCTACGCATGTAGCGAAGGGTGCAAACGGTGATGGCATACAGGTCAACGGAGTAGGGATGTCCAAGGTCGAGTCGATTCCGAACGGAGACACAGGCAAACTTCTGCTGGCCAGGTATGACGGATGGTCGAACAGTGGACTGCATGGTGATGTGACAACAGCTCCCGACGAGATCGTCGCGATGTCGCGCACCTTCGAGTACTCCACGGAGGAAAGCGTCAACCACGTAAGGGATCGCCTGAAGACGTTGGAGCTGGCGGCAAGAGACATAGTAAACGCCGCCAAGATCGTCCATGCCGCTGTCGAAAGCTACCATGAAAAGCTCCAGTCGCTGCGTACGACTATCAAGGGAAATCTGGAGTCGAACGGCAGTTACAGAGTACTGGTTCTAGACACTTATGTACTGGTCGAGTGCTCGGCACCAATTTTTGGTGATGACCTCGAGGCAATGGTATATGCCCGTGGAGTCCAGTGAGTTTCACCAGGTTGTAAGTAGTAGGCCGTTTCTCGGTCTCCCTGATCTAGCTGTTCATTCAGTGCGTCTCAAGGAGATAATCTCCCTGCCGATCGTTCTGGAAGGTGAGACCTCGGATACTGGGGATGACTCGGGTGGCGCCAATTCTGTGCCTCCGCCTGTGTTGACAAATGTATCCGAAGAGTATGTCCGCAGAAAGCATTACCCTGGAGGTTCGGAAAACACAAGCGATAAAGGTACCTTCAATGCAGCCGAAGATCCGTATGCGCTTGTAGACGCCGCTAAGAATTCACCACCAATTCCTCAGGGTGATGGAACGTATCGGCGTGAGGTGGTCGTATTCGACCGCTTTGTTGGTAACGCCTCCATCAGTGAGGGCGGTGGTGTGCCGACGAGGAAGTATGTGGTAATTCAAGACCGATTCGGTACAGTCCGTACTATGTATCCTGTTAAAGAAGGGTGACTGGAAGTGGGTCTCGGAATCGCGATACAGGATATGAACCACAAGGTTGAGCAGCGCTTTACCGATGATGCGGAAAACACGCTGTATTTCCTCTGCGCTGCACAGCCTAAAACGTGTTTGCTTCGCGGGATCGACCGGTATGCCGACACGATGTTCAACAGGTGGCAGCTGATGATAATCCTCGAGCAGCTCGAGGAGATCGACGTTGAAACGCCAGCGCAACGGCAGGCGCTCGAGCAACTTCGTCGTCTGGCCGAGGTCGCTATCCGCGAGAACGGCTACCTGATGTTCATCGGAGACTGAGCGGACAGGCCGACCCGAAGGGCGCCGGGCACATGCCCCGGCGCCCTGTGGCGTGTCAGGAGCCGGTGAAGTTCGGCTTGCGCTTCTCGGCGAAGGCTCGGGGGCCTTCCTTGGCGTCGGCCGATTTGAAGACCTCGATGCCGATCTTCGCCTCGATGGGGAACGCCTCGTTCTCCGGCATGGCCTCGGTCTCGCGCAGGGTGCGCAGCATCGCCTGGACGGCGAGTGGGCCGTTGTCGGCGATCTGGCCTGCCAGGGCGAGGGCCTTGTCGAGGGCGGTGCCGTCGGGGACCACGTGGCCGATCAGGCCGATCTCCTTGGCCTCGGTGGCGGTGATGTGCCGACCGGTCAGCAGCAGGTCGGCGGCCACGGTGTAGGGGATCTGGCGGGCCAGGCGCACGGCGGAACCGCCGAGCGGGAACAGCCCCCAGCGGGCCTCGGAGACGCCGAACTTGGCGCTTTCCCCGGCCACGCGCAGGTCGGTGCCCTGCAGGATCTCGGTGCCCCCGGCAATGGCCGGGCCTTCGACCGCGGCGATGAGCGGCTTGCTCAGCCGCCGTCCCTTCAGCAGGGCCGGGAGGTAGGCCGGGTCCCAGCCGCCGCCTGCGGCGGTGTCGCCCGGATGCGACGAACTCATCGCCTTCAGGTCCATCCCCGCGCAGAACGCGCCGCCCGCGCCGGTCAGGACCGCGACGCGGATATCGGGATCGCTGTCGACCTGGTCCCAGGCGTCGCGCATGATCGCCATCATCTCGCCGGACAGGGCGTTACGCGCCTCCGGACGGTTCATGGTGACGATGAGGACGTGGTCTCGCTTCTCGACCAGACAGTGGGCCATTTCGATGTCTCCTGACGTTAAGCCTTGTCAGAAACAGTAACACGTTCTATTTTTGTCTTTGTGAGCTACAACATAGCCGATCTCGTCGAACACGCCGTCGACCTGATGTCCGACCGGATCGTGCTGGTTGGCGAGCATCGTGAGTCGACCTACGCCGAACTGGAGGAGCGGGCCAACAAACTTGCCCACTACCTGATGGAACAGGGTGTGCGTCCCGGCGACAAAGTCGGAATCTACAGCCGGAACACCGTGGAGGCCGTCGAAGCGATGGTCGCCGTCTTCAAGGCGCGGGCGGTGATGATCAACGTCAACTTCCGCTACGTCGAGAACGAGTTACTACACATCTTCGACAACTCGGACATGGTCGCCCTGATCCACGAGCGCCGCTACACCGACCGGGTGGCCGCGGTGCGCGACAAGGTGCCCGCCCTGAAGACGGTGGTCGTCGTCGACGACGGCACCGACACCCCGACCGCACCGGGAACGGTGGAATACGAGGCGGCCCTCGCCGATTCGTCCGGCGAGCGCGACTTCGGCGAACGCTCGCCCGACGACATCTACATGCTCTACACCGGCGGAACCACCGGCCTGCCCAAGGGCGTCATGTGGCGCCAGGAGGACGTCTGGCGGGTGCTCGGCGCGGGCATCAACTTCGTGACCGGCGAATACGTCAAGGACGAGTGGGAGCTGGCCAAGGTCGGCGCCGCCAATCCGCCGATGGTGCGCTACCCGATCCCGCCGATGATCCACGGCGGCTCGCAGTGGGCCACCTTCCACAGCCTGTTCGGTGGCGGCAAGGCTGTGATGATCCCGGAGTTCAGCGGGCACGGTGTCTGGCAGGCCGTCGACAAGCACGGCGTGAACCTGCTCTTCATGACCGGTGACGCGATGGCGCGCCCGATGCTCGACGCGCTCGCCGAGGGCAACCCGGAAACCGGTGAGCCCTACGACCTCTCGACGCTGTACGTGCTCGCCAGCACCGCCGCGCTGTTCTCGCCCTCGCTCAAGGACAAGTTCCTCGAGGTGCTGCCCAACCGGATGATCTCCGACTCCATCGGTTCCTCGGAGACGGGCTTCGGCGGTCTGGCGCTGGTAACCAAGGGCGCCACCCACACCGGTGGTCCGCGGGTGAAGATCGACGCGGCCACCCAGGTGCTCGACGAGGACGGCAAGCCGGTGGAGCCCGGTTCCGGCGTCGTCGGCATGCTCGCGCGCAGCGGCCACATCCCGCTCGGCTACTACAAGGACGAGGCGAAGTCGGCCGCGACCTTCAAGGAGTACAACGGGATTCGCTACGCCATCCCCGGCGACTACGCGCGCGTCGAGGAGGACGGCACCGTCACCATGCTCGGCCGCGGTTCGGTGAGTATCAACAGCGGTGGCGAGAAGATCTACCCCGAAGAGGTGGAGGGCGCGCTCAAGGCCCACCCCGAGATCTTCGACGCGCTCGTCGTGGGTGTGGAGGACGAGCGGTGGGGTCAGCGGGTGTGTGCCGTTGTCCAGTGTCGCGGTGACAAGCGCCCCACCCTCACCGAGCTGAGGCCGCTGCTCACCCAGGAGATCGCCTCCTACAAGCAGCCACGCAGTCTGTGGTTCGTCGACGAGATCAAGCGCTCACCCGCCGGTAAGCCCGATTACCGCTGGGCCAAGGAACAGACCGGCGCCCGTCCCGCCGATGAGCACGCCGACGCAGGCGCCTCCTGAGGTGACACCATCGAATCGGCCCGCCCAGCATCTCGCTGAGCGGGCCGATTCGCGTCTACCGGGCCTTCGCCACCGCTGGACATGTGATCCCCACGCTCTGGTGGCGGTGGCCTCTCGGGCTTTGCCGTCACCAGAGCGTGGTGGCTCAGCGGGCGCGGAGTTCGGCGAGTTGGTAGGCGAGCCGGGTGCGGACGACGGGGATTCGGGTGAGGACGCACATGGCGGTGTTGCGGAGGGTGCGGGCGGGGGTGGAGCCGAGGGTGGCCATTTTCGTCATGCGATCGGTGAAGGCGACGACTTCGGTCGCGATGGGCCTACGGGTCGTTTCGTAGGTCTCGAGCAGCGAATCCGAGTCGCCCGCCGCGACTTTCGCGAGCAGGGTGCCGAGCAGGGCGGCGTCCTGGATGCCGGTGTTCATGCCCTGGCCGCCCGCGGGGCTGTGGACGTGGGCGGCGTCGCCCGCGAGGAGAACGCGGCCGGCGCGGTACCGGTCGGCGACGCGGTGGTGCACCCGGAAGCGTGAGCTCCACAGGACCTCGTCGACGCGAACTTCGCCCGCCGGGCCGCGTGCGTCGAGGACGGCCTGGATGTCCTCGCGCGTGGGGTGTTCGGGTGCCTCGTCCACGGTGGCGACCACACGGTAGCGCTCGCCGTCCGCGTCGGGGAGCGGGGCGACGACGGTGACGCCTTCGGGTGAAAGGTGCAGGGAGACCTCGCTACGCGGGGACGGCCAGGTCATCCGGACGTCGGCGAGGACGAACGACGCGGGGTAGGTGTCGCCGGTGAAGCCGATGCCCGCCTGCTCGCGGACCACGCTGTGCATACCGTCGGTGCCGACCACGTAGTCGGCCGCGATGCTGCCCGGTGTGCCGTCGGCGTTCACGTATTCGACGGTGGCGGAGTCCTTTTCGTTACGGACCGCGGTCACCGTGATCGGGCGGTGCACCCGCCCGCCCGCCTTGTGGAGGCGGGCGAGCAGGACGCGTTCGGTGACGTCCTGGGGGACCATCAGGGTGTAGGGGAACGCGGTCGGCAGGCCGCCGAATTCGATGGTGGCCAGGGTCTTCGGGCCGTCGTGCACCTTGAAGGTCGGCACCTCGATGCCGAGTCCGACGAGTTCGTCGGCGATGCCGAGCTCGTCGAGCACCTCGAGTGTCCTCGCGTGCACCACGGCGGCGCGAGAAGTGTTGGCGCCCTCGGCGAGACGGTCGATGAGCACGTGCTCGACGCCCGCTTCGGCGAGCACGATCGCGGTGGTGAGGCCGGCGGGGCCCGCGCCGACGATGACGACGGAAGTGGTTGCGGGGAGGGTGGTGGCGGCCATTTCGACTTCTGGTCAACGAGTGTTTGCCAACGCTTGTAGGCATAACGGTAGACCCGGCCGTGCTAGAAAGTCAACAGCTGTTGGCCTACAATCGTTGGCATGTCATCCGCCCAGCAAGAGCAGCCGGTTCGCCGCTCCGACGCCACCCGCGCGACCATCCTCGCTGCCGCCCGCGCCCGCTTCGCCGCCGACGGCTACGCCAAGGCCACCATCCGCGCCATCGCCGCCGACGCCGAGATCGACCCATCGATGGTGATGCGGTACTTCGGCTCCAAAGACGGCCTCTTCGCCGCCGCGGCCCAGATCGACCTCGACCTCCCCGACCTCGGCGCCGCCGACCCGAACACACTGGGGGAGCTACTGATCCGCCGCTTCCTCACCATCTGGGAGGACAACGACAACACCGTCCTGCTGATCCTGCTGCGCACTTCGATCACCGACGACGCGGTAGCAGAGCGAGTCCGCGAAATCTTCGCCGCCCAGGTCCTCCCCGCGGTCTTGCGCTTCGGCGACCCCGCCGACGCCCCCTGCCGGGCCGGATTGATCGTCACCCAACTCCTCGGCCTGGCCCTGTGCCGCTACATCCTGCGCCTACCGCCGGTGGTGGCTCTCGCCCCGACCCAGATCGTCACCGACATCGCGCCGACCTTGCAGCGCTACTTGACCTTATGAGTCGGTGAACGACAGCCCTGGTCGGCATCGGTATGCGCAACCCGTCGGATGAAGCGTCGCGAGCTCACGAGTATGCGAAAACCGCTGCGACCGCGTCGAAGTCGTGGTCGCAGCGGGCGGCCGGCAGGTCGAACCGCCGGCTCGCAACGCGGCGCGCGGCGGTTGTCGCTTATCCCGCCAGCTGGGCACCGAGGGCGAGGAGGTGGGGTGTCGCGCCGCCGAGGGCGAATTCGTGGTGCTTGGCGGCGGTGAAGTAGTTGTGGGTGATGTGGTCGCGGTCGATGCCGAGGCCGCCGTGGACGTGGACGACGGTGTGGGCGACCTTGTGGCCCGCCTCGGCTGCCCAGAACTTGGCGATGTGTACCGCTTCGGTCGCGGGCAGGCCCTCGGACAGGCGCCAGGCCGCCTGGGTGACGGTGAGGCGGAGGCCGCCGATGTCGATGTAGGCGTCGGCCAGGCGCTGGGCCACCGACTGGAACGAGCCGATGGCCTTGCCGAACTGTTCGCGGGTGCGGGTGTGCTCGGCGGTGATCTCGAGTGCGCGTTCCAGGGTGCCGAGCTGCAGGGCGGAGAGGCCGAGCCAGGCGCGCTCGCGCAGCCAGGTGAGGATGTCGGCGCCGGATTCCACGGTGCCGAGCAGTTCGGCCGGGGTATTCGCGAACTCGACGAGGAATTCGGGGGACAGGTCGACGACCTGCTGCGGCGTCACCACGGCATTCGCCGGGTCGACCAGGAATACCGCCACGGTGCCGGCAGCCGAGTCATCGCCGGAGATCAACGCCGGGACCAGGATTCGCTCTGCCCGGTCCGCGTACGGGACGGTCGTCGCGACACCGGTCAATGTCCACGCGGTACCCGGGCCGCGCGAGGGCGAATCGTCACCGGCTGAATCGGTGGCCGAGATACCGGCGGCGGTCGGGTTGCTGCTCGCCGGATCGGCCGCGGAGGCGGGGCTGTCGGCAGAGGCGGGAGTCGCGGTGATCCCGGGTGCACCGATCGGATCGTGCAGCGACGCCGACAGAGCCGCCGTCAGCACCACCTCGCCCGCTCCTGCGCGCTCTGCCAGCGCGCGCTGGTCATCCTCGCCGAAGCGCGCGAGCGCACCCGCACCGAGCACGATCGACCACAGGTACGGCACGGCGGCAACGGATCGCCCGAGCTCCCGCAATACGGCGGTCTGCTCGAGCTCGCCGAAGTCGCTGCCGCCCAGGGCTTCCGGCAGTGCGGCCGCGAGCACGCCGGTTTCGGCGAGCGCCTTCCAGAGTTGCTCGTCGAAGCGGCCCGGTGTGTCGAGTTCACGCAGCCGATCGGCGGTGACGAGTTTGGCGCAGACCTCGCCGGTGAGGCGGGCGAGGTCGGTCTGGGCTTCGGTAGGGGTGAAATCCATGGCGGTTTACCGGCTTTCGTGGATCAGCGGGCGGCGGCGGGCTGGCGCAGGGCGGTCATGGCGATGATGTCGCGCTGCACCTCGTTGGTGCCGCCGCCGAAGGTGAGGATCAGGGCGGCGCGGTGCATCCGCTCCAGCCTGCCGAGCAGCACCGCACCGGGGGAGTCCTGGCGCAGGTAGGCGTCGGCGCCGACCACTTCCATCAGCAGCCGGTAGGCCTCGGTGGCCAGTTCGGTGCCGTACACCTTGCACGCCGAGGCATCCCACGGGCGCGGCGCGGCCTCGCCACCCTGGTCGGCGCGGCTGGCGATCTCCCAGTTCAGCAGCTTCAGATATTCGACCTTGGCATGTACGCGGGCCAGATTCAGCCGCGCCCATTCCTGGTCGATCACGCGGGAACCGTCGGGCAGCAGCGTGTCACGGGCCCACGCGGTCGTCTGCGCCACCGCGAGCGACAGCGGCCCGGCCGAGGTGAGAGCGACCCGCTCGTGATTGAGCTGGTTGGTGATGAGCGACCAGCCGCCGTTCTCCGGGCCGACCATCGACGACGCGGGAACGCGAACATCCTGGTAATAGGTGGCGCTGGTATCGGGCCCGGCCATGGTGTGCACCGGCGTCCAGGAGAAGCCCTCGGCGGAGGTCGGCACGATGAACATGCTGATCCCCTTGTGCTTCTTGGCAGTGGGGTCGGTGCGCACGGCCAGCCAGATGTAGTCGGCGTAGGCGATGAGGCTGGTCCACATCTTCTGGCCGTTGACGACGAAGTCGTCGCCGTCGCGCACCGCGGCGGTGCGCAGCGAGGCCAGGTCGGTACCCGCACCGGGCTCGGAATAGCCGATCGCGAAGTGCAGCTCACCGGCGGCGATGCGGGGCAGGAAGAACTTCTTCTGCTCCTCGGTGCCGTACTGCATGATGGTCGGGGCCACGGAGTTGAGCGTCAGGAACGGGACGGGCGCGCCCGCGATGGCGGCCTCTTCCACGAAGATCAGCTGATCCATGGTGGTCCGGTCCTGGCCGCCGTACTCCTTGGGCCAGCTCAGGGTGAGCCAGCCGTCGCGGCCCATCTGACGCACCACCTCGCGGTATACGTCGCCCTCGCCGTACTCTCCGGTCTGCAGGCTCAGCGCCTTCTTGCGCTCCGGTGTCATGAGCCCGGCGAAATACGCGCGCAGCTCGGCGCGCAATTCTTCCTGCTGCGGCGTGTACGCGACGCGCATGCTTCCCACCTCGGTGTCGAACTCCAGCTTCGGTGAGCCGATCATTGCACAGCAACTGGAACATGTTCCAGTATTGACAGTGAATCGGTGCCGGTTCCGCCGCGCGAGGTATGCCATCCGGGTTACTCTCGCCGAGACCGTCTGGAAGGAAGATCCCATGAAGATCATCGTCGATTTCGACCGCTGCGAAGCGAACGGCGTCTGTGTCGGAATCGCCCCTGACATGTTCGAACTCGATGACGACGATCAGCTGACCGTCGCCGAGGGCGATATCGCCGCCGACCGCGTCGCCGATGCGGAGGAGGCGGTGGCGCAGTGCCCGAAGGCCGCGCTGAGATTGGCGTGATCGCCTCTTGTCGGATGGTGAAACACGTTCTAAAGTCGGCCCGATGAGTGTGATGCAGACTTCACTGGAGGGCCGGGTCGCCATCGTCACCGGTGCGGGCGCGGGTCTCGGCCGGGCCGAGGCGCTCGCGCTGGCCTCGGCGGGCGCGGCGGTGGTCGTCAACGACCTCACCGAGGACGCGGCCGCCGAAACGATCGCCGCAATACGCGAACTCGGCGGAAAAGCGGAATTCGTCGGTGGAAGTATCGCCGAACGAGCCACCGCCGACGCGCTCGTCGCCACCGCGCGGGAATCGCTCGGGGGCCTCGATATCGTTGTCAACAATGCGGGTATTACGCGCGATCGCATGCTGTTCAACATGTCCGACGAAGACTGGGACGCGGTGCTCGCCGTTCATCTGCGCGGCCATTTTCTTTTGTCGCGCAATGCTTGCTCGTATTGGCGAACAGCCGCCAAAGCGGCGGGCGAACCGGTGTACGGACGGTTGATCAATACCTCCTCCGAAGCCGGTCTGCTCGGTCCGGAAGGCCAGGCGAACTACGGTGCGGCCAAGGCGGGCATCACGGCGCTCACCCTTTCGGCGGCGCGCGGATTGTCGCGCTACGGCGTGCGCGCCAACGCGATCTGCCCGCGTGCGCGCACGGCCATGACCGAGGCTGTTTTCTCCGAGGCGCCCGAGGGTCAGGTCGACCCGCTGGCTCCCGAACACGTCGCGAAACTGGTCGCCTACCTGGCCTCACCCGCGGCCGACGAGGTGAACGGGCAGGTCTTCGTGGTCTACGGCCCGATGGTCGCGCTGATGGCGCCGCCGACGGTCGAGCAGCGCTTCGACGCCGCGGGCGAACAGTGGGCCGAGGACGATCTCGCCTCGACCCTGCAGCAGTACTTCGCCGGCCGCCCGGCCGATCACACTTTCTCGGCGCGAGCGCTTCGCGATCTCGGCTGAGGTTGCCCGATGTTGGCCGGGCGGAAAGTCGCCGTCCCGGCTCGCCGCAGATCTGTTGTACGCCGGTCCAGGTATTGGTAGACATGGACGTCGGCATGTGTGGTGTCTCACAGGAGGTCTGGGTGAAGCGGTCAGGAGTCGTTTCAGTTCGGACGGTATTTTCCGGGAAAAACTCCTGGTACAAGTCTCCGGAAATCGCAGACATTCGTGAGAACGTGTTCTAGTCTTTGGGCAGTCTTCAGATCGGGGTGGCGGTGAAGTACGGAAACGCGGACGCCATGGTCCGCCCGTCTAACGAGGAGGATTGCCGGTGAACGACCTCCTTGCTGTCCCGTTGCGGGCAGTCGGCGGATTCTTCGAACTCGGCGCGGAAGTGGCACGAGCCGCCTTCCGCAGGCCGTTCCAATGGCGTGAGTTCGTCGACCAGTCGTGGTTCGTCGCCCGCGTCTCCATCCTGCCGACGCTGCTGGTGGCCATCCCGTTCACCGTGCTCGTCGTCTTCACCCTCAACATCCTGTTGCGCGAGATCGGTGCCGCCGACCTCAGCGGGGCGGCCGCCGCGTTCGGCGCCGTCACGCAGGTCGGCCCGATCGTCACGGTGCTGATCGTGGCCGGCGCGGGCGCGACAGCGATCTGCGCCGACCTCGGCGCCCGCACCATTCGCGAGGAGATCGACGCGATGAAGGTGCTCGGCATCGACCCGGTGAGCCGGCTGGTCGTGCCACGCGTGCTCGCCTCGATGTTCGTGGCGCTGATGCTCAACAGCCTGGTGTGCACGGTCGGCATCGTCGGTGGCTTCGCGTTCTCGGTGTTTCTGCAAGGCGTGAATCCCGGTGCTTTCGTCAACGGCATTCCGCTGCTCACCAATCTGCCCGAGCTGATCATCTCCGAAATCAAGGCGGGCCTGTTCGGGCTCATCGCCGGAATGGTCGCCTGCTATCTCGGGCTGCAGGTGAAAGGCGGGCCCAAGAGTGTGGGCGACGCCGTGAACCAGACCGTCGTGTTCGCCTTCATGGCGCTGTTCGTGGTGAATGTCGTCGTCACCGCGATCGGCCTGAAATTCACGGTGCGGTGAACACATGGCCTTTGTAGTTCGTTCCAAATTTCCCCGCGCGGTCCGTCGTTACGAGCGGGCGTCCAAAGCGCTGGACTCCCTCGGTGACAAGGCGATCTTCTTCGTCAAGGCACTCGGCTCGGTACCGCGTGCCCTGGTGCACTACCGCACCGAGACCATCCGGCTCATCGCCGAGATCAGCATGGGCAGTGGCGCTCTTGCCGTGATCGGCGGCACCGTGGTGATCGTCGGCTTCCTGACGCTGATGGCGGGCGGCACCATCGCGGTGCAGGGTTACAGCTCGCTCGGCAATATCGGCGTCGAGGCGCTCACCGGCTTCTTCGCCGCCTTCATCAATGTGCGCATCGCGGCGCCGGTGATCTCCGGTATCGGCCTGGCCGCGACCATCGGCGCGGGCGCGACAGCCCAGCTCGGCGCCATGCGCGTGGCCGAGGAGATCGACGCGCTGGAATCGATGGCGATCCGGCCGGTGCCGTTCCTGGTCGGCACCCGGGTGCTGGCGGGCATGATCGCGATCGTGCCGCTCTACGCCCTCGCCGTGATCGCCTCGTTCATCGCCAGCCGCTTCGCGACCGTGGTGATCTACGGGCAGTCGGCGGGCGTCTACGACCACTACTTCTCGACCTTCCTCATCCCCAGCGACATCCTGTGGTCGTTCGCCCAGGCGATGGTGATGGCCCTGGCCGTGATGCTGATCCACACCTACTACGGCTTCCACGCCGCGGGCGGTCCGGTCGGCGTCGGTGTGGCGGTCGGCAACGCGGTGCGGGCCTCGCTGGTCGCGGTGGTCACGGTGACGCTGCTGATCTCGCTGGCCATCTACGGCACCTCCGGCAACTTCCACCTCTCGGGATAGCGGTATGGACACCTCACGGATCGTTGCCGCACTGCAGGGCGGGCTCGGGCGCAAGCTCGCAGCCCTTGCCCTCGTCGGCGTACTCGTCGCGGGCGCGGCCTTCGCGATCGCGCTGTTCCAGGGCGCGTTCACCAACACCGCCGTGGTGCTGGTGAACGCACCACGCTCGGGCCTGGTCCTCGACCCCGACGCCAAGGTGAAGGTGCGCGGCGTCGAGATCGGCCGGGTCGCCGACATCGACCTGGCCGCCGACGGTGCGACGCTGCGGCTGGAACTGGACCCCGATCAGCTGAAGCTCGTGCCCGACAACGCCGGGGTCGACATCCGCTCGACAACGGTGTTCGGCGCCAAATACGTCAATTTCATTGTGCCCGAACAGCCTTCCGCGAAGTCGCTGGCGCCGGGCAGCACCGTCTCGGCGAGCTCGGTGACCGTCGAGTTCAACACCCTGTTCCAGCACCTGTCCGACGTGCTCGCCCAGGTGGAACCCGAAAAGCTGAACGCGACCCTGACCGCGCTCGGTACCGCCCTCGAAGGGCGCGGCGACAAGTTCGGCGATCTGCTCGTCCGATCGGATCGCTATCTGCGCGAACTGAATCCGTACCTGCCCACGCTGCAGACGGACCTGGACAAGACCGCGCAGGTGACCGGGATCTACGCCGATGTCGCCGATCCGCTGTTGCGCACGGTCGACAACGCGACGGGCACCGCGCAGACCATCACCGAAATGCAGGGTCAGCTCGACAACGTGCTGGTGAATGTGATCGGCCTGTCCGATACGGCCGGAACTGTCCTGCGGGAGAACGAGAACGATCTGGTGACCGCACTCGACCTGCTGCGCCCTTCCACCGCGCTGCTGTACGACTACCGCGAATCGGTGAGCTGCGTGGTCAACGGACTCGGCACACTGATCCCGATCGCCGAGGACATGATGGGTGGCTTGCTGCCCGGCGTCGGCATGAACGCGAGCTTCATGCTCGGTGCCAAGCCCTACAGCTACCCGGACGACCTGCCCAAGGTGAACGCGACCGGAGGCCCGCGCTGTGAAGGCGTGCTGGACCGCGTACCGGAGAGCCATTCGGACTACCTGGTGACCGACACCAGCGAAGGCGCGCCGTACGCACCGACCACGCGCCACGAATTCCACGGCATGCCTCGGGTGTTCCAGCTGCTGCTGGACGGAATGCCGGGAGTGACACGGTGAAGAACACAGGGACGACGATCAAACTGGCGATCTTCACCGTGGTGATGACGCTGGTATTCGCCGGTCTGGCAATCGTTTTGAGTCAGGCGCGGTTCTCCAGCGAGAACGGCTATCGCGCGGTGTTCACCAGCTCCTCGGGCATGGTGCCCGGCGCCAAGGTGCGCATCGCCGGTGTGCCGGTGGGCTCGGTGACCTCGGTAAAGGTCGGCGACGACAACCTCGCGCACGTCGAGTTCGATGTCGACACCAAGTACGCGGTCCTGGCCAGCACCCGAGCGGCGATCAAATACGAGAACCTGGTCGGCGACCGGTATCTGGAGCTGCTGGAGGGACCGGGCTCGGCTCGCCGGCTTTCCGACGGCGACACCATCGGCCTCGAGCAGACCCAGCCCGCCCTCGACCTCGACCTGCTGCTCGGCGGATTCAAGCCGCTGCTGCGCGGACTCGACCCGGCGCAGGTCAACGACCTCACCGAGGCGCTGCTGCAGATCTTCCAGGGGCAGGGCGGAACCCTTGTGTCGCTGCTCAACAGCGGTGGCGGCTTCGCCAAGACCCTGGCCGATCGCGACGCGCTGATCGGCAGCGTGATCGACAACCTGAACACCGTGCTCGCCACGGTCAGCGATCGCGGCGACCAATTCGCCACCACCATCGATGAACTGCAGCGCCTGGTCAGCGACCTGTCCGCGGAGCGTGATCCGATCGGCAACGCGTTGCCGAGGATCGCGGGCGCGACCAAGGAGGTCAACGACCTGCTGGTGCAGGCCCGTCCCGATCTGCGCTCCACCATCGAACAGACCGGTCGGCTCGCCACCAACCTGGACGAGGGGTCCGATCACATCCAATGGGTGCTCGACAGACTGCCGGATACCTACAAGAAGCTCATCCGGATCGGCTCCTACGGCTCCTTCCTCCAGCTCTACATCTGCGGTACCAACTTTTTGATCAGTGGCCCCGATGGCAAGCCGATGGAAGTTCACATGCCGGCGCTGCAGGTCACCGGAAGGTGTAAGCCCAATGAATGAGGACAAGTCGCCCGCGGCGACGATCGGCATCGTCGGCGTGGTGCTGGCGCTGACGATCTCGCTCGCGACGCTGCAATTCACCGACCTGCCGTTCATCCGCTCGGGTGCGACCTTCACCGCGAACTTCCTCGACGCGGGCGGTCTCGTCCCCGGCGACCCGGTGCATGTGGCCGGTGTGCGCTCCGGCGAGGTACGGCAGGTGAGCCTCGACGGCGACAAGGTCCTGGTGAAGTTCGACCTCGACGAGTCGATCGTGCTGGGGGAGAAGACGACCGCCGCGATCAAGACCAACACCGTGCTCGGCCGCAAATCGCTGGATGTGGTGCCGGACGGCCCCGGCGCCATCGGCGCGCGGGACACCATTCCGGTCGAGCGGACCACTTCGCCCTACTCGCTCAACGAAGCACTGAGCGATCTCGGCGGGACGGTGCGCGACCTCGACCTGGAACAGGTCGACCAGACCCTCGACACGCTGTCTGCGGCGTTCGCCGATACGCCCGGACCGCTGCGCAACGCGCTCGACGGTGTCACCGCGCTCTCCCGCAGCATCAACACCCGCGACCAGGCGCTGACCGACCTGCTGGCCAGGGCACAGAACGTCACCAAGATCCTGGCCGACCGCAGCACCCAGCTCAACACGCTGCTCATCGACGGCAACGCGCTGCTCGGCGAGCTCGACCGGCGCCGGGCCGCGATCAACCAGCTCGTGGTGTACATCGACGATGTGGCCAAACAACTTTCGGGCCTGGTCGCCGACAACGAGCCGCAGATGCGGCCGACGCTGGACCGCCTGAATTCGGTCCTCGCCCTGCTCCAGCGCAACAAGCAGAACCTCAACGATGCCCTCGACGGTCTCGGCCCCTACGCCGCCGCGCTCGGCGAGCAGGTCGGCAACGGGCCCTGGTTCAACGCCTACGTGGTGAACGCGTCAAGTGTCGAGCTCCGTCCACTCGTCGACGCGCTGGTCTGGCCCGAACAACTGCCCCAGGACGTGATCGACATCTTCACCCACCCCAGGACGCCGTATATCGCTCCTGCCGAGGAGGATCCGCCGCGATGAGTGTCACCCAGCAGGTGCGCGGGTTGCCGCGCTGGACGATCGCGGTGGCGGTGGTGGTGATCGCGGCGCTGGTCGCGGTCGGTGTCTACCTCGTGACCGGAGTCGGAAAGAACACGGTGACCGCCTCCTTCACCTCGACCACCGGTCTGTACGCGGGCGACGAGGTGCGGGTACTCGGCGTCACCGTCGGCAGCATCGACTCCATCGAACCGGGCCGCGGCCAGGTTCAGGTGACGATGAGCATCGACAGCGATATCGATCTGCCCGCCGACGCGCGCGCCGTCATCATCGCGCCGTCGTTGGTCTCGGCCCGGTTCGTGCAGCTCGCGCCTGCCTACAGCGGCGGCCCGAAACTGGTCGACGGAGCGCAGATTCCGCTCGAGCGCACCGCGGTGCCGGTGGAGTGGGACGAGATCAAGGCCGAGCTGACCAAACTGTCGGCGGCGCTCGGCCCGGTCGGTGACGACAAGCAGGGCTCCTTCGGCCGCTTCGTCGACACCGCGGCCCAGAACCTCGACGGCAACGGCCAGAAGTTCCGCGACACCCTGCGTGAACTGTCCGCGACCCTGACCACCCTGTCCGACGGGCGGACCGACCTGTTCGCCACCATCCGCAACCTGCAGAAGTTCGTCGAGGTGCTCTCGGCGAGCAACGAGCAGATCGTGCAGTTCAGCGGCAGGCTCGCGTCGGTGTCGTCGGTGCTGGCCGGTGCTTCGGAAGAACTCGGCGCCGGTCTGGACAGTCTCGATGTGGCACTGGCCGATGTGAAGCGGTTCCTCGAGGGGACCGGTGGTGAGCTGACCGAGGGCGTCGAGCGACTCGCCGACGTCACCCAGACCCTGGTGGACAATCGGCCCGAGATCGAACGGGTGCTGCACTCCGGCCCCACGGCGATGGTGAACTTCTACCAGCTCTACAAACCGGCTCAGGGCTCGCTCACCGGCGCTGTCGCACTGAACAACACGGCCAATCCGCTCAGCTTCCTGTGCGGGTCGATCCGGGCCATCGAACACAACAACTCCGACAAATCCGCGGACCTGTGCGCGGAATTCCTTGCGCCCGTGATCAGTTCGCTCGCCATGAACTATGTGCCGATCATGACCAACCCGGCCAGCGGCGTCACCGCCTTCCCTGAGCAGTTGGTGTACAGCGACCCGAGCCTTGAAGGTGCGGTCCAGCAGGACCAGCCGCCCGGCGCGGCGCCGATCACCGTGCCCGAAGGCCTTGCGGGGCTTGCCATTCCAGGAGGACCGCGATGAGGCGGCGCATACTCGCCGGGCTGGCCGTCGGCGTCGCCGTGGCGCTCGGCACCACCGGCTGTCAGTTCGACGGGCTCAACTCGTTGCCCATGCCGGGCTCCGAAGGGCGGATAGACGGCTCCTATACGGTGCGGATCCAGATGCCCAATGTCACGACACTGACCCGGAATTCACCGGTGCGGGTGAACGACATCGAGGTCGGCAACGTCACCGGGATCGAGGTCGAAGGCTGGCACGCGCTGGTGACGGTCTCGCTCAATCCCGATGTGCGCCTGCCTGCCAACGCGGTCGCCAAGATCGGGCAGACCAGTCTGCTCGGCAGCAATCACGTCGAATTGGCCGCCCCGACAAGCGAACCGCCGGCCGGACAGTTGCGGGGCGGCGATGTCATCCCGCTCGAACGGGCCGGTGCCTACCCGACTACCGAACAGGTGCTGTCGTCGCTGTCGGTGGTGCTCAACGGCGGCGGGATCGCCCAGCTCGAGACGATCACCACCGAGCTGAACGCGATGGTGAACGGTCGCGAGGACGAGATCGCCGATCTGCTCCCGCAGCTCAACGAGCTGACGACCGGGTTGCAGCGCCAGACCGGCAGCATCATCGCCGCGATGGAGGGTCTGGATCGGCTGGCGGTGAAACTGGCCGGTCAGCGTGAGGTGATCGCGGAGGCCATCGAGCAGATCCATCCCGCGCTCACCGCCCTGGCCGACCGATCGGCCAACATCACCAGGGCGATCACGGCGCTCGGTGAGCTCGGTGACGTCAGCGAACGACTGATCAAGACCAGCGGCGACGACCTGGTGGCCAACCTGCGCAGTCTCGGCCCCGTGCTGCAGACGCTGGCCGACACCGGAACCAACCTGATCCAGGCGCTCGGCATCCTGCCGACCTTCCCGTTCCCGATCAGGAATATCGACAACGCGATCATGGGCGACTACCTGAATCTGTTCATCACCTTCGACCTGACCGCCAGCCGCCTCGACAGCAACTGGCTCACCGGTACGCCGCTCGGCGGTCGCTTCGGCGGTGTCGAGGGTGTGGTCGGCTCGTTCGCGCCGTCGACCGCCACGGATGCCGGTGACCCCGCCACCGCGCCGATGGCGCCCGCACCGGCCCCCGCCCCCGCGCCCGCCATTCCCGGGCTACCGGCCATTCCCGGTCTGCCCGCCATCCCCGGTATCACCGCGCCGCTGCCCGGCCAGGAAGGGGCGGGTCGATGAAACTCACCCGGTTCGTGCGAGCCCAGCTCGCGATCTTCGCGGTGCTCACCGTGATCGGTCTGGTCGTGATGAGCGGCAGCTACCTGCATGTTCCCGCGATGTTCGGCATCGGCCGGTACGCGGTGACCGTGCAGCTCGCCGCCACCGGCGGGCTCTACCCGACGGCCAATGTGTCCTATCGGGGCCAGAACATCGGCAAGGTGGAGGCGGTGCGGCTCACGCCCGCGGGCGTGGAGGCGGACCTGTCGATCGACAGCGACTACAAGGTCCCCGCCGATTCGAGCGCCTGGGTGCGCAGTGTGTCGGCGATCGGTGAGCAGTACGTCGACCTCGTGCCGAGCGAACAGCCCGCCGACGGGCACCTGCGCGACGGTTCGGTGATCCCGGTGCAGCGCACCCACTTGCCGCAGGACGTCGGCGCGATGCTCGACCAGGCCGACAAATTGCTCGCCACCGTCGCCGACACCCGCCTGCGCCAGGTGATCGACGAGGCGTTCCTGGCGTTCAACGGCGCCGGACCCGACCTGCAACGGTTCATCGACTCCGCGGCGCTGCTGATCCAGCAGGCCGAGACCGACATCGAACCGACCAAGAAACTGCTCGACCAGATCGGCCCGCTGCTCGACACCCAGATCGAGTCCGAGGCCGATATCCGTTCCTGGACAAACGATCTCGCCACCATCACCGACCAGCTCCGCGAAAGCGACCCGACGCTGCGAAACCTGTTGAACAACGGCCCTTCCGCGATGGAGGTGGTGAACAAGCAGTTCCAGGATCTGCGTCCCACCCTGCCGCTGCTGGCGCGAAACCTGGTGAGCCTCGGGCAGGTCGGCGTGACGTATCACGCCAGCGTGGAACAACTCATGGTCGTCTTCCCCCCGCTGATCGCGGCGCTGCGCACCGCCATCCGCGGCCCGGCCAAGTACGGCGTGATGGTCGACTTCATGACCGTGCTCAACGACCCGCCCGCCTGCACCACCGGCTTCCTGCCCGCGGAGCAGTGGCGCCAGCCCAGCGAGCTGACGCCGATGGACACGCCGCCCGGGCTGTACTGCAAGGTCCCGCAGGACTCGAACATCGCGGTCCGCGGCATCCGCAACACCCCGTGCATGGAGTTCCCCGGCCGCCGCGCACCCACCCCCGAACTGTGCCGGACCGGGTTCGTGCCCGAGGGCAACAACCCGCCGTTCGGCGAGGTCGAGCCGGTCGCTCCGGCGTCCGCACCGGCAGGCGCATCGACGGGCGCTGTGACGCCCGCCGCAGCGCGCCCCTATGATCCGTCGACGGGTACGTACCTGGGAACAGACGGACGCACCTACCGCCAAGGTGACATCGCCACCGATGGTTCGGGCACCGTTCCGGCCAGCTGGCAGGCGATGTTGGAGGAGCAGCAACGATGAACGACAACGACAACCGCCGCCCGCGTCGCCGGGCAGCACGCTCGGCCGGGCCACCGGCCGAGGAGAAGGCGGCCGTGACGGTGGCCGTGAGTAAGAGCGAATCCGTATCACCAGCCGCTGAGGCCGCCGAGTCGGCGGACACGGTGAAGTTCGCGAAGGGCGCCGCCGCTCCCACGGTGAAGTTCGGCAAGGATGCCGTCGAGCCCGCCGCCCCGACCGAGAAGATCGACAAGGACGCCGTCGATTCGTCCGCTCCGACCGTGAAGTTCACCGGCGGCATCGCGCAGTCCGAGGACGCGGCGGTGCAGGTCCCCGACGGGGAGAAGAAGTCGCGCGTGCGTCGTGTCCTCGCCGTCGCGGCGGCGGCCGTCCTCGTGCTCGCGCTCATGGTCGGCGCGGGGGTCTCCGCTGTCGCCGCGTTCATGACCGACGCCGAAGAGGACCTGCGCGCGGAGTACACCGAGACCGCACGTCAGGCCGTGCTGAACCTGACGACCATCCGCGCCGAATCCGCCAAGGAAGACATCGACCGCATCCTTGCCGTGGCATCGGGCGACTTCAAGTCCGAGTTCGACGGTCGTGTGGACCCGTTCATGGATGTCGTCAAGCAGGCCAACGTGGTGTCCAACGGCAGTGTTGTCGAGTCGGCCATCGTCTCGGCCGACCTCGAGTCCGCGCAGGTGCTCGTCGCCGCCAAGCAGACGGTGACCAACAACGGTTCACCCGAACCCCAATCGCGTCAGTACCGATTCCGCATCACCGTGACCAACGGTGAGACGGGCATGACCGTGTCGAAAGTGGAGTTCGTCGGATGAGCCGCAGAAGCGCACAGATCATTTTCGGCGTCCTCGCCGTCTTCGGCCTGATCGCCGCCGCCGTGCTCGGCGTCAGCGGCTACCAGCTGTGGGAGCACGACCGCACCGAGCAGGCCCGCGGCGAGGCGATGAGCACCGCGAGCCGCACGGTGAGCGCCATGTTCAGCTATGAGCACGTCACCGTCGACACCGAGCTGCCCAAGGCGGCCGACGGCCTGAGCGAGTCGTTCCGCAACGACTACCTGCGGCTCATCGAGGAAGCCATCGCGCCCGGCGCCAAGGAGAAGCAGCTCACGGTCAAGGCGACAACGCAGGCCGAAGGCGTGATCTCCGCCGAACCCGAGCACGCGGTGGTGCTGCTGTACCTGAATCAGGTGACCACGAGCAAGGACGCGCCACAGGGCACCGCCTCGGGCAGCCGCGTCCGGGTGTCGCTGGACAAGACCGGCGATCGCTGGCTGGTTTCCCAGGTCACGCCGGTCTGAGTCCTAACGGCTGGTGTCGGGGTAGTTGTCGTCGTCCTCGCTGAGCAGCGCGGAGCCGGCCACACTGCCCTGGGACAGCGCGTCGAGGAAGGCGCGGGCCCAGCGGTCCACGTCGTGGGTGAGGACCTGGCGGCGCATGGAGCGCATGCGGCGGCGTTTGGTGTCGCGGTCGTCGTCGAGGGCGCCGACGATCGCGTCCTTCACGCTGTCCAGGTCGTGCGGGTTGCACAGGTAGGACTGCCGCAACTCGGCTGCCGCACCGGTGAATTCGCTGAGGACCAGGGCGCCGTTGAGGTCGCTGTGGCAGGCCACGTACTCCTTGGCGACCAGGTTCATGCCGTCACGCAGCGGGGTGACGAGCATGGCGTCGGCGGCCACGAAGAAGGCGATCAGCTCGTCGCGGGGGATCGGCCGGTGCAGGTAGTGCACCACCGGGTAGCCGACGCGGGCGAATTCGCCGTTGATCCGGCCCACCTGACGTTCGATATCGCCGCGCATCTTGATGTAGCTCTGTACGCGCTCACGCGACGGCGTGGCCAGCTGCACCATCACTGTCTCGGCCGGGTCGACGCGACCCTCCTCCAGGAGCTCCTGGAGGGCATTGAGGCGGATGTCGATGCCCTTGGTGTAGTCGAGGCGGTCGACCCCGAGCATGATGTTCTTCGGGTTGCCCAGTTCGGCGCGGATCTTGGCCGCGCGCTCACGCACCGATCGGCGTCGTGAGTGCTCGTCGAGTTCGGCGGAATCGATCGAGATCGGGAACGCGCCGACGCGCACCGTGCGGAAACCGACCTGGACCACGCCCAGCTTCGACCGCACCCCGATGGTGCCGCGCGAGGTGGGTTGACCGGCCAGCCTGCGGGCCAGGTAGAGGAAGTTCTGCGCGCCACCGGGTAGATGGAAACCGATCAGGTCGGCGCCGAGCAGGCCCTCGACGATCTCGGTGCGCCACGGCATCTGCATGAACAGCTCGACCGGCGGGAACGGGATGTGCAGGAAGAACCCGATCGTCAGATCCGGGCGCAACATGCGAAGCATCTTCGGCACCAGCTGCAGCTGGTAGTCCTGCACCCAGACCGTCGCGCCCTCGGCGGCCACCTTCGCGGTCTCCTCGGCGAAGCGCCGGTTGACCTCCACATAGGCCGCCCACCAGGCCCGGTCGTACACGGGCCGCACGATCACGTCGTGGTACAGCGGCCACAGGGTGCCGTTGGAGAACCCCTCGTAGTAGTCCTCCACCTCCTGCGAGGACAGCGGCACCGGATACAGCTCGAGCCCGTCCTCGATGATCGGCTCGACGTCGACATCGGGCACCCCGGCCCAGCCGACCCAGGCGCCCTTGTTGCTGCGCAGTACGGGTTCCAGCGCGGTCACCAGACCGCCGGGGCTGCGCTTCCACCGGGTGGTGCCGTCGGGCAGTTTCTCGAGGTCGACCGGGAGCCGGTTGGCGACGACGACGAATCCCGATCCCGCACCCGAGGGTGCCACGGGTTCTCCGGACGGACGGTCGTTGGACTGTTCATCGATCATCTGGTCCACTCACGCATCCTTTGCGTCGCAGGGTGCCGTTTTGAGGTTGTAGTAGGTGGTTGCTCAGCTGGGGCCGATGCCGAGCATCGACAGCAGCATGCGGCACTCGTCGGCGTCCTCGGCATATGCCGCGACCACGCGCTGCGCCTGGCGAGCGGTCTCGTCGGCCAGCGGCTCGAGCTCGTCGTCGGCGATGTCGTTGGCGGTGCTCTTCGCGGCCATAGTGGTTCGTCCTCCCGGTTTTCCAACGCTCTTCGTGCGAGTAGTCAATAGTATCGGGCGCCGGTTACCGTGGATTGGTTCGTCAACCCGACCGAAAGGTTTCCCCATGCCACTGGCCACGGTGAACGGCATCGCACTGAACTATCAGGTCAAGGGCGACCGTACCAAGGGCACCGACGTCAAGGGCGGCGGTCCGCTGGTGGTGTTGATCATGGGAACCGGTTCGCCCGGCCGCGTCTGGGAGCTGCACCAGGTACCCGCGCTGGTCGCGGCCGGATACCGGGTCTGCACCTTCGACAACCGCGGCATCGCGCCGTCCTACGAGGCCGCAGGCGGTATGCGCATCGAGGAGCTGGTCGCCGACACCGCCGCGCTCATCGAACTCCTCGACGAGGGCCCCGCGCTGGTCGCCGGCACGTCGATGGGTGCGCGGGTGGCCCAGGAACTGGCCCTTGCCCGCCCCGATCTCGTGCGCAAGGCCGTGTTCATGGCCGGTCACGGCCGTCTCGACCAGTTCCAGAAGACCCTGTCGGCCGGTGAGCAGGACCTCGACGCCTCGGGCGTGCAGCTGCCCGCCAAATTCGAGGCGGCCGTCACCGCGGTGATGAACCTGTCGCCCGCCACCATGGCCGACCGCAACGCCGCCCGTGACTGGCTCGACCTGTTCGAATTCACCGGCGGACCGGCCACCGCGGGCATCCGCGCCCAGCGCGCCATGGACCACGACTTCGACCGCGTGGCCGCCTACCGCGCGATCACCGTGCCCTGTCTGGCGATCGGTTTCGCCGACGACCGGATGATCCCCCCGTACCTGTCGCGCGAGGTCGCCGAGGCCATCCCCGGCGCCCGCTACCAGGAAATCCCCGACGCGGGTCATTTCGGCTACCTCGAACGGCCCGAGGCCGTGAACAAGATCCTGCTCGATTTCTTCGCGAGCTGAGGTAACCGCCTACGCGTAACGTATGGCTTGCTAGGGTCGACACAACGCTCGGGGCTTGCCGGCCTCAGCGATCCCGTACACAGCGCCAGTATCCAGTGAGGTGAAATGAGCACCAACCCCTTCGACGACGAGGACGGCCGCTTCTTCGTTCTGGTCAACGACGAAGAGCAGCACTCCCTGTGGCCCGCGTTCGCGGAGGTCCCGGCGGGTTGGCGTGTCGTGTTCGGCGAAGAAAGCCGGGCCGCGTGCGTCGAGTACGTCGAGAAGAACTGGACCGACATGCGTCCCAAGAGCCTGCGCGACGCCATGGCCGCCGACGACGCCGCCCGCGCCCAGTCCTGACCGGTACCTTCCGAATACTGCGCCGGGACCGCTCGCTGGGCGTCCCCGCGTGACACCGAACTCGGTGTCACGCGGCGGACGTGTCCGGCTATGATGGTCGCTGCCCTCCGGGGACCCGCCTCCTTAGCTCAGTGGTAGAGCACCGCTCTTGTAAAGCGAAGGTCGTCAGTTCAATCCTGACAGGGGGCTCTCTCAGCCCTGACCCGAAGTTCGGGTCAGGGCTTTTTCGTGCGGTATCGCTCGACAGGCCGATCGTCTGTCTACTGTGAAATGGCGAGTTCGTCCTGATTCATCGGTGCGGTAGCAACGGGATGGAGGATCGGCGTGGCTGTTTACGAGGTGGGACATCGGTCGGCTGTGGTGAGTGGGGCGGGGTCGGGGATCGGGCGGGCGGTGGCGCTCGGGCTGGCGGGGAACGGCGCGTCGGTGGTGGTGTTCGATCTGAACGAGGGGGCGGCGCGGGAGGTTGCCGACGAGATCGTGGTCAATGGGGGGACTGCGGTGGCTTTGGCCGGGGATGCGGCTGATCCGGGGGACGTGGCAAGGAGTGTGGCGGCGGCGCAGGAGATGTTGCCGTTGGGGATCGCTGTGAACAATGCGGGGATCACGGGGGAACGCAACGCGATCGGTGATTATTCGATCGAGGGGTGGCGCAAGGTGATGGCGGTGAATCTCGATTCCGTGTTCTACGGAATGCGCGAGCAATTGCCGGTGCTCGCGGCGAACGGTGGCGGGGCGATCGTGAATATGGCCTCGATCCTCGCCAGCGTCGGAAATCCCGAATACGCCGGATATGTCACCGCCAAGCACGCGCTGCTCGGTCTCACGAAGAACGGTGCGCTCGAATACGCGCGGCAGAATGTCCGCGTGAACGCCGTCGGACCCGGCTACATCCGCACCCCGCTCCTGGCCGACGATCCCGAAACCACCAAGTTCCTGGAAGACAAGCATCCGATCGGCCGCCTCGGTACGCCGGACGAGGTCGCCAACCTGGTCCTGTTCCTCGCCAGCGACGCCGCCAGTTTCATCACCGGCAGCTATCACCTCGTCGACGGCGGCTACACCGCGCAGTGAAAGAGTCTGCCTACCAAGCCGACTGGTTTTGATCGGCGGCCGCTCGGGCGATGAGGTTTCGGAGCTCGTTGTTCAAGCGGTCGGAGGTCAGGGGGTGGGCTGAGACTCGGGTCGCGTCTCGAAGGAGATAGCGGCCGTCGTCGGTGTAGTCGATGACCTGGAGTGTTGTGCCACCCTCTTGCCAGCCGTCCAGGGCGGGGCCCTTGTCCACGCGGAATTCGGCGTAGGTGCGGAACGGGCGTTTGAGAAAGGTCAGGGCATGTTCGGCCGGAGTACGACGGGTCGCGTAAGGGTCTGGGGTAGTGGTGAATTCGTCGCGGTGCAGGTCGAAACCCTGGCTTGTGCCCGGCGGAACCGTCGGCAGGATGGAGATCAGTCGCTGGGTCACGGCGTGGGCGGGGCGCAGGTAGATGAGGATGTTGGCGCCCTGGCCGTATTCGGGGCCGGGGAGTTGAGCCGCGACGGTGCCGATGGTTGACTCGGTTGTCGCACACGCTCGGACCATGCGGGTCCGGCCGTCGAAACGGTGACCGAACAATTCGATGCGGATCTCCGGATGCGCCAAGGCGTGCAGGGCGTGGTACAGCGACTCGTCGTCGCCGATCTTGGCGATGAGGGAGTCGGCGGCGATCCGGCATTCACGGTCGAACTCGGCCTGGGTTTCCACACCCGCGGTGAAGGTCAGTGGCCACGGCATGCGGTCGCGGCCGAGAGTTTCCCAGGCGACCCAGAATTCGAACTGGGTGAGTTCCCAGTTGTCGGTCATGCGTCGCCACCGATGACCGGTGGGACATGCGCCCGGTCCGGACCGAGCAGTTCCTCGTGTACGCCGCGCAGATAGTCGGGAGCGCCGTGTTCGTTCTCGTCGTCCTTGCCGCCGCGCGCGCCCGGTGCGCCCATGCCGCCCATGCCGGGCATCCCCGTCCGGCCCGCCGACCCGCCTGCGGACGCGGCGAGCTTCTGGCCTGCGCCTGCGCCGGGGGCGGCACCGCCTGCGCCGGGGAGGGAGCTGCCCGCGCCGGGAACGCTCGGACTTCCGCTGCCCGCACCCGCACCCGCACCTGCGCCACCACCTGAGCCCAGGCCGTTCGGGGTGGTGCCTGCGGGCGTTGTGGCGGCTGGGTTGGTCGCCGGGGTGGAGGCCGGGGTGGTGTCCTCGGGTGTCGTGGCGGCGGGTTCCTCCGTCGACGATGAGGAATCGTCGCCACTGTCCTCGTCGTCGCCCGGCTCGGTCGTTGTCGGATCTTCCGGCTCGGTGGTCGTGTCGGCCGGGTTCGTCCCCGGGGTTCCGCCGGTGTTGTTGTTGTCGCCGTTGGTGTTTCCGCTGCCGGGGCCGTCGCCGGGATCGCCGTTCCCCGGGTTGTCCTGCTGCGGTTTGGACGGTCCCGGCACCTTAGGGACCTGGGTGTCGGACTGCTGGGCAACCGGCTGGTAGACGGTTTGCATGACTTCACGGGCGGCGGCCTGCGCGGCTTCCGCCCGTCCGGCGCTTGCGCTATCGATGACCTTCCCGGTGGCGGGCGAGAGAACCGACACCAGAATCCCCAATTTGCTGTCGCCCTGGTCGTCGGACTCGTGTGGCACCGAGTACTTCACCTGCTGAAAACCCGACCGCGCCTCGTCCATCTTGTTGGCGATCAGCTTGGCGGCCTGATCGACCTTGTGGATATCCGCGAGATACGCCTTGGTGCTGGCCAGCGCCTGCGTGGCAGCGCTACCGGCCCATCCACGCTCCATCTCCTTGCTGATGTTGTCGTGGAAGGCGGTTGCTTTGGCTGTCGTGTCATTGGCGAGCTGGGTCCAGCCTTGAATGCTTGTGCTCATCTGGCCGATGTCGATCGACTCGACGAACTGCATGATGCGGGCATGCGACATGTCGGTGAAAGATTCCATCACCGGCGGCACGACCTGCTGGGTGTACTCACCGGAGAAACCCGAGGCCAGGGCCTGGTTCTCACCGTAGATGCGGTTCCGCTCCTTGTTTCCGTCGGCCTGCGCGTCCAGTTCGGACTGCGCAGGCGCGATATCGGAATCGAACAGTGAGCCGACACGATCCGTGGCCGCGCGCAGATTCGACAGTCCGGTCATAAAAGCTACGAACGGCATGGTTCCCCCAGTAGTCAGTCGAGCTTGTTGGTCTGCTGCCTGATCGCCAGTTGAGAGGCTTCGTCGCAGTTCTTGAATGCGGCACCGGCTTTGCGGTACATATCGGCCATTTGGGTCAGGATCTCGATGTGTTGGGTTACCGCATCCAAGTATGATCCGCTTCCCGGCCCGCCCTCCGCGAGGTCGGCAAATTTCTTCGCGAGGGTACCTGCGGAATTGAGGTCGCCGAACGAGTCGGCGTCGACCATCCTTCGGGTACGCAGGGAGAGTGTCCGCAGGTCGGTGATGTAGTCTTCGCACCACTTCGCGCAACGCTCAGCAGCGTCGGATTCGATTATCAAGCGCCCGCCGGCGGCTTCACCAGCCAGTCGCTGAAATTCTTGTGCGGCAGCGTTAGTCATGGCAGTCGGCTCCTTTCGGCAGAGGGCGTCTACTGCGGGACGTACTCGATGAAGTGTGGGGCAGCATCCTCGGCAAGGACACATGGGTCGATAGTCGACTTACTGTCGACAAACTTTGTGGCGTTGATGAGCGCGCGACCCTGCTGCGTTTCCACGGCAATTTCGCACTCGACCGGAACTGCTTCGTCGCCGATTGTGAATCGCAGGGCTTTTCGGTCACCTATCGTGACATCTTTGAAGTCGTGGTAGCGATCGTTAGCGCGAATCTCTTCGATGGTGTAGACGGTGGACATGAACGAGATGAAGTGATCGCCGCCCCGCCACGCGCAGCCCTTCCACTCCGCCCGCGGGACCGAGAAAAGGTTGGTGTCCTTCGACGCCGGGTCGAGTCCCGCGGCGATCAACGCACTCTCAGGCACCCCACAAGGATCGAACAACTGCTCCTTCGTCAACGGAGCCCCACTCACCTCCGGCTGCCCGTCCACACTCTGCCCACACCCGGAGAGCACGAGCGCAACGCCCACCCCCACGGCGATCCCCACCAGTCGCATCGTCTCTCCTCTTCGCACAGAACCACTCGCTCTCTTTAGACGCGCGCCGACCCATTCCGGTTCCATTGCTGACCGACCCCTCGAGTTGACGGGCCGACGCTGTCAGCCTCCCGCGGCCCGCGAGCGTTGCGGCTGGGCCGGGCGAGGTAAAGCCGCTCGCCCACCGTATCCACGGTGTCCATATCGGCGGCGACCGAGTTATCGCCGTGGCGGTGCCCGCGCGTGGACGCGGGCACCGATCGCGATCAGGCGGGGACGTTGGCTCCGTAGCCCAGGTCGCGGAGGGCGGCTTTGATTTTGGACTGGGCTTCGTCGAGGGATTCGGGGGTGGGGGAGTTGTCGGCTCCGGAGATGTCGAAGTCGCCCATGGAGTAGGCGGGGAAGACGTGGGTGTGCAGGTGGGGGACCTCGAGGCCGGCGATGAGGAGGCCTGCGCGCGGGGCCTCGAAGGCGGTGCGGACAGCCTGGCCGATCTTCTGGGCGACGGCCATCAGGCGGGCCATCACGTCGGGGTCGATGTCTTGCCACTGGTCGATCTCGGCGCGGGGCACCACGAGGGTGTGGCCCTGGGTGACGGGGGCGATAGTGAGGAAGGCGACGAATTCGTCGTCCTCCCAGACGAACCGGCCGGGGATCTGACCTGCGATGATCGCGCTGAAAACGGATGCCATGCAGGCGAGCCTAGTTAGATCGCGACGTAGTGGGACAGGATGCCCTGTACCTCGTAGATGTCGACCTGGCGGTTGAATCGCTGCTTCACGGGTTCGTGGCTGCCGCTGAGCCAGATGTAGAGCTCGGCGTCGAGGTCGAAGGTGCCAGCTGTTTCGACGGCGAAGTGGGTGATCGAGCGGTACGGGATGCTGTGGTAGCTCACCTTGCGGCCGGTGACGCCCTGTTTGTCGATCATGATGAGGCGGCGGTTGGTGAACAGCATCGCGTCGCGGACCAGCAGGTAGGCGGCGTAGACCTGCTCGCCCTGGCCGAACAGTTTGGCGTATTCCTGCTGGGCGGCGGCGGGGTCGATGCGACCCGCGTTGCCCATCATGCCGTCGAGCAAACCCACGTTCGTCCCCCGCTTCCGCTGTTGGATCCATTGTGGCCCAAGCCGACCCGATCCGGCCAGGGTGAACTGTGGTGGACGGGCAGATGTCGGGATCAGGGGGTCGCGAGTGGACGCGCGGCGGCGCGACTAATCTGTGGCGGTGCGCGTACTCGTCATCGGTTCCGGAGCCCGTGAACATGCCCTCGTCCTGGCGCTGCGCCGGGATCCGTCGGTGACGGCGGTGATCGCCGCCCCGGGCAATCCCGGTATCGGCCAGCAGGCCGAGCTGCGACCGGTCGATCCCTGCTCCGCCGAGGACGTGACCGCGCTGGCCGGTGAGGTCGCCGCCGACCTGGTGGTGATCGGGCCCGAGGTGCCGCTGGTGCTCGGTGTGGCCGACGCGGTGCGCGCGGCCGGGATCCCCGTGTTCGGCCCGTCGGCCGACGCGGCGCGGATCGAAGGATCCAAGGCGTTCGCCAAGGATGTGATGGCGGCGGCCGGTGTGCGGACGGCGCACAGCGAGATCGTCGACAACCCGGCCGACCTGGATGCCGCGCTCGACCGTTTCGGCCCCACCTGGGTGGTCAAGGACGACGGCCTGGCCGCGGGCAAGGGTGTTGTGGTGACCGCCGATCGCCGGGCCGCCCGCGATCACGGTGCCGAGCTGCTCGAGCAGGGTCATCCGGTGCTGCTGGAGTCGTTCCTCGACGGGCCGGAGGTTTCGCTGTTCTGCCTGGTCGACGGCGAGACCGTGGTGCCGCTGCTGCCCGCGCAGGACCACAAGCGCGTGGGTGACGGCGACGCGGGCCCCAACACCGGCGGCATGGGCGCCTACACCCCGCTGCCGTGGCTGCCCGCCGAGACGCTCACCGAGATCGTCGACGATGTCGTGAAGCCCGTTGCGGCCGAACTGGTTCGGCGCGGCAGCGGTTTCTCCGGCCTGCTGTACGCCGGTCTGGCGATCGGCACCAACGGTCCCGCCGTCGTCGAATTCAATTGTCGCTTCGGTGATCCCGAGACCCAAGCGGTGCTCGCGCTGCTCGACAGCCCGTTCGCCGAGCTGCTGCACGCCACCGCCACCGGTCGCCTCGCCGAGGTCGAACCGCCGCGCTGGAAGGACGGTTCGGCCATCACGGTCGTGCTCGCCGCGGAGAACTACCCCGCCCGTCCGCGCACCGGCGATGTGATCACCGGCGCCGAGGAAGGCGCCCTCGACGGTGACACCCTCGTCCTGCACGCGGGCACGGCCCTGCGCGAGGACAAGGCGCTGGTCTCCGCGGGTGGCCGCGTCCTCAATGTCGTCGGCATCGGCGAGGACCTGGCCGAGGCCCGCGAACGCGCCTACGCCCGCCTCGCCAAGATCAAGCTCCCCGGCAGCCACTTCCGCACCGACATCGGCGCCACGGAAGTCGTTGTCCCGGAACGGAAGCAGTAAACGGTCAGGTCAGGCTGAGCCCGTGACGGGCCAGCCAGGCCTGCGGGTCCACGTGCTGGCCGTTCTGGACGATCTCGAAGTGCAGGTGGGGGCCGGTGGAGTCGCCCCGGTTGCCGATGCGGGCGATCTGCATACCCGCGGGGACGCGTTCGCCCGGGGAGACGAAGAAGTCGTACATGTGGCCGTAGATGCTGATGGTTCCGTCGTCGTGGCGGATACGGACCCACAGGCCGAAACCCTGGGCGGGGCCCGCCTCGACGACGGTGCCGTCGGCCACGGCGTAGATGGGGCTGCCGATGGGTCCCGCGATGTCGATGCCGCGGTGCATGGTGCCCCAGCGTGAGCCGAATCCTGAGGTGAACAGGCCCTTGGCGGGCAAGCTGAAACCGCCGGTCGACGGCGTGCTCGCACCGGGCACCAAGACGCCGGGCACCACGGGGGCACGCTCACCCATCCAGTCCTGCCATTGGCCCGACGACGCGGCCGCCGCCTCGGCTTTGGCGCGTTCCAGGGTGGCGCGGGCCGCCGCGGCGACCACCGCGGCCTCGCGGCGCTTCTCACCGTTGTCGATGGCGACGAGCAGGCGGCGCACCGACTGCGGGTTGGGCGGGATCTGCGGGGGATAGGCGATGGCGACCCGCTGGGCCTCACCCGGTGCGAGCGGCCGGTCGACGAGCCCACTGAACTGCCCGTCCGAAGCCACGAGCACCGCGACCACCGCGACGCCCGCGATGAGCACGCGCCGCTCGACGAGCACCGCACGCACCCGCTCGCTGCTCGGCCTGCGCGACCACAGTTCCGTCGCCTGCCGAGAAGGCCGCTCCCAGAACACTTTCCGAACGTCACCGCGCCGCAGGTCGGCCGCGATCTCCCCGAGTGCGGGATACTTGCCGACCCACGCCGCCACCCGATCCCGCACCGGAACCTGCGCAGGCAGGTGCTCGCGCCAATTGGCGCGCAGGACAAGGCCGTTGACATTCGAACGACGCGGACGTGAGGTGCCCGACCTGTTCGGTGTGTCGTCGACAGGTGCGGTGTCGCGGTCGGGCTCTCGCACCTCACCCGACGCGAGTCCGTGCACCTCAGTCCGCCTCATACCGCCCCCACGACCCTGCCCGGCGCCCCACTGCCGGTGGCGTCGGTGCCTGCGTATTCGCTGTCGGAGCCATTGTGCCGACCATATCTGTGCAGGCGCGCGATCGGGTGATCTACCGTCTCTCGGGTGTCCACAGAATCGCTACGGTCGACCATTCCTCCCTTCTACGTGATGGACGTGTGGAAGGCGGCCGCCGAACGCGCCAGGTCGCACGGTGACGTGCTGGTACTCGCGGCGGGGCAGCCGTCGACGCAGGCGCCCGCACCGGTGTTGCGGGCGACACGTGCAGCGATCGACCACGAGCTGCTCGGCTACACCGAGACGTTCGGGATCCTGCCGCTGCGCGAGGCCATCGCGGGCCATCACAGCGAGACCTACGGCTACGACGTGCACCCCGACGAGGTGGTGGTGACCACCGGATCGTCGGGCGCGTTCACGCTGATCTTCCTCGCCGCCTTCGACGTGGGCGACACCGTCGTGGTCGCCCGGCCGGGCTACCCGGCCTACCGCAACACCCTCACCGCCCTCGGTTGCCGCGTCGTGGAGCTGGACTGCGGCCCGCAGACCCGCTTCCAGCCGACCGTGGCGATGCTCGAGGCGCTACCCGAACCGCCCGCGGGGCTGGTGCTGGCGAGCCCGGCGAATCCGACCGGGACCATGATCGACCCGACGGAACTGGCCGCCATCGCCCGCTGGTGTGAAACGCACGGCACGCTGCTGATCTCCGACGAGATCTACCACGGCATCACCTACGCGAGCGCGAGTACGCCGACGTCCTCGGCGTGGGAGTTCTCCCGCGACGCGGTGGTGATCGGGTCGGTGTCGAAGTACTTCTCGATGACCGGGTGGCGGCTGGGCTGGATGCTCGCGCCCGCGCACCTGCGTCCCGCGTTGCAGCGGCTGGCGTCGAACATGACCGTGTGCCCGCCCGCGATCTCGCAGTACGCGGCGGTGCACGCCTTCGGGCCCGAGGCCAAGGACGAACTCGACGGACACGTGCGCCGGTACGCGACCAATCGGGCGCTGCTGCTCGAGGGTTTGCCCGCCCTCGGCATCACCGATCTGGCGCCCGCCGACGGCGCCTTCTACGCCTACGCGGATATCGGTCATTTGACCAGTAATTCACTGGAGTGGTGCGCGCGGGTTCTCGCCGAAACCGGAGTGGCAGTGGCCCCGGGTCTGGACTTCGATACCGAGCGCGGTCTTCGCACGATTCGCTTTTCCTTCGCAGGCGCCACAAACGACATTTCCGCAGCGCTGGACCGGTTGTCAACGGTGATGTCCCACAACAACTTTCCCTAGTACGAACACATCGGTGCCGGGATACGGTAAAACTCAGATATCCCGAATTCCCAGCGTTTCCCCGATGACGATTGCGCACGGTTGAACTGATGATGACTGGCACGATGGCACGGTGACCACCGCGACGACTCCGAAAGGCGAACGACGTCGCCAGGCTCTGGTGGCGGCGGCGGCTGAACTGTTGCTCGAAGGCGGCTTCGACGCCGTGCGACATCGTTCGGTGGCCTCGAGAGCCGATCTTCCCCTCGCGTCCACCACCTACTACTTCGCCTCACTGGAAGATCTGATCGCCAGCGCCGTCGAGTTCAGCGGCGCCCGTGAGCTCGACGCGATGCGCCGCCGCGTCGGCGATGTGAGCCACCGCCGCCGCGGCACCGAGGCGACCGTCGACCTGGTGCTCGACCTGCTGGTCGGCCCAGACGACAGCGATCTCGACGCCCGTGGCCAACTGATCGCCCGCTACGAGCGGTCGGTCGCCTCCGCGCGGCACCCCGAGCTGCGCGAGGTCCAGCTGCGACTACGCACCCAGCTCGAAGACCTGCTCGCCGACGTGCTGCGCCGCTCCGACCGGGTGGTGCGCCCCGAGCAGTTACGCAGACTCGTCGCCGTCGTCGACGGTGCCGTCGTCGCCGCGCTGATCGAGGGACACCCCGAGCCGCGCCGCCCCGCCCGAGCCGGATTGCTCGAGATGATCGACATCGTGGCCCCGCCCGTGGTGCCCAACATGATGCCCCAGCAGGGCGAACGGGTCAGGCAACTAGACTGAGTGCTCGTGAGCCTCGTCCCGAATGTCCTCGCCACCCGATACGCCAGCCCGGAGCTCGTCGCGCTCTGGTCGCCCGAGAACAAGATCGTGCTCGAGCGCAAGCTGTGGCTCGAGGTGCTGCGCGCCCAGTCGCAGCTCGGGATCGACGTTCCCGCAGGGGTGGTCGAGGACTACGAGCGGGTCATCGATCACGTGGACTTGGCCTCGATCGCCGAGCGCGAGCGGGTCACCCGCCACGATGTGAAGGCCCGCATCGAGGAGTTCAACGCGCTGGCCGGGCACGAGCACGTGCACAAGGGCATGACCAGCCGCGACCTCACCGAGAACGTGGAGCAGCTGCAGATCCGGCTCTCGCTCGAGCACGTCTACGACCACGGTGTCGCCATCGCCGCGCGACTCGGTGAGCGGGCCGCCGAGTATCAGGCGCTGGTGATGGCCGGCCGCTCGCACAATGTCGCCGCGCAGGCCACCACCCTCGGCAAGCGTTTCGCCTCCGCCGCCGACGAGGTGCTCGTCGCGCTCACCCGGCTGCGCGAACTGATCGACCGCTACCCGCTGCGCGGCATCAAGGGCCCGATGGGCACCGCCCAGGACATGCTCGACCTGCTCGACGGTGACGCGGGCAAGCTCGCCGCCCTCGAGCAGCAGGTGGCCACCCACCTCGGTTTCAAGAACGTCTTCACCAGCGTGGGCCAGGTGTACCCGCGCTCGCTCGACCACGACGTGCTCTCGGCGCTGGTGCAGCTGGGTGCCGGGCCGTCGTCGTTCGCGCACACGATCCGTCTGATGGCGGGTCACGAGCTGGTCACCGAAGGGTTCCAGCCGGGTCAGGTCGGTTCGTCGGCCATGCCGCACAAGATGAACACCCGGTCCTGCGAGCGGGTGAACGGTCTGCAGGTGGTGCTGCGCGGTTACGGCTCGATGGCCGCGGAGCTGGCCGGCGCGCAGTGGAACGAGGGCGACGTGTTCTGCTCGGTGGTGCGTCGCGTCGCGCTGCCCGATGCCTTCTTCGCCATCGACGGGCAGATGGAGACGTTCCTGACCGTGCTCGCCGAGTTCGGCGCCTACCCGGCGGTGGTCTCCCGCGAGCTCGACCGGTACCTGCCGTTCCTGGCGACCACCCGGATCCTGATGGCGGCGGTGCGGGCCGGTGTCGGCCGTGAGACCGCGCACGAGGTCATCAAGGAGCATGCGGTCGCCGTCGCCCTGGCCATGCGTGAGCAGGGTCGCGAACCCGATCTGCTCGACCGGCTCGCCGCCGACGACCGGATGCCGCTCGACCGCGCCGCCCTCGACGCCGCGCTGGCTGACAAGTCCGCGTTCATCGGTGCGGCCACCGACCAGGTGTCCGAAGTGATCGCCCAGGTGCAGAAGCTGGTCGAGGCCAACCCGGAGGCCGCGCGGTACACGCCCTCGCCGATTCTGTAGAGCCGTGCGCGTGAGCCCGCCACTGCCCGCCCTGCGGCGGCGGTGGCGGGCTCTCGTGCGTTTTCGATACCGTGCGCGGATGAATCCGTACACGATCTTCTCCGACATCGTCGCCGGTCGGGCGCCCGCTTCCAAGGTGTACGAGGACGGTGATGTGCTGGCGTTCATGGATATTCGTCCTGTGACGCCGGGTCATGTGCTCGTGGTGCCCAAGGTGGCCGCGCCGAGTCTCGCCGAACTCGATCCGGTGTTGGGCGGCAAGCTGTTTCAGGTGGGGCAGCGGATCGCGGCGGCTCTCCGTGACAGCGAGGTGGCCGCCGACGGCGTGAATTTCTTTCTCGCCGACGGGGTTACGGCCGGTCAAGAGGTATTCCACGTGCACCTGCACGTCATTCCGAGAACGCCCGGCGACGGCTTCGGATTGCGCGCACGACCGACCTCGCCCGCGCGCGCCGATCTGGATTATCTCGCCGGCTCGATCCGGGGCGCTCTTACCCGCTGACCTGCGATTTCGGACGAAGCGGGCAATACATACCCAAAAGTTTGCCGAAGAAACGCCCAAATCGCCGAATGCTTCCTCGACGTTCATCTGTGGGTTACTTTGGACTGTCATTGGCATGCGGTTATGGAGGGTAGATCGTGCGTCGTTCAGGTGTTGCTGCTTCAGTGCTGGCATTCGCCATCGCGTTCATCGGTCCGGGCGTTCTGCAGCCCGCACCCGCCGCGGCCGCGGACATCGTCGGGGAGCGTGCGCTCACCCCGAACCGCACCGCGATCACCGTCACCTCGCCCGCGATGGGGCGCAATATCGAGCTGCAGGTTCTGCACCCGGCGGGTGGCGGAGCGCGCGGTACGTACTACCTGCTCGACGGCCTCGATCCGGGCATCGGCCAGAGCACCTGGACCAATGCCACCGACGCCGAGGCGTTTTTCCGTGGCAAGCACGTGAACGTGGTGCTGCCGATGGGCGGGCAGGCCAGCTATTACACCGACTGGATCGCCGACGACCCGCGTTTCGGCCGGTACAAGTGGGAAACGTTCCTCACCCGTGAACTGCCGGGCCTGATCGACGCCCGCTTCGACGGCAACGGCGTGAACGCCATCGGCGGCCTGTCGATGGGCGGCAACGCGGCCTACATCCTGGCCGCCCGCAACCCCGGCCTCTACCGGGCCGTCGCCGGTTACAGCGCGTGCCCCGACATGGGCATGGCGGCGGGCGCGATGATGTTCTCCATCACCAACCGCGGTGGTAACCCGCTCAATATGTGGGGTGCGCCGGGTAGCCCCGAATGGGCGGCGCACGACCCGGCCCAGCTGCTCGACAATTTGCGCGGCAAGGCGCTGTACATGTCGACCGGCACCGGCATCCCCGGCCACCACGAGGCCCAGCTCAAGCCTCAGCTGCCGGAGAACATCGTTCTCGGCGGTCCCATCGAGGTCGGCGTCAACGGTTGCATGGCCTCCTTCGGCCAGCGCCTGGCCGCTGCGGGCATCGGGGCCGACATCGACTACCACCCCGTCGGCACCCACTCGTGGGGCTACTGGCAGGACGCCCTGCACCACTCCTGGCCCACCATCGGGCCGGCTCTCGGGGCCTAGCGGGTCGAGCGGCGGCGCAGCAATGCGCCGCCCGCCACCGCCAGGATCGAAAGCGCCACGGCGACAAGGACGTAACCGGCGGGGAAGCCGAGGATTTCGACGTACTCCTTCTTGACTATGCGGTCGCGCACGGTGGCGTCGGTGTCGGCCGGGGCGAAAGTGAAGTCGGTGGTGATGGCGGCGGGGCGGGGGATGGAAACCGACAGTTCGGTCAGATAGGTCTTGCCCGCGGCGAGCGCGATCAGATCGGGATCGGTGAGAGCATCCACGGGAGACGCGAATTCGGTCGTGGTGAATTGGGATTCGGTGTCGGCGTCGGTGCGGGTGAGGCGGTGGTCGCCGAAGACGTAGAGGTGCACCGATTGGGGAGTGGTCGCCGCCGCCGACATGCGCATCGGATAGACGAGGCGATCGGAATCGAAGGTGAGGCGCACCGGGTCGAGGGCGCCGTCGAGGGGTTCGGGGCTGGTGAGCCGCATGGCGACGAACGACCAGCCTTCGCGCAGGTACGGCTCGAGGGTGGCGCTCACTTCGGGCCGCAGCTGATAGCCGTTGGTGGACAACCACTCCCGCACGCCGGTGAGGTCGCCACCGCGTAGCGTTGTCGCCTCGAGTGGGCCCAGTTGCACCTGGCCGAGCACTTCCGGCCCGGAACCCGGTGCACCAGCGGAGGATTCATACCCGTCGCTGTCGAACCAGTAGCGGTCGACGACCACCTCCGGCGCGGTTATCCGCGACAACTCGGCGAACGACGCTGCACTACCGGCCGACACCATGGCAGGCGTGGGGGTCGGCACGATGAGCGCCGCGTCGGCGCCGGTGAACCGCATCCCCAACCGCATCAGAATGGTTTCGCGTCGACCGTCCCAGCCGAGCACGGCGGTCTCACTGTCCACCCGCGCCGAGCCGTCGCCGCTCACCACCCCGCCGCACGCACACGCCACCGCGGGCGCGACGACAACCGAACCGGAAGCCAGCAGCAGCGCACCGGCGACAACAAGCGAACGAACCGTCCCGCGAATCCCCATGCGAGCAGGTTACGGATTCCGCCCCGAGCCGCCATCCGCAGAAATACTCACCCCGATGAGCGGGGCGGATCCGGGTGACGGCCGAGTTGGCGGGCCGGGGTCGAGGGCGGCGACTACGGTGGACCCATGGCTGGCGAGAATCAGACGGTGGTGTCGGCGCCGATCGCGAAGAAGGTGCCCGTCGAACGGGTGCACCACGGCGACACGTTCGTCGACGAGTACGAGTGGCTGCGGGACAAGGAAGATCCCGAGGTCATCGCGTACCTGGAGGAGGAGAACGCCTACACCGCGGCGCGCACCGATCAGCTGCAGCCCCTGCGGGACAAGATCTTCGACGAGATCAAGGCGCGGACCCAGGAAACGGACCTGTCGGTGCCGACCCGGCTGGGGGAGTACTGGTACTACTCGCGCAGCTTCGAGGGCAAGCAGTACGGCGTGCACTGCCGCTGTCCGATCGACGCCCAAGCCGAGGGCATCGACGCCTGGACGCCGCCGCAACTCGAGGTGGACACCTCCATCGAGGGTGAGCAGGTGCTGCTCGACAGCAATGTGCTCGCCGAGGGGCTCGACTTCTTCGCCCTCGGCGCGTTCTCGCTGAGCCACGACGGCAACCTGCTCGCCTACTCCGTCGACAGCACCGGCGACGAGCGCTACACCCTGCGCATCAAGGACCTGCGCACCGGCGAACTGCTGCCCGACGAGGTCGTCGGCGCCGCACCGGGGGCCACCTGGTCGCTGGACGGGACGCACATCTTCTATCAGACCGTCGACGAATCCTGGCGCCCCGACACCGTGTGGCGGCACCGCGTCGGCACCGCGTCCACCGACGACGTGAAGGTCTTCCACGAGCCGGACGAGCGCTACTGGGTGAGCGTCGGCGCCACCCGCTCCGAGAAGTACCTGATGATCTGGCTCGGTTCCAAGATCACCACCGAGGGCTGGGTGCTGGAGTCGGACAACCCCGAGGGCGAGTTCCGGGTGCTGCTGCCCCGGCGCGAGGGCGTGGAGTACTCGGCCGAGCACGCGGTGATCGCGGGTGAGGACCGTTTCCTGATCCTGCACAACGACGTGGTCGACGGCGTGAAGGCGGAGAACTTCGTCCTCGCGCAAGCACCTGCCACCGACCCGTCGGACATGACGATCCTGATCGGGCACCGCGAGGACGTGCGGCTCGAGGACATCGACGCCTTCGCCGACCACCTGGTGCTCGGCTACCGTCGCGGCGCCCTGCCCCGCCTCGCGGTGTGGCCGCTCACCCCGGCGGGCTACGGCGAGCTGACCGAACTCGAGTTCGGGCTCGAATTGTTCTCCGCCGGTATGGGATCCAGCCCGGAGTGGGAACAGCCGACGCTGCGGGTCGGCGTCACCTCGTTCATCACCCCGATGCAGGTGTTCGACTACGTGCCCGCCACCGGGGAACTGCTGCTGCGCAAGGAGCAGCCGGTACTCGGCGGCTACAACGCCGAAGACTATGAGCAACACCGTGATTGGGCAGTGGCCTCCGACGGCACCCGCATCCCGATCTCGCTGATCCAGCGGCGCGATCTGCCGCCGGGCCCCAAGCCGATGCTGCTCTACGGGTACGGCTCCTACGAGGCGAGCATCGATCCGTCGTTCTCGGTGTCGCGGCTGTCGCTGCTCGATCGCGGCATGGTGTTCGCGGTGGCGCACGTGCGCGGCGGCGGCGAGATGGGCCGACTCTGGTACGAGCACGGCAAGACCCTGTCGAAGATGAACACCTTCACCGACTTCGTCTCCGTCGCAAGCCATCTCGTCGACGCGGGCACCACCGCACCCGACCGGCTCGTCGCCGACGGCGGCAGCGCGGGCGGTCTGCTGATGGGCGCGGTGGCCAACCTGGCGCCGGAGCTGTTCGCGGGCATCCTGGCCAATGTCCCGTTTGTCGACCCGCTCACCTCGATCCTCGACCCGTCGCTGCCGCTGACGGTGATCGAGTGGGACGAGTGGGGTAACCCGTTGGCCGACAAGGACGTCTACGAGTACATGAAGTCGTACTCGCCGTACGAGAACGTCGAGGCCAAGGACTATCCGCCGATCCTGGCGATAACCAGCCTCAACGACACCCGCGTGCTGTACGTGGAACCGGCCAAGTGGGTCGCCAAGCTGCGCGCCACCAAGACCGGTGACAGCGAAGTGCTGCTGAAAACGGAGATGAGCGCAGGCCACGGCGGGGTGAGCGGCCGCTACGAGAAGTGGAAGGAAGTCGCGTTCGAGTACGCCTGGGTGCTGGACACGGTGGGCCTGGCCGACAAATAGACGCTCGCTACTGTTCATCGCGCAACCACGCGGCCGTCACCTCCGGCTGCCATCGTTGACTCATGAACGGCGAGCTGATCGTTTCGGTGTCGGGAATCCGGGATACCACGCGCGATGCCGCGATCGAGTTCGCGGAGCTGATGGATCAGCGCGGGGTGCGGCTGTCGCTGCTGGTCGCGCCCCGGCTGAAGGGCAAATACCGGCTGGTCGACGACCCGGCGACGCAATCGTGGTTGCGTGGGCGGCGGCTGGCCGGTGACGCCATCGTGCTGCACGGCTACGACCAGGCCGCCACCAAGTCGCGGCGGGCCGAATTCGCCACGCTGCCCCGGCACGAGGCGACGCTGCGGCTCAAAGCGGCCGACCGGGTGATGGAGCAGGTGCAGTTGCGCACCCGGCTGTTCGCGGCTCCGCGCTGGGACGCCTCCGCCGGTGCGCTCGCCGCCCTCCCCGACGTGGGTTTCCGCCTCGCCCTCGGCCTCACCACCATGCTCGACCTGGAGAACAATGTGGCGCAGCGTTCCCGGGTGTACGGCATCGGCGAGGGGTTCCGGGCCGAACCCTGGTGGTGTCGGGCGCTGGTGATGGGCGCGGCCCGCACGGCCCGGCGCGGCGGCGTCCTTCGCCTGGCGATCTCGGGGGCGCAGTTGCAGCGCTCCGGCCCGCGTCAGGCCGTGCTCGACGCGGTCGACCTCGCCCTCTACCACGGTGCCCGCAGCACCGTTTACCGCTGGGAGCCGGTCCCGGCTAGCAAGGCCGCCTGACCGGCCCCGCCGCGCGCGAATCGGCGATCACCCGCGCGCGGCGGCGGCCTATCGGCTGCCCCTGCCTTCGCTGTCCGAATATTCGCGCTGTAATCGTGCCCGTTTCGAAGCCGCCGGTCGGCTGCCGCACGGTTACGATCCTCGAGCGTTATTCGAGGGTTTCCGCTAGTTGTGTGAACACAGCAGGAGGCAGCGCTGATGACGGGCACCGCGACGAAAGCCGCGACCACGACGAAATACCTGTCCTGGGTGACATTGGCGCTGATGACCACGAGTTCGGTGGCCAGTCTGCGTTCCGCACCGACAATGGCCGTCTACGGACTCGCCTGTGTTTTCCTCTACATCGTTCCCGCGGTTCTCTTTCTCATGCCGACCTCGTTGGTGGCGGCGGAATTGGCCTCGGGCTGGGACGGCGGTGTCTACAAATGGGTGGGCGACGGCCTGAGTAAACCGCTGGGTTTCCTCGCGGTGTGGTGCCAGTTCGCCATGACGATCTTCTACTATCCGAGCCTGCTGGCTTATGTGGCGAGTACTTTCGCCTACATCATTCACCCCTCGCTCGCGTCGAACGGCCCGTACGTGGCGATCGTGATCATCACCGTCTACTGGGCGGGGGTGTATGTGTCCTCGCGCGGCACCAAGACGGTCGCCGGGTTGTCCAGTATGGGGCTGATCATCGGCACGCTGATTCCCGGGACGCTGCTCGTCGTCCTCGGGCTGGTATTCCTCAGCCAGGGCAATCCTTCGGCGGCACCGATGGACTCGGCGCATCTGCTGCCTGCCTGGACCGGCCTGGCGAGCCTGGTCCTGATCGTGAACAACTTCCTGTCCTACGCGGGGATGGAGATGAACGCGGTCCACGTGTCGTCGCTGCGCAACCCGGGCAAGGAATTCCCCAAGGCGATGGCATTGGCGGCAGGGTTGGTGCTGGTCATCTTCATCCTGCCCGCCCTGGCGATCAGCTGGGTGGTGCCCTCGGCCAGCCTGAGTCTGACGGCCGGTGTGATGCAGGCGTTCGACGGATTCTTCAGCCATTTTCACATCGGATTCCTCACCCCGATCGTCGGCATCGCCCTGGTGGCCGCCGCGCTGGGCGGGATGCTCACCTGGCTGGCCGGACCGTCCAAGGGGTTGCTGCTGATCGGGCGGAGCGAGGGTTATCTGCCGCCGGTTCTCACCCGGCTCAACAAGCACGGTGTGCAGCAGAACATGCTGGTCGCCCAAGGAGTGTTCACCACGGCCATCGCCTTGCTCTACGCATTGATTCCCAACGTGTCGAGCGCGTATTGGATTCTGTCGGTGATCACCACGCAGGTGTATCTCATCATGTATGTGCTGATGTTCGCCGCGGCCGCGAAATTGCGCCGCGACGACCCGGATCATCCCCGTGGTTACCGGGCGCCCGCGTTGTACGCGCTGTGTCTGCTCGGATCGGTGTCCTCGGTGGCGGCGTTCGCCATCGGTTTCGTGCCGCCCTCGCAATTCGGTAGCGGTAATCCGCTGATGTATTTCGCGATCGTCGGCGGTGGGATGGGCATCGTCGGGTTGCTCATTCCCTATCTGTTCTATCGGAATCGCCGGGAAAGCTGGAAGATCGCCGTTCCGCAGGAGGCCGAGTGATGAGTACCGCAGATGCCCCCGATCGCACCAGAATCTGGATATACCTCACGGCCGCCGTGCTGCTCGTCGTCTTCGCCTTGATCGGGTTGCTCACCTTCGACGAGATCCACCGGAACAACGAAGCGACCGCGAAAGCCCAACAGCTGCACAGCAATTTGCTCGCGGCGGGCCTGCCCGCGCCCGAGCCGGATGTCATCGCCTCGGCGCTCGGTGACGACGGGGGCTCGGTGTGCCAGGACCCGGACGCGGCCCACATCAAGGCGAAATACCAAGCCGCACTGAGCAATGGCGCGTCCGGGCCCGGCCAGCGCCCGGTGATCGGCTCGAAGGAGGCCGCCGAGGCGGTCGGCCAGGCGATCGCCGTCTATTGCCCGCAGCACCTGGCCGACTACCGTGCACATCTCGACACCCTGCATCTCGACGACACGACGAAGTGAGGCCACCGATGACGAAGGCTCCCGATGTCGACGCGCTGCGCGCCAAGGTTTCCGGACTCATGGGCGAGGCGAAAAACGACCTCGCACAGCTGGTTTCGTTCCGGTCCGTGGCCGACCCGCGCCAGTTCCCGGCCGAAGGCTGCACGCGGGCCGCGCAGTGGGTGGCCGACGCTTTCGCCGAGCTCGGGCTGACGGTCGGCCTGCACGAGACACCCGACGGCAGCAATGCCGTCATCGGGCACCGGCCGGGTCCGCCCGGCAGCCCGACGGTGCTGCTGTACTGCCACTACGACGTGCAACCACCACTCGACGACGAGGCATGGGAAACCCCGGTCTGGACGCTCACGGAGAAGGACGGCCGCTGGTACGGGCGCGGCGCCGCCGACTGCAAGGGCAATATCGTCACCCATCTCACGGCCCTGCGTGCGATCGGTCCCGACTTCCCGGTGGGTATCAAGCTGGTGTCGGAGGGCTCGGAGGAACAGGGCACCGGCGGGCTGGAGAAATTCGTCGTCGCGAATCCCGAGCTGCTCACCGCCGACGCCATCCTGGTCGCCGACTGCGGCAATTTCGCCGTCGGCCTGCCGACCTTCACCCAGACCCTGCGCGGGCAGGTGAATGTCGTCGTCACCGTGACGACCCTCGCCGGGCCGATGCATTCGGGCATGTTCGGTGGGCCGGCACCCGACGCGCTGGCGGCGATGATCCAGCTGCTGTCGTCCCTGCGCGACGAGCACGGCAACACCACCGTCGACGGCCTCACCGCCGACCAGCAGTGGACCGGGGTGCAATACCCGCCCAAGGACTTCCGGGCCGACGCGGGCGTTCTCGACGGCGTGGACCTGATCGGCGGCGGCACCGTCGCCGACATGCTGTGGGCCCGTCCGGCGCTGACCGTGCTCGGCATGGACGTGCCCGCGGTGGTCGGCTCGTCGGCGGCGATCCAGCCGAGCACGCGGGCGCGGCTCAACCTGCGCATCCCGCCCGGCACCGACCCGCAACACGCCTACGAACTGCTGGAAAAGCACCTGCGGGCGCACACGCCGTGGAACGCGCGACTCGACATCGAACTGGAGGGGCTCGGCGAACCGTTCGTCGCCGCCGAACACGGCCCCGCCCGCGACGCGATGTCCGAGGCGATGGCGACCGCGTACGGCCGACCGGCCACGACGGAAGGCCAGGGCGGTTCCATCCCCCTGTGCAATGTCTTCGCCGACACCTACCCGAAAGCCGAGATCATGCTGATCGGGGTCGAGGAACCCAAATGCCTCATCCACGCGCCCAACGAGAGCGTCGATCCGAGCGAGATCGAGCACATGGCGCTGGCCGAAGCGTTGTTCCTGAGCACCTACGGGCGCTAGAACTGGTCCTGATCCTCGGGGTCGATCACCCGGAACTCGGTACCGGCCGGCGCCATCTCGGCGAGTCGGCCGAAGTAGATGCCGTGCGCGGAGCGATCGATGATGCCGAAATGGATCGGCAGGGCGGTGCGTGGGTTGACCGCGCGCAGGTAGTCGACGGTGTCCCAGATCCGCATCCACGGGGCGACGGCCGGGATGGCGAGTACACCGACCGGCACCGGCGGCACCCACAGCGAGTCACCCGGATGCACCAGCTGGGCGGGGTCGGCGGCGGTGCCGAGCTGGAAGACGGTGTTGTCGATCACCGGGATCTCGGGGTGGATCACCGCGTGGCGGCCGCCGCCACCGGTGATCTGTAAGTCGCCGATGTCGAGGACCTGACCGGCCGATACCGGCTCCCAGCCCTCGCTGCGCTGCTGGGCGGTCTGCGGGTCGGACAGCAACCGCGCGCCCGGATTGGCGTCGATCAGGTCGGCGATCCGGTTCGGGTCGATGTGGTCGGGGTGCTGGTGGGTCACCGCGATCGCGTCCAGACCGGTGATGCCCTCGAAACCGTGCGCGAACGTGCCGGGATCGAACAGCACTTTCGCGCCGTGCAGTTCCACGAGGATGCAGGAATGGCCGAAGTGGGCGATGCGCATGACCCGATGCTAAGCGCCACAGACCCCGGAGGGCTGGCACGACGGCCGGGTCAACTAGGATTTCTGAGGTAACCCCCACACCACATGAGGAGCATTGCGTGGCACGAGTCGTGGTCGAGGTCATGCCGAAGGCCGAGATTCTGGACCCCCAGGGGCAGGCCGTGGTCGGCGCGCTCCCACGTCTGGGATTCGCCGGCATCTCGGATGTACGGCAGGGCAAGCGATTCGAGCTCGAGGTGGACGACAGCGTCTCCGACGCCCAGCTCGAACAGATCGCCGAGGCGCTGCTGGCCAATACGGTGATCGAGGACTGGAAGGTCGTCCGGGTCTCATGAGCGCACGCATCGGGGTCATCACGTTCCCGGGCACGCTCGACGATGTCGACGCGGCCCGCGCGGTGCGTCTGGCGGGCGCCGACGCGGTGAGCCTGTGGCACGCCGATGCCGACATCAAGGATGTCGACGCGGTGATCGTGCCCGGTGGCTTCTCCTACGGCGACTACCTGCGCTGCGGCGCCATCGCCCGGTTCGCGCCGGTGATGGGCGAAGTGATCCGGGCCGCGGGCCAGGGCCTGCCGGTGCTCGGCATCTGCAACGGTTTCCAGGTGCTGTGCGAGGCCGGGCTGCTGCCCGGTGCGCTCACCCGCAACGAGGGCCTGCACTTCATCTGCCGGGACGAATGGCTCACGGTCGAGGCGACGAACACCGCCTGGACCTCGCGTTACGAGCCGGGCGCGCAGATCCTCATCCCGCTCAAGTCGGGTGAGGGCCGTTTCCAGGCGTCGACGAAGGTGCTCGACGAGCTGGAGGGTGAGGGCCGCGTGGTGTTCCGCTACTCCGGTGAGAACCCGAACGGTTCGCAGCGCGGAATCGCAGGCATCTCCTCGGCCAACGGCCGGGTCGTCGGTCTGATGCCGCACCCCGAGCACGCCACCGAGGCACTCACCGGGCCGAGCGACGACGGTCTCGGGATGTTCTTCTCCGTGATCGACAGCTTCGTCAACGCCTGAATCAGTCCAACCGGTCGATGATTGCGAAATCGACCCCGTCGGCCCGCGCCAGGTGCGTGGGGCCGACGGCCTGATTGCCGAGGAAACCGCGCCGGGTGGCCGGGCCGTCGACGGCGAGACCCTCGGCCAGCCGGGCCTGCACGGTCGGCACGTCGAGCGTGCCGACGGTGTCGGCCACACTGCGCAGCAGGTGCACCGCCTCATAGGTGGAATTGCCGAACGTCGTGAGCACCGGGGCGAACTTGCCCTGGTGGCGGCGGTAGCGAGCGCGGCGGCCGTCGTTGTCGTCGAGGAAGAAGCTCGAGGCGACATACAGGTTCTTGTTGGCGCCGGGGCCCGCGCTGAGCAGCACGTTCTCGTCCACCGCGGGGCTGAGTCGCGGCAGGAAATCCGACAGCCCCACCGCGGTGAACTGCCTGTTGAAACGGGCGGTGTCGGCGCCGACCATCAGGATCAGGACCGCATCGGCGAACAGCAGGGCGGGTTCGTCCAGGAAGTTCGCGAAATCCGTGGTGCCCATCGGCACATAGCGTTCCAGCACGATATCGGCGGGCGAGGGCAGCGTGCGACGCAGCGCGTGCGCGGTCTGGCGCGGCCAGACGTAGTCGTTGCCGATCACCGCCCAGCGGCGCACTCCCAGCTCCCGGCCCATCCACGCGGCGGCGGGCACGGTCTGGTGATCGGGATGTTCGCCGACCATCAGCACGCCCGCGCGTTCGTCGGGCAGGCCCTCGTGATCGGTGGCGTACAGATACGGCACCCGGCTGTCGACGGCGGTGGCGACCGCACGGCGCACGGCCGAGGTGTGCCAGCCGGTGATCGCGCCGACCATTCCGGTGGCGAGCAGCGCCTCGACTTCGGTGGCGACCACGCTCGGTGGGCGGCCGCCGTCGATGGTCGTGAGCCGGATCTCCCGGCCGAGAATCCCTGTGCCGCTGTTGATTTCGTCTACTGCCAGCGATATCGCCGCTGTACAGGACGGTGCGATGATGCCACCCGGGCCCTGGGTGGGCACGATCGAGAGAATCTCGATCGTCTCATCCCGGCTCTCGTCGAAGGTGGGCATTCTGTACTCTATCGCCTAGCTCGAGCAGCATTGTTCGAATGAATTTCTCGGCAGGTGGGAATGCGATCGGTGTCCATCATAAGTGGCTGTTCCACACTGCACGGCGCGCTGCGCTCGGCAGAGCGAAATTGGGTGCGCCGATTAGACGCGGCGCTGTCGGCCGACAACCTCACCGACGACCACTGGGCGATTCTCACCCAGCTGTCCACCGAGCACGGCGTGACCATGTCGGAGCTGGCTTCGCAGGCCCGCCTTGCCCCGTCCTCGGCCACCCGGCACGCCGACAATCTCGCCGAGCGCGGCCTGATCTTCCGCGTCGCGGCGACCGATGACCGGCGGCGGATTCTCATCGGGCTGAGCAGCCTCGGCGCCAAGCTCGTGGCCAAGATCCGGCGGGAAGAACAGCTGGCCGAAGAGGAGTTGAAGGCGCGGCTGGGAGCCCGACGCTACAACGACCTCGTGGCCGCCCTCGCCGTCATCGCCGACCAGTAGCGGGTGCCGGTCCCGGCGTTCGGCCGCCGGAGCCGACGGTATTGCCCCTAGGATCGGCCCTATGCCGGTATCTCTGACTGCGGCCACGGCCAGTGGGTTGTGTGCGTTCATCGATGCTTCGCCGTCGCCGTTCCATGTGTGCGCAACGGTTGCGGCGGAATTGGATGCCAATGGCTTCACGCCGTTGACCGAGGCGCGGTCCTGGGACGACGCGGGTGGGAAACACTATGTGGTGCGTGGCGGTTCGCTGATCGCCTGGGCCGATTACGACGCGGCGCCCGCCGACCCGTTTCGCGTGGTCGGGGCGCATACCGACAGCCCCAATCTGCGGGTGAAGCAGCATCCGGATCTGGCCGGGTCCGGCTGGCAGCTGGTCGGGCTCGAGCCCTACGGTGGGGCCTGGCTGAATTCGTGGCTCGACCGGGAACTGGGGATCTCGGGGCGGCTCAGTGTGCGCGACGGTGCGCGGATGCGCGACGTGCTGGTGCGCGTCGACGAACCGATTCTGCGGGTGCCGCAGCTGGCGATCCACCTGTCCGAGGACCGGCGCGGGGTGACGCTCGATCCGCAACGCCACGTGAACGCCATCTGGGGCATCGGTGATTCGCCCGCCTCGTTCCTGGATTTCGTGGCCGAGCGCGCCGGGGTGGACGGTGATTCGGTACTCGGCTGGGAACTGATGACCCACGATCTGGCGCCGAGCACCATCGTCGGCCGCCATCACGACCTGGTGAGCGCGCCGCGCCTGGACAATCAGGGCACCTGCTACGCCGGACTGCAGGCGTTCCTCGCCGCCGCCGACGACCCCGGCGCGGCCACGGCGGTGCTGGTGATGTTCGACCACGAGGAAGTGGGCAGTCAGTCCGATCGCGGCGCCCAATCGGATCTGCTGCCCGCCGTGCTCGAGCGGATCGTGCTCGCCCGTGGCGGTGGACGCGCGGATTACCTTGCCGCGCTCGCCGGTTCGGTGGTCGCCTCCGGTGACATGGCACATGCCACGCACCCGAACTATCCCGACCGGCACGAACCCGCGCACCGGATCGAGGTCGGCGGCGGGCCGGTGCTCAAGGTCAACCAGAACCTGCGCTACGCCACCGACGCCGCCGGTGCCGGGGCGTTCGCGCTGGCGTGCGCACAGGCCGAGGTGCCGTTGCAGCGGTATGTGCACCGCGCCGATCTGCCGTGCGGATCGACCATCGGCCCGATGACCGCGGCCCGCACCGGAATATCCACCGTCGACGTGGGCGCACCGCAGCTGGCCATGCATTCCTGCCGCGAGCTGATGGGCGCCGCCGACATCCCCGCCTACGCCTCGGCGCTGGCCGCCTTCCTCACGCCGACGCCACTGGACTGAGGCCGGTAGGTGATCACCGCGTACACCAGGACCGCGAAAGTGGCCCACACGTAGGTACTTCCGATGATCTGCTGCCACCACGCCCAGTCCAGCTCGTGATCGCTGTTGTGCGGCAGCAACCATTGCGGGCCGATGATGAACACCACCGTGAACACGGCGACCAGCGTCGTGAACGCGCGCGAACGCCTGCGCACCGCCAGGTCGACGGCGACGACGAGCGCCGGCGCCACCCACACCCAGTGATGCGACCACGACACCGGCGAGACGAGCAGGATCGCGGCGGCGTTCACCAGCAGGGCCGCGACGTCGCGGCCCGCCTCGATGAGCCGGTACATCCATACCGCCGCCAGCGTGATCGTCAACGCCGACAGCAGGATCCAGAGCGCGGTGGCCGCCGAGGAGTCGATGCCGAGCCGGTACAGGGTGCCCTTGATCGACTGGTTCCCGGCGAAATACGGTGTGCCGATGCGGCCGGTGTCGGTGACGGTGTGGAACCAGTACTGGACCGAGTCGCTCGGGAAGAGCAGGAAGCCGACGCCGATGGCACCGGCGGCCGAAAACACCAGCGTCGCCGCGGCTTTCCAATCGCGGCGCAGCAGGAAATACAGCAGGTAGCCGGCCGGGATCAGCTTGATCGACACGGCGATGCCGATCAGCATTCCGCGGGGCCAGAACGGTTTGCGCACCAGGATGTCGACGGTGACCGCGGCCATCAGGATCAGATTGATCTGCCCGAAATTGACCGTCTGGCGCACCGGTTCCAGGAACTGTGCCAAGCCGAGACCGGCGATCACTACCGCCAGCACTGTGATCCGGTCGAACTCGGGCCGCACCCGGATCAGTACGAGCCACAGCGCGATCGCCAGGCTCAGCAACGAGGTGGTGAGCACGAGCACCTCGGCCGCGACCAGCGGCAGCAGGGCGAGCGGGACGAAGAACAACGCGGCCAGCGGGGGATAGGTGAACGGCAGCCCGAGCCCGCGCACCGGCGGCATCGGCCCGTACAGGTCGCCGCCGTCGAGCCAGACGCGGGCACCGGTGCGGTAGACCTGCAGGTCGATGAAGCCGGTCCACCAGTTCGCGACGAAGGCGATCACGCCGGAGACCACGAACAACGCGATCGCGGCGACCAGCAGCCCGCGTTGCCGACCCGGCAGCGAGTTCTGTTCCCGATCCCTCGCGCCCGACGCGATGCGCGCGGAAAACGGCGGCTCTACCTGCTCGGCAACCCCCGGACTTTCGTTCACGGCGCCAGCGTAACGGGTGCTCACCGGGTCGAACCGCAAGTGTGACCAGACCGAATCCGCGCACCACCGGCGGCCGGGGAGTACAGGCGGCGGGCCGCGACGGCCCTACCGATAGACTCGGAGCCAAGTTCCCCCCGGCCGAAAGGACCCTGGTCTCCCGTGACACTGCAGGTCGACACCGTCGCCACCGCCGCAGCCACCCCGGATGCTCCGCAGCCGTACAAGGAACTCGGTCTCAAAGACGACGAGTACGCCCGCATCAAGGAGATTCTCGGCCGTCGGCCCACCGACGCCGAGCTGGCCATGTACTCGGTGATGTGGAGCGAGCACTGCTCCTACAAGTCCTCGAAGGTGCACCTGCGCTACTTCGGTGAGACCACCACCGACGAGATGAAGGCCTCGATGCTGGCCGGTATCGGCGAGAACGCCGGTGTGGTCGACATCGGCGACGGCTGGGCCGTCACCTTCAAGGTCGAAAGCCACAACCACCCGTCGTACGTGGAGCCGTACCAGGGCGCGGCCACCGGCGTCGGCGGCATCGTGCGCGACATCATGGCCATGGGCGCACGCCCGATCGCGGTGATGGACCAGCTGCGCTTCGGCGCGGCCGACGCCCCCGACACCCGTCGCGTGGTCGACGGTGTGGTGCGCGGCATCGGCGGCTACGGCAACTCCCTCGGCCTGCCCAACGTCGGCGGCGAGACGGTGTTCGACGCCTCCTACCAGGGCAACCCCCTCGTGAACGCGCTGTGCGCCGGCGCGATGCGCGTGGAAGACCTGCACCTGGCCTTCGCCTCCGGCGCGGGCAACAAGATCATCCTGTTCGGTGCGCGCACCGGCCTCGACGGCATCGGCGGCGTATCCGTGCTCGCCTCGGACTCGTTCTCCGGCGACGAGTCCGGCACCGGCCGCAAGAAGCTGCCCGCCGTGCAGGTGGGCGACCCGTTTACCGAGAAGGTGCTCATCGAGTGCTGTCTCGACCTGTACAAGGCCGGCCTCGTGGTCGGCATCCAGGACCTCGGCGGCGCCGGACTGTCCTGTGCCACTTCCGAACTCGCCGCGGCGGGCGACGGTGGCATGCACATCGACCTCACCAAGGTGCCGCTGCGCGCCAAGCACATGACCCCCGCCGAGATCCTGTCGAGCGAGTCGCAGGAACGCATGTGCGCGGTGGTCACCCCTGAGAACGTCGACGCGTTCATGGCGGTGTGCAAGAAGTGGGACGTGCTGGCCACCGTCATCGGTGAGGTCACCGACGGCGACCACCTCGTCATCAGCTGGCACGGCGAGACCGTGGTGGACGTGCCGCCGCGCACCGTCGCCCACGAGGGCCCGGTGTACGAGCGCCCGGTGCAGCGCCCGGACTACCAGGACGCGCTGATCGCCGACACCACCGCGAACCTGCCCCGGCCCAAGACCGCCGACGAGCTGCGCGAAACCCTGCTGACCATGCTGGCCAGCCCGCAGCTGTGCAGCCGCAAGTGGATCACCGAGCAGTACGACCGCTACGTGCGCGGCAACACCGTGCTCGCCGAGCACGCCGACGCCGGTGTGGTTCGCATCGACGAGACGTCCGGGCGCGGCATCGCCCTCGCCACCGACGCCTCGGGCCGCTACACCAAGCTCGACCCGTACACCGGCGCCCAGCTCGCGCTGGCCGAGGCCTACCGCAATGTGGCGACCACCGGCGCCACCCCGAAGGCCGTCACCAACTGCCTGAACTTCGGTTCGCCGGAGGACCCGGGCGTGATGTGGCAGTTCCAGCAGGCCGTGCGCGGCCTCGCGGACGGTTGCGCGGCGCTCGGCATCCCGGTCACCGGCGGCAACGTGAGCTTCTACAACCAGACCGGCAAGGACGCCATCCTGCCCACCCCGGTGGTCGGCGTGCTCGGCGTGATCGACGACGTGCACCGGCGCATCCCGACCGGCCTCGGCCTCGAGCCGGGCGAATCGCTGATCCTGCTCGGCGACACGCACGACGAACTCGACGGCTCCATCTGGTCGCAGGTGGTGCACGGGCACCTCGGCGGTGTGCCGCCCAAGGTCGACCTGGCGCGGGAGAAGCTGCTGTCGGAGGTGCTCGTCTCCGGTTCGCGCGACGGCATGATCTCGGCGGCCCACGACCTGTCCGAGGGTGGTCTCGCGCAGACCGTCGTCGAGGCCGCGCTGGCCGGCGAGACCGGTTGCCGCATCGTGCTTCCCGAGGGCAGCGACCCGTTCGTGCAGCTGTTCTCCGAGTCGGCCGGACGCGTGCTCGTCGCGGTGCCGCGTTCGGAGGAGACCCGGTTCACCAAGATGTGCGACGCGCGGCAGCTGCCGTGGGTGCGCATCGGCGTGGTCGACCAGGGTTCGGATTCGATCGAGGTGCAGGGCCAGTTCTCGGTGACGCTCACGGAATTGCGTGAGGTTTTCGAGGGCACGCTGCCTAAGCTGTTCGGAGCGCACACCTAGAGCAGGAGGAGCCGAGCTTGACCACATCGGAGACGAGCTCGGCCCCCACCGGCGCCACCGTTGCACCCGCCGACAACCCGTTGTTGCGCGGGGTGCACCTGGTGGAACGGTTCTTCCACCCGAACTACACCGGGTTGCTCGTGGCGACCATGCTGTTCGGGTGGTCGCTCACACCGTCGCTGCTGCCGCGCGACTGGTTCTTCCAGGGTCTGATCAGCGGCATCAATGCCACGATCGGGTACGGCCTCGGGTGTGGGCTGGCCTGGGCTTGGCGGCGGTGGGTGGTGCCGCGGGTGACGGTGCCGGAGCAGATCGCGGCGCGATGGGCGCGGCGGCCGCGGTGGACGCTGATGGCGGTGAAGGCGCTGATCGTGGTCGCCTGCGTGGTATTCGCGGTGCTGATGTCGATCCAATCGGGCCGCTGGCAACGCGAGATCACCGATCTGATGGGGATGGCGCCGGTTTCGGACTCCTACGCGCGCACGGTGCTGCTCGGCGCCGCCGTGGTCGGGCTGCTGATCTGGATCGCGCGCGCAGTGCGCAAGTTGGTGCGTGCGGTGGCGCGCGGTCTCAATCAGTGGATTCGGGTGCCCGCGTCGTTCGCGCGACCGCTCGGGGTGCTGATCGTGGTGATCGGCGCGGTGCTGCTGTTCAACGGCGTGCTGGCGAAAGCCTTTTTCACCGTGGCCAATTCGGCGTTCAGCGCGCGCAACAGCCACACCTCCGCACACGCGATCCAGCCGACGCTGCCCGAACGGTCCGGCAGCCCCGGCTCGCTGGCGGCGTGGGAAACGCTCGGTTCCGAAGGCCGCTGGTTCGTCTCGAACGCACCGACCGCGCTGGCCATCAGCCAGGTCACCGGCAAACCGGCCCGCGAACCCATCCGGGTATACGCGGGGCTGGAATCGGCCGACGGGTTCGAGGCGCAAACCGACCTGGCCGTGGCCGAACTCGAACGAACCAAGGCCTTCGAACGCAAGGTGCTGGTGGTGATCAGCACCACCGGCACCGGCTGGGTCGACTCGACCAGCGCCGAATCGGTCGAGTTGATGTTCGGCGGGGACACCGCTCTTGTCGCCACCCAGTACTCGTACCTGCCGAGTGCGCTGTCGTTCCTGTCCGACCGGGACAAGTCGATGAGCATGGGCCGCATGCTGTTCGACAAGGTGTACGAACGCTGGTCGACGCTGCCCGAGAACGCTCGGCCCAAGCTGCTCGTCTACGGAGAAAGCCTCGGTTCGCAGGGGTCGGAGGGCGCGTTCTCCGGGCTGGCCGACATCCGCAACCGCACCGACGGTGTGCTCTGGGTCGGCCCGCCCAACTCCAACCGGCTGTGGTCGGAATTCGTCGCCCGCCGTGATCCGGGGACCGACGAGATCACCCCGATCTTCGCCGACGGACTCTCGGTGCGCTTCGCCGCCAGTGCCGATCAGCTCGCCCGGCCGTCGGACAAGTGGACCGATCCGCGCATCGTCTACCTGCAGCACGCCTCGGACCCGGTGGTGTGGTGGTCGCCCGATCTGCTGTTCAGCAGGCCCGACTGGCTCGCGGAGAAGCGTGGTCCCGATGTGTCACCGGCGATGTCGTGGTATCCGATCGTCACCTTTTGGCAGGTGGCGGCGGATCTGCCACGGGCGCAGTCGGTCTCGAACGGGCACGGCCACAACTACGGCAACCTGGTGCCCGACGCCTGGGCGGCGATCGCTCGACCACCGGACTACACACCGGAATTGGCGCAGCGGATCCGGCTGTTCCTCGAAGAATCCGCCGCCACCGAGCATCAGCTGAAGTAGCCGAACCCCTCGATCGGCTACTTCCGGCTACGACACCGACTTGAACGGATTGTGTTCGGCGATCAGCTGTTCGATGCGTGCCTCGTCGAGGCGGCTCATCACGGTCTGGGTTTCCTGCTGGTCGCGCACCACCTTGGCGAGGGTGAAGCAGCTCGTCACCAGGAACAGGCCCGACATGGCGAGGAAGGCGCGCTGCCAGCCGTCCAGCGGCAGGTAGGCGATGCCCGCGCCGGTGCCGAACAGGCTGACGGCGAAGGCGATGGCGGCCTGGGCCATGTAGGCCGTGGTGTTCTTCGGCTTGGCATTGGGTGTGCTCATGGAACAAGCATGGGCGGCGGGGGATTCGCGCGGGCGCGTGAAACTACTCACCGGCGATGGGTAGTTGCCGAAAGTGACCGACCCACCACTCACAACGACTGCCCCCGGCGCGCCCGCCAGCCATACTTGATCGGTGTCTGCGACCGGGTCGACCCTCGTCACGCTGCGTACGCGCGGCAAGCGGGTGGTGCGGCGCGTCGAGGACATCGTCGATCTGAACTATCCCGGCCTCGTCGTCGCCACCCTGTTCTTCGCACTGTCGGTGACGCCGTCGCTGGTGCCGCGCGACTGGTTGTTCCAGGGGCTCATCAGCGGGATCAACGCGGCCATCGGGTACGGGCTCGGGTGCGTGCTCGAATGGGGGTTGCGGCGGTGGGTGCGGCCACGGATTCCGCTGGCCGGGCCACCTGACCGGGTGCGATACGGCATCAAGGCCGTGGTGCTCGTGGTGTGCTCGGTCGTGGCGGCCGGGATGCTCGTGCAGTCGGCGCGCTGGCAGCGTGAGATCACTTCACTGATGGGGATGGAGGGCACGACAACCCCCGCGTATCTGCGGACCGGGCTGCTCAGTGTGGCTGTGGGGGTGGCGGTGGTCGCGGTGTACCGGACGGTGCGCGCACTGATCCTCGTGCTTGCCCGTCAGCTCAACCAGTGGGTGCGGGTGCCGCGCGAATTGGCGCCATCGGCCGGGGCATTGGTGCTGGTGGTGTTCGCGGTGACGGTGTTCAACGGGGTGGCCTCGCGGGCGTTCTTCGCCGTCGCCAACTCCGCGTTCAGTGTGCGCAACGACCGGACCACCGAGTACGCGGTGCAGCCGGTGGCGCCGGAGAAGTCCGGGAGCCCGGCTTCGCTCGTGCCCTGGGAGACACTCGGTTTCGAAGGGCGGTGGTTCGTCGCCAACGGACCCGACGCGGCCGACATCACCGCGGTGACGGGAAGGCCTGCGCGCGAACCGATCCGGGCCTATGTGGGTTTGGAATCGGTGCGCGGGGAGCAGACGGCGGCCGAGCTGGCGGTTGCCGAACTAGAGCGGACCAAGGCCTTCGAGCGGGCGGCGATGGTGGTGGTGACGACCACCGGGACCGGGTGGGTGAACGGGATGGCGGCCGGTTCGCTCGAATACCTCTACGGCGGTGACACGTCGATCGTGGCCACCCAGTACTCGTATCTACCCAGCGTGCTGTCGTTTCTGTCCGACCGGGAGAAGGCCGCGGCGGCGAGTCGTGAGCTGTTCGACGCGGTGTACCGGCGGTGGTCGGCGCAGCCGGAAGAGCTGCGGCCCAAGCTGTTCGTGTACGGGGAGAGTCTCGGGTCGCAGGGGTCGGAGGAGGCGTTCGGCGGGCTGGCCGACCTGCGGGAGAAGGTCGACGGGGCGCTGTGGGTCGGGCCGCCCAATTCGAATCGGCTGTGGCGGCAGTTCGTGGCCCGGCGCGATCCGGGGTCGAGAGAGGTGGCGCCGGTCTATGCCGATGGGCTCGTCGTCCGATTCGCCGACGACGCAACGGATTTCGACTCGCCAGAGGTATGGCGCGAGCCTCGCATCGCCTACCTGCAGCATCCGTCCGACCCGATCGTGTGGTGGTCTGCGGATCTGATCTTCACCCGGCCGGACTGGTTGCGTGAACCGCGTGGCGACGATGTGTCGACGCAGATGCGATGGGCGCCGTTCGTGACGTTCTGGCAGGTCACGGCCGACCTGACCAATGCGCAAGGTGTATCGGACGGGCACGGGCATCGGTACGGGAGTCTCGTGCTGGACGGGTGGTTGGCGGTGACAGGGCTTTCGGTGAGCGCGGATGTGGTCGAGAAGGCCAGGGTGGCAGTGGAATCCGCGGAGATGTTCGAGCGGGAGGTGAAGTGAGGGCCGGGGTGCGCGTCGTTGGTGCGGGCCTACTTCGTGGGGGCCGGGGATCGATCCGGCGCCGGCGGGGATCGGAGCGCGCCGGACGGCGGTCGAGGGCGGTCCGAGTCGCAGTGGCGCTCGGGTTGCCGCTGTGCTGGAACAACAGTGTCCTGCCCGCCCTCGGCTTCTCGCTGCGCGGCCGGTCGGTCGCGAACGTGCTGTTCGCCGCCACCTATACCGGCGTTTTCCGTGGACGCCCGAACTGGTTGTCCGCCAGCGGTTTACGGTGGGGCCTCGGCAGCTCGGCGGTTGTCCTCGCGGGTTATGGTGCGGTACTGGCGATTCCGGCGCTACGCAAACTCCCCGCCGAAATCGCCGTCCTGGTCCCCGAAACCTCCACCCTCGAATGGATCGCCGTCCACATCCCGGTCGGCACGGTCCTCGCCGAGGAAGCCGTCTTCCGCGCCACCCTCGACCCCCTCCTCACCACCCACGGCTACCCACCCGCCCTCGGCGCCGCCGACTTCGCCCTCTGGCACATCCACCCCGCCCGCACCGCAGGCGACTCCCTCCCCGTCACCCTCGCCGCCACCACCGTCGCCGGCCTGATCTTCAGCGCCCTGCGCCGCCGCGCCGACAGCGCCACCGCCCCCGCCCTCCTCCACCTCGCGATCAACGCGGGCGGCGCCCTGTTGCCCACCCTGGCCGCCTACGTCGAGACCCGACTTGCCGCCGGGTCAGGCATCGGTCGGCTGCCAGGCCCGATGACCATCCAGCCCTAGGGGCGGCCGCGATGTCGCGGGCCCCGCGATGCTCGGGCGGCGGTTTCGCAGTTCTCAGCGCGTCTGGCAACTCGGGACATACGGTCTCTCGATTGCTGTCGGGGGCGGTCGGTAGCGTTGCGTGTCATGGCTGGTCGGAATGTGGTCGATCCCGCTCAGGTGCGGGCGGCGGTGTTGGCGGTGGCGCAGTGGTTGGGGGATGCGGGGGTGGCGGCGCCCGGGCGGGGGGAGTTGGGGGCGGCGGTGAAGGGGACGGCGCGGGCGTTGGCGGCGAGTGCGCCGGGGCATTCGGTGGAGGTGCGGGTGCCGCCGTTCGTCGCGGTGCAGTGCATCGAGGGGCCTCGGCATACCAGGGGGAATCCGCCGAATGTGGTGGAGACCGATGCGCGGACGTGGTTGTTGCTGGCCACCGGGCTGCTGGAGTTCGACGACGCCGTGGCTTCGGGGGCGGTCTCGGCTTCGGGGACCAGGGCCGCAGAGATCGCGGGCTGGCTGCCGATCGTCCCCTTGTCCGCACCGCGCTGATCCGAGACGTGGCAGGACCGGCGCGACCGGTGGCGAGCCGGTGCTGCGCGGTGACCCCGCCGCAGGCATCGTCAGTCGGAGTGGTTCTTGCGGTGCAGGCCCTTGTAGTCGTAGTAGCGGGTGATGATCGTGCCCGCGACGACGGCGATCGCGATGCCGAGCAGTGCCATCCAGATGCCGCGATCGAGCCCGGCCGAGTAGTTCGCGTCGAAGTACAGGATCGACCGCACGCCGAGGAACACCTGGTGCATCGGTTCGAATTCGGCCAGCCAGGACAGGTAGGTCGGGGTCGCCTCGATGGGCACGGTGCCGCCCGAGGACGGCAGGCCGAGGATGACGAACAGCACCAGATTCACCAGCAGGCCCGCCGTGCCGAGCGCGGCCAGCGTCATCAGCGCCGTCCAGCCGACCGCCACCATGGCCAGCACCGAGTACAGGTACAGGGCGAGCGGATTGTCGACCGGCATGCCGACGAGCTTGGCCGCCAGCAGGAACACCGCCGAAACCACCACCGCGACAACCGTCGACACGCCCCATTTGACGAGCAGGGTGTGGAACCGGGAGATCGACGACGTCGGATAGTGCACGAACCACGGACCGTACTCGGTTGGCACGAAACCGAACTGGGCGTCGACCATGGTGTGGATGACCATCGCCCCGACCATTCCCGCCAGCAGCAGGAGCAGGGCGTAGAAGAAGGCCGTCAGGCCCTGGCCGGTGCCGGGAGGCAGCGGCCGGTACTCCTGGGTGACGGTGTCGATGGGACTCTCGAGGCTCAGCATCGCCGCACCGGAGATCTGCGGTGCGGGCGCGCCCTCCGGCGTCTGCGCGAGGGTGGCCTGCACCTGATCGACCAGCTGCACCCCGACCTGCTTGTCGACCTCGGCCAGCGCCTGCTCGCCGATCCGCTGCACGATGGCGTCACCGTAGGCGCCCATGCGCGGATTGGTCTGCAAGGTGATGATGGGGTTTTCCATCTCGCCGGGCACGATCGAGCCCGCGCCGAGAATTCCCAGGCGTTTGCTGAAGTCGCCGGGGATGATGATCGCGCCGTACACCTGGCCGGTGCGCAGCAACTGCTCGGACTCCGGCTTGCCGACCACCCGCAGGTCGATCTTGTCGGCGGGCACGTTCGCGACGAGCGCGTCGGTGACCTGCTTGCCGAAGTCGACGCGGCGCTGCTGACCACCGGTATCGAGGACATCGCCCACGTCGAGGTTCACCAGCGCGACCGGGAAATCGTGCAGATTCTTCTCCGGATCGGCCACATAACCCAGGTACATCACCCCGAGCAGACCGGTGAGCGCAGCGAGCACCAGTGTCGGGGCGAACACAATCTTGGCCCAGTGACGCCGAGGGCGCGTGGATGTGTCGAACATCGCTCCACGGGCGGACGTCTTGCGGGAATCACTCGACGTCGACCTGGCGTTTTCACTGTTCGAACGCGATTCACCGGCTGCAACGTCTGCACTGTCGTCCGTCGTCACAACCGGCACGGTAACAGCTCCACGCGGCCGATCAGGGTGTTCCGCGCGGAGATTGCTGCCGGGATGCGAGCACCCGTGGTACGCACCGGCGATTCACCCGTAGACTGACGAGTGCCCCCAGCCCGCCCGAACAGGGAGCAAACGGTGACCGACGCCGATCCGACGATCGACACAACATCCGCCATTTCCGACGAGCCCGAGAACGAGCCTCGCGAGGAGTGTGGCGTCTTCGGCGTCTGGGCTCCCGACGAGGACGTGGCCAAACTCACCTACTACGGCCTGTACGCGCTGCAGCATCGCGGACAGGAGGCGGCCGGTATCGCGGTCTCCGACGGCTCCCAGATCCTGGTCTTCAAGGATCTCGGCCTGGTGTCCCAGGTCTTCGACGAGCAGACGCTCGGCGCGATGCCCGGCCATATCGCCGTGGGCCATTGCCGCTACTCCACCACCGGTGGCGTCACCTGGGAGAACGCCCAGCCCATCTTCCGCACCACCGCCGTCGGCTCCGGCCTGGCCCTCGGCCACAACGGCAACCTGGTGAACACCGCCGAATTGGCCGGGCGCGCACGCGAACTCGGCCTGATCGGTGCGGGTGTGGTGAACGGCCGCCCGCAGATGACCGGCGCCACCTCCGACTCCGACATCGTCACCGCGCTGCTCGCGCACGCCTCGGCGGACTCGAGCATCGAGCAGGCCGCGATGGAACTGCTGCCGCAACTGCGCGGCGCCTTCTGCCTGACGTTCATGGACGAGCACACCCTCTACGCCGCGCGCGACCCGCACGGTGTGCGCCCGCTGGTGCTCGGCCGCCTCGATCGCGGGTGGGTCGTCGCCTCGGAGACCGCCGCGCTCGACATCGTCGGCGCCGCCTTCGTCCGCGAGATCGAACCGGGTGAGCTGCTCGCCATCGACTCCGACGGTGTGCGCTCGCTGCGCTTCGCCAACCCCGAACCCAAGGGTTGCGTCTTCGAATACGTGTACCTGGCGCGCCCCGACACGACCATCGCTGGTCGTTCGGTGCACTCCACCCGCGTGGAGATCGGCCGCAAGCTGGCCAAGGAGAACCCGGTCGAGGCGGACCTGGTGATCCCGGTACCCGAGTCGGGCACGCCCGCCGCGGTCGGCTACGCCCAGGGCTCCGGCATTCCGTACGGCCAGGGTCTGATGAAGAACGCCTATGTGGGCCGCACCTTCATCCAGCCGAGCCAGACGATCCGTCAGCTCGGTATCCGGCTCAAGCTCAACCCGCTGCGCGAGGTGATCCGCGGCAAGCGGCTCATCGTCGTCGACGACTCCATCGTGCGCGGCAACACCCAGCGCGCCCTGATCCGGATGCTGCGCGAGGCCGGTGCGCTCGAGATCCATGTGCGCATCGCGTCGCCGCCGGTGAAGTGGCCGTGCTTCTACGGCATCGACTTCGCCTCGCGCGCGGAGCTCATCGCCAACGGCGCGGGCGGTTCCGACGACAGCTACGAGGCGATGGTCGAGAACGTGCGCCGCTCCATCGGTGCCGATTCGCTGGGCTACATCTCCACCGAGGGCATGATCGCGGCGACCGAACAGCCCGCCTCGCGGCTGTGCACCGCCTGCTTCACCGGCGAGTACCCGATCGAGCTGCCGCAGGAGGCCGCCATCGGCAAGAACGTGCTCGAGGGCATGCTGTCGGGCCAGTCCGAGGCCGCGCTGCTCAGCGGCAATGTGAACGTCGACGCGCTCAGCCGCCCATAACCTCTTCGCGCAAGGGACCGGTCAGGATAAACCTGATCGGTCCCTTTTGTGTTGTGTACCTACAATTTTCCGGCCTATCCGAATTACGTAAGATTTGTTCATAACATCCGCGTAATTTTTCGCTCGATTTGAAACTGGGCGGTAATGGTTCGCCTGTACGGTCCCTCGTTATATCGCTAGCTCACCGCGTCGTCGCCGCTCCCGTGATCCGGGTGCGGCGACATCGCGGCGTTCGAGAATGGGATCTGATGTTGAACAGTGCAAAGAGCGCTCGCAAGAATCGCGCGAAACAAGCTGCCGCAGTGGGTGTCGCGGCTGTTGTCGCCGCCTCGCTTGCGGCCTGTGGGTCGGGACGCACCGATGACGCGGGCTCCGGCGCGGGGCTGGTCGTCGGCACCACGGACAAGATCTTCGCCCTCGACCCGGCCGCGGCCTACGACAACGGGTCGCTGCTCGTGGAGAACCAGATCTATTCGTATCTGCTGAACTTCGCGCCCGGCGATACCACGCCCAAGCCGGATGCGGCGGAGAAATGCGAATTCACCGCACCGACGGTGTATACCTGCAAGATCAAATCCGGGCTGAAATTCGCCAACGGTAATCCGTTGACTGCCAAGAGCGTCAAGTTCTCCTTCGACCGCATGGTGAAGATCAACGACCCGCACGGTCCCGCCGCGCTGCTCGGCAACCTCGACAAGACCGATGTGGTCGACGATCTCACCGTCGCGTTCACGTTGAAGGTCGCCAACGATCAGACCTTCCCGACGATCCTGCCCACCCAGGCCGGACCGATCGTCGACGAGAAGGTGTTCCCGGCCGACAAGGTCGCCACCGACGAGGAAGTCGTTGCCGCCAAGGGCTATTCGGGCCCGTACACGATCAGCACCTACGACAAGAACAAGCTGGTCGAGTACAAGGCCAACGCCGACTACACCGGCATCCTCGGCAAGCCGAAGAACGACTCGGTCTCGACCAAGTACTACGCCACCTCCGACAACCTGAAGCTCGACCTGCAGAACGGCGCCATCGACGTCGGCTACCGCTCGTTCACGCCGACCGATATCGACAGCCTGCGTGCCGATTCCAAGGTGAAGGTCACCGACGGTCCCGGCGGCGAGCTGCGCTACATCGTGTTCAACATGAACACCATGCCGGGCAACACGCCTGAGCAGAAGCTGGCCGTGCGCAAGGCGATGGCGTCCTCGGTGGACCGCGAGGCGCTGGCCGCCGGTGTGTACAAGGGCACCTACCAGCCCGCGTACGGCTATGTGCCCCAAGGCATGATCGGCGCGGCCGAACCGTTGAAGGACCTCTACGGCGCCAAGCCCGACAAGGACAAGGCGGCGAAGTTCCTCGCCGACGCGGGCGTGGCCACCCCGGTGACGCTGAACCTGCAGTACAACCCCGACCACTACGGCTCCAGCTCCTCGGAGGAGTACGCCGCGGTCAAGTCCCAGCTCGAGGCGTCGGGCCTGTTCAAGGTGAACCTGCAGTCCACCGAATGGGTCACCTACCAGAAGGAACGCGCCTCCGACGGCTACCCGATGTACCAGTTCGGCTGGTACCCGGACTTCCCGGACGGCGACAACTACCTGGCGCCGTTCTTCGGCCCGAACAACTTCCTGCAGTCGCATTTCGAGAACCCGGGCATCAACGCCCAGCTGACCGCCGAGCTCACCGAAGCCGATCCGGTCAAGCGGGTGGAGCTGATCAAGAAGATCCAGGCCGATCTGGCGCAGAACCACCTGCCGACGCTGCCGCTGCTCTCGGGCAAGCAGGTCGCGGTGTCCAAGCCCGGTGTGACCGGTGTGGACGAAACCCTCGACGGCTCCTTCAAGTTCCGGTTCACGGTACTGAGCAAGTGAGTGACGTTCCCGTCGCGCCCGGATCACCGGTCCGGGCGCGACGTTTCGGGTGGATGCGCGGCGGGGGTTCCCGCCAGGTGGCTTTGCTGCGGTACCTGCTGATCCGGCTCCTGCTGATCGTGCCGACCGCGTGGTTGCTGGTGACAGTGGTGTTCTTCCTGATGCGGGTGATCGGTGACCCCATCAGCGCGGCCATGGGTGGCCGGCTGACCCAGGAGCAGATCGAGGAACGCAAGGACGCGGCCGGGCTGAACCGGCCGATCCTGACCCAGTACTGGGAATACATCACCGGGTTCCTGCGCGGTGACTTCGGGCGGACCCAGGACAACGAGGCCATCGCCGATGTGGTCGTCACCTACGGTGCGGCCACCTTCGAGCTGGTGTTCTGGGGACTGCTCGTCGCCTTCGCGGTGGGTATCCCGCTGGGCAGATACGCTGCGACACACCGGGATACGCCCGCCGACGCGGTGCTGCGGTTCTCGGCGGTGCTCGCCTACGCGGCGCCGGTGTTCTTCGTCGGCATGCTGTTGAAGCTGGTGTTCTCGGTGTGGCTGGGCTGGTTCCCGGTCGGTGGCCGGGCGAGTACGGATGTGGAGCTGGCGCTGCAGCACGTGTCGCCGAAGACGAACATCCTGTTCATCGATTCGATCCTCTACGGCGAACCGTCCTATGTGCTCGACGTGCTCGAACACGCGGTGCTGCCCGCGGTGGCGCTCGGCCTGCTCACCGGCGGCATCTTCCTGCGGCTGGTCCGGGTGAACCTCATCCAGACCCTGCGCAGCGATTATGTCGAGGCGGCGCGGGCGCGCGGATTGTCCTCGCGCGTGGTCACCGGGCGGCACGCGGTGCGCAACGCGCTCATCCCGATCATCACGGTGATGGGCATGTGCATCGCGATGATGCTCGGCGGCGCGGTACTCACCGAGACCACGTTCGAATGGAAGGGCCTCGGCTATCAGCTCGCCGAGTACTTGCGGGCCCGTGACTTCATCGCGGTGCAGGGCATCGTGGCGTTCATCGCGCTGCTCGTCGCGGTGATGAGTTTCCTGGTGGATGCCGTTGTCGCACTGATCGATCCGAGGGTGAGGTTCTGATGAGTACGGCGATCACCAAACGCAGGCGCCTGCCGGGCGCCGAGCTGCTGTCGAAAACCGTCGGCATGCAGCGGGTCACGCTCATCACCGGGCTGGTGCTGGTAGCCGGGTTCGTGCTCGTCGCGGCGTTCGCGCCGCTGCTCGCGCCCTACGATCTGGCGCAGAACACTTCCGACGGTGTGGCTTTCGCGTCGCAGCAGGGTCCGTCGGCCGAGCACTGGTTCGGTACCTCGGTGCGCAGTGAGGACGTGTTGTCGCGGGTGCTGTTCGGCGCCCGCACCGCGCTGCTCGTCATCGCGATCGCGGTGACGCTGTCGCTGCTGATCGGGGTGCCGCTCGGGTTGCTGTCGGGTTATGTGGGCCGGTGGGTCGACCGGGTGCTGGTGATGGTGATGGACGCGATCTACGCCTTCCCGTCGCTGCTGCTCGCCATCGTCGTCTCCATCGTCATCGCGGGCGGCACGTCGAGCAGCCTGGGTGGCATGTTGTCGGCGGCGATCGCGATCACCGTTGTGTATGTGCCGCAGTACTTCCGGGTGGTGCGCAATGCGACGGTGGCGGTGAAGACAGAACCGTACGTCGACGCCGCGCGGGTGACCGGTGCGTCGACGGCGCGAATCATGTTCCGCCACATCATGTCCAATGTCACCGGGTCGCTGCCGGTGATCGTCACCATCAACGCGGCCGATGCCATCCTCACCCTCGCCGCGCTCGGCTTCCTCGGGTTCGGCATCGAACCCACCCAGGCCGCCGAGTGGGGTTACGACCTGAACAAGGCGCTCAACGATGTGTCCAACGGGATCTGGTGGACCTCCATCTTCCCCGGCACCGCCATCGTGCTCGTGGTGCTCGGCATGACGCTGGTCGGGGAGAGTCTCGACGAATCGCTGAATCCGTTGCTGCGTACCAGGCGTGCGGTCACTTCGAAGGAGTCCGTCGATGAGTGAGAAGACTGCCGCACTGGCCGTTTCGGGACTGTCGGTCACCTTCACGACCGATGCGGGCCCGGTGAACGCGGTACGCGATGTGTCCTACGAGGTGTTTCCCGGTGAGGTGCTCGCCATCGTCGGCGAGTCCGGGTCGGGCAAGTCGGTGAGTTCGCGCACCGCGATCGGGCTGCTGCCGCAGTCCGCGTCGGTGCGCGGTCTGGTGACCATCGGCGATCGACCGGTCACATCGATGACCGAGAAGCAGCTCACCGCCCTGCGCGGCGGTGCGGTGTCGATGGTGTTCCAGGAGCCTGCCCGGGCGCTCGACCCGCTGTTCACCGTCGGGTTCCAGATCTGTGAAGCCCTGCGGGCGCACAGCGGGATGAGCCGGAAGGACGCCAAGGCCAAGGCCGTCGAGTTGCTGCGCCTGGTCGGGTTGCCCGATCCGGAACACCGGGTCGACTACTACCCGCACCAGCTGTCCGGCGGGCAGAAGCAGCGCGTGATGATCGCCATAGCCATCTCGTGCGAACCCAAGGTGATCATCGCCGACGAACCGACCACCGCGCTCGACGTGACGGTGCAGGCCGAGATCCTCGAACTGCTGCGCGACCTGCGCGACCGGCTCGGCAGCGCGATCGTGCTCATCACCCACAACATGGGTGTCGTCGCCGATCTGGCCGACCGGGTGGTGGTGATGCGCGCGGGCGAGGTGGTCGAACAGGCGCCGGTGCACGAGCTGTTCGCCAGTCCGAAGGCGGAGTACACGCGGGCGCTGCTCGACGCGGTGCCGCACCTGGGGTCGGCGACGGCGCGACCGGAGCCGGACCGGACCGTCGAGCCGGTGCTCGACGTGCGCGACCTGGTCGTCACGTTCCCCGGACCGTTCGGCAGGCCGCCGTTCCGGGCCGTCGACAAGGTGAGCCTGCAGATCCGGCCGGGGGAGACCCTCGGCCTGGTCGGCGAATCCGGCTCGGGCAAGTCGACCATCGGGCGATGCGTCGCCGCCCTGCAACGGCCGACCGAAGGGCACGTGCTGATCCGCGGCCAGGACATCGCGGGCCTGTCCCCGCGCAAGCTGCGGCCGATCCGGCGACGCTTCGGCTTCGTGTTCCAGGACCCGGCCGGCTCGCTCAATCCCCGGATGACGGTCGGCGAATGCGTCGCCGAACCGCTGCTGGTGCACGGGGTCGGTGACAAGGCGAGCATCCGGGAACGGGTGCGGCACATGCTCGACGACGTGCACCTGCCCGCGGGCACCGAGAACCGGTACCCGCACGAACTGTCCGGCGGGCAGCGTCAGCGGGCCAGCCTGGCCCGTGCCCTCGTCCTCGACCCCGACCTGCTCGTCGCCGACGAACCGACCAGTGCCTTGGACGTGTCGGTGCAGGCCGCGGTCCTCGAGCTGTTCGCCGAACTGCAGCGCGGCTGCGGCTGGGCGTGCCTGTTCATCAGTCACGACCTCGCCGTCGTCGACCAGCTGGCCGACCGGATCATGGTGCTGCGCGACGGGACCTGCGTCGAGGAAGGCGACAACGAACAGATCCTGCGCAATCCCCGGCACGACTACACCCGCCGGCTCGTCGCGGCCGTTCCCGTCCCCGACCCGGTGGAACAGCGGCGTCGTCGCGCCGCCGCGTCACCGTAGCCGAGGCAGGACCTGCGCGCCGAAGACGTCGATGAAGCGTTCCTGGTCGCGGCCGACGTGGTGTAGGTAGATCTCGTCGAAACCGAGTCCGGCGTAGCGCGCGAGCTGTTCGGCGTGGACGTCGGGCTCGGCGGAGATGACGACGGATTCGGCGACCGCGCCGCCGAGTTCGTCGCCCAGCTCGCGCGCACGGCGTTCGAACTCCTCGGGCGTTGCCAGCCCGGCCATCGTCGGGGAGTCGAAAACGTTGGTGCCCCATTGTTGTTCGGCGATCGCGACCGCCTCGTCGTGCGTGGGTGCCCAGCTGAGATGCACCTGGAGCACTGCGGGCCCGGTGCCGCCGTTGTCGCGGTAGGCCGACACCATGGTGCGCAGGGCCTCGGGTGGTTGGTTGACGGTGACGAAACCGTCGGCGACACCGGCGAACCTGGCCGCGGTCTCCGGCGTCAGCGCGGGGACGATCAACGGCGGTGGTTGTGGCGGAAGGTCCCACAGTCTGGCGCGATCCACGGTGATCGCACCGTCGTGGTTCACCGTCTCGCCGCGCAACAGGTCACCGATCACCGCGAAACACTCCGCGAGCACTTGCTGGCGGGTCTCCTTCGGTGGCCACGGCCGCCCGGTCACATGCTCGTTGAGGTTTTCGCCGCTGCCGAGCGCCGTCCACAACCGGCCGGGGAACATCGCGGCGAGGGTCGCGATCGCGTGCGCGACGGTCGTCGGGTGATATCGGTACCCCGGGCAGGTCACCACCCCGAAGCGCAACCGGGTCGACGCCAGTGCGGCGCCGAGCCACGACCACGCGAAACCGGAATGGCCCTGCGCCCGTGACCACGGTTCGAGGTGATCCGAGCACATCGCCGCCGCGAACCCCGCCTGCTCGGCATGCACCACGTTCGCCAGCAGGCGCGCGGGCGGAATCTGTTCGTGCGAGGCGTGATACCCGATCACCGCCATGATGTTCCTTTCGTGCGGGTGGCGAAGGCGTGCAGGGCGTCCTCGTCGCCTGCCGCGTCGAGGTTCAGCGCGGCCTGGATCAGTGCCAGATGGGCGAAGGCCTGCGGATAGTTGCCCAGGGCCGCCCCGGTCGACCTCGCCTCCTCGGCGAACAGGCCGAGCGGACCCGCGTACGCCATGAGCCGGTCGAAACGGCGCTCGGCCTCCTCGGCCCGGCCGGCGAGGACCAGCGCGGAGACCAGGTCGAACGAACACAGCAGGAAGGCGCCTTCCGGACCGTCGAGACCGTCGTCCACCTCGTCGAGGTCGTAGCGGTGGATGAGCGCGTCGCCGTCGCCGAGCCCTTCGATGATGCGGTCGATCGTCGAGACGACGCGGGGATCGTCGCCGGGGAGGAAACCGAACAGCGGGATATGCAGCAGCGCGGCGTCGAGTGCTGTGCCGTCGTACACCTGGACGAACGCGCCACGCTCCTCGCTGTAGCCGCGGTCGAGCACCTCACACTTGATCTCGTCGCGGGTCTTGCGCCAGCCGTCGACCTCGCCCTCGTCGCTCTCGGCTGTCCCGGCCTCGGACAGCCGCTCCGCCAGCCGGATACCGCGATCGACACAGACCCAGGCCATCACCTTCGAATAGGTGTTCTGCCGTTTCTCCCCACGCATCTCCCAGATCCCGTGGTCGGGTTCGCGCCAGTGCTGCCCGATCGTCGCGACGAGACGCCGCAGCACCGCCCATGACTCACCCGCCATCTCGCCGGTGAGCTGGTAGTAGACGTAGGCGGCGTCGAGAACGTGGCCGTAGCTTTCGAACTGCACCTGGTCGAACGCCTCGTTGCCGACGCGGACCGGTCGCGACGAGGCGTAGCCGTCGAGGTGGTCGAGGACTCGCTCGTCGCTCGCCAGTTCGCCGCCGATCCCGGCCATCGGGGTGAGCGTGCCCTGGCGCACCGGTTCCAGTGAGAAGAGGAATCGCGCGTAGCGGCGTCCCAGCTCGGCGTGGCCGAGGCGGAACAGGGCGAGCACCAGCAGCGAGGCGTCGCGATGCCAGGTGAAGCGGTAGTCCCAGTTGCGTCCGCCGCCTATCCATTCCGGCAGGGACGTCGTCGGTGCCGCGAGCAGTGCCCCGGTCTCGTCGAAGGCCAGTCCACGCAGCACCAGGGCGCTGCCGATCACCTGTTCGCGGGCGAATCCGTCGTAGTGGCAGTGGCCTACCCATCTCCGCCAGGCTTCCTTGGTCCCTTCCAGTAGATCCTCGGCGGCGGATACGTCGACCGGGCGGGCGCTCTCACCGGTGTAACCGACGGCGAACGCCACCACATCGCCCGCTGACAACTCGGCCGCCGCCGACAGAGCGTGGTCGCCGGACTCCAGCGCGAGAGTGCTCGACAACCACATCCGAGGGTCGGCGGTCTCCCAGAGATCGGCGCCCTTCCGTTCCCAGCGTGCTCGCTTGCGACCGTAGTCGGGACGGGCGTCGACCTGCGCCCGCAGCGTCACCGAACCGGACTCGCAGCGCACCCTGCGCACCAGGACATGGACGGCGGTGAGCTCGTTGTCGTCGTCGGCGGAACGCACCGCGAGGAAGTCGTCGACGACCGCGGTGCCCGTCGGCGCCTCGAAACGGCTCTCGACGGCGAGGGTATCGCCGAGATAGCGGCGCTCGGGCCGACCGGCATCCTCGATGTCGAGGAAGAAGGCACCGCCGCGTTCCCGGTCGAGCAGACGGGCGAAGACGCTGCCGCCGTCGAAGCGCGGCACACACAGCCATTCCACCGCGCCGTCCGGTCCGAGCAGTGCCGCGGTGTGCATGTCGGAGAGGAAAGCCGATGACGCGATGGGTGGATAGGCTCGTTCACCAGCGCTCATATGCCGCTCCCGGTGCGGTCGGGGACGAAGCCGTGGAGGCGGGACTCGGGTAACCCGGCAGTTCCCGATCCGCTCCTGTTCAATCGGGGGTGTGAGGAGCCGGACGGCGGGGGGACTGGCGGATCACTTAGAGTTAACAGGCATCTATCCGCCGATTCGGTTTGGAGCTTTCCCCACAATGACTGAACAGACACCCAGCGGTGCAGGCGCTTCCTACGCCGCCGCGGGCGTGAGCATCGAAGCCGGTGACCGCGCCGTCGAATTGTTCGGACCATTGGCGAAGAAGGCCAGCCGACCCGAGGTGCAGGGTGGGATCGGCGGATTTGCCGGACTGTTCGCGCTCAAGGGTGGGTACCGGGAGCCGTTGCTCGCCGCCTCCACCGACGGCGTGGGCACCAAGATCGCCGTCGCCCAGGCGCTCGACAAGCACGACACCGTCGGGCTCGACCTGGTCGCCATGGTCGTCGACGACCTGGTGGTGTGCGGCGCCGAACCGCTGTTCCTGCAGGACTACATCGCCATCGGCAAGGTCGTCCCGGAGAAGGTCGCCGAACTGGTCTCCGGCATCGCCGAAGGCTGCATCAAGGCGGGCTGCGCGCTGCTCGGCGGCGAAACCGCCGAACACCCCGGGCTGATGGACCCCGACGACTACGACCTGTCGGCCACCGGCGTCGGCGTGGTCGAAGCCGACTCCGTGCTCGGCCCCGACCGGGTGCGCCCGGGCGACGTCGTCATCGCGATGGGCTCCTCGGGTCTGCACTCCAACGGCTACAGCCTGGCCCGCAAGGTGCTGCTCGACATCGACCGCATGTCGCTCACCGGGCACGTCGAGGAATTCGGCCGCACCCTCGGTGAGGAACTGCTCGAGCCGACCCGCATCTACGCCAAGGACTGCCTGGCGCTGATCGCCGAAACCGATGTGCGCACCTTCTCGCACGTCACCGGTGGCGGTCTGGCCGCCAATCTGGCGCGCGTGCTGCCCGCCGGCCTGGTCGCCGAACTGGATCGCGGCACCTGGAACCCGGCGCCGGTGTTCAAGATGATCGCCCAGCGCGGCCGCGTCGAACGGCTCGAGATGGAGAAGACGTTCAACATGGGCGTCGGCATGGTCGCGATCGTCGCCCCCGAGGACGCCGACCGCGCGCTCGCGGTGCTCACCGCCCGCCACATCGACTGCTGGACACTGGGTCAGGTCAAGAAGGCCGCCGACGCCGACGCGCCGCGCGCGGTGCTGCTGGGCGACCACCCCAGGTTCTGATCGTCCGACAACTCAGCCGGGTCGCGAACGCGCGGCCCGGCTTTTGTCGTGTTCCGGGGTTTGCCGACGCCCCCGCGCGGCTACCCGAAGAAGGTAGGGTCCGCCGCCTCGAGGAGGTCGGGGTCTCGAGTTCGGCGAACACGACGAGCGTCCTGTGTGTGCACAGGACGCTCGTCGTGTATTCGGATGTTCGCCGTACTGCTGCTGCGAGCCTGCGACGCTGCGCGGAACAACGGCTGAAGGGGGAGGCCACCACGAGCCTCCCCCTTCACCGGCGTTCGGTCAGCGACGCCAGCTGTCGTAGTCGTCGTCCTCGTTGTTCCAACGGGACGGCGAATCATCCGCGTCGTGCTCGTCGGATAGCAAGCCGCCACTCCCTCGGGAGTGGAGTGGAGTGCTATCCGCCAGCTCGCGCTGAAGGCTCGCGAAGTCGGTCGGCGTGGAGCTGTACTTGAGCTCACGTGCGACTTTGGTCTGCTTTGCCTTAGCCCGGCCACGGCCCATGGCTGACCCCCTCGCGTCACTGCGGGGCGGCCTGGGGTTTGTTGGCGGCCCCGTTCGAATTAATACTCTTCCTGACAGACACTTTAGCGTGTGTCCGGCGGTCGCGCTCCCAGGAGTGGGTGAAGAGCTGTCGAACGGGTGTCAGAGCACTCCGGGGATCGCCCGGATCACCCCGACGCGGGCGTCGCCGCCGAGCACCGCGGTGGCCGCGAGGTCGGTGTGTTCGTCGGTCCAATCGATGCCGATTTTGCGCAGAATCGCCAGCGTCAGGGGCATTCGGGCGCGGTCGTGACCGTCGTCGATCTTGTAGGCGAAGGCGCGTCCGTCCGGGAGCGCACCCGCGTGCACGCCGTCGGCGCCGATTTTGCAGAAGAGTCCGGGCGTGGCCGACATCGCTTGGAGATCGGGCCCGTTCGTGCCGGAAATCACTCGCGGATTGCTCCGCACGGCATCGGCGATCCGGCGTTCGGCGGTGCCGGGCTCGGCGGTGGTGAACGCCGCGAAGGCGCGCGCCAGGTTGATCAGCGAGACGGGGACGATCGGCAGGCCGCAGCCGTCGATCCCCAGGTCGGTCTCGGGTTCGCCGGTGACGTCGGCGATGGTGGCGAGAACCGCCTGCTGCAGTGGGTGTTCGAGGTCGAGGTATCCGGTGCGCGGCCAGTCGTTGATCGCGCAGGTCGCCAGCATCGCGGCGTGTTTGCCGGAGCAGTTCATGTACAGCGGGCTGCGGCCCGCGCCGGTGATGGCGGCGGCGCGAGCGTTCTCCTCGAACGGCAGGTCGGGTGGGCAGGCGAGGTCTGCTGCGGTGTGGCCGAAGCGGTCGAGCAGGCGGGTGACCAGGGCGATGTGGTCGGGCTCGCCGAAATGGGAGGCGGTGGTGATGGCGAGTTCGTCGTCGTCGACGGGGTCGAAGCCGTTGCGCAGCAGGGTGAGTGCCTGCATGGGCTTGTTCGTCGAACGCGGGAAGATCGGGCCGTGCACCTCACCGAGCTCGACGGTAGGGGTGCCGTCGGCATCGAGCACGACGACCGAACCCCGATGCACACACTCGCGGAACCCGGACCGAACCACCTCGACCAGTTCGACACTCACGCGCGGACCTCCACCGTTCGTTTCCTGTTGTGCCGGTCGATCTGCATGCGGATGTCGTCGGAGATGGTCGGTTCCTCCGTGAGCAGCCGGGTGAGCAGTGCGGGGTCGGCGCCGGTGAACAGGTCGCGCACGGTGATGCCGTGGGCCGGGACGTGCGTCACCCGTACTTCGTCGCCCGCGCCGATCGTCCCCTCGGTGAGCACCCGGAAGTAGGTGCCGGTGTCGGCGCGCAGGGCGAAGCGTTTCACCCACTGCTTCTCGTCGGACCACTGCTGGAAGGTCGCGCACGGAACGCGGGGAGCGCTCACCTCGAGCAGGGTGTCGCCGATCGCGAAGTGGGCACCGAACACCGCGTCGCTGAGCGGTAGGCCGGTCACCCGCAGGTTTTCGCCGAACCAGCCGGCGGGCAGGTCGCGGTCGAGTTCCTCGGCCCAGCGAAGGGCGTCTTCTTCGGCGTAGGCGTAGACGGCCTGGTGCACGCCGCCGTGGTTGACGGTGTCGCACACGTGGTCGCCGACGAGCCCGAGCGCACGCACCCCGACGCGACCCGCGACCGGACGCTTGTCGATGGCGCTGCGGCCCACGCGGGTGCGCATCTCGAGTTCGGCGTGCACCACGCACACGGCCTCGACACGGCCGGTGTCACCGGCACGCAACTGCGGGCGGCTCATCGACCACGCAGGCGGTCGACGGCGGCGCGCCCGGCTTGCACGCCCTCCTCCGAGGGGACCGAGTCGGGGTCGATGGCGGCGGCCATGGAACCGACCACCAGTTCGGTGCCCGCCGGGACGGAGCGTTTCACCAGGGCCAGCGCGATCGGGCCGAGCTCGTAGTGGTCGACGACGGTGCCCAGGCGACCGACGGTGCGCCCGCCCGCGGTGACGTCGTCGCCGGTGGCGGGCCGTTCGTCGGCGGAACCGTCGAGGTGAAGCAGCACCAGGTTGCGTGGCGGTTTGCCCAGGTTGTGCACGCGCGCGACGGTTTCCTGGCCGCGATAGCAGCCCTTGTTCAGGTGCACCGCGCCCTGCTCCTCGACGCCGCCGATCCAGCGGGCCTCGTGCGGGATGGTGCGCTCGTCGGTGTCGACGCCGACGCGCGGGCGGAGGGCGGCCACGCGCAGTGCTTCGTAGGCCCACATGCCCGCCGGTCGGGCACCGGCCGAGGTGAGCTTCGCCCACCACGTGGCGAGGTCGGTGCGGGGGACGAGCAGGTCGAAGGAGTCACCGGGCATCCGGCGCAGGAATCCGCCGCCGGGCAGTGCCACGGCCGCGTACAGGCCGGGCAGTTCGCCGAGGCCGAGGGCGGGGAGCAGCGTGTCGGTCTCCGGGCCGAGCAGGCTCAGCACGGCGAAATCGGCGGCCTCGGGTTTGGCATCGGCCCAGAAAACCATCTTCTGCAGGAACCCGAGCAGCTCGGTGCCGTGCCCGCCCTCGGTGTCGAGCCAGAGGGTGCCGTCGAGGTCGGTGAGCACGAAGTGGTGCAGCACGCGTCCGTTGAGGTCCAGGTCGAGTGACTCGGCGCTGTGACCGTCGGGCAGGTTCGCGATGTGCTGGCTGGTGATGGTGTGCAACCAGCTCAGCCGCTCGGCGCCGGTGATGCGGGACACACCGCGATGCGACCGGTCGACGACGGCGACGCGTTGCGCGGCGGCCTTCTGCTCGCCGAACGGGTCGCCGTAGTGCCAGGCGACCGCGGCATCAGGGGAGCCCGGCGCACCCGCGACGGCGCCAGGGGTTTGGAGAACAGGACTGGGGGCGACGTCCACGGACACACCACCACTGTAGGCGTGTCCGCCCGCACGCGCCGAGGGTGGGCGGTCGCGCCGCGTCGGATCCACGGCAGCCGTAGGCATAACAGAGCTATAACGCCTACGCTCGTCACATGGGAGAACGGGTTCTTGTGACACTCGACGGTGTGGTCGCTGACGCGAACACGCCGTCGCTCTATGCCGACGACATCGGAGCACTGCGTGGCGACGGTGTGTTCGAAACGATATTGGTGCGCGGCGGCACGGCCACCGCGCTGGAATTCCACCTGGCCCGGCTGCGCCGCTCGGCCCAGGCGCTGGAACTGCCCGAGCCGGGGCTGGCGAAATGGCGCAGCGCGGTCGAGCTGGCGGTCAAGGAGTGGGGTGCCGAGGAAGAGGGCATGCTCCGCCTGATCTACACCCGTGGCCGCGATTCCGAATTCGACGCGCCCGGCTCGGGTCTCGTGCCCGACGAGCCGACACCGACCGCGTACGTGCTCGTCTCCCCGGTGCCCGCGCGGGTCGCGCAGGCGCGTGCCGAAGGCGTGAAGGTGATGTCGCTGGCCCGTGGCATCTCCGTCGACCTGGCCCAGGCGGCGCCGTGGCAGCTGCTCGGCGCGAAGACGCTGTCGTACGCGACGAACATGGCCGCGCTGCGGTTCGCCCGGCGGATGGGCGCCGACGACGTGATCTTCCACAGCACCGAACACCGGGTGCTGGAAGGCCCGCGCTCCACCGTGGTGATCGCGCGCGACAAGCAGCTCATCACCCCGCCCGCCAAGATCGGTGTGCTGCCGGGTGTCACCCAGCGGGCCCTGTTCACGGTGGCGGAGAAGAAGGGCTGGGAGTGCAAGTACCAGTCGATCTTCACCGCTGACCTGTTCGACTGCGACAGCATCTGGCTGCTGTCGAGCGTCACGCTCGCGGCCAGGGTGAATCAGCTCGACGGTGTGCGGCTGTCCGCGCCCGACAATGCTCAGGAGATCATGGACATGGTCGACGCGGGGATCGACCGGCCGGGGACCATCGGCGACTGGTGAGCGCCTGTGGGGCGCGGGTGGGCGCGCCCCTGCGCTGAGCCGTGGCGGTTGTCACCCTTCATGGGGGTATCCGTACGCGTACTCTCTACTACAGGACGTCGTAGTAGTGGATGGAGGCCGGATGGACACCTTGGACATCTCCCGGTGGCAGTTCGGCATCACCACGGTCTATCACTTCGTCTTCGTACCGCTCACCATCGGTCTGGCGCCACTGATCGCCATGATGCAGACGGCCTGGGTCGTCACCGGTGACGAGAAGTGGTACCGGCTCACCAAATTCTTCGGGAAACTGTTCCTGATCAACTTCGCCATGGGCGTCGCCACCGGCATCGTGCAGGAATTCCAGTTCGGCATGAACTGGAGCGAATACTCCCGCTTCATCGGCGACGTCTTCGGCGCGCCGCTGGCGCTGGAAGCACTGATCGCCTTCTTCATGGAGTCGACCTTCATCGGCCTGTGGATCTTCGGCTGGACGCGGCTGCCGAAACTGGTGCACCTGGCGACGATCTGGATCGTGGCGATCGGCGTCAACGCCTCGGCCTACTTCATCATCGCCGCCAACTCGTTCATGCAGCACCCGGTCGGTGCGCGCTACAACCCCGAGACCGGACGCGCTGAGCTGGAAAGCATTTGGGCGGTCCTCACCAACAACACCGCCATGGCGGCCTTCCCGCACGCGGTGGCAGGCGCGTTCCTCACCGCCGGAACCCTGGTCGCGGGTGTCGCAGGGTGGTGGATGGTGCGCAACGCGCGCAGCGGGGACGCGGCGAAACTCGCGGAAGCACGCGCCGTGTGGCGGCCCGTCGGCCGAGCCGCGCTGGTCGTTGTCGCGCTCGCCGGGATCGCCGTCGCGGTCACCGGTGATGTCCAGGGCAAGCTGATGTTCCAGCAGCAGCCGATGAAGATGGCGTCGGCGGAATCGTTGTGCCACACCGAGACCGACCCGGATTTCTCCGTCCTCACCGTCGGTACCCACAACAATTGCGACAGCGTGATCCACGTGCTGAAGATCCCGTACGTGCTGCCCTTCCTCGCCGAGGACAAATTCAGCGGCGTGACCCTCGAAGGCGTTGTCGATCTGCAGAAGACCTACAACGTGGAATTCGGTCCCGGCGACTACCGGCCGAACCTGTTCGTCACCTACTGGTCCTTCCGGGCCATGATCGGCCTGGCCGCGGGATCGGTGTTGTTGCTGCTGGCCGGCTTCTGGCTCACCCGTGGCGGCCGCGTGCCCGATCAGCGCTGGTTCTCCTGGCTGAGTCTGCTCGCCATTCCCACGCCGTTCCTGGCCAACAGCGCGGGCTGGGTGTTCACCGAGATGGGGCGGCAGCCGTGGGTGGTCGCGCCCAATCCGACCGGTGACCCGGCCATCCGGATGACGGTGCAGCAGGCGGTTTCCGACCATTCGCCCGGCACGGTGTTGTTCTCACTGATCGTGTTCACCGCCCTCTACGCTGTGCTCGCGGTGGTGTGGTTCTACTTGATCCGCCGATACGTGGTCGCCGGGGTCGAGAAACCGGCGTCGGAGAAACCGGAGAGCCGGAACGAGCCGGTCGAACAACTGTCCTTCGCGTACTAGGAGCCGTCGATGGATCTGCAACTGTTCTGGTTCATTCTGGTCGGCGTCTTGTTCACCGGCTACTTCGTGCTCGAGGGATTCGATTTCGGGGTCGGCATGTTGATGCCGATCCTCGGGCGGGGCTCCGATCCGCGGCGCCGCGTGGTGCTCAACACCATCGGGCCCGTCTGGGACGCCAACGAGGTGTGGCTGATCACCGCCGCGGGTGCCATGTTCGCGGCTTTCCCGGAGTGGTACGCGAGCCTGTTCTCGGGCTTCTATCTCGCGCTGCTCGTCCTGCTCGTCGCGCTGATCCTGCGCATCTGCGCGATCGAATACCGCGGCAAGATCAACGACCCGAAATGGCGGGCCTGGTGCGACCGCGGCATCGGCATCGGGTCGTGGGTACCCGCCCTCGCCTGGGGCTGGATCTTCGCCAACATGGTGCGCGGGGTTCCGCTGAACGAAGAACGCCAGGTCGTCGGATCGGTGTGGGATCTGCTCAGCCCCTACGCCCTGCTCGGTGGGTTGACCACGGCCGTCCTCTTCGCCCTGCACGGCGCGATCTTCCTCGCTCTCAAGACCGGCGGCGAGGTCCGCGACGACGCACGGCGAATCGCTCGGGTGCTGCTGGTACCGACCACACTGGTGGTCGGCGGATTCGGGCTGTGGACCCAGCTCGCCTACGGCGCCGGCTGGACCTGGGTGCCGCTGGGCGTCGCCGTGCTCGGCCTGCTGCTGGGCGGTGCGGCCACCGTGGCGGGCCGGGACGGCTGGGCCTTCGCGGGCACCGCCGTCACGGTGATCGCGGTGACGGTGCTGATCGTCGGCTCGATGTTTCCGAACGTGCTGCCCTCGACGATCAGCCCGCTGTTCGACCTCAGCATCGACAACGCCTCCTCCTCGCCCTACACCCTGAAGGTGATGAGCTGGGCCGCCGCCTTCGCCGCACCGGTGGTGATCATCTACCAGGGCTGGACGTACTGGGTGTTCCGGCAGCGGATCCGGGTGGAGCACATTCCGCCGCCGGTCGGGCTGCCGCTGCAAGGCAAAGGCTGAGCGCGTGACCCCGGCGGCCGACCCGGGCGCGGCGGCGCGCAAGCCGCGCCGCGGACCGGTCGACCCGCGCCTGTGGCGCTACGCGCGCTCGGCGCGGCCCCACCTGGTGGTCGCGGTCCTGCTCGCGCTGGTGATCACGGCGACGATCGTGGTCATGGCGGTGATGATCGGCCGGGTGCTCGCGGGCGTCATCACCGATCCCGGCAGCCGCTCACTCGGCGCGTGGACAACGGAACTGGTCGTGCTCGCCGTGGCCGTCGCGGTGCGCGGCGCCGCGAGCTGGTGGCAGGCCCGGCTGGCGCACCGGGCGGGCAGCGCGGTGGTCGCCGAACTCGAGACCGCCGTCCTGCGGGCCGGGGCCGAACTGACACCGAGGGAACTCGACGCGCGGCGCACCGAGATCGCCGTCGTCGTCGGCAACGGTCTCGGCGGCCTGCGCGGGTGGTACACCGGATATCTGCCCGCGCTGCTGCTGGCCTGCCTGGTCCCGCCGATCGTGTTGGTGGTCATCGCCTTCCACGATCCGACCTCGGCGGTGATCGCCGTGATCACCCTCCCGTTGATCCCGATCTTCATGGTGCTCATCGGTCTGCTCACCCAGGGGCGGGCGGAGGCGACGCTCGCCGCGACCACCCGGCTTTCGGATCAGCTCCTCGACCTGTTCGCGGGCATGCCGACACTGCGGGCACTCGGGCGCGAAAACGAGTCGTCGAGCATGGCGGGACAGGTGCGGGCACTCGGTGACGCGCTGCGCAGGCGGACGATGCAGGCGCTGCGGATGGCCTTCCTGTCCTCGATGGTGCTCGAGGGTCTGGCGACGCTGAGCGTCGCGCTGATCGCCGTGGCCATCGGCTTGCGCCTGGTGTACGGCGAGATGAGCCTGTACGCGGGGCTGGTCGCGTTGATCCTCGCCCCGGAGGTGTACTGGCCGCTGCGCCAGGTGGGGGAGAAGTTCCACGCGGCCCAGGACGGCATGGCGGCGGCCGACAGGGCCTTCGCCGTGCTCGACCGCGCAGACCCGGCCGGCCCGTCGGAGGCGGCCGACGCACCGGCTCCCGGCGCGGCGGTCGCGGTCGTCGAACTGCGCGGGCTGACGGTCGCCGCGCGCGAGGGCAACGCCCCCGATCACCTGACCGCCGAGCTGCGACCAGGCGTGGTGACCGCGCTGACCGGCCCGAACGGGTGCGGCAAATCGACCACGCTGCAGGCGATTCTCGGATTGATCGAGCCCGATCGCGGTGCGGTGCTCGTCGACGGACGGGATGTCCGCGACATCGCTCCGGAAAGCTGGTGGGCGCGCATCGCCTGGTTGCCCCAACGGCCGGTGCTGGTGCCGGGCACACTGCGCGAGAACGTCGACCTGCTCGGTGCCGGCGACAGCGCGCGCGGCTCTCTCGACCGGGCAAGCGCGGCAACGGGATTCGACGAGGTGCTCGACGGCCTGCCGCAACGCTGGGAAACCGTGGTCGGCCAGGGCGGCACCGGTCTCTCGCTGGGGCAGCGGCAGCGCCTCGCCCTCACCCGGGTGCTGGCCGCCCACCGGCCGATCCTGCTTCTCGACGAACCGACCGCCCACCTCGACGCGGAGAGCGAGCAGCGCGTTCTGGCGGCGCTGCGCGACATCGCCGCGACGGGAGCCACCGTGGTGGTCGTCGGTCATCGGCCGACCGTGCTTGCCGCCGCGGACGTGGTGATCGAAGTCGCCGCCGGGCCGGGGGCGGACCGTGTGCGCGCCGATCGCAGCGCGGAGGCGGCGCCGTGATCACGGATCTGCGGGACATGTGGCGGCTGCTCGGACTGTCCCCGTGGCGAGTCGCGGTGGCGATCGCGTGGGGCGTCCTCGCGCTCGGCAGTGGGTTGGCGCTGGCGGCGCTGGCGGCGTGGTTGATCGCACGGTCCTGGCAGATGCCGCCGGTGCTGCACATCGGCGTCGCGGTGACCGCCGTTCGAGCGCTCGGTATCTCGCGTGGCGTGTGCCGGTATCTGGAGCGGCTGGCCACCCACGACGTGGCGTTGCGGGCGATGACGACCGCGCGCACCGAGGTGTATCGCACCTTCGCCCGGTCCGACATCTGGTGGTGGCGGGAACGACGCGGGACCGAAGTCGCGCGCACCGACGACGCCCGTGCGGCCGCACGGAAACTGCGCCGGGGAGACCTGCTGGTGCGCGTGGGCGCCGACATCGACGATCTCGGCGCGGTGGTGGTCCGGGTTTTCGTTCCGGTGGCCGTCGCGGTGGTGTTGTCGGTGGCGGCGGTCGGCTTGATCGCGGTCATCTCGGTACCGGCGGCGGTGATTCTCGCTGTCGCCCTTGCCGTCTCGGGCATCCTCGCGCCGTGGCTGTCGGCCGTGGCCGCTCGCGACGAGGAACGAGCGGTGCGCCACGACCGCGCCGAGTTCACCGCCGAGGCACTCACTGTGCTCGACCACGCGGCCGAATTGCGGGTGGCGGGTCGCCTGGATGCCGCGCTCACCCACGCCGACGCAACGGCGGGCCGCGCGGTGGTCGCCGAGGACAGCGCGGCGGCGCGCAGCGCCTGGGCCGCGGCGGCGACCCCGCTGTCGATCGGTGTCAGCGCGCTCGGTGCCCTGCTGGTCGGCATCGTCGCCTACGGCGCCACCGGTGGGACGCCCGGCGGGATGAGTCCGATGGCGCTCACCGTCCTCGTGCTCGTCCCGCTGTCGGCCTTCGAGGCCGTCGGCGCGCTCCCGGCCGCCGCGACCACCCTCACCACCTCCCGGGCGGCACTGCACCGCCTGCGCGCCCTCTCACCCACACCGCTCGGCGCGCCTGCCCCGAGCCCGGACGAGCGGACCGTGCGCACGACGGCCCGCGCGGCCCTGCACCGGCTGCGCGCACCGTCCGCCGGCTCGCTCGGCGTCACCGAAGCTGTCACCGACCCGATGCCCGGGCGCATCCCGATGCCGGAGGGGCGCCGGGTGGCCGTCGTCGGACCGAGCGGCGCCGGGAAGACCACCCTGTTGATGGCGTGGGCCGGGTTGTTCGACACACCTTTGGACGGTGTCACGTTCTTCGCCGAGGACGCGCACCTGTTCGACACGTCGATTCTGGAGAACCTGCGGGTCGCGCGCGGCGACCTCACCGAGGACGAAGCCGAAAGCGCCGTGCGCGCAGTCGGGCTCGGCCCCTGGCTCGACACCCTGCCGGACGGGATCCGCACCGGCCTCACCGCGGGTGCGGCGGCCGTCTCCGGCGGTCAGCGCAGGCGCTTGCTGCTCGCCCGCGCGCTCGTCTCGCCCGCGGGCACACTCCTGCTCGACGAACCGACCGAACATCTCGCCGCCGCCGAGGGCGAGCAGTTGCTGCGCGACCTGCTCGACCGCGACAGCGGTCTGGTCGACTCGGAGCGATGGGTCGTGGTCGTCACCCATCAGCTCCCCGAAGGTCATCGCGCCGACACCGTGGTCACCGTCGACCCGAACGGCGCCTGCCACGTCGACCGCAAGCCTTCCTGAGCGCGTGCCGAGGGGCCTCCGGCTTCGCCTGTCCCTGGTGGATATCCGCAGCTCAGAGCCCCTCGGAAAATCAATTGCCGACCTCGCGACAGCCCGATAGATTCATCGGTACACAAGAGAGGAGGTGGTCTGAAGAATGTATGTTCAACGGATGCGTGAGGTGGCTGCCCGCTAGCAGCACCCCTGCGGGAGATTCCCCAGCGGTGCGCTGAGCGAATCCCAGGCAGACACCCGGCCCCCGAGCCCCCGGACTATCCACCCGGGACCGCCACGTTCCCCGGAACGGACGGTATGGCTCGGGGGTCGCTCCATTTCCACTCCGGAAACGACGAACGCCCCGCGAAACCGCGGGGCGTTCGGTCGGGATCTCAGCCGATGTAGCGCTGCAACCGGGCCGACAGGCGGGGGATGAGCGCGCCGTCGGGGTCGACTCTTTCCTCGACGTAGGCCAGGTCGCCGCCTTCGACGATGCCGTAGAGGCGTTTCGCGCCACCGACGACAGCGCCGGACTGGCTGCGGATCACCACGTCGGTGGCCAGTTCCCAGGACGACTGGGTGCGGGCGGTGCCGTAGAACAGTTCGACGATGCCGGAGCTGTGGGTGAGCAGCAGTTCGAGCATCTCGGTGTCGGCATCGGTGCCGACTCGCCAGTACCCGCTCTCGCGCAGGTCGGGGCTGTCGTAGCCGCCCTCGGCATCGAGCTTCCAGGTCTGCGATTCCCAGACCAGGTAGTCACCACCGTCGTGGGACACGATGATCTGCTGACCGAAGCGGTAGTCGCCGTCGGCGGGGTGGTGGCCTTCGCCCTCGCCGCGCCACACACCGACCAGCGGCAGCAACGCGAGCATGGCGTGGTTCAGATCGGGACCCTCGCGCAGATTCGCGGTGTCCTCGGGGATGGGGAGACCGCCGAGGACCGAAATGTTTCGGACCCCGGTTTCTTTCGCACGCTCGGCGGCGACATTCACCGCCTCGTCGCCACTGCGACGCTGTGCCGAAGCGTCTTGCACGTCACTCGCTCGCTCGGCCGGATCGGAACCTTCGCTCGCGAGCCCGCTCATGACTCGGTGAACAGCCGGTAGAAGACGTACAGGCCGAACCAGCCGATGAGGATCGACACGGCGATGAGGAGAATCTCGAAGAAGAGGACCACGTTTCGGAGTCTAGCGAGTCCGGAACGAAGATACGAAAACGGCCCCGGCAGTTCCCGCACGGGAACTACCGGGGCCGTTGTGAGGTTCTTACTTGGCGACCGCGACGTCCACCGAGTGGATGCCAGCGCCCTCGGGGCTGATCTCGGCCGAGCCGTTGCCCGACGCCGACAGCGCGCGCAGGGTCCACGAACCCGGCGCGGCGAAGAAGCGGAAATCACCGGTGCCGGAGGCGACGACCTCGGCGGTGAAGTCACCGTTGCCGTCGAGCAGACGCACGAACGCGCCGCCGACCGGCTGACCGTCGGTGCTCAGGACACGGCCGGTGATGACCGTTTCCTTCTCCACATCGACGCCGGCCGGGATGGCCTGACCCTGGGTAGGTGCTGCACACATATTGATTACGCTCCCAACTCGATAGGTGCACCGACGAGCGAACCGTATTCGGTCCAGCTGCCGTCGTAGTTCTTGACGTTCTGGTGGCCGAGCAGCTCCTGCAGCACGAACCAGGTGTGCGAGGAACGCTCGCCGATGCGGCAGTAGGCGATGGTCTCCTTCTCGCCGTCCAGGCCCGCATCCTTGTAGAGCTCGGCGAGCTCTTCGTCGGAACGGAAGGTGCCGTCCTCGTTGGCCGCCTTGCTCCACGGCACGTTGATCGCGCCCGGGATGTGGCCGGGACGCTGGCTCTGCTCCTGCGGCAGGTGCGCGGGAGCCAGGATCTTGCCGGAGAACTCGTCGGGGCTGCGCACGTCGACGAGGTTCTTGGTGCCGATGGCGGCGATGACCTCGTCGCGGAAGGCGCGGATGCTCAGGTCGGGAGCCGAGGCCTTGTACTGGGTGGCCGGGCGGTTGACCGCGTCACGCGAGAGCGGACGACCGTCGAGCTCCCACTTCTTGCGGCCGCCGTCGAGCAGCTTGACGTCGTTGTGGCCGTACAGCTTGAAGTACCAGTAGGCGTAGGCGGCGAACCAGTTGTTGTTGCCGCCGTAGAGCACCACGGTGTCGTCGTTGGCGATACCGCGCGCCGAGAGCAGGTCGGAGAACTGCTCCTGGTTCACGAAGTCGCGACGGACCTGATCCTGCAGGTCGTTCTTCCAGTCCAGGCGAACGGCGCCTTCGATGTGGCCACCCTCGTAGGCGGAGGTGTCCTCGTCGACCTCGACGAAGACGACGCCGGGGGCGTTGAGGTTCTCTTCGGCCCAGTCAACGGAGACCAGGACATCGGAGCGAGCCATGTTGTTCCTTTCAACAGACGTGCAGGGTGGGTCAGTTCGGTGCCGGAGCAGGTGACCGGCGGAAGCGGGCTACCAGGGGATAGATCTGGCAGCCCAGGCAGACCCCGAACGCCGCGTTCAAGAACGCCGCGAACAGGGCGAAGCCGGCGAACACCGCGCCGACGATCGGGGAGCCGAGCGCGAAGCCCAGCAGGGAGACACCGGCGAACACGAAGCCGAGTGCCTGCGCGAAACGCAGCGGCGGCACGGGTTCGGTCTCGGTGGGCGGGCCGAGTCGCGGCGCGACGAACGCCGCGTAGATCCGGCCGTAAGGGTGCTTGGCGGGACCGGCCGCCGCGCCGATCGCGAAAACCACGGCCTGCAGGCCGATGAGGATCGCGGCGGCGACGGGGGAAACGGTCGCGACCAGCAGCACCGCGACGAGCACCCCTGTCGTCACCCAGGCCACGAAACGCGGCCCGCGGACATCGACGCGGGGTGGGGAATCAGAAAACGAGGTCATGGTGCGAACTCCTGCGCTGAGACGATTCAGTGGGATCTGCCAGTTCGCCGGGGGATCGAAACGATCACTCGCGCGGCGAACAGAGGTCGGCGTCAGGAATCTCGGGAGAGAAGCCGACCGGTCAGCGGCACAGGCAGCAACAACCACCGAGGCGACACAGGTCAACTGTGCGGCGTCGGGTGAGCATCAGCTCGTGGTCGGTTTGCACGATGAAGAGTTTACCCGGTCTTCCCGGGAAATGGGCAGGCCCCCCTGGAAACCGGGGACAACGTCACACCGTGAGCGGCTCGAGGGCGGTGCGCAGGTCGCCCGCCTTCGGTACGCCGGAGATGCGGAAACGCTCCTTGCCCTCGGCGTCGAAGACGAAGGTCGTCGGCAGGGAGAGCACGTTGAGTTCGCGGGCCAGCGCGGGTTCGGCGTCGATGTCGATCTCGATGTCGCGCGGTGCGTTCGGCGAATCGGCCAGTTCCGCGGTGACTCCCGCGACGACCCGGCGCACGGCGTCGCACGGCCCGCACCAGTCGGCCGAGAAGTGCAGCACCGCGGGCGCCGAACCGGAGACACCGGCCGCGTCGAGCAGGCGGGCGCGCTGTTCGGTGTCGGGGTCGAGGGTGGCGGGCCGGACCCGGCCCTGGTTGCGGCGCAGCAGCAGGCCGACCGCGACGGCGGCCAGCACGACGGCGGCGAGTACGGCGAGTTCGATCATGGTTGCTGCAATCGGTCCAGGTCGATGGTGACGTTGCGGCCGACGCCCTCGACGACGATGTGCCCACCCAGCGCCTCGACCTCGGTGGGCCGGACGCCGAAGGGCAACTCCTTGGTATCGATCGTACGGCTGAAGCGCTCGAGCACCGCCCCGCGATCGGCCTCGAGGATCTCCGATTCGCTGGTCTTGGCGGTGTCGGCCGGGCCGCTGTTCTTGTCGTGATAGAAGCCGGTGGCCTGGATGCGGACCAGGTCGCCGTCGAGCAGCAGGTCGGCCTGGATCTGCACCGGCACGCGCTTGGCCGAGCTCGACGGGGTGACACCCGCGCCGAGGATGCGCCCGTTGGGCGCGGTGGGCAGCGTGCCGGTGAGCACGAGCGCGCCACCGGTGGTCATGCCGGAACCGCCCGAACCGCCCGTGCCGTCGGACTTGTCGGCCGGACGGGTGTGGACCTGCAGGTCGGGGATGCCGAAGAGCCTGCCGAGCTCGGTGGGTTCGATGCGCATGCGGGCGTCGACCCGGTCGACCTGCACCGAGCGCGCCGCACCGTCGAGCAGCTCACCGGCAGGTGCGTGCAGACCGTTCAGCGTGGCCTCGATGCCGATCTCGCCGGGGATGTCCGGGCGCATGCTGCGGGCCCGGATCGCCACGTTGTCGTAGCGCCCGGCCAGGGCCTGGGCGGTGAAGGGGAAACCGTGGAAGGTCACTTCGGGATCGGCCGACAGGTCGGTGCCCGCCCGCAGCTGTCGCGACACGTGGTACTCGGTGTAGGCGGCGGCGCCGAAATCGATCACCACCGCCAACCCGGCCAGGCACAGCAGCCCGATGATCAGCTTGCGCATGAGGTGAGAGTAGCGCCCACGCAGGTGGGTGCCGGGTGCCCGGGTATCGGCCGAACACTCGTAAGTGTGCCCGTGTTGCGAGGTCATGGCCTGTGACGCGCTAATGTTGCACCGACTAACCCTGTGTTTCGGCGACGTAGCTGTGCGGCTGCTCTCGTCGCGCAGACACGAGATAGGAGGAGGGCCCGGTGGAGCTGCTCCTACTGACTTCCGACCCCAACCCGGATGCGGTGCTGCCCTCGTTGACGCTGCTTGCGCACAACGTCCGCCCCGCGCCGACCGAGGTGTCGTCCCTGTTGGAGGCCGGTAGTGCCGACGTCGCGCTGGTCGACGCCCGGACCGATCTGGCCGCCGCGCGCGGACTGTGCAGGCTGCTCGGCAGCACCGGTTCGTCGGTGCCGGTCGTTGCCGTGCTCACCGAGGGCGGACTGGTCGCGGTGAACGCCGACTGGGGACTCGACGACATCCTGCTCCCCGGCACCGGCCCCGCCGAACTCGACGCGCGCCTGCGCCTGCTCGTCGGCCGCAACGGCGGCGTGGCCAGCCCCGAGAACACAGGCAAGATCACTCTCGGCGAACTGGTGATCGACGAAGGCACCTACACCGCCCGCCTGCGAGGCCGCCCGCTCGACCTCACCTACAAGGAATTCGAGCTGCTCAAGTACCTCGCCCAGCACGCAGGCCGGGTCTTCACCCGAGCCCAACTGCTGCAAGAGGTCTGGGGCTACGACTTCTTCGGCGGCACCCGAACCGTCGACGTCCACGTCCGCCGCCTCCGCGCCAAACTCGGCAGCGAATACGAATCCCTGATCGGCACGGTCCGCAACGTCGGCTACAAGGCCGTCCGCCCAGCCCGCTCAACCGCCGCCAAGGGCGAACCGCCCGCCTTCACCGACGAAGACGTCGACGGCGAGGATCTGACACCGGTCAACGGCAGCACCCCCTGACGAGCACATTCAGTCCGCCATGACAGCCTTCCCAGCCCCGCACATCCCGACCTCGAGGAGGGATCGCCGCGAAGCGGCGTAGCGGCCCGGCCGCGCGAACAGCGCTCGAAGCGCACGCGCGAAGCGCAAGTCTCGAGCGCTGTTCGCGCGGCCCCCCAGGGGCCGCGCTCGAGCGCGCCAGCGCTCCAACAACACAGCCCAACACCTCCGTGGTGCACAAAACACCGAGGGGTTGTCCGCACTCAGCCCACAGGTGCGTACCGCGCAACGGTGACCGAAGCGGTGACCTCGGTGATATCGGCAAGACCGGCGATGCGCGGGTCGTCCCCGGCGGTGGTGTGGAAGGCAGACGGGCCCATAGCGACCACATTGGTCACGTCGCCACGCGACAGCTTCATGGGAAATTCGACCACGGCGTGATCGATGCGGGTGAAGGCCCCCGACAGCGCGTCATCGAGCCGACGCTCCTTGTCGGGGTCGACCCGGACCATACCCAGCGGCTCGATCAACTCGCCCAGATGCCGTGGAGTGGGCGTGACGACGACGAACCGTCCGCCGGGTGCGAGCACACGCGCGACCTCGCCGGGGTTGCGCGGCGCGAAGACCGACAAGACCCCGGTGAGAGCGCCATCGCGGACCGGCAGACCACGCCAGGCGTCGGCCAGGATCGACGCGAGCCGCGGATGCGCACGAGCCGCGCGACGAGCAGCAGGCTTCGCGACATCGAGCGCGATGCCCAGGAGACCCGGATGCGCGTCGAGGACCTCGCCCAGGTAGTACCCGGTACCGGCCCCGATCTCCAGCACCGCACCCCCCAGCGATCCGGCGTCGGCCGGCGATGCGGGGCGGTCCGGCGATGCGGGGCCGCTCGGCGATGCGGGGCCGTTCGGCGATGCGGCGCTGCTGGGCGGTGCGGTGCTGCTCGGCAGCGTGGGCGCGCCATGCGGCCGCGCACTGTCCAGCGTGTCGAAGTGATGAGCCGCGGACGGCGTGTGTCCAGCGGAGTGCGCGGAGCGGAAAGCTTGGGCGACGGCGTTCGCGATGGGCGCGAAGTGGCCAGCACCCTGGAAAGCCGCGCGGGCGTCGAGCATCGCGGCGGTGTCGCCGGTCATTTTCGTCGAAGCGCCGGTGAGCAGGCCGACGTAACCCTGGCGGGCGATGTCGAAGCTGTGCCGGTTGCCGCACCGCAGTGCGCCTGCGCCGGGCTGCAGGGTGTCGCCGCACTCCGGGCAGGCCAGGAGTGCGGCGATCTCGGTCAGGGCTGTCAGCTGGTGACGCTCTTCAGTTCGTCACCGAGGGCCGCTGCCTCGTCCGGTGTGAGTTCGACGACCAAACGCCCGCCACCCTCGAGTGGAACCCGCATGACGATTCCACGACCTTCCTTGGTTGCCTCGAGGGGACCGTCCCCGGTACGGGGCTTCATGGCCGCCATCCTCTGCTCCCTCCAGATCTGCGCGGTGGAGTGCGCACTACTGTTCTCTGGTCCGCCGGGTGTTCGGCGGGCCACACCGGTCCTATTCTTCCCTATTGCCGACTCGGGCGGACACCTGAGTAGCAAATCTGACTCCGGAGTCGGTTCCTTTCGGTACGGCTTGCACCCAGCAAACGGCCAGGTGATCGTCCACCATGCCGGTCGCCTGCATCAGTGCGTAGGCCGTGGTCGGGCCGACGAAAGCGAAGCCACGGCGCTTCAATTCCTTTGCCAGAGCAATGGATTCGGGTGTGGTGGCGGGCACATCCGAGATGGTCGCGGGCCTCGGGCGTGGCTCGGGTGCGAACGACCACACCAGCTCGTCGAGGCCTGTCGGCAGGTCGCGAGCAACCCGGGCGTTCGCGATGGCCGCGTCGATTTTCGCGCGGTTGCGGACGATCCCGGCGTCGGCGAGCAGCCGGGCCCGGTCGGTGTCGTCGAATTCGGCGACCTTGGCGATCTCGAAGTTCGCGAAGGCAGCGCGGAAGGCCGGGCGCTTGCGGAGGATGGTGATCCAGGACAGTCCCGATTGGAACGCCTCGAGGCACAGCCGCTCGAACATGGCATCGTCGCCGTGGAGGGTCTTGCCCCATTCGTGGTCGTGGTAATCGCGGTAGAGCTGGGAGCCGGTCGCCCAGTCGCAGCGGACCAGCCCGTCGTCGACGAGCTCGCTCACCGCTGCTCCTGACCCGCTGTCACCTGCGCCTGCCACTGCCGCATCTGTGCTAATTCGAACTCGAGTTCGTCGATGCGCTCGGCCAACCGCTCCAGCGCCCAGTCGACCTCACCGGCCTTGTAACCGCGCACCACCTGCTGAAACCGCAACGCGCGCACATCCGCCCCCGTGACGCCCTCGGCGGGCAGCACGGTAGCGGTGGTGCCCTGCGGCAACGGCCCGAGCTCCTCCGACCGGCCGAACACCGCACTGGCGACGAGAAACAACATCGCCGCGACCAACCCGACGATGAGCACATACAGAAGCAGCGTCAGCATGCCCTCAGACTAGGCAAGCCCACCGACAAGTCCCGAATCGGCGGGAGCGGTCAGAGGTGGCGCGTGGTGTCGATGCCGAGCGACATCCCCGCCAGGCCGCGCTTGCGGACGGCGAGCTTGTCGGCCACCCCGCGCAGGGCGACGGCGGCCGGGTTCTCCGGATCGGAGAGCACGATCGGGGTGCCCGCGTCGCCACCTTCGCGCAGGGCCTGCTCGATGGGGATCTGGCCGAGCAGCGGCACCGTCGAGCCGACAGCGCGGGTGAGGCGGTCGGCGACCACCTGGCCGCCGCCGGAACCGTAGAGCTCCATGCGTGAGCCGTCGGGCAGGTCGAGCCAGGACATGTTCTCGACGACGCCCGCGATCCGTTGACGGGTCTGCAGGGCGATGGCACCGGCGCGTTCGGCCACCTCGGCGGCGGCGATCTGCGGGGTGGTGACGACCAGGATCTCGGCGCTCGGGATCAGCTGGGCGATGGAGATCGCCACGTCGCCGGTGCCGGGCGGCAGGTCGAGCAGGAGCACGTCCAGGTCGCCCCAGAACACGTCGGCCAGGAACTGCTGCAGCGCGCGGTGCAGCATCGGACCGCGCCACACCACGGGCGTGTTGCCCTGGGTGAACTGCGCGATCGAGATCATCTTCACGTCGTGGGCGACGGGCGGCATGATCATCCGCTCCACCTGGGTGGGCTTGGCGTCGGTGCCGAGCATGCGCGGGATGGAGTGACCGTAGATGTCGGCGTCGAGCACACCGACCGACAGACCGCGTTCCGCGAGCGCGACGGCCAGGTTGGCGGTGACGCTGGACTTGCCGACGCCACCCTTGCCGGAGGCCACCGCGTACACGCGGGTGAGCGAGCCGGGCTGGGCGAACGGGATCACCGGTTCGGCGGAGTCGCCGCGCAGCGATTTGCGCAGTTCGGTGCGCTGTTCGTCGTTCATCACGTCGAGATCGACGGTCACCGCGCCCGCACCCGGCACGTCGGCGACGGCCTTGGTGACGCGCTGGATGATCTCGGTGCGCAGCGGGCAGCCCGAGGTGGTGAGGTACACCTCCACATGCACGTCGCCGCTGTCGGCGATGGCGATGCTCTTGACCATGCCGAGCTCGGTGATCGGCTTGCGGATCTCCGGATCGTCGACCTTCGCGAGCGCCGCCCGCACATCCGCTTCCGTAATCACTGCCATATGTCCGATATTAGGCTGCACCGGTTTCCCGGCCGGGTGTGGGGCGCGTGCTCAGTGGATGCGCGGGAGGTCTTGGGGCTTGGGGGCGAGGCCGCTGGAGTAGGAGCCCGACCATGCCATCACATTGGCGACGTAGGCCATGGAGTTGTTGTAGCGCAGGATGGCCTTGGACTGCTGGGACAGGTCGCGCATGTTCAGGCCGCCGTCGCAGAGGTACTTGCCCGCGGTGAGGGCGGCGTCGTAGAGGTTCTGCGGGTCGGCGATGCCGTCGGCGTTGCCGTCGGCGGCGTAGCGCTCCCAGGTTTCGGGCAGGAACTGCATGGGGCCGATGGCGCGGTCGTAGCCGCCGATGCCGTCGAGGGTGCCGCCGTCGCTGTCGTGGATGACGTTGTTGCCCGACAGGCTGCCGTCGAGAACGGGACCGTAGACGGCCTTGATCGGGTTGCCGTCGGCGTCGGCTTTGCCGAAGGCGTGGGTGGATTCGACGCGGCCGATGCCCGCCAGCAGCGACCACGACATGCCGCAGTGCGGATTCTCCACGGCCAGTTGCTGTTCGGCGTTCTGGTAGGCGGCCACCGCGATGCCGGGGATGCCGAGTGGTCCGGCGGGCAGGTCGGAGGCGACCCGATCACCGGACAGCGCAACGGTTTTCACCTCGGGGGTGGCCGATCGCGACTGCTTGGCCTCGGCGTGGACGACCTCGGCGACTGCGGCGACTTCGGCCTGCGGTGCGGCGGCGAACTCGGGACCGGTCTCGGTGTCGAGCTCGGGCAGATCGTGCTCCACGGCCGCCATTTCGGCGGTGGTCGTGTCGGTGGCGGCGGCGGTGACGGCCACGAGTCCGGCCGGAACCAAGCCGGTGAGCGCGATGATCGAACTACGTCGAACCGTCGTTGCAGGCTGTTTACGATGACGACCCATGAGCCGAGATTACCGCACCCGAGACCTTTTTGTTACCCCTCCGTGATCTGAATTTCGTTTGATTTCTAGGGGGCCGGCGGGGCGGGCGGCAGCGGGATAACGATGTTGAACGGCAACGTGATTGCGGGCTGCGGTGCAGGCGCCGGCGCGGCGGGCGGTGCGGGCTCCTCGGTGGGCGCGATGCCCGGCTCCGGCGTCTTCTGCGGTTCGGCCGGTGCGGGCGCCGGTGCGTCGGCGGGCGCGGGCTGTTCGGCGGGGGTGCACGTCGCCTGCTCGGTGCGCTCACCGGGCTGCGGGGGAGCGGCGGCCGGATCCTGTGGTGCCGGATTCTGTTGCACCTCGGCACCGAACGTCTGCGGCGCCGGTGCGATGGGGTTGGGCATCTGCGCGGGCAGCGGCTCGTTCACACACACCTCGGGGCCGGGTGCGACGGGCGCGGGGCAGAAGATGCCGCAGGGGATCGGCGGCAAGCCGGGCAGTGTGATCATCACCTGGGTCGGCGTGGTGACCTTCGGTGTGTTGGGTGGCAATTGGTTCGTCGTCGACGGCGGTGCCGCCGTGACGGGTGCGTCGGCCGCGAGCACGTTCGGCGCGACGGTCGGCGCGCTGCCGGGCGGCACGATGTCGGGCGAGATCGACACCTGGCTCGGCGCACCACCGGTGCGGTAGGCCGCCGACCAGCTGAGCACATTGGCCGCGTACGACATCGAGTTGTTGTAGCGCAGGACGGCACGCAGTTCCTGCGCCGCGTCGCGCAGGTTCAGCCCGCCGGAGCACAGGTACTTGGCCGCGCCGAGGGCGGCGTCGAAGACATTGTGCGGGTCGGCGGTGCCGTCGCCGTTGCCGTCGGCCGAGTAGTGCGCCCAGGTGCTCGGCAGGAACTGCATGGGTCCGACGGCGCGGACGAAGCCGCCGTCGGCCTCCTTGATGATCTCGTTACCCGGCAGGGTGCCGTCGAGCGCGGGTCCGAAGATGGGTGTGGTCGTGGTGCCCGCGGCGTCGGTTCGCCCGCTGCTGGCGTGCCCGGATTCGATGCGGCCGATGCCCGCCAGCAGGTTCCAGGTGAGCCCACAGCCGGGCTGGGCGGTCTGCATGGCCAGTTCGGCATTGCGGTAGGCGGCGAGCACGATCTCGGGGATGCCGAGCGTGCCGCTGCCGGGCGGTAGTGAAATCGATTGCAGTGGCACGGTTCCGGCGAAGGGGGCCAGGCTGTTGGCCGAGGGGCTCAGCGCGCGCAGTTTGCGCGGCGCCTCCTGGGTCACCGGTAGCAGGCCGACGATTTCGGACGGATCGCTATCGGGTTTGTGGTCGGTGGTGCTCTTGTTCGCGGCGAGCAAGGCCTCCGGCGCGCTCGGCGCGGTGCTCGGGTTCGACGAGTGCGCGGCCGACCCCGACGCGACGAGTCCCGCGACGACAAGGGCCGACATAGTTATCGGAGCAGAGATTCGCATTGCGGCCACACCAACCCTTTACGTCGAAGCAGCGGCGCCGCAGAGTCCCCCCTCCGGCCCGCCCGGAACAACGTGATCCAGGTTACCCATCGGTCAGGTACTTACAGAGCATTTCCGGTTACTCATCTGGAGCACCAGGCGAAACCGGGGGCGGAGACGGCGTTTGACCGGAGGTTTTCTTGCGGGTGCCTTTTCGCTTCGTCTCTGCCTTCGGCGCGCCGTCGAGCATTTCCTTGATCTCTTCCAATTCGCGCCGGAGGTAGTCGCGGGTGGCGACATCGCCGACGGCGAGGCGAAGCGCAGCCAGCTCACGGGCGAGGAACTCGGTGTCGGCCTTGGTCTGCGCGGCCCGGGTGCGGTCCTCCTCGAGCGAGACCTTGTCGCGGTTGTCCTGCCGGTTCTGGGCGAGCAGGATCAGCGGCGCCGCGTAGGCCGCCTGGGTGGAGAAGGCCAGGTTGAGCAGGATGAACGGGTACGGGTCCCAGCGCAGCGCCACCACGAAGACATTGAGCAGGATCCAGACGATGACGATGATGGTCTGGATCGCCAGATAACGCCCGGTGCCGAGGAATCGGGCGACCCGCTCGCTGCTGCGCGCGAACGCCTCGGAGTCCCAGTCGAAACGCAGCCGGGTACCGCCCGGTGTCTCCAGCCGCTGCCTGGCCAGGTTCTTCTCGCTCACGCGTGTCCTTTCGGCTGCTCCGCTGATGCCTCGAGGCGCTGACCTCTCATGCCGGTCTCCCGTCGGTGTCGATCGGTGTCGGCTCGGTCTGTTCGAGCGGCGGGGTCTCCTCCTCGCGCCAGTCCTCGGGCAGCAGATGGTCGAGGACGTCGTCGACGGTGACCGCCCCGAGCAGGTGGTTCTCGTCGTCGATCACCGGCCCGCAGACCAGGTTGTAGGTGGCGAAGTAGCGGGTGACCGCCGAGAGCGGCAGTTCGGGGGTCAGGGCGGCCAAGTCGGTGTCGACCATGCCGCCCACCAGGTGTGCCGGGGGCTCGCGCAACAGGTGCTGGATGTGCACGCAGCCCAGGTAGCTACCGGTCGGGGTAGCCGTGGGCGGGCGGACGACGAAGACCATCGAGGCAAGGGCCGGGGTGAGATCGGGATCGCGGACGCGGGCCAGCGCCTCGGCGACCGTGGTCGACGGACTGAGGACGACTGGTTTGGTGGTCATCAGGCCACCCGCGGTGTCGGGGGAGTGGGCTAGCAACCGGCGCACCGGTTCGGACTCCTCCGGATCCATCAGGGCCAGCAGCGATTCGGCTTCGCTCTCGGGTAGTTCGCCCAGCAGGTCGGCCGCGTCGTCGGGGTCCATGGCCTCGAGCACGTCGGCGGCCCGGCGGACCTCGAGGTGGCCGAGCAGGTCGACCTGGTCGTCGTCGGGCAGTTCCTGCACCACATCGGCGAGGCGTTCGTCGTCGAGGGCGATCGCCACCTCCACCCGGCGCTTCTCGGGTAGCTCGCGCAACCGGTTGGCCACGTCGGCGGCGCGCAGTCCTTCGAATTGGGCGAGCAGCGCGGTGACATCCTGGCCCGGCCTGCCGACGGCGGCCGGTGTCAGGCCGCTCACCGACGACCAGTCGACCACGTGCACGGTCCGTCTGCGCCCGATCCGCCGGTGTCCGCGCACCGCGATCCGGCCGACCACCCAGTCCCTGGTTCGGGTCTGCTCGATGCCGAGATCGGCGACGAACACGTCGACGTCCTCGAGATCGGGCAGGTCCGGGTCGTGCACGTGTACCCGGGTGTCGACGATCTGGGCCAGCGCGAGCAATTCGCCCGCGCGCTGGGCGAACCGGCGCAGGCTCACGGTTCCGGTATTGAGCGTCACCACGCCCGGCTCGATCGCGGTGACCCGCAGCATCGGCACGAAAATCCTTCGGCGCGTGGGCAACTCGACGACCAGACCGTGCACGCGCGGCGGTTGCCGCCCGAACCGGACGGCGACGACCACGTCCCGGACCCGGCCGATAGACTCCCCGTCCGGACCCAGCACTGTCAGGCCGGCGAGCCGGGCGACGTACACCCTGGTGGTTGCCATGACCTCAGGCTAGTAGTAAGGAGCGTGCTCCCATGAAGCCCCGCCGTTCGGTGCTCGCCGTGCCAGGCAGTAGCCAGAAGATGATCCACAAGGCGATGGGACTGCCGGTCGACGAGGTCTTCCTCGATCTGGAGGACGCGGTCGCGCCCGAGGCGAAGGTGTCGGCGCGCGCCAATATCGTGGCCGCCCTGCACGAACCGGGCTGGGGCGAGCAGCTGCGGGTGGTCCGGGTCAACGACTGGACGACCGAATGGACCTACGCCGACGTCATCACGGTGGTGGAGGGCGCGGGCCGCGAGCTCGACGCGATCCTGCTGCCCAAGGTCACCGACGCGGGCCAGGTGCGCGCGCTGGATCTGCTGCTGACCCAGCTGGAGAAGGTGTGCGGACTAGAGGTCGGGCGCATCGGCATCGAACCGCAGCTCGAAAACGCCATGGGGTTGCGCAATATCGACGAGATCGCCACCGCAAGCCCCCGTGTGCAGGCCCTGGTCTTCGGTCCCGCCGATTTCATGGCGAGCCTGAATATGCGCACCCTGGTCGTCGGTGAACAGCCGCCCGGCTACGACACCGGCGATGCCTACCACCACATCCTGATGACCATCCTGCTCACCGCCCGCGCTCACGGCCTACAGGCCATCGACGGCCCCTACCTGCAGGTTCGCGATGTCGACGGTTTCCGCCGGGCCGCCGCGCGCACCGCCGCGCTCGGCTTCGACGGCAAATGGGTGCTGCACCCGGACCAGATCGACGCCGCCAACGAGATCTTCAGCCCGCGCCAGGAGGACTACGACCGCGCCGAGTTGATCCTCGAGGCCTACGCCTTCCACACCTCGGCCGCCGGTGGTGCTCGTGGCGCGGTGATGCTCGGCAATGAGATGATCGACGAGGCCTCCGCCAAGATGGCACAGGTCATAGCAGAGAAGGGCCGCGCCGCCGGAATGAGCAGGACCACCCGTTTCACTCCGCCACAACCCGGCCAGGAATAGCAGAATGGGACTATGACGAATCCCTTGGGCAACTCGAACCGCGGGCGGCAGGCGTTGCCGACGCCGCCGTCGGGCTGGCCGGTCGGGTCGTATCCGACCTACGCCGAGGCGCAGCGCGCGGTCGATTACCTGGCCGACAACCAGTTCCCGGTGCAGGACGTGACCATCGTCGGCGTCGACCTGATGCAGGTGGAGCGGGTGCTGTACCGGCTCACCTGGGGCAAGGTCATCGGCGGTGGTGTGGTGTCGGGCGCCTGGCTCGGCCTCTTCCTCGGCCTGTTGCTCAGCCTGTTCACCACCACCGGTGGGGCGCTGGGTCCGCTGGTCGTCGGTCTGCTCGGCGGCATCGTGTTCGGTGTCATCACCACGTCCATTCCCTACGCGGCGACCAAGGGGCAGCGCGACTTCGCGTCGACCATGCAGTTGGTCGCCGGTCGCTACGACGTGCTGTGCGACCCGAAGACCGCCGAACGCGCCCGCGACATGTTGGCCCGATTGGCGCTGTGACGCAATGGATGTGGTGAATTCGGTCCGCACCGCGGTGCTGGACCACTACGAGGTCGAGCGCGCCGGTGTGGACTCCGCGTCGGTGACGTTCCTCGGGCTGGAACCGATCGAGATCCTGCGCATCCCCGGTGACGGTGTGGTGCACTACGCGACGCTCGGCGGGTCGCGTCATCCGATGGGCGATCCGGCCGACCTGCTCGCCGATCCGGTCCGTGGCCCCCGCGCCGAACTCGTGCTCACCCTGCTGGCCGCTGCCGGGCCGCAGGCGGGCCTGGTTCGGTCACTCGGCGTGCTCGTCGCCACGCCGTCGGTGGAAGGCGTTGTGCTGCAAGCCGACGCGCTGCTCGATCTCGGTGAACCGTTGTGGCAGAACGGTCCTTTCACCGCGGTGCTGCTCGGCGAAAGCGAGGTGCCCGAGATCGTGCTGCCCGAACCGGCCGAACCGGTGCGCTACCTCAGCGTCACACCGGTGACCGCCACCGAGGCCGCCTGGGTGCGGGTGCGCGGCGCGCAGGCGTTGCGGGACGCGTGGGCCGAGGCGGGTATCGACGTGCGCGATCCCGGTCGCGGTGCGGTGAACCTCTAGAGCCACTTGTTGCGACGGAAACTGCGGAACAGCAACGCGCACAGCACAACCATCAGCGCGACCACCGCCGGATAAGCCCACCGCTGGTGCAGCTCCCACATGTAGTCGAAATTCATGCCGTAGACACCCGCGATCATGGTCGGCACCGCCGCCATGGCCGCATACGCCGAGATCTTGCGCATATCGGTGTTCTGCTGCACGCTGATCTTGGCGAGCGCGGCGTTGACCAGGCTGCTCAGCGCCTCGTCGAAGTAGGCGATTTGCTCGTTGACGCTGACGTGGTGGTCGGCCACATCGCGCATGTAGCGCCGGAATTCGGTCGGTACCGGCAAGTCCTGATTGTTCACCAACCGCTCCAGCGGAACACCGAGCGGTGACACCGCGCGGCGCAGCTCGACGACCTCGCGTTTGAGCTGATAGATCGATTCGATGCCCACCTTGGAGTTCGGCGTGAACACCGCCTCCTCCATCTCGTTGACGTCCTCCTCGATGGATTCGGTTGTCTCCACATAGGAATCGACCACGTGATCGGCCACGGCGTGCAACACCGAGGGCGGACCCATCCGCAGCTGATCGGGATGACCCTCCAGTCCCCTTCGCACGCCCGACAGGCCGGTGTGCTCGCCGTGGCGAACGGTGATCGCGAAATGCGGGCCGGTGAAGACCATGATGTCGCCGGTCTCCACGATCTCGCTGATGGCGTGCATATCGTGTTCCACGTAGCTGACCGTGCGCATCACCAGGAACAGCGTGTCGTCGTAGCGTTCCAGCTTGGGGCGCTGACGCCCGACCACGGCGTCCTCGACGGCCAGCGGATGCAGCCCGAAGATCTCGGCGATGTCGTTCATCTGCGTCTCGTCGGGATCGTGCAGGCCGACCCAGACGAAGCCCGAGTCGGTGCCGCGCGCCTCCGCCAGCGCCTGCTGCGGGGTGAAGCGGCCGGGTAACCGCTTGCCGTCGACATAGACACCGCAGTCGACGATGGCGCGTGCCGTCGGCACCGGTACCCGTGGCCGCGCGGTCGCCGCGGCACGACCCGTCTTGTGAAAGTTCGGCAGTGACGGGAAGGAAGGCACACCCGGATGTTACGGGCAGGTCGACGGCCGCACACCGGCCGACACCGCACTGTAAGACTGAGTGTGTGCGCATCGACCTGCATACCCATTCCACCGCCTCCGACGGCACCGACACCCCGGCCGAACTGGTTCGCCACGCCGCCGCGTCCGGGCTCGACGTCGTCGCGATCACCGACCACGACACCACCGGCGGGTGGTCCGAGGCCGAAGCGGCGCGTCCGCCGGGACTCACACTGGTACGCGGGATGGAGATGTCGTGTACGGGCATGGGGGAGGACGGTTTTCCCGTTCCGGTACATCTGCTGGCCTACCTGTTCGACCCGGCCGACCGCGGTTTCGCCGAGGAACGTGAACGATTGCGGGCCGAGCGCATCGCGCGGGTGCGTGCCATGGCGGAGTTGATGGTGGCCGACGGTCTCCCGATCGATCCCGAGGCCGTGCTGGCCGGTGCCGGACCGGCCGCGGGGCGTCCGCATCTGGCGCGGGCCCTGGTCGCGGCGGGTGTGGTGGCCAGTGTCGACGCCGCGTTCGTCGACCTGCTCGCCCCGCACGGGCCGTACTACGCGGAGAAGGTGGACACGCCGTTGCCGCGCGCGGTGCAGCTCATCGCCGACGCGGGCGGGGTGAGCGTGCTCGCCCATGTGCGGGCCCGCAAACGCGGCAGGCTGCTCGCGCTCGACGAGATCAGGAACCTGGCCGGGCTCGGTCTCACCGGCCTCGAGATCGACCATCCCGATCACAGCGACGCCGATCGCGCGGTCCTCACCGAGCTGTCCGGCGAGCTCGGCCTGGTGCGCACCGGATCGTCGGACTACCACGGCAGCAACAAGACCATCGAGATCGGCGCCTGCCGCACCGATCCGGAACAGTTCGAGGTATTGATCAGCAAGGCGAGCGGGGTTCCGGTGATCTCCTCGTGACGGCGGTCCGGGCGCTGAGCGGTGTGGTCGCGGGCGGTGTCGTCGCGTTGCTGTGTGTGGTCGTCGGTGCCGCGCTGATCGGTGCGCGCCGCGACTTTCCCGGGCCGGGAGGCGAATCCCTGACGTGGCATGTACTGGTGACGGTGGTCGTCGTCGGGGCGCAGATCGTCGCGGATCGGCGGCGCGGGGCGGCGGCTCTGGCCGGGTCGGCGGTCGTGTTCGTGATGACCGGCGCCCTGCTGTGGACACAGTGGTGGGGATGACAGTCCGCTAATGGTTGCGGAAGGGTGAACTGTGCCCGAATATCTCTCTGTATGGGCAACCTGGAGACGGATGTTCTGATTCTCGGCGGCGGACCCGCCGGGCTCTGGGCCGCCGTCTCCGCGGCCGCGCACGGGGCGCGGGTGGTGCTGGTCGACAAGGGCCGCTGCGGTTCGAGTGGGCCGGGTGTCTACGGCGCGACGACGGTGTGGGACATTCCGCCGGGTCAGGCGCGGGCCGAAGCCGTGGAGCGCGCGCTGGTGCGCGGCGGCGGTCTCGGTGACCCGGTCTGGCTGCACCGCGTCATCGACGAGGCGCACGAGCGGCTGCGGAACTGGTCGGGCAGGCAGGTCACCGACCCGCGACGGATCCGGTTCGACGGTGCGAGTTACCTGCGCCGACTGCGTCGCGGCGCGCTCGAGGCCGGTGTGCGCATCCTCGATCACCACCCCGCCCTGCACCTGCTCGTCGACCGCTCGGGACGGGTGGTCGGCGCCGCAGGGGTGCGGCGCCACAACAACTTTCAGCGCTGGACGATTCGTGCGGGCGCGGTGGTCGTCGCCACCGGCGGCTGTGCGTTCGGGTCCGGCGGCGCGGGCACCGAGGTGAACACCGGCGACGGTCTGCTGATGGCGGCGGAGGCCGGTGCCGAGCTGTCGGGCATGGAATTCTCCAGCGCCTACGTCCTGGCCCCGGTGCTCGCCCGGGTGCACCCGCATCGCACGATCGCCAGTGGGCTCGCGGTGCGTTTCGCCACGTTCTACGACGAATCGGGGGCCGAGCTCCCGGGACGCACGTCCGCGGCGCTGGCCGCCATCGCCGACGGCAGGCGGGTCTTCGCCGCGCTCGACGACGTGCCCGAGGTGGTCGGGCACTGGCTGCGCAGGCAAGGCGCGGTCGACGCGGCGGGCCGGGTGCCGGTGCGCGCGGTGCTCGACGGCACCGTGCGCGGCTCCGGCGGACTGGCCCTCACCGGCGTCGACTGCGCGACCACCGTGCCCGGGCTCTTCGCCGCGGGCGGCGTCGCCGGTCGTGAGGTCGTCGCCGGGGCTGCCGGGTGCTCGGGCGGGTTGCGTGGCGCCTGGGCGCTCGCCTCGGGTAGCTGGGCGGGGGAGGGCGCCGCCCGCGCGGCCACCGCCTTCCGTGACGATGTCGCCCTGCCGCCCGCGCCCGGCGCCGGACTCGGCCCACACGCCCACATCGACCCGCGCTCGGTGATCGGACTCGTCCAGGAACACACCTTGCCGTTGCGCCGCAGCTTCCGGCGCAGCGCCGACAGCCTCACCGACAGCATCGCCGAACTCGACGCCATGTGGCCCGGCGCCCGGTTCGAGCTCGGCGGTACCGGTGCCGAGCGGTTGCGCGCCCGCGAGGCCGCCGCCCTGCTCGCCGTCGCCCGGTGGGCGGGGCACAGCGCGCTCGCCCGCACCGAGAGCCGTGGCATCCACCGGCGCATCGACCACCCCGATGTGCTGGCCGAGTGGCGGCTGCGGTTGCGCTGTGGTGGGCTCGACGAGGTCTGGGTGCGCCCGGAGCAGCGGCCCGATCCGCGCGGCGGCGAGCTCACCGCGAACACCACCGTCACGGTGTGACTGTTCACCGGCGACCGCACCGGTGCTGCGAGTTTTCGCTAACTCCACGGCAATTCGACACGGCTACGCTCGACGGATGACGCCCAGCTCGTTGACACGCCGCACCGGTTTGGCAACCGGTCGGCCGGGCTGGCAGAATGGTGCGAATTCCCTTCCCTTGCCACCGCCGGGTTCGGGGATTTTGGAGACCGTCCGCCTCGCGACGCACCGTCGTGGCCGAAGGTCGACCCGTTTGCTCGCCCGGACCACCCGTCCGGCTCCGCTCCGCGGTTCAGTGTCGCGCCCCGCATCCGGTTCCGTCCGGAAACGCGGGCGGCCGCGCACCCGATGAGCGTCATGTATCCCGTATTCCAGATAAACCCGGCTTTCAGAAAAACCCGGCGGTAACCGTCCCCCGGTTGAGCCCGACTCGAGCAGGAGTGAAATCGTGTCACCTGTGACTGACGCACCGAATGCCACCGCGGCGCCCCAGGCCGATGACGCAGCCAGCCTCGCTGCTATCACCAATGAGGAGATCTTCGCCGGTCACCTCGGCGGCAAGCTGTCGGTCGAGCTCAGCGCGCCGCTCGAAACCCAGCGCGACCTGTCGATCGCCTACACCCCGGGCGTCGCCCAGGTGAGCCGCGCGATCGCCGAGGACCCCGCCCTCACCAAGACTTACACCTGGACCGATCGCCTCGTCGTTGTCGTCAGCGACGGCACCGCCGTGCTCGGCCTCGGCGACATCGGCCCGCGCGCCTCGCTGCCCGTGATGGAGGGCAAGGCCGCGCTGTTCAAGAAGTTCGCGGGCCTCAACTCGATCCCGCTGGTGCTCGACACCACCGATCCCGACGAGATCGTCGAGACCCTGATCCGCCTGCGCCCCAGCTTCGGTGCGGTGAACCTGGAAGACATCTCGGCGCCGCGCTGCTTCGAGATCGAGCGCCGTGTCATCGAGGCGCTCGACTGCCCCGTCATGCACGACGACCAGCACGGCACCGCCATCGTGGTGCTCGCCGCGCTCAAGGGTGCCGCCGCGCAGCAGGGCCGCGACATGTCGGCGCTCAAGGTCGTCGTCTCCGGTGCCGGTGCCGCGGGTGTGGCCTGCGCCAACATCCTGCTGGCCGCGGGCGTTCCCGATGTGGTCGTGCTCGACTCCAAGGGCATCGTGAGCATCGGTCGTGACGGCCTCAACGGTGTGAAGGCCGATCTGGCCGCCCGCAGCAACCCCCGCGGCCTGACCGGTGGCGCCGCCGACGCGCTGGCCGGCGCCGATGTGTTCCTCGGCCTGTCCGCGGGCACCATCCCCGAGGAGCTCATCGCCTCCATGGCCCCCGAGTCGATCGTGTTCGCCATGTCGAACCCCGACCCGGAGATCCACCCCGAGGTGGCCGCCAAGTACGCCGCCATCGTGGCCACCGGCCGCAGCGACTTCCCGAACCAGATCAACAACGTCCTCGCCTTCCCCGGCGTGTTCAAGGGCGCACTGGACGCGGGCGCTCGCCGCATCACCGAGGGCATGAAGGTCGCCGCCGCCGACGCCATCTTCAACGTCGTCGCCGACGAACTGGCCGTCGACCGCATCATCCCGAGCCCGCTCGACCCGCGCGTGGCGCCCGCCGTCGCCGAAGCGGTGGCCGAGGCCGCGCGCCGTGAGGGTGTCGCCTGATCGGCAACGCACAACCGCCAGCGGCCCCGCTCCCTTAGGAGCGGGGCCGCCGTCGTCTACCGGTGCACGGTGGGATCATGAGGTGATGAAGACGATCACCGTGCAGCTCCCCGATGAGGTCGAAGCCCAGCTGGCCGACGCGGCCGAGGCCGACGGCATCCCGGTGAACGTGGCCGTCGTGCAGGCGGTGCAGGACTGGATTCACGCCCAGGCCCAGCGGACTCGTGAACGCGCGCGGATGCGGGATGTGCTCGCCGACGATCCGCATCTGCGTGCGCTGCTCGGCGACGACTGAATGGACTAGGCGATCGGGGTGTCGAGGCCGCGGGCGGTGAGCCAGGCGAGGGCGGCGGCCTTGGGTTCGATCTTGGCGACGCCGGAGACGGCGGTGTTGAGGGAAATCAGTTCCGCGGTGGTGAGTTCGGCCGACACGGCGTCGAGGACCGCGACGGCTTTGTCGGTCTTCTTGGCGGCATGGAAGAGCGGCACCACATTCTGGGCGGCGAAATTGTTCTTGGGATCGGTGAGGACCACGAGGTCGTTCTGGATGATCGCCGGCGAGGTCGTGTAGATATCGGCGGCGGTGACCCGGCCGTCGGTCAGGGCGCGTACGGTCTCCGGTTCGTCGGCGATGGCGACGAAATTCTGGGCGCTGATATCGAGGCCGTAGTTCTTGCGTAAGCCGGGTAGGCCGCCGGGGCGATCGGCGAATTCGGGTTTGGCGGCAAAGGTCGTCTCGGCCGAATGCGGTGCGAGGTCGGCGATGGTGGTGAGGTTCCAGCGCTGCGCGGTCGCCCGGGTGACGACGACCGCGTCGGAATTCTGGCCGGGGGCGGGGGTGGCGATGGCGAGGTCTTCGCCGAGCGCTCTGCTCAGCGCGGTATCCACCTCGGCGGGGGTGGTCGCGGTCGCGTCTTTGTTCAAGTACCGCAGCAGGTTTCCGGTGTATTCGGGGACCAGGGAGATGACGCACCGGCGGACGGCGGGCAGATAGGCCTCACGATTTCCGAAATCGAATTTCGTCGCCACCTTGAAGCCGTTGATTCGCAGCACCTCGGTGTAGATGGTCGCCACGGTCTCGGATTCGGGGAAATCGGCCGAGCCGATGATCAATTCGTCGCTGGCGCAATCGCCGTGGGCCAGCTGCTGCTCGGAGTCGGCGCACGATGCCACCACCATGGCGGCGGCCAGTGCCACCGCGGCGGCCAGAATCCGGCCCATCCGCACCACCATGCGGTGTGCCGGTCGACATTGTCGGTGTGCAGAGGTTCTCACTGGAGTCCTTCCGGCAAAGGCGGGCAGTGCGCTGTGCGTGCGGCGCGGACGCCGCAGGTACATTCTGGGTGTTCATATTGCCCCGCGTCGCGGCGAATTGCGGGGGTTGACGGCAAAGACAGGAAGTTGGTGTCGGCGGATGATCTCGGGCGCCCTGCGGCGGAGCGCGGCCGTGTTGGTGGCCGCCACCTGCGTTTTCGCCCTCGCGTCCTGTGCCGGTGACGAACCGGGCCCGGTGGTGACGGTCGGCGCCGACGGTTCGGCCGAAGCGAGGGTGCTCGCCGAGATCTACGCCCAGGCCCTGGCTCGCACGGGCATGGAAACAGCCGTCGCCGACGAGTCCGCCGCGCCCGTGGCGGATCTGGACGCCGGGCGGATCGCCGTCCTGCCCGCGCGCAACGGCGCCCTGCTCGATCGGTGGAATCCGTCGTCGTCGGCGCGCAAGCCCGACGACGTCGGCGCGGCCGTGAATGCGGCACTGCCACAGGGACTGTCGCTGTCGGACGCCGCCGACGGCACCGACCTGCGCGCGCTATTGCTGGTCACCCAGGAGACCGCCGCCCGCGACAACGTGCGCACCATCGAGGCGTTGACGTGCGCGAATGTCACGGCGGGCTTCGTCGAGGTGCCCGGGCTCGCGCCCACCGAACCCCCACGCATCGAGGGCTGTTCCTTCGCCGCGACGGTGCGTTATCCGTCCTCGGCGCAACTGTTCGAAGCCTTGCGCCGCGGGGACGTTCAGGTCGCCGTGCTGTCGGGTCCGGTCGCGGCGACCGAGGATTTCGTGGTCCTCGACGACAAGAATTACGACCTGCGCGCGCAGAACGTTCTCGCGCTGTTCCGCTCGGGCATCTTCGACCGTGCGCGGCTGAAGAAGCTCAATTACGTGGCGGGCGAGCTGACCACCGAGGGTCTGGTCGAGTTGCTCGGACGGGTCGAGGGTGGAACAGCGCCCGCCGACGCCGCGCGCGAATGGTTGAACGCGCACGGTCTCTGAGCCGGATCGACTATTGGCACTGAGCCAAAAACGCTAGGGTCGTCACCGACGCGGCAACGAGCGATGCCGTCGTGGGTGAAAGGTGTGCCGTGACAGATCCCCAGGTGGACCCGCTGATCGAACGGGTGCGCGAGGCCTATGCCGCGGTCACCGACGAGGCGCGCGCCGACAAGGTCGCCAAACAGCACGCCCGCGGCAAGCTGACCGCGCGCGAACGGGTCGCGCGGCTCGCCAACGGCGGCTTCTACGAATTCGGCGCGCTCGCCGGGCCCGGACCCGCCCAGGCCGGTGCCGCGCCGTTGGTCGCGCCCGGTGACGGCGTGGTCACCGGCATCGCCTACGTCGACGGCCGCCCGCTCGCCCTGGCCGCGTTCGACTTCACCGTGCTCGGCGGCAGCAACGGCGCCACCGGCATGGCCAAACTCGACCGCTGCGTGGAACGCGCACTGCTGGACAAGATCCCGCTCGTCATGCTGATGGACGGCGGCGGGCACCGCATGCAGGAGGCGCTCGACTCGCGACTGGCCGCGCCGGGCTCGCGGCTGCTGATGCGGCTGGCCGATCTGTCGGGGTACGTCCCGATCGTGGCGGCCATGATGGGCCCCGGTTTCGGCGCGCCCGCCAACCTCGCCGCCTGCTGTGACTTCGTCACCATCGTGCGGGGGATCGGCACCATCGGGATGTCGTCGGCGCCGCTCGTGCAGGCCGCGACGGGGGAGACCCTGACCAACGACGAGATCGGCGGCGCCGACATCCAGGCCGAACGCGGTGTCGTCGACGTGGTCACCGACGACGAGCACGAGGCCATCGACGCCATCCGGCTCTACCTGTCCTACCTTCCGCCGTCGGCCGACGGCGCTCCCGTGCTGGGCACGGCTCCCTTCGAACCCGGCGATCGAGCAGGTGAGATCGACGCACTCGTGCCCGCCTCGTTGCGTGCGGGCTACGACGTGCGCGAGGTGATCGAGGCCCTGGCCGACCGCGACACGCTCTTCGAACTCAAACGCACCAACGCGCCGAATGTGGTGACCGCGTTCGTGCGCCTCGGCGGCCGCCCGGTCGGTGTGGTGGCCAACCAGCCGCTGCACCTGGCGGGTGCGCTCGACAGCGCGGCGTGTGAGAAGGCCGCCCATTTCGTGGCCGTCTGTGACGCGTTCGGCCTGCCGCTGCTGATCCTCATCGACCTGCCCGGATTCCTGGTCGGTACCGCCGCCGAGGAAACCGGCCTGGTCCGGCGCAGCGCGCGCCTTGGCTACGAACTCGCCAACGCGACGGTGCCCCGCTTCGTCATCGTCACCCGCAAGGCCTACGGCGCCGCCTACATCGTGATGGGCGGCGGGCGAAGTGTCGACGCGGATCTGTCGCTGGCCTGGCCGACAGCCGAGATCTGCGCCATCCCGATCGACAGCGCCGTCGACGTGGCTTTCCGCGCCGACTACGAATCCGCTCCCGACCCCGCCGAGCGCCGCACCCAGCTCATCAAGCTCTTCCAGGCCAATATCGACCCGCTGCTGGCCGCCGACGGGTTCGGTATCGACGACGTGGTCCTGCCGTCGCGCACGCGCGAGCTGCTGCTCGAGGCGCTCGGCCGCGTCCAGCCCCGTCGTCCCGACCGGGTGCCGGGCAAGCGGCGGACGATCTCGCCGATCTAGATCACAGCGGGCCGGTTCGCGCGGCGCGTAACACGATTCGGCCCACTTCGGACGCCATACTCGAAAGATGCCGATCAGAGCCGCCGCATCGAACCCGACCCACTCCCGGCGGGACCGGCGACTATGACCGACTCGCCCGCCCGCGCCCTGACCGCCCCGCTGACCCGCGTCCAGAACTGGGTGGAGTCGACACTGGCCCCCGTGGCGACCGACGACGACGATCCCGCCGACGTCTCGCACGGCTGGTGGGAACGCATCCCCGCCGACCTCGCCGTCCTGTTCAACCACGTCGACAACTTCCCACCCCGCCTGCTGCCCGACCACGACCTGCTCACCCTGTCCGGCGCCCACCGCGTCTGGGCGTTGTGGCTGGAGATCATCGACGACCAGCGAAACCGGATCCCCGAGTACGCCGCCGCTTACGACCCGGCAGCCCTCAGCGCCGAACCCGCAGGTTCACCCAGCGAACTGTTCCTCCCCGAATTCATCCCCTTCGCCGACCGCGACGGCTCCACCCTGTTCCTCGACACCCGCCCCGGCGACCACTCCGGCTGCATCGGCGAATACACCGCCACCGGCGCCTCGGAGGGCGAATCATGGCCGTCCCTCACCCACCTCTTCACCACCCTCGCCGACAGCCTGGAATCCGGCACACCATTCGCCGGCCACCACCCCACCGTCACCGAAGCCACTCTGCATTGGCGCAGATGACGCTCGACGATCTAAAGGCGTGTCGGGGACCAGAAGGATTGGGTGCGGGTGACTTTGAGGACGGTGGTCGACAGTAGGATTCCTGCGGTGATGAAGAGGAGGGTGGCGACCGTCCGTAGGAGGCTGAAAGTGAACAGGGAGTCGACCTCGGCGTCGCGCAGGGTTTGGATGGTGTCGTGATCCTCGGAGATGCCGGCGGCTGTCAGGACGGAGCCGGTCCAGAAGGTGATCCAGGCGGCGAGCCAGGTGATCCACCACAGGGGCACGAGGGGCGTGCCGCGTTGCTGAGGGTTCGATGCTTTCGCGATGTCGTGCAGGAACAGGGGTGGGAACCACAGCGAGACGACCGGTACCACCCAGCCCCAGAACGCCCATGGTGCGGAGAGGTGATGCTGTGCGGGCGAGACCATCTGGGCGTTGTTTCGGGCCCGCAGCATCCACGCCACCAGGATGATCCAGGTGACGAACATCAACAGCACCGACAGCAGCCACATGCCGACCTCGAGCGGCATCATGATGTCGCGGGCCGCGTTGTACTCGGCGCTGCTCACGGTGCCCTCGTAGCGTCCGGCGACCGAGCGGTAGCCGAGCCAGCGCACCACGACCCCGGCCGTTTCGAGCACAAGTATCACGGCGATCAGCGCCACCACCGCTACCCCTAGCCCACGAACGGCACGAAAAGCTATGGGATGACTCATTTTCCACTCCCCCTGTCGAGATTTCCCAACGGTACCGCAGCCTCGACCAGCCAGAAGGGCTTATCCAGGGCGCAGGCGATGCTCACCGGGCATCGTGTCGGTGCCCAGGCCTAGGCTCGGCAGTGCGACGATCATGAACGGCCGGATCGTCACCCGATCAATCCCTCGATAGGACGTATCGATGACCACCGAACGCAATCCATGGCTGGCGCTGTTCGCGCTGGTGGTCGGGTTCTTCATGATCCTGCTGGACATGACGATCGTCGCCGTCGCCAATCCGGCGATCATGAGCGCGTTCCACACCGATATCACCGATGTCATCTGGGTGACCAGCGCCTACCTGCTCACGTATGCGGTGCCCCTGCTGGTCACCGGGCGATTAGGGGACAGATTCGGGCCGAAGAACATCTACCTGATCGGGTTGGCGGTGTTCACCGGTGCGTCGCTGTGGTGCGGGTTGTCGGGCAGCATCGGGATGCTGATCGCGGCGCGCGCCGCCCAGGGGATCGGTGCCGCGCTGATGACACCGCAGACGATGGCGGTGATCACCCGGACCTTCCCACCGGACCGGCGCGGTGCGGCGATGGGCCTGTGGGGTGCGGTGGCCGGTCTGGCGACTCTGATCGGGCCGATCCTCGGTGGTGTCCTGGTCGACGGGCTCGGCTGGGAATGGATCTTCTTCGTGAACCTGCCGGTGGGTGTCATCGCGTTCGGCCTGGCGATGTGGCTGGTACCTGCCTTGCCGACCAGCAAGCACAAGTTCGACTTCGTCGGTGTGCTGCTCAGCGGCATCGGCATGCTCGCCCTGGTTTTCGGTATCCAGGAAGGCAACGCGCAGGATTGGGCGCCGTGGATCTGGGCGTTGATCGCGTTCGGTGTGGTGATGCTGGTGCTGTTCGTCGTCAATCAGGCGCGCAATACCGGCGAACCGCTGGTGCCGTTGAGTTTGTTCGCCGATCGCAATTTCGCCCTGTCGAATCTGGCGATCGCCGCGATGGGCGCCGCCGTCACATCCATGATGGTGCCCGCCTATTTCTATCTGCAGGGCGTGCGGGAAATGTCGCCGACCGCGTCGGCACTGATGTTCGCGCCGATGGCGATCGTCACCGGTATCGCGGCGCCGTTCATCGGTAAATTCGCCGACCGATTACCGCCGCGCCTGATCCCGACCGCAGGCTTCTCACTGTTCGCCGCCTCCATCGTCGGTTTCGCCGTGCTGATGAAGCCGGATTCGTCGATCGTGGCGTTCCTGATCGTGGGCGGTCTCGCCGGTCTGGCCAACGCCTGCATCTGGGCTCCGCTCGCCTCGACCGCCACCCACAACCTGCCGGTCACCCAGGCCGGTGCGGGCGCCGGTGTCTACAACACCACCCGCCAGGTCGGTTCGGTCCTCGGCAGCGCCGCCATCGGCGCCCTCATCGCCGCCCGGCTCAGCGCCAACGGCCTCAGTGGCGACGCCCCCATCGGTGAGGGCGCGAGCACCGGCCCCCTCCCACCGCACGTCGTCGACGAATTCAGTACGTCCCTTGCCCAGTCCATGCTGCTGCCCGCCGCGATCCTGCTCGTGGGCGTGCTCGCCTCGGCTCTGTTCGTCGGCCACGCGAAGTCGGCGGCGGCGAAACCGGAAGTCGCCACACAGAGCTCCTGACTGTGAGGTGGAGCACAGCGAGTCACATTTCGGGACCCGGCGGTGTCGAGGAGGGATAGCCGACACCACGTCCCGAGGAGTACTGAAATGTCCACGCTGACAATCGACCCGAACACGGCCGACCGCTCCGAGCGGATCCGTTCGTTCGCGTACCCGGCGACCACTTTCCTCATCGCGTTCGAACTGGTCGCGGGCTCGGTATGGAACCTGCTGCGCATCGAATGGATAGACATCCAGCTGGCACACCTGGGCTACCCGGATTCCCTCGCCTACCTGCTCGGCGCCTGGCAGGTAGGCGCCGCAGTCGTGATCCTCGCCCCCGGCTTTCCGCGAGCAAAGGAATGGGCCTACGCGGGCGCTTTCTTCCTGTGGTCCGGTGCGGTCGTCGTGCACCTGATCGAAGGCGACGGCATCCAATCCTGGGGCTTCCCCCTGACGCTCACGATCCTTGCCGTCGTGTCCTGGCGAACGCGCCCCGCAGACCGTCGCCTCCCCGGCGCTCCCGTCGAGCAGCCGACCCGCGAATGGACCATCGCGGCCGCCCTCCTCGTCGTCCTCTACGCGGTGTCGTTCCTGACCCTGCCCGCCGTCGAGGACTTCATGCACCAGAACGCCATCGACCTCGGCTGGATCACCGAGTAGATCCGTCGGCTACACCGACTCGTCCGCTCCGTCCCGCGCGTTCTCGACCTCCGGTCGGCGCGTCGGGGTGGAACGGGGCTGGTCAGGTCCGGGGATGGGTAGTCTGCGCGGCATGACAGCACGTTCTCTTCGTCGATTCGTGTCTGCAGTGGTCCTGGCAGCCGCGATTCCAGTGGTATCGCCCATCCAGTCCGCTTACGCGGCGCCGTGTTCCGATGTGGAAGTGGTGTTCGCGCGGGGGACCGCGGAGCCGGGTGGGGTGGTCGGGGTGACCGGGATGTCCTTTGTCGAGGCGCTACGGGCGAATGCCGGTGGGCGGTCGGTGGGGGTTTACGGGGTCGACTATCCGGCCAGTAGTGATTTCGCGGATCGGCTCGGGTTCGCGCAGTCGGTGGTGCGCGGGATCGACGATGCGCAGCGGCGGGTGGAGTTCGTCGCGGCGAATTGTCCCGGCACGCGGATCGTGCTCGGCGGGTATTCGCAGGGTGCGGCGCTGGCCGGGTTCGCGACGGGTGCCGGTGTGCCCGAGGGGGTGCCGCCGGAATACGAGCAGTACCTGCCCGAGCCGATGCGGGGCGAGGTGGCCGAGCATGTCGCGGCCGTCGTGCTGTTCGGCAAGCCTTCCGAACGGTTCCTGCGTGACGCCGCCGCGCCCGCACTGTCGATCGGCGCGTCCTACCGGAACAAGACCATCGACCTGTGCATCGACGGCGACAACATCTGCGACGGTTCCCCGCTCGCCTACCCCAATGCCCTGCACACCCTCTACAGCGTCAACGGAATGACCGTCACCGCAGCCCAATTCGCGGCCCAGCGGTTCTGAAACGTACCGAGAACAACGAAAAGGCCGGTTGCACAAAGCAACCGGCCTTTTCTGTTCAGCTACGTCAGCTGTAGATCTTGTCGACCTCGCCGGCGTACTGCTTCATGACGACGGCGCGCTTGAGCGACATCTTCGGGGTGAGCTCGCCCGTCTCCTGGGTCCAGTCGACCGGGAGGATACGGATCTTCTTGATGGCCTCGGCCTTGGAGACCTTCTTGTTGGTCTCGTCGACGGCGGCCTGGATCTCGGCGACCAGCGCCTCGTTCTCGATCAGCTTCTCGATCGCGGTGTCGGCGGCGACACCGTTGCGGTCCTTCCAGCCCGGCAGGGCCTCGGGATCGAGGGTGATCAGGGCGCCGATGAACGGCTGACCGTCACCGACGACCATCACCTGGCTGATCAGCGGGTGCGCGCGCAGGGAGTCCTCGAGCACGGCGGGGGAGACGTTCTTGCCGCCCGCGGTGACCAGGATTTCCTTCTTGCGGCCGGTGATGGTGATGAAGCCGTCGGCGTCGATGGCACCCAGGTCGCCGGTCTTGAACCAGCCGTCCTCGAACGCTTCCGCGGTGGCTTCGTCGTTCTTCCAGTAACCGGCGAACACGACCGAACCCTTGAGCAGCAGTTCGCCGTCCTCGGCGATCTTGGCGGCGTGGCCCTGGATCGGGCGACCCACCGAACCGACCCGGATGTGGGTGGGGGTGTTCACGCTGAACGCGGCGGTGGTCTCGGTCAGGCCGTAGCCCTCGTAGATGGTGACGCCGACGCCACGGAAGAAGTGGCCGAGGCGAGCGCCCAGGGGGCCACCACCGGATACGGCGGCCAGGCACTGCCCACCGAGGGCGGCGCGCAGCTTGCTGTAGACCAGCTTGTCGAAGACGAAGTGCTTGAGCTTGAGCAGCAGGTCGGGGCCGCCCTTCTCGAGCGCCTCGCTGTAGGCGATGGCCGTCTCGGCGGCGGCGTCGAAGATCTTGCCCTTGCCGCCGTCGTGCGCCTTCTGCTTGGCCGAGTTGTAGACCTTCTCGAACACGCGCGGCACCGAGAGGATGAAGTCCGGCTTGAACTCACCGAACTGCTCGACCAGGGTCGTCCAGTCCGAGGAGTGGCGGATGGTCACCTTGGAATCGAAGGCGATCAGCGCGACCGCGCGGGCGAACACGTGCGCCAGCGGCAGGAACAGCAGGGTCTTCTGACCCTCGGCGACGAACGCGCTGAGCTCGATGCCACCCGAGCGCGACTCGGCCCACAGGTTGGCGTGGGTGAGCTGCACGCCCTTGGGCTTGCCGGTGGTGCCCGAGGTGTAGATCAGGGTGGCGGGCGAGGCCGCGCCGACCTGTTTGCGGCGCTCGTGCACCACGGCGTCGTCGAGGTCGGCACCACGCTCGGTGAGGGTGTCGACGGCGCCCTTGTCGATCTGCAGGGTCTCGGCGAGAGCGGGCAGCGACGCGGCGTCGATCTCGTCGATGGTCGCCTTGTGCTTGTCGTTCTCGACGACCAGCAGCTTGGTCTCGGAATCCTGCAGGATCCACTTGGCCTGCTCGGCGGCCGAGCTGTCGTAGATCGCGACGGTCACGCCACCGGCGGCCCAGATCGCGAAGTCGAGCAGCGTCCACTCGTATCGCGTGGCCGCCATGATCGCGACCCGGTCGCCCAGTTCGACGCCGGAGGCGATCAGGCCCTTGGCGACGCCGGTGACGGCTTTCGCGAATTGTGCCGCCGTGACGTCATTCCAGCCGCCGCTGCCGTTCGGAACGTTGAACAACACCGCGTTCGGCGTCTCCTCGCCGAAGCGGAAGACGTTGTCGGAATTGTTCGCATCGTCCGGGATGGTGTAGGAAGCCGGAACTTCGAACTCTCGCATCAGTGCCCTTCCAGTGGGTTCTACTCGCCAGTAATCTACGACACGTTCGGCCCGGTTGCGATATCGCCGCCCGAAATGCCCGTCACCTGGCTTTATCGTAAGTCGTCTATCGATACGGGCTGGATTGCTTCCCGCAGGAAGTCCGCGAGTTCGCGCAGCGCGAGCGCGGCCTCGGCGACCAGCGCGGCCTGCAGTTGTGCGACGTGCCAAAGGCCGCGGGTTTCGGTGAAACGGACGTGCACGCCCGCACCACGCAGGGCCGAGACGAGCGTGCGGCACTGGTCGTGCAGAAGTTCGCTCACATCGACCTGCACATAGGTGGGTGGCAGGCCGATCAGATTGCCCGACAGCGGGGCGTAACCCGCTGTGGTGGCGTCGCCGTCGCCCAGGTAGTGCGCGGCGCACAGGCGCGACCACGCCCGGTTGATCACCAGGTCACGGTCGCGGGTCGGCGGGTCGGTCGGGTCGACCCACGGTGCGATGAGCCCGAGCGCGGCCGGGGTCATCTTGTGGCGTTCGATCAGCCGCTGGGCCAGTGCGAGCGCGAGTCCACCGCCCGCCGAATCGCCGGCCAGACAGATCTGATCCGGTTGGTAGCCGACATTGTTCACCAGATCGAGGAACGCGGCCTCGGCGTCGTCGAGGCCGGCCGGGAAGGGGTGCTCCGGCGCCAGCCGGTAGTCCAGCGAGTACACCGCACAGCAACTCTCCAGCGCCAGCCTGGCGACCAGGGAACGGTGGGTGGCCAGCGAACCGACCACGTAACCGCCGCCGTGCAGGTACAGGATCGCGCCCGCCGCGCGCTCCGGCGGGACGGCCCGGGTACGCGAACCCGGGATCGCGATCTCGGCGATCACCCGCTCGGCCGGGCGCCCACCCAGCTGCAATTGCTGCACGACGGCGCCGTCGGGCATGAACTGCAGCCGGGAGGACACGTCGAGCAGGGTGCGCTGCACGGCGACGGGCAGTCGCGCGTGCAGCGTCACCCGGAAGACCGGATCGAGCAGCGCGCGAACCACCGGCAGCGGAATCTTGAACTCGCGCATGGCGTTTTCCTGGATCTCGAGAGGGTCAGTGCGGCATGAAGCGGCCGTTGACAGCGGCCGAGATCCGGTTGTAGCCCGAAGCCAGGAAGCGCACGCTCACGTCGAGCAGCTTGGCCTCCCAGCCGATCAGCACGCGCGCGTGACCCTTGCGCACACCCTCGGTGATGGTCTGCGCGGCCATCTCCGGGCTGTGGATCGCCAGGTACTTGTCGAACAGCGAGGCGGTGTTGGCGCCGTCGATGCCCTCGGCGTAGGTGGCGTTGCGGGCCACGGCGGTCTTGATGCCGCCGGGGTGCACGCAGGTGACCTGCACGGGCGTCTTCGAGATCTTCATCTCCTGGTACAGCGCCTCGGTGAAGCCGCGCACCGCGAACTTGGCCGAGTTGTAGGCCGCCTGGCCCGGCACGGTGACCAGACCGAACAGGCTCGACACGTTGACCACGTGGCCGTCACCGGACTCGATCAGCATCGGCAGGAACGCCTTGGTGCCGTTGACGACACCCCAGAAGTCCACGTCCATGATGCGTTCGATGTCTTTGAACTCGGTCTTCACCACGTCGCCGTGGTAGGCGATGCCCGCGTTGTTGTACACCTGGTGCACCACGCCGAAGTGTTGCTTCACCGAGTCGGCGTAGACCAGGAAGGCCTCGCGCTCGGCCACGTTGAGCCGGTCGGACTTCACCTGCGCGCCGAGCGCCTCGCACAGCCGCACGGTCTCGGCAAGGCCTTCGGTGTCGATATCGCTCAGTGCCAGCTTGGCGCCGCGCTTGGCCAGGTTCTCGGCCAGCGCGCGCCCGATGCCGGAGCCGGCACCGGTGATCACACATACCTTGTTCGTGAAGTAAGCATCTTTGCTCACTGTGCTGCCACCACTTTCAGATCGGCGCCGGAGGCGTCTGCGGTTGTCGTATTGTAGGCGGAAACGTCGAAATGCTTTGTGATCCTGCGGAATTCGAACGTGAAGTCCGGCCACAGGGTGGTGTTGTTGCCGTGCTTGTCGAGGTACCAGCTGGCGCAACCGCCGGTATTCCAGACCGACTTGGCGAGCTTGTTCTGCAAGCCGGTGTTGTACTCGCGCAGAATGTCCTCGCGCACCTCGACAGTTTTCAGGCCGAGTTTGTCGATGGTAGCCAGGGCATCGCTGACGTAATTGATCTGCGATTCGATCATGTACACCATCGAGGTGTGCCCCAGGCCCACATTCGGGCCGACCAGGAAGAACATATTCGGGAAGTTCGCGATCGCCGAACCCTTGTAGGCCTGCTGACCGATCTCGTCGAACACCTCCGACAGGGTGCGCCCGTCGCGGCCGACGATGTTGTTGTAGGTCGGCGAATCGGTGACGTGGAAGCCGGTGGCCACGATCAGTGCGTCGATCTCGCGCTCGGTGCCGTCCTTGGTGACGATCGAGCCCGGCTTCACCTCGGCGATGCCGTCGGTGATCACGTCGACGTTGTCGCGATCCAGCGCCGGGTAGTACTCGTTGGAGATCAGCATGCGCTTGCAGCCGATCCGGTAGTTCGGGGTGACCTTCTTGCGCAGTTCGGGGTCGCGGATCTCGAGCTGCAGCTTGGCGCGCGAGAGGGCTTCGAAGCCCTTCATCAGCACCGGGAACTTGGCCAGGCCGACGACCTGGGTCTCGCGCGCGGCGTAGATGGCCGCACGGCTGAGGCGCTGCACGCCCGGGATGTGCTTGAACGCCAGGCGCTCGGGCAGCAGGTAGGGGCGGTCCATGCGCGGCAGCAGCCAGGGGGCGGTGCGCTGGTAGACGTCGAGGGTGGCGACCTTGTCGGCGATGGCGGGCACGATCTGGATCGCCGAGGCGCCGGTACCGATCACGGCGACGCGCTTGCCGGTGAGGTCGGCGTCGTGGTTCCACTGCGCGGAGTGGAAGATCTCGCCCTCGAACTCGTTGATGCCCTTGATGTCGGGCAGCGCGGGCTCGCAGAGGGCGCCGACCGCGCTGACGACGGTGTCGGCGGTGAATTCGCCCTGCGTGGAGCTGATCTCCCAGCGGCTGGTCTCGTTGTTCCAGTGCACGCGGCGCACGTCGCAGTCGAAGACGTGCCGGTCGAGCACGTCGTAGCGCTCCGCGACGCTCTTGATGTAGGCCTGGATCTCGCCCTGGCGCGAGAACGAGCGGGTCCAGTCCGGGTTCAGCGCGAAGGAGTACGAGTACAGGTGTGATGGCACGTCGCAGGCGGCGCCCGGATAGGTGTTGTCACGCCAGGTGCCGCCGACCTCGCTGCCCCGCTCGAGCACGAGGAAGTCCTCGCGGCCCTGCTGGGACAGGCGGATGGCCAGGCCGAGACCGGCGAAACCGCTGCCGATGATGATCGTCTTCACGTGGCGGGCGCGGTTGTCCACGGTTCGGGGTTCGACAACATTGTCTGTAACCTTGCGACTCATGTATTGCAGACTACGTCGCTATTGAGCCGGAGTCAACAGCTATTGAGCATAGTTCAGTAGTGGCTAGGATGGTCGATGTGAGTAGCAGAAGTTCGGGAGCGACCAAGCGTGTCCGGCTCGGCCCGGAGGAGCGGCGACTGCAGCTGATCCACCTCGGTGCCGAGATGCTGGCCGATCGACCGCTCGAGGACATCTCGGTCGACGACATCGCCAAGCAGGCGGGCATCTCGCGGGGTCTGCTGTTCCACTACTTCGCCTCCAAGCAGGAGTTCCACGAGGCGATCGCGCGGCATGTGAGCACCGAGTTCTACACCGCCGTGATGCCCGACCGCGAGTTGTCGCTGTTCGACATGCTGCGCGATTCGATCGAACGGTTCGTCGACTACGCCATCGGCCATTCCGCGGCCTACCACTCGGTGTTGCGCGGACCCGCCAGCCGCACCCCCGACATGACCGACTACGTCAACGAGACCCGCGGCGCCATCGCCGATCTCATCGTCAGCGAACTGCCGCTGCCGCCCGACGACCCCGACCTGGCGCGGCTCACCCTCGCGATCCGCGGCTGGATCGCGTTCGTGGAGGAGACGATTCTGACCTGGATGGTCGAAAAGCCCATCAGCCGTGAGTCTTTGGTCGATCTGCTGGTCGAGTCGCTGCCCGCGCTCGCGCTCAGTCCCGCGTTGATCTCCGCGCTGCGGGGTTGAGCGTCAACCGTTCTCGCGCGGTTTGGCGCGGATGTGGGCGCGTTCGCCCTGTTTGCCGAACAGGCTGAGGAATTCGACGGGCTGGTTGTCGGCCGCGCCGAACCAGTGCGGGACGTGGGTGTCGAATTCGGCTGCCTCGCCGGGGGTGAGGACGATATCGTGGTCGCCGAGGATCAGGCGTAGACGGCCGTTGAGAACGTAGAGCCATTCGTAGCCCTCGTGCGTTTGGGGTGTGTCGGGCCGGTCGCGCGCACCCGGGGGGATGACGATCTTGTAGGCCTGGATACCGCCCGCGCGTTTGGTGAGTGGGAGCATCGTCATGCCGTGCCTGGTCACCGGGCGTAGATGGATACGTGGGTCGCCGGTGGGTGGGGCGTCGACGAGTTCGTCGAGGGTGACGCCGTGTGCCTTGGCCAGGGGCAGCAGCAGTTCCAGGGTGGGTTTGCGGTCGCCCGATTCCAGGCGCGACAGGGTGCTCACCGAGATCCCGGTCTCGGTGGACAGGTCGGCGAGGGTGGTCTGGCGCTGTTTGCGCAGGGCGCGCAGACGGGGGCCGACCGAGTCGAGGGTCTGTTCGAGGTCGTCCATGTTCAACAGTTTGCCATAGCGGCAAACATGCTTGCCAATTTTTCGTCCGTTGATGCACTGTGGATTCCCGAAGGAGGTCGACATGACAGAGCTGAACGAGTCCTACGACGTGGTGGTGATCGGCGGGGGTGCCGCCGGGCTGAACGGTGCGCTGATGCTGGTGCGACAGCGGCGATCGGTGCTGGTGATCGATGCCGGCGCGCCGCGCAACGCGCCCGCCGACGGGGTGCACGGGCTGCTGGGGCGGGAGGGGATGCCGCCGCTGGAGCTGGTCGCGCTCGGGCGCGAGGAGGTGCGCGGGTACGGCGGTCACGTGGTGTCCGGCGAGGTGGTCGCTGTCGACCGAGTCGGCGACTCCGCCACCGGGGCGGGCCATTCCTCCGATACGCCCGGAAATGATGACGCCTCCCGCGAATTCCGGGTGGAGTTGGCGGACGGCCGGTCCGTCTTCGCGCGGCGGATCCTCGTCACCACCGGGCTCGCCGACGAATTGCCGCCCATCGCCGGGCTCCGCGAACGCTGGGGGCACGACGTGCTGCACTGCCCGTACTGCCACGGCTGGGAGGTGCGCGATCAGCGGATCGCGGTCCTGGCGACCGGCCCGATGGCTGTCCATCAGGCGCTGCTGTTCACCCAGTTGACCGACGACATCGTGTTCCTGTCGCACACGGCTCCGGCGACTGACGAAGACGCGGAAAAGCTTGCCGCACGGGGTGTTCGCGTGGTCGACGGTGAGGTGGTCGAGGTGCTGGCCGACGGCGGAAAGCTGAGCGGCGTCCGGCTTGCCGACGGCACCGTCATCGACCGGGACGCGCTGGTCGTCGGCCCCCGCTTCAGCACCCGTGCCACCTTCCTCACCGACCTCGGCCTCACCCCGCAACCCCACCCGAGCGGAGTCGGCGACCACATCCCCGCCGACCCCACCGGCCGCACCTCGGTCCCCGGCGTGTGGATCGCGGGCAACGCCACCGACCCGATGGCACAGGTCGGCGCGGCCGCCGCGGCAGGTGCCATGGCGGGCGCGCAGATCAACGCGGAGTTGGTGATGGCCGATACCGCCGCGGCAGTCGAGCGGCTCCGCGCTCCGGAAGGTGCCGCTGTCACTGGATGAGTTCCGGCCCCGGCGCATCGAACGGTGCGCCGGGACTGCTGGTCATCGGCCATTGCCGAACGTGCAGCGGGAGCGGGCTCGTCGCCTCTGTTCATCGCCCACGCGAGCGTCGCGCGAGAGCTTCATCGATGGCGCTGGTCAACAGTGCGCGTGCGTCGTCGGCGGAGATCTGGCCAACGGTCACGTGTAAGGCCAGGCCGTCGAGGAGGGCCAACAGGGTGCTGGCCGCCGCGGTCGGCTCGGGGTGGTGGGGGAGCAGGCCTGCGATGTGGTCGCGGAAGCCTCGGCCGTTGGTTGCCAGGGTTTCGGCGATCTGGGGGCGGACCGAGGCGAAGGCCAGGTAGCCGATCAGGGTTCGGGTGTCGGCGGCTGATTCGGCGTCGGTGGGGAGGAGGGCGGTGAGGATCTGGTGCAGGTCGGGGTCGGGGCCCGCGGCGGTGATGCGCTCGCCGATTCTGCCCGCGATGGTGGTCGCGGCGAATTCCATCATCGCGTCCTTGGTGGGGAAGTAGTGCTGCACCTGACCTGCGGAGACGCCTGCTTCGGCGGCGACGTGGCGCAGGCTGATCGACTCGAGGCCGTCGCGGGCGAGTAGGCGCATCACGGCGTCGCTGATCTCGGCCCGGCGCGAACTGTGATCCACCCGTTTCGGCATGCGGACATTCTTTCACGATGCACTTGTATTGCCATGGTGCGGCTCTTTACAATGCAGTTGTATTGCAAAGGAGGTCGCCATGCGTCCTGTCCTGCGGCTCGTGCGCCGTTTCTTCCGGTTCGAAGTCGATCTGTGGGTGAGCCTTGCCCGCGCGATCACCCGCAAGCCCGACACGGCGGGCGGCACGCCGATTCGCTACGCGGGCGCCATGTCGGCCATCCTCTGGGCGTTCGTCGTGGTCAGCGCGGTGGAGATTCCCGCTGTGCACCTGATCATTCCGTGGGGGCCGGTCCGCCTGGCCGCGTTGGCGCTCGGCATCTGGGGACTGCTGTGGATGCTCGGCCTGCTAGCCGCTCACCACGTGTACCCGCACGCCCTCACCCCCGACTACCTACGCGTGCGCTACCTGCGCCGCACGGAACTCGCGATCCCTCTCTCCGCCCTGCGCGCTGTGCGCCCCGACATGCGTGGCTACGACGAATCGAAGTCGTTGCACCGCACAGCAAATGGAACCATCGCCCTCCCGGTCGGCAGTTCCACCAACATCCGCCTGGAACTGGCCGCGCCCCACACCTTCTCCACACCACAGGGCGACCTGACGTCGTCGACGATCGCCTTCTGGGCCGACGACCCACACACCGCGATCGGCACGATCAAGGCAGCGATTCCGAAGCGGCATTCGGAAGCCTGATCACCCCGGTATCGGCGCATCCTCGGGAAATCGCCGCACCACCTCGATCGTGCCGACGATATTGCGGTTGAACTCCGCGAGATCCTCTGCCGGAATCCAGTATTCGAGGATCTCGCGTCCACCGGCCTGCTGGACCTGGTAGTTGTCGAGAAAGTCCGTGCGGACCTCGAATCGCGTGACGTATCCCGCGCCGGAGGCCGGAACATTCCAGTCCCGCGCGATGAGCACCGCGTACGCCTCGTTGAGCACCGGGTAGAAGATCGGCTGATCCGGCAATCGTGGCGGCCAAGCGCGCCAACCGGATTCGGCGACCAGTGCCAACTCCGCGGGCCCCGTCGGTCGCCACAGCGTCGTTGTCCTCGGCGCGCTCATCGTTTCCTCCCTCGTCAGAGCACGCACCCTATCCCGGGTCTCGTCGCCGGAGCACCTCATATTCGGCTCGGCAGATCTCGTGCCTGTCGAATTACGTTCGGTGCACAGGCTTTCGGCTATCTGGGGCCGAAGGTTTCGAGGCCGGTTACTCGGAGCAGGTCGAGGGCTGTGGCGGTGGGGGTGTTGGGGGGTGCGGAGTAGATGACGATGGTTTGGTCGGTGTGGGGGACGTGCATGGCGTCGCAGTCGAGGGTGAGGGTGCCCAGGTCGGGGTGGGCGATGGTTTTGGTGAGGCTGTGCATGGTGCTGGAACGGCCTGCTTGCCAGTGGGATTCGAATTCCTCGCTGCGCGTGCGTAGTTCGGTGAGCAGGCGGGTGAGGTCGGGGTCGTCGGGGTAGGTGGCCTTGACGGCGCGCAGGCAGCCGACGCAGGCGGCGGCGTTGCTGTCGGCCTCCTCGGGTGTCATGACGACGCGGCCCATGCCGGTGCCGAGGAAGCGCTGCCACATGATGTTCCGCTGCTCGGGAGGGATCGCGGAGAAGTCGCCGAGTAGCGCGGCCGACAGCGGATTCCAGGCGAGGACGTCGGATTTCGCGGACAGGACGAGTACCGGCAAATCGGTGAGTCGGTCCAGCAGTCGCTGCACGCTCGGCCGGATGACCATCGGAATCCGCCCGGCCTGCGGTGGTTCGGAACCGGCGAGCCGGTAGACCAGGTCCCGATCGACATCGGTGAGCCGCAGCGCCCTGGTGAGGGCGCCGAGTACCTGATCGGACGGCTTGGGCCCACGTCCTTGCTCGAGGCGAACGATGTAATCGACACTCACGCCGGCCAGGCTCGCCACCTCCTCGCGCCGCAGCCCGGGCACCTGTCGGCGCGCTCCGGCGGGCAGTCCGACGTCGACGGGCGAGAGCCGGGAGCGCGCACCGCGCAGTACCGTCGCCAATTCCGCTCTGTCCACGTTTCCATGGTGCCGCAGGTCGGTGGTGGCGGGGTGGTACCGCCCGTCCTATGCCTCTCCGGCACTGGAGCGTGGCTCGCCGTGGCGTGAATCTGGATGCATGACACAGACAATCGCCCTGGTGACCGGGGCAAACAAGGGACTCGGCCGCGAAACGGTTCGCCGGCTGGCGGGCTCGGGCTGGCAGGTGTTCCTCGCCGCCCGCGACACCGGGCGCGGTACGGCGGCCGCCGCCGAACTCGCCGCGACCGGTGTCGACGTCAGGTTCGTCGCGCTGGACGTGACCTCCGACGACTCCGTCATGGCCGCGGCGGACGCCGTGCAATCCGAAGCGGGCCGCCTCGATGTCCTGATCAACAACGCGGCCATCGGCGGCCCACGCATCGCGCCGAGCGAGACCGGGCCCGACGACCTGCGCGAGGTGTTCGAGACCAATGTCTTCGGCCCCATTCGGGTGACCAACGCGTTCCTGCCGCTGCTGCGCCTGTCGGGGCATCCACGCATCGTGATGGTCTCGAGCGGCATCGGCTCGATCGCCACCATCACCGACCCGAAGTGGGCGGGCCTGCTGCCACCGGCCCTCGGCTATCCGAGCACCAAGGCCGCGCTGAACATGCTCACCGTCATGTACGCGAGCGAACTCGACACCATGAAGGTGAACGCCGTCGATCCCGGCTATACGGCGACCGACCTCAACGGGCACAGTGGTTTCCAGACCGTCACCGAGGGCACCGACGCGATCGTGGTCATGGCGACGATCGGCCCGGACGGACCCACCGGCGGGTTCGTCGACCGGACCGGCACCGCGCCGTGGTGAAACTCGGCGCCGTGCTCGCGGCCGCGCTGCTGGCGGTCGCCGCCTATCTGATGACAACGGAGGATGCAGTGGCAGAACAGGAATCCGGCACCGTGCTCTCGATCGGCCTGCACCCCAGCGCTGTCGACTACAGCCGTTACCCGCAGATCGACGAAGCCACACTCACCGCCCGTATCGCGGCGGGCGAGACGGCCCTGCGCGAGGCAGGCTTCGACGTCGTCACCTGTCAGGTCCCGGCCGACCCCGACGCCGCCGAGGCGACGCTGCGCGACTGCGCGACGGGCGGGCGGTTCGGGGTCGCGATGATCGGCGCCGGGGTGCGGATGGCGCCCGAGCACACCTTGCTGTTCGAACGCCTGATCAATGTGGCGAACGCGATCGTGCCGGGAATCCGGTTCTGCTTCAATACTTCTCCGGAGTCCACCATCGACGCGTTGCGCCGGGGGTTGCAAGCCCGCTGACCATCGGCAGTAGAGACGCCCGCCCGCCGGGCATCTCGGCGTGGGAAGCCGCGTCCTACTTGTGGCCGCCGCCGTGGTCGTGGCCGCCACAGGTGTCGGTGCGTCGACCGTCCGTGGCCGCCTGCCCGGCGCCGTGACCTTCCAGTGCCGCGAACGGGCCGCATTCGTGCGGCGCGATCCACACGTGCACCATCGGATTGCCGGCGCCGGGGTTGATCGAGTTCGGCGGGCAGTTGCCCTGCTCGTCGGTCACGCCTGCGACCTGGGGACCGTTGTCGCCTGCCTTCCAGCACAGATTGTCGTGCACGTGCCACTGCATCAGCGAGCCCGCGTACTCGGTGAGGGCCGGGTCGTCGATCTTCTTGCCCTTGGCCATGTACATAGCCGACACCAGGGTGCGGTTCCGGCCGTCGACCCGGTAGACCAGCGACTCCGGTCGGGTGGGGTCGAGGAAGCTGTCGTCGCGGATGTAGCCGGTGTTGATCCAGTGCTCGTAGCCGGTGGCGGCATCGCCGATCGAGCGGAAGCCGAGTGCGCCGATGGTGGTGACGTCGGCGAAGGCAGGCAGCTTGTCGAGGGTGTTCTGGATCAGGGCCCTCGCGCGCTGCTCCTGTTCGGCGGTGACGCCGGGGACACCGGAGACGTCGATCGGTGCGGCCGGGTCGAACGCACGGGGCCAGGCGTCGCCGGTGTCACCGTGGTCCTCGCCCGCCGCGTGCGCGTGATCGTCGCTGTCACCGTGACTGTGCACGTGGCCGACACCGTTGAGCATGGCCGCCAGCGCCAGCACACCGACCGCCGCGGCAGCGATCCCGGACCGCATCGGCGGCAACGTCGCACCCGGCCGCAGCAGGGCGACGGCCGCACCGAGGACAGCGAGCGCGCCCAGCGCGGCGCAGACGGTATCGGCGACACCCGGCGCCTCCGCGGTCAGCCCGGTGACCCACGCGATGTCGGCGAAGCGGGTGAACGCCCACACCGCAACCGCGAACGCGTTCACCGCGGCCAGCGCGGACACGACGATCTTGCGATCACTCAGCAGCACCGTCAGTCCGACGGCGCATTGCGTCGCGGCGAGCACGACCATCAACCGCGCCAGTGTGGTGTGTTCGGTGTGCATTCCGGCGGCAAGGAAGTGCACCGCCCCCGCCCCGACCGACGAGATCCCGCCGAGCAGCAGAAATCCGTTGCGTCCGCTCACCTGTTGTCTCCAATCCGGTAGTTCGCTGCGGACACTACTGCGCAACAGTGAGTGCGCAGTGCCGCATGCCTGAGAGAACTCTGTGACCCAGGTCTCCGGCGCTGTTGTCACATCGAGACCATTACGGTGGTTAACGATCTCCGCGCGAGTCGCGAATTTCGGAGCATGAGTCTGAAAAGCAAGCAAGGTCAACGGGTTTCGGTTCAGGTCGGGGTGGCCGCCGCAGCGGCCGTTACCGCGCTCGTCGGGTTCAGTGGTCCGGCGGCGGCATTGCCGTCGGATCAGGTCGTCCACTTCGTACCGACACTCGTCCGGGTGCCGGGCGGATGCTCGGCCATCGTCAACGCGGAAACCGTGCCCCAGCCACAGGCCGGGCACCTCGGTGTTCGCGTGAAAATCATTCAGGACGGACAGAACTGCCAGCCGTACCGGATCTCGGTGCGGTGGAAGAACCTCGACACCGGCCGCGAGAACAGTCAGTCCCATCGGGTCGATGCCAACGGTGTCATCGAACAGGCGCCCGACGGCGTGATCACCGGCTTCGGCATGGGCCCCGGCCCCGGCCGGGTCGAGGCGAAGATCGTCGCCACCACCGACACCTACCCGCAACACTATGACCTGGAACAGCTTTCGGGTCAGGCCTGGATCACCCTCGACCAGTAGCGAAACGGCGGCACGGGCGGCCCGCCCGGGTCCGCCTCTGCTGTCGCGTGCCGATGGCTTGCTCGTCCGGAGGGCTCCCCTTAGATTCATCCGTGATCGGGTGAGCCCATAGTTCCGCTCGAGCGTCGGCGGGCGAAGCGGAGGTGGGTCGGGGTGGCGGTGGAATCCGGGACGGTGTTCGCCGGATACGTGATCGAACGGCTGCTCGGCGCGGGCGGGATGGGGTCGGTGTATCTCGCGGAGCATCCGCGGCTGCGTCGGCGGGTCGCGCTGAAGGTACTCGGCGACGGGATTTCCACCGATGCCAAGGTGCGCACCGCGTTCGACCGTGAGGCGACACTGGCCGCGCGGCTCGAACACCCGAACATCGTCGCCGTGTACGACCGCAGCGGTCCCGAGGACCCGGTGCTGTGGTTGTCGATGAAATACGTCGACGGTGGCGACGCGATCGGCCTCCTGCGCGCGAATCCCACCGGCCTGGCACCGGATCGAGCCCTGCGGCTGATCCAGGGTGCCGCCGCCGGCCTGGATTTCGCGCACACGCACGGGGTGCTGCACCGCGACGTGAAACCGGCCAACCTGCTGATCGAACGCGACGCGGCGGGCCGCGAAACCGCGCTGCTCACCGACTTCGGCATCGCCCGCAGCCTCGACGACACGGTGACGCTGTCGGCGATGGCCGCCACCTTCGCCTACGCCGCGCCCGAACGATTCCACGGGCACCTGGTGGATCATCGCGCCGACATCTACTCCCTCGGTTGCACGCTGTATCAGCTACTCACCGGCCGGACGCCGTTTCCACGTGGTGACCAGGCGGCGGTGATCGCCGCGCATCTGGGCGCGGCACCGCCCCGGCCCACCGAGCTACGACCGGAGCTGCCGCGGGCCATCGACGCGGTCGTGGCGACCGCGATGGCGAAGCGGCCGGAGGACCGATTCGCCCGCTGCGCCGACCTCGCCGCGGCGGCGAGCAGAGCGTTCGACACCGGGGCGCCGGTCCGCGCGCCGTCCCCGAGCCCGTCGCCGACCTATCCGGTCACGGCCGGTGTTCCAGCCGCCCTGCCAGGTCGACGGCGTGCCCGGGCCGCGCGAACGCTCCTGCCCTCGGTGCTCACCGCGGTGCTGACGACCGCCACGGTCGCATTGCTCGTCGTCATGACGACCACCGACCTGATCCGTGGCGAGCCGACCCGGGTGTACACCACACAGAGTGTCGCGAACGCCTGTGACCTGCTCGATCTGCCCGCGCTCGAACAGCTCGGTGGGGCGCCGCCCGATCCGCCCATCCATTCCGAATCCGTTGACTCCGAGCCATATTCGTCCCACCACTGCTCGGTCTCCTACCGGGGTCTGGCAGCCACTGTGCTTGCCAAGGTCGTGAACGATGGACACGGCGCCGAGGCCTTCTTCCGCGACGACCTGGAGTTGGTTCGTCTGGGCGGGGCCACGATCCGGGCGGACCACCGGCTCGAGCTCGCTGACGACTCCTACCTCTACGTGCGCCGACTGCCCTACATGTACGGCCCGACCTGCGAGCTCGGCCTCTTCGACGACAACGTGGTGGTCGCAATGACGTTGAGCACGCCCGCGGAGTCCAAGGTGGACGATTCGGAGATGGTGACGGCCTGTGCGCATCAGGGCCGAATACTCTGGGAGCGCCTCGGATGACACCACGACGACGGTTCTCGCTGCCATGGACGGCTGCGGCCGTGTCGGCCTGCTCGCTCGTGGTGGTCACCGTGATCGCCGCCGCGATGTGGCTGGGGCGCGAGGACGGGGCGGCGAACACGCGGTGGACGCCGGGCACACCGATCGACACCCCGACCTCGCGCAAGTACCGCGAGCTGGAGCAAGGCAATCACTGCGAGCTGATGGATCTGGCCGAACTCGCGCGTCGCGGCAGCGCCGGGTGGCAGCAGGACGATCAGGGGCCCATCGCGTCGACCGGCTACTGCTCCGGCGCTTTCGGTGACCTCACTGTGTCGCTGAGCCTCCATGTCACGCGGGCGGGAGGCGACCGGCGAAGGGGGCACGACAGATTCAAATATCTTGTCGGACAAAGTGTCTCGGATCCGAATACGAGCTTCGAATACCTGGCCGGGCTCGGCGAGGACGCCTTCGTCCAGGAGGAGGCCGACCGGGGCGGGCGTCCGGTGACAAAAGTGCGGATCGGCGTGCTCGACGAGAACCTGCGCGTGGACACCACACTGACGATCGATGGCAACCGGATCAGCCGCGCCGAGCTGCGACAGCTGACCGAACACCACGTTCGCGTGGTGATGCGCAACCTGCGGGCCTGACAACGGCGAACGCCGGGCGGATCGTGATGATCCACCCGGCGTTCGCCGTTGTGCCGGAAGAACTTACGCGGTCGGCTCGAAGGCCTCGGCGATGATCTCGGCCTGCTCCACGGCGTGGACCTTGGAGGAACCCGAGGACGGGGCCGACATGGCGCGACGCGAGATGCGGCGCAGTTTGCCCAGTCGGTCGGGAAGGACCTCGGGGAGGTTGAGGCCGAAGAAGGGCCAGGCGCCCTGGTTGGCCGGTTCCTCCTGGACCCAGGCGATGTCGGTCGCGTTGGGGTACTTGGCCAGGGCCTCGTTGAGGCGGTACGTCGGGATCGGGTAGAGCTGTTCGATCCGGACGATGGCCACGTCTTCACGCTTGTGCTTGGCCTTCTCCGCGGCGAGCTCGTAGTAGAGCTTGCCCGAGGTCAGCAGGATGCGCTTGACCTTGCCGGTGTCGCCGACGCCCGATTCGTAGGTGGGCTCGTCGAACACCGAACGGAACTTCGACTCGGTGAAGTCCTTGATGTCGGACACCACGGCCTTGTTGCGCAGCATCGACTTCGGGGTGAAGACGATCAGCGGACGACGGATGCCGTCGAGGGCGTGGCGGCGCAGCAGGTGGAAGTAGTTCGCCGGGGTGGACGGCACCGCGACGGTCATCGAACCCTCGGCGCACAGCTGCAGGAACCGCTCGATACGGCCCGAGGTGTGGTCGGGACCCTGCCCCTCGTGGCCGTGCGGCAGCAGCAGCACCACATCGGAGAGCTGACCCCACTTGGCCTCACCGGAGGAGATGAACTCGTCGATGATCGACTGCGCACCGTTGACGAAGTCACCGAACTGCGCCTCCCACAACACCAGTGCGTTGGGGTTGCCCAGCGAGTAGCCGTATTCGAAACCGACAGCGGCGAATTCGCTCAGCGCCGAGTCGTGCACCGCGAACCAGCCCGGGTTCTCCGAACCGATGTTGTGCAGCGGGGTGTACTCCTGCGCGTTGATCCGGTCGATGATGACCGCGTGGCGCTGGGTGAACGTGCCGCGACGCGAGTCCTGACCGGTCAGGCGCACGTCGTGGCCCTCGTCGATCAGGGTGCCGAAGGCCAGCAGCTCGGCGAAGGCCCAGTCGACCTTGCCCTCGTAGGCCATCTCGCGACGCTTCTCGAGCACCGGCTTCACGCGCGGGTGCACGTTGAAACCGTCCGGCGGGGAGTTGAACGCGTCGCCGATGCGCTGCAGGACCGACTTGTCGACCGCGGTCTGCACGGTGGCAGGAACCTTCTGGTCGTCCTCGACGGACTCCGACGGCTCCGGAACGTATTTCTCCAGCTCGCGGACCTCGTTGAACACGCGCTCGAGCTGACCCTGGTAGTCGCGCAGCGCGTCCTCGGCCTCCTTCATGGAGATGTCGCCACGGCCGATCAGCGATTCGGTGTAGGCCTTGCGGACCGAACGCTTGGTGTCGATGACGTCGTACATCTCCGGCTGGGTCATCGAGGGGTCGTCGCCCTCGTTGTGCCCGCGGCGGCGGTAGCAGACGAGGTCGATGACGACGTCCTTGCGGAACTTCTGCCGGAAGTCGACCGCCAGGCGCGCGACCCAGTCGCAGGCCTCGGGGTCGTCACCGTTGACGTGGAAGATCGGCGCGCCGATGAACTTCGCGATGTCGGTGGAGTATTCGGTGGAGCGGCTGTTCTCCGGCGCGGTGGTGAAGCCGATCTGGTTGTTCACGACGATGTGGATGGTGCCGCCCACGCGGTAACCGCGCAGACCCGACAGGTTCAGCGTCTCGGCGACCACGCCCTGACCGGCGAACGCGGCGTCACCGTGCAGCATCAGCGGCATCACCGAGAAGCCTTCGGGGCCGTCGCCCTTGTTCAGCAGGTCCTGCTTGGCGCGCACGAGGCCCTCGAGGACGGGGTCGACCGCCTCCAGGTGCGAGGGGTTCGCGGTGAGCGACACCTCGATCTCGTTGTCGCCGAACATCTGCAGGTACTGGCCGTGCGCACCGAGGTGGTACTTCACGTCGCCCGAGCCGTGGGTGGCGGCCGGGTTCATGTTGCCCTCGAACTCGGTGAAGATCTTCGAGTACGGCTTGCCGACGATGTTGGCAAGCACGTTGAGGCGACCACGGTGCGGCATGCCGATGACGACCTCGTCGAGCCCGTGCTCGGCGCACTGGTCGATGGTGGCGTCCATCATCGGGATGACGGCTTCGGCGCCCTCGAGCGAGAACCGCTTCTGACCGACGTACTTGGTCTGCAGGAATGTCTCGAACGCCTCGGCGGCGTTGAGCCGGTTCAGGATGTACTTCTGCTGGGCGACCGTCGGCTTGACGTGCTTCTGCTCGACCCGGTCCTGGATCCACTTGAGCTGGTCGGTCTCGAGGATGTGGGTGTACTCCACACCGACGTGGCGGCAGTAGGCGTCGCGCAGGATCGACAGCACGTCGCGCAGCTTCATCCGCTCCTGGCCGTGGAAACCGCCCACGTCGAAGGTGCGGTCCAGGTCCCACAGGGTGAGGCCGTGCGAGGTGACGTCGAGGTCCGGGTGGCTGCGGAACTTGTCCTTGACCAGGCGCAGCGGGTCGGTGTCGGCCATCAGGTGGCCGCGGTTGCGGTAGGCCGCGATCAGCTCGAGCACGCGGGCGCTCTTGTCGACGCCGCGCTCGCTGATGTCCTTGCGCCAGCGGATCGGCTCGTACGGCACGCCGAGGCCGTGGAAGATCTCGTCGTAGAACTCGTCGGAGATCAGCAGGTTGTGGATGGTGCGCAGGAAGTCGCCGGACTCGGCGCCCTGGATGATGCGGTGATCGTAGGTGGAGGTCAGCGTCATCAGCTTACCGACGCCGATCTCGGCCAGGCGCTCGTCGCTCATACCCTGGAACTCGGCCGGGTACTCCATGGCGCCCGCACCGATGATCGCGCCCTGGCCCGGCATGAGGCGCGGCACCGAGTGGACGGTGCCGATGGTGCCGGGATTGGTCAGCGAGATGGTGACACCGGAGAAATCGTCGGTGCCGAGCTTGCCCTCGCGGGCGCGCCGGACGATGTCCTCGTAGGCGGCGTGGAACTGGCCGAAGCTCATCTCCTCGGTGCCCTTGATGGCGGCGACAACGAGCGAACGGTTGCCGTCCTTGCCCGCGAGGTCGATGGCCAGGCCGAGGTTGGTGTGCGCGGGGGTGACCGCGTTCGGCTTGCCGTCGATCTCGGCGAAGTGCCGGTTCATGTTCGGGAACGACTTGATGGCCTGCACGATCGCGTAACCCAGCAGGTGGGTGAACGAGATCTTGCCGCCTCGGGTGCGCGCCAGGTGGTTGTTGATCACGAGGCGGTTGTCGATCATCAGCTTGGCCGGGATCGCGCGCACCGACGTGGCGGTGGGGATGGTCAGCGAGGCCGACATGTTCTTGGCGATGGCCGCGGCGGGACCGCGCAGCACCTTGGACTCGTCGGTACCCGTGCTCGTCTTGGCGGGCGCGGTGGCCGGGGCGTTCGACACCGGGGCGGGCGTGGTCTGCGGTGCGCGCACGTTCTCCCGCTTCGGAGCCGGGGCCGGAGCGGGGGCTGGGGCAGGCGCCGGCTTGGGCGCCGTCGCGACGGCGGTCTTGGGGGCCTGCGGTGCGGCCTTCGGAGCCTGCTGCGGCGCCGCTTGCGCGGTGGCGGCGGGAGCCTGCTCGTTAGCGGAGTCGGTGGCCTCCGGGGTGTAGTCGGCGAGGAACTCGTGCCAACTCGCGTCGACCGAGGACGGGTCCTGTTTGAACTTCTGATACATCTCGTCGACTAGCCACTGGTTCTGTCCGAACTGGGAAGTTGAGCTGCTCACAGCTGGTGTTCGCCTCATTTCGTTCTTCGCGCTGCGACGTTTGTGACGTGCCCGGCAGGGGTATCAGCGGATGGCTGCCGATGCGCCCTCACCGAGCATATGCCCCGTGGCATGTCGGCGTAGCTAGTGGCCCGAGACTATTCGCTCCTCGTGCAGTCCCGCGGACCAGAGTCGCGCGTAACTCCCGCCTCGGGCGAGCAGTTCCCGGTGGGTACCGAATTCGACGATACGTCCTTGTTCGACCACGCCGACGAGGTCGGCGCGGGCCGCGGTGGCGAGCCGGTGGGCGACCACGACGGTCGTGCGGCCCCGAGCCAGCGAACGGCTCGCTACCAGCACCGATGCCTCGGTCTCCGGGTCGAGGGTGGAGGTCGCCTCGTCGAGAAGCAGCAGGTCAGGGTCGACGAGGTCGGCGCGGGCGAGGGCGACGAGCTGACGTTGGCCGGCGGATAACCCACGCCCCCTTTCACCGACCGGTTGGTTTATTTTTCGGGGTAATCCGGCGATCATTTCGGCCGCACCGACGTTGCTCGCCGCCTGTGCGATGTCCACCGATGTGGCGAAAGGTTGTCCGAATGCAATGTTGCTGGCGACGTCACCGCTGAACAGGTGAGCTTCCTGGGGCACAATTCCCAGCCGCGAGCGGTACTCGGTGAGCACAAATTTACGTAAATCGACGCCGTCGACCCGAATCTCGCCCGCCGACGGCTCGCCGGGCAGATCGTAGAGCCGGGCGAGCAGTTTCACGATCGTCGATTTGCCCGCGCCGGTCGGCCCGACGAGCGCGAGGGTGCGCCCGGCCGGGAGGGTGAAGGTCACGCCGTCCAGCGCCGGGAAGTTCGCTCCCGGATAGCGGAAGTGGACATCGTCGAAGACGACCTCACCGCGCAACCGTTCGATGTGCACCGCGTCGGGTGGGTCGGCCGCGATGGACGACTGTGTGCGCAGCAGGTCACCGATGCGGCGCAGCCCGACCCTGGCCTGCTGGTAGCCGTCGAACACCTGTGACAGTTCCTGGATCGGGCTGAACAGCAGACCGAGGTAGAGGACGAAGGCAACGAGCGTGCCGGTGGTCGTTCGTCCGTCGGCCACCGCGTTGGCGCCCAGATAGACGACGACGGCCAGGGCAAGGTCGGCCCAGGCCAGGCTGAAGGAGAAGTAGCAGGCGATCGCGCGCTGGGCGCGGATGCGCGCCTCGCGGTAGCGGTGGGAGTACTCGGCGAAGCGGCGCGCGGCCACCGGTTCGTTGCGGGCGGCCTGCACGGCGCGCAGGCCCGCGATGTTCTCCTGGAAGTCGGCGTTCACGGCGGAGACCCGTTCGCGCGAGACGGTGTAGGCGGCGGTCGAGACGCGCCGGAACAGCACGGTCGCGATGAGCATGGGCGGCACGGTGGCGAGCACGACCAGGGCGAGTCCCGCATCGATGACGACCAGGCCGACAGCCACGCCGACCAGGGTGATGACCGCGACCAGGCCGGTGGCGACACCGGTCTGCAGGAAGGTCGACAGCGCGTCGACGTCGGTGGTCATTCTCGTCATGATCCGGCCGGACAGTTCGCGCTCGTAGAAGTCGAGGCCGAGGCGCTGCAACTGGGCGTAGCTGCGCACCCGGAGCCCGAACAGCACGCGTTCGCCGGTGCGGGCGGTGAGCACCGTGACGGCGGCGCCGACGATCAGGCTCGCCAGCACCAGCCCGATCCCGATCACCGCCGACACCGCGAGCGCCGAGTTCTGCCCGCCGGTGACACCGGTGTCGATGGCGTAGCGGACCAGCGGCGGGAAGGCGATGCCGATCATGGCGTCGGCGATCAGCAGCAGTACGACCAGCCCGACCAGCTTGCGGACCGGTCGAAGCAGGGCGCGCAGACCGAAGTCGGGTTGGGGGGCGCGCAGGTCGCCGGGCAGGTCGGGTTGTTCGATGGCCGGGGGTAGCGCGTCGACGGCCGCGCGCAGTTCGGGTGTCTCGCTGAGATCGGCGGAGGCCGACGCCATGGAGCGTGGCCGGTCGCCCGTCGGTCGCTTGCCGAGATGCACCGTGGCCGGGGTGGTGGCACCGGCCGGGACGGCCGAACCGGACGGGGCGGGCAGCCGGATCACCCGGTCGGCCTGGGCCAGGGTCGACTCGCGGTGGGCAAGGATCAGCGTGGTGCGCCCGCCCGGGTCGGGCAGCCGCCGGAAGATCTCCGCCTCGGTCACCGCATCGACGGCGGAGGTGGCGTCGTCGAGGACGAGTACACGCGGCCGGGTGAGCAGCGCGCGGGCCAGCGCGATCCGCTGCCGTTGCCCACCCGAGAGGGTGAGGCCGCGTTCGCCGATGACGGTGTCGTACCCGTCGGGCAGCTCGGCGATGAACTCGTCGGCGACGGCCGCGGTGGCGGCCGCCCGGATCTCGGCGTCGGTGGCCTCCGGGCGGCCGAGGGCGATATTGGCCGCGATGGTGTCGGAAAACAGGAACGGGTCGTCGAAGACCACGCCGAGCGCGCCGCGCAGATCGTCGGCGCGGAGGTCGGCCAGGTCCACCCGGGTGCCGTCGGTGCCGACGAGGCTGATGGTGCCCGCGTCGGGCGCGTAGAAGCGGGGGAGCAGCAGCGACAGCGTCGACTTGCCGGACCCGGCCGGGCCGATGATCGCGACGGTCTCGCCGGGCCGGATGGTGAGGTCGAGTTCCGAGAGCACCGGCTCGCCGGGGGTGAAACCGAAACCGACACCCTCGAATTCGATGCCGAGCGGGCCGGCAGGCAGGTCGGCGGGCTTGTCGGGGTCGACGAGGACCGGCGCCGCGTCGATCACCTGGAACACCCGGTCGGCGGCGGACTTGGTGAGCTGACTCATGATGACCACCGAGGTGATCGTGCGCGCCGAGGACGTCATCGTGGCCAGGTAGGCGGTGAAGGCGAGGAAGGTGCCGATCCCGATCGTGCCGCGCGAGGCGAGCAAACCGCCGACGATGATGACGGCGACCAGCCCGGCCTGCGGCAGCGCCGACACGACGGGTGCGAAGCGGGCGTTGATCCGCGCGGCGCGCAGCCGTTCGGCGTAGAGGGCGCGGCCGTGGTCCTCTAGCTGGTCGACCATCCGGGCCTCCTGCCCGAAGCCCTTCACCACACGCACGCCGGTGACCGTCTGCTCGACGTGTTCGGCCAGCTCGGCGGCCCGCTGCTGCGCCGACCAGGTCGCCGCGTACAGCCGGGGCCGCATCCGCAGCACGACCACCGCCATCACCGGCGCGACGAGCAGCGCGGCGAGCGCCAGCGGCGGGCTCAGCCACACCATCACCACCGCCGAGGCGACGAACTGCAGCACCGCGAGGCCCGACCACGGCACCATCGCCAGCAAGCCCTGCACCAGCTGCAGGTCGGTGATGGAACGCGACACCACCTGCCCGGTGCGGATGGCGTCCTGGCCCGCTCCGTCGAGGCGCTGCAGCGCGGCGAGCAGTGAGACACGCAGGTCGTGCTGCACTTCCAGTGACAGTTGACCAGCCCACAACCGCCGGGCGAAGGTCACCGCGAACCGGCAGACCGCGAGGACCGCGAGTAGGGCGGCGGCACTGCCGATGACCGAGGTGTCGCCCGCTTCGGCGGCGTCGACGGCGCGCTTGGTGGCCAGCGGTGCCGCGATCGAGACGGCCGCGCCCGCCAGCACCGCCCCCGCGATGACGGCGAGCAGGCGCGGATGCCGCAGGCACAGGCGCCACAGCCTGCGGATCCAGCCGGGCCGGTCAGCGCGCCGCGTCGTCATCACAGCGGGCTCGGGCACTACAGGTCGCGGTTGCGCAGGTCCCACCACCCGGCAGCACCAACGGCGATGGTCCACAGGAGCAGAACGACGAGCGCGGCAGGGGTCGGCGCGAACACCTCGGCCTCGTCGAACGAACCGGCGCTCACCCCGGCCACGGTCGAGGACACCGGCAGCACGGCGGTGAGACCACCGGCCCCGAAACCCTTGGCTACCAGCCAGATCAGCGGCTCGAGCACGAATGCCCAGCCGAGCACCAGCCACACCGCCGCACCGGTCGTGCGCAGCAACAGCCCGATGCCCGCACCGAGCACCGCCCAGCACATCGCGACGAGCAACCCGGCGCCGAGCACTTCCAGCAGCGGCCAGCCGAATTCGAACTTGCCACGGCCCGCGGCGGCGAGCACGAGCATCGCGACCACTTCGGCGACGACGGCGACCACCAGCGCGATACCGGCCACCGCGGCGTATTTCGCGATGACCAGCCGGTCGCGATCCGGGGCGAACAGGGCCGTGAGGGCCATGGTTTTGCGCTTGTACTCGCCACCGGTCACGCCGATGCCGAGCAGTGCCGCGGCCACGAACACCGCGACGAGCGCCAGGTACAGGCCGATGGTGGCCGCCCCCGTCACGGGTTGTCCGGTCGGGTCGTAGCGGCCCGACATCAGCGCCGTGATCAGCGTCGCGACCAGTGCCACCGCGATCGGACCGACGAGTAGCAACCGATTGGGCCGCAGCGTGAACACCTTGCGCGTTTCGGCGTCGAGACCGGGGAGCAGATCCTCGGGCAGCACAGTGGTCATCGGGTGATCCCCTCCGAAGTCATGGCCGAAATGTATTCGCGCGCCCGCCCCGGTCCGAGTCCGGACGCCCAGACATCTCCGCGCAGGCCGGAGCCGCGGACGGCGGGCTGCGCCGGCGATGACGGCCGACGGCTTCGGCACGCGGGGCGCACCGGTCGACCTGCGGCCGACGGCGTCATCGGGACACCCCGTACGACGGCGGGGCAGGCGCGAAGGTGGCGGTCGACGGCGTGGGCAGGCGGTGCTGATGCCTGCGGGGTTTGGTCAGGGAAGCCAGGACCCGGTCGGGGTGGATGGGGTCGGCGACGATGCTGCCGATCCGCACCGATGCCGCCTCGGCGATCGAACGGATCGTCGCCTCGTCGGCCTCGGCGACGGCCAGGCGCCCGTCCGGACGCATCACCGCATCGGTGAAGCCGCGGGTCGCCAGGGCCGTGGCCAGGGCGATCGACGGGGAGGAGGCGACGACGAGCCGGTCGGGATGGCCGCGCCGCAGCTTGGCGGGAGTGCCCTGCCAGACGACGGCGCCCTCGCTCAGCACCACCAGGTGGTCGGCCGCCGACACCACGTCGGCGAGGCTGCCCGCGCTCACCAGCACCGTGCCGCCCCGCCCGACATGACCGCGCAGCACCTCCTGCAACCAACCGCGTTCCATGCCGTCGGCGTCGGCGAACAGGTCGTCGAGGACGAGTAGCGGGGGATCGGCAAGCAGGGCCGTGGCCAGCGCGAGGCGGGTCTGCTGACCCGGATTCAGCTGGGCTACAACGGTATCGGCGAGAGCGCCGAGACCCGTCGTCTCGAGCACCGCCTCGACCCCCCGACCGCCGACGCCCGCGACCGGGGCATAACACGACAGCTGATCGCGCACCGTGCGCGCCGGATGCAGGCCGCGCGGATGCAGCACCGCGCCGACCGCGGCCGGCCCGTGCCCCACCGTCACCTCCACCCGGCCGGTGCTGGGCCGCTGCAGCCCGAGCACCATGCGCAGCAGGGTGGTCTTGCCCGCCCCGGTTGGCCCGACCAGCGCGGTCACCGCACCGGACGGCACCGCGAAGTCGATGCCGTCGACGGCGCTGACCTGGTCGAAGACTTTTCCGACGCCGCGCACCAGCACGGCGTCGCCCCCGGCTTTCCTCACTGCTTACGGGCCGGGTCGGTACCGATCGCGGGCAGCGGATCGGCGTCGATCACGTTGTGCAGCGGCGTCGGCCACAGCGCGGGCGCGGGCCCGAAGGCCTTGTGCGCGTTCTCGATCGTTGCTTTGCCGAGCGCCCGGTTACCCGCGCCACCGATGGCGGCACCGATACCGGCGGGCAGCACCTTGCCCGCCATCAGCGCGGCCCGCTTGGTGATGAAGCGCTTGATGAACTGCTGCAGCAGTTTGCTGTTGATCGCGCCCATGCCGGTCGCCTTGCCCGCCAGCGTGTTCGCCCAGTTCTTGGACTGGGTGCGCAACCCCTTCTGCACGATGGCGATGCCCGCGTCACCGAGGACGACCGCGAGCACCAGCGCGCGCCGGGCCTCCTGGTCATGCGGCTCGATGCCCTGGACGGCGGCCCGTGCCAGCGTGAACAGCGCCGAGGCCTCCATGAAGAACGCCGTCTCCGCGCCGACCGCGCCGAGGGCGGCCACCGTGCCGATGCCCGGCACGGCCGCGGTCGCGCCGACGGCGGCACCGCTGCCGGTCACCGCGAGCAGGTACTGCTTCTCCAGCCGTTCGGCGATCTGGGCCGGGCTCTCCCCGGGATGACGTTCCCGCAGGTACTGGACATAGCGCCGCACGGCAGGGGCCTGCAGCTTGGAACCGGTGTCGAGAACATCGACTACGGCCTTCTCGATCGCACTCTTGAACACGGCGTCGTCCTCCTCTTCGACCGACGAGTCGAACTGTAGGGCACCTGTGGTCCCGACAGCCCATCATGCCAACGACTACCGACACCCCGGTGGTTCCGCGATGTGGGCACGCTCTCCACTCCCACGACCGGTGCCCGGGTTCTACGCTGACCGGATGAGTGAAACGAACCCGACCCGACTGACGCGCGAGTTCACCGAAGCCGGTGCCGAGATCGCCACGATCACCATCGATCATCCGCCGCTCAACCTCTTCGACCGGCCCCTGATCGACGCCCTGATCGCCGATCTCGCCGCGCTCACCGCGCAGCCGCCGCGCGCCGTGCTCATCCGTGCCGAGGGAAAAGTGGTCTCCGGCGGTGTCGACGTGCACGTCTTCGAGGGGCGAAGCGCCGAGCAGGGCGCGCAACTGTGGCGCGAACTGTTCGACCTGATCATCCATCCGCTCGAGGCCCTGCCGTGCCCGGTGGTGTTCGCCGCGCACGGGCTCACCCTCACCGCCGCCTTCGAGATGTCGCTGGCCTGCGACATCATCCTGGCCGCGCCGAAGGCGAAGTTCGGGCTGGTGGAGACGGTGGTCGGCCTGACCCCGTCGATGGGTGGCCCGCAGCGGCTGGCCGAGCGGGCCGGATCGGGCCGGGCCCGCGAGTTCGTGATGACCGGCGATCTCTACGACGCCGCGACCATGGCCGACTGGGGCGTGGTCAACGCCGTCCACGACGACGTCGACACCGCTGCCCGCGCGCTGGTCACCCGCCTCGCCGACGGACCGACCCGCGCGCACGCCGCGACCAAGCAGATCATCGAGGCATGGCGTTCCGGCGGTGTGGCACACGCGGATTCGGTGACGCCGGAGGTGTCGGGCGCCCTGTTCGAGACCGCCGACCTGCGCGGTGCCGTTCGCAGTTTCCTCGATGTCGGCCCAGGTAAGGCGACCTACAAGGGCGAGTGAATCCCGAGCGGCTGACAGAAATGTGATCCACGTCATATAGTCGGAGATGCATGCCGGGCGAGTACGTGGAGGTCTTGATGGGTCAGCCGGAACCGGACACGACCGCACGCTCGGACGGTGCCGCGCCGGAGCGAGGGCCCGGCCCCGAGGCTCGGGTGCCGATCACGAGCGGTCCCGATTTCCGGGCGTTCCGGTCGTCCCCGGTCGGCTCCGGTGTGCTGGGTTGCGGACAACTGCGGCGCGGCCCCGACGGCGTGCTCCGCTACGGCGACCTGCATCCCGCGCTCACCGAACTGCTCGACCTGCGCGTTCACTCCTTCACGAATCGGGAGGCCGTCGTCGAGGTCGGCGGCCCACGCCTGACCTATCGGGAGCTGTGGCACAGCGCTTCGCGCATCGCGGGCGGCCTGCAGGGGCACGGCATCGGCTACGGCGACCGGGTCGCGGTGCACATGCCGACGGGCGCGCGGTGGGTGCAGGCGTTCCTCGGCGCCCTGCTCTCCGGTGCGGTACCGGTCCTGATCCCCGACGGGCTCGGCGCCGACCTGACGGCCCGCGTGATCGCCGACAGCCGCGCCGACTTCGTGCTCGGCCCCGACGGGCCACTGCCCGACAGCACCGCCTACATCGATGACGGTGCGGCGCTGGGCGATCCGGCCCTGCTCTGCTACACCGGCGCCGCCGCGCGCGGTCCGGTGCCCGCCGGGGTCGAGCTAACCAACGAGAACCTCTTGTCGGCGGTGTCGTCGATGGTCGGCGCGCTCGGTCTGCCCGGCGACGGAGTACGCAATCTGGTGCTGCTGCCGCTGGCCCACGCCAGCGGGTGCGTCGACCAGTTGCTGCCGACCTTCGCTGTCGGCGGAACCGTCGTCCTCGCGCCGGGCGCACGCAGCCTGGCCGACGTGCTGGTCAGCGAGCGGATCGACACGGTCTCGGCCACCCCGCGCATCTTCGCCGACCTGCTGCCCGCCTTCGCCGAGCGACGCTCCGGCGCGGGTGTGCGGCGCGTGAGCAAGGCCTGTCACCGCTCCGAACGCGCCGCCGCCCCCGCCTCGGCCCCGCTCACCGCCGCCTTGCGCGCACTGTTCCCCGACGCGCGGCAGTGGTCGGTGTGGGGCGCCACCGAGACCAGCGGCATCGGCCTGCTCGTCGACGACACCGATCGCACCGAGGCGGCGCTCGGGTTCGCCTTCGGTGGAACGGAATTGGCGCTGTCGGGCCCGCAGGCTCGCCAGGGTCGCGGCGAACTGCTCTGTCGCGGACCGAATGTCAGCCGCCGCTACTGGAACAACCCCGCCGCCACTGTCGCCCGGTTCAGCGGAACCTGGTTCCACACGGGCGATTTCGTCCGCATCGACACCGACGGCCTGGTCTACGCCGAACCGGCCGGCTGACTCACACCAGCTTGGCGCGCAACGCCGCGCGCAGGTCGCCCGTGAGGCCGATCTCGGTCAGGTAGCCCTCGATGTCGCCGTAGCGTTCGCGCACGGTGGCATCGGCGGTGCGCAGGTACTCCTCGCGCACGCCGAGGATGTCGACCGACAGTGCCTCGCCACCGCCGATCTTCGGTTCCAGCAGGACGCGCAGGGGTTCCACCGCCGCATTGCTGGCCAGGAAGTCGGTGTAGATGTCGTCCTCGTGCACGCCGACCGCGCGCAGCACGGTCGCCACCGCCCAGCCGGTGCGGTCCTTGCCCGCCGCGCAGTGCACGAGCACGGCGCCCTCGCCGTCGACGATCGAGCCGGCCAGCCGGGTGATGGCCTCGCCCGCCTCGGGCAGCAGCGGGAACTGCCGGTACACCTCGACCATGTGCGCGTACGCGCTGACGGTCGCCGCCTCGTGCGGCGGGGCTTCTTCCATCCGCGAGTCGAACGGGGTGACGTGCAGGCGAACGTCCTCGGGCAGGGTGTCGTGGCCGATGTGGTCGATCTCGACCGGGCCGCGCAGATCGTGCACATCGGTGACCCGCAGCTCGCCGAGTGTGGCGAGACCTTGATCGTCGAGACCGCTGAGCTGCGCCGAGCGCAGGAGCACGCCGGGGCGGACGGTGCCGCCGTCGACGGTGCGCAGCCCGCCCACATCGCGGAAATTGAAGGTGCCGCTGAGGGCGAACTGGTCGGCGCGAGGCGAGAGAGTCACCCGTCCAGGTTATCGGCGGTTCGACCGGGCGTTGGCAGAGTCGGCCGATCGGTCACGAAGTGTGTGACGCGCGTTTCCCCGCGCGACACGTGTGGGCTCACCCACAGGAACGTGAGTGCGGCTACCACGACTTGTACCATCGACCAGTAAGCGATTTCAGCGGGGGCGGCTATTCGAGCGCGAAAACAAAATCGAGCCGTATGGTCGGTTTTTATCAAGGTCGCATTCGGGTAACAAAACAATCTTTCAGTCTGAAAAGGATGGCTGAACCAGTTCGTGAATCTAGAAAACCTTCTAAGATCGTGCTTGCGGGATGTGGTTAACCTCGATGAGGACCCTTCCCGACCAGCTCGCATCGCCGCGGGCAGCGAAATTTGTTGCCGAGGAGTTGTCGTTGAGCGCCAGTCGTGAACTAACCGAAACATCCTTGCGACCCGTCGTTCGCCGGGCCGTGGAAGCAGCCGCGGCGAGTTCGGATACCGCCGGGCTGCGGGCACTGCGAATCTGCCTCCATGCGGGGCTCAGTGCGTATTGGCCGGTGGTGAAGGCCGCCCCGGCGAAAAGCATCAGGTCCTACGAGACCGCGCTGCGGACCCTGCGCGAGCGGTGGATCGAGCCCGGTGACAACGTGGGCGATCCGTCCGCGATCGTGATGTTCCGTGAGATGGATGCCGAGGCGACCGAGTTCCTCGAGCTGTGTGCCGAGCTCTCGGGTACCCAGTGGCTCGAGCCGGTCGACTCCATCGCCAGCTACCTCGTCTCCGTCTTCCACGGCGCGGTGCTGCGCTGGCTCGCCGACGGCAACGACGAAACCATCCTTGTCGTCACCGACGATCTCGTCGGCTGTCTCACCCTCAAGGCCGTCGAAGCCTGAGATTTACTGGACGAGTGACCAGATAGGTGGTTCAGTAGACGGGTGACCGAGACAACAGCGCTGCACCACCTGCACGACGCCACCGCTGACCTCGACCCGCCGCTGGCGGCACTGGACCTGTCCCGGCTCGACGCCAACGCCGCCGATCTGCGCCGCCGCGCGAACGGCGTCGCCATCCGGGTGGCGAGCAAATCGGTGCGCTGCCGGGCCGTGCTCGAGCGGGTCCTCGGCACCGACCTCACCGCGGCCGACGGCTTCGCGGGCATCATGGCCTACTCCCTGCGCGAAGCCATCTGGCTGGCCCGCCTCGGCGCCCGCGACATCCTGCTCGGCTATCCGACCCTCGACCGTGCCGCGCTGGCCGAACTGGCGGGCGCGCCGACGCTGCTGCGCTCGATCACCCTGATGATCGACGACGTCGCCCAGCTCGACCTGGCCCGCGCCGCCCTCGGCACCGACACCGTCCACCCACGCGTCTGCCTCGATGTCGACGCCTCGCTGCGCATCGGCCCGCTGCACCTGGGTGTGCGCCGTTCCCCGATCCGCACCCCCGGCGAGGCCGCCGTCCTGGCGACGCAGGCGCGCGCCCGCGGCTTCGAGGTGGTCGGCGTGATGACCTACGAGGCGCAGATCGCGGGCCTGCCCGACAACAACCCGGCCGTGCGCGTGGTCAAGCGGCTCTCGGCCGCCGAGATCGCCCGCCGCCGCACCCAGGTGCTCGACGCGGTCCGCATGGTGACCGGGCCGCTCGAGATCGTCAACAGCGGCGGCACCGGCTCGATCGAGGTCTCGATCAGCGATCCCGACGTCACCGAGGTGACCGCCGGTTCCGGCCTCTACGTGCCGACCCTCTTCGACCACTACCGCTCCTTCACCCCGCGCCCCGCCCTGTTCTTCGCCACGCCGGTGCTGCGCAAACCCACCCCGAGCATCGCCACCGTCTTCGCGGGCGGCTACATCGCCTCCGGACCCACCGGCCCCAGCCGGGTACCGCTGCCGGTCTGGCCCGCGGGCCTGAAGCTGCTCGGCGCCGAGGGCGCGGGCGAGGTACAGACCCCCCTCGCCGGTGGATCCGAACTCGAGATCGGCGACCGCGTCTGGTTCCGCCACGCCAAGGCGGGCGAACTGTGCGAACGCTTCGCCGAAATCCACCTCGTCGACGAATCGGGAACCCGCACAACCGTTCCCACCTACCGCGGCGAAGGCCAGTGCTTCGGCTGATCAGCGCAGCAGGTCGGTGACCTCGTCGTCGGTGAGCTGGTGGAAGTCGTGGTAGGCGCCGCCGACGCCGCCCAGGTCGTCGGGGGTCCAGAGGCAGACCAGCTCGTCGCATTCGGGGCGGACCCGGTGGGCCGCCTCGGGGGCCGAGACGGGCATCGCCACGATCAAGCGGGCGGGTTGCTGTGCGCGGGCGACGCGGCAGGCGGCGGCCACGGTGGCGCCGGTGGCCATTCCGTCGTCGACGATCACCACCGTGCGGTCGGTCATGGAGACCGGTTCGCCGTCGCGGAGCAGGGTTCGCCTGCGGGCGAGTTCGGCACGTTCCGCGCGCTCGACCTCGGCGAACGCCGCCTCGCTCACCCGGCCGCGTGCCACCACGTCCTCGTTGAGCACCAGCACGTCGTTCTCGCCGAGCGCACCCATCGCCAGTTCGGGATGCTGCGGGAGCCCCAGCTTGCGCACCAGCAGCACATCGAGTTCCCCGTCGATCGCGTCGGCCACGGCGGCCGCGACCGGCACACCGCCGCGCGGCAACCCGAGCACCAGCGGGTGCGTGCCCCGCAGATGTTCCAGTGCCGTGCCGAGAGCGCGGCCCGCCGCAGCGCGATCCGGGTACACCATCGCTTCGAACGCTACTCCGCGGCGGCGTCGGCCGAAACTGTGAAGCGGCGCAGCGACAGGCTCGGGTTGGCCGTGCGCACCCTGGCCAGGTGGGCCGGGTCGATCGACGCGGTGAGCACTCCCGGCTCGTCGCCGAGTTCGGCGAGCACGGTGCCCGCCGGGTCGACGATCATCGACGCGCCCGCCCCGAGCGGCGCGCACTGATCGGCCGCCGCCACGTACACGGTGTTCTCGATGGCCCGCGCGCGCAGCAGCGTGGTCCACTGATCGACCTTCGCCGGGCCGGGAATCCACTGCGCGGGCAGCAGCAGCACGTGCGCCCCCGCCGCCGCGACACGCCGACATCCCTCCGGAAAACGCAGATCGAAGCAGGTCTGCATGCCGAACATCACACCGTCGACGGTGAATGTGGCGGGCGCCACCAGCGGGCCGGCCGCGACGACATCGGATTCCAGGTGCCCGAAAGCGTCGTAGAGATGCACTTTGCGGTAGAGCGCGAGCCGCGATCCGTCGGGTCCGTGCGCCACGAGGGTATTGCTGATCCGGTCCGCGCCCGGTGTCGGCAATTCGACGACACCGGCCACCAGATGCACCTCGAATTCAGCGGCGAGCGCGGCGAGTCCGGTGGTGAACGGCCCGTCGAGCGGCTCGGCGGCGGCCACCACCCGCTCGTCGAGACGGGTCACCGCAAACATCGAGTATTCGGGTGCGACCACGACGCGCGCACCCGATTCGGCAGCGGTTCGCACGTGTTCGCGCAAGGCGGCCAGGTTGGCCGACGTGTCGGTCTGCGGGGCGAATTGGACGACCGCGATCGGCACCGTCGCCGCGGCGTGTTCCTGATGCGATGACCCGTTGTGCAGCTGCATAGGTCACACCGTATTCACCCGGTGGCCCGATCAGCTACCGCCAGGCAGTAAACTCGTGGTCAATGAACACAAATGAGGTCGACAGCGTTCCTGCCGACGACGACAGGCACGACAACGGCCCGACCTTCGCCGATCTCGGGATCGATGACCGTGTCCTCGCGGCCATCGCCGACGTGGGCTACGAGTCGCCGTCGCCGATCCAGGCGGCCACGATTCCCCCACTGCTCTCCGGCGCTGACGTCGTCGGCCTGGCCCAGACGGGCACCGGCAAAACCGCCGCATTCGCGATCCCGATCCTGATGAATCTGGACACCGCGCAGAAGAAGCCGAGCGCACTGGTGCTCGCGCCGACCCGCGAACTCGCGATCCAGGTCGCCGAGGCGTTCGGCAAGTACTCCTCGCACATCCCCGGTCTCCACGTGCTGCCGATCTACGGCGGCCAGAGCTACGGCGTGCAGCTGTCGGGTCTGCGCCGCGGCGCGCATGTGGTCGTCGGTACGCCCGGCCGCGTCATCGACCACCTGGAGAAGGGCACGCTCGATCTCACCGAGCTGCGCTACCTGGTGCTCGACGAGGCCGACGAGATGCTCAAGATGGGCTTCCAGGAGGACGTCGAGCGCATCCTGCGCGACACTCCGCGCGACAAGCAGGTCGCCCTGTTCTCGGCCACCATGCCGGGTGCGATCCGCAAGATCTCCAAGCAGTACCTCAACGACCCGGTCGAGATCACGGTCAAGTCCAAGACCACGACCAACACCAACATCACCCAGCGCTATGTGCAGGTGTCGCACCAGCGCAAGCTCGACGCGCTCACCCGTGTCCTCGAGGTCGAGGACTTCGAGGCGATGATCATCTTCGTGCGCACCAAGCAAGCCACCGAGGAACTGGCCGAGAAGCTGCGCTCGCGCGGTTTCTCCGCCGCCGCGATCAACGGTGACATCGCGCAGAACCAGCGTGAACGCACCATCGGTCAGCTGAAGTCGGGTGCGCTCGACATCCTCGTCGCCACCGATGTGGCCGCGCGTGGTCTCGACGTGGACCGCATTTCGCATGTCGTGAACTACGACATCCCGCACGACACCGAGTCGTATGTGCACCGCATCGGCCGCACCGGTCGCGCGGGCCGCTCGGGTCAGGCGCTGCTGTTCGTCGCGCCGCGTGAACGTCATCTGCTCAAGGCGATCGAGCGTGCCACCCGGCACCCGCTCACCGAGATGCAGCTGCCGAGCGTCGACGACGTGAACGCGACCCGCGCCGCGAAGTTCGGTGACTCCATCACCGAGAACCTGGCCTCGGACAAGATCGAGCTGTTCCGCAAGCTGATCGAGGACTACGAGGCCGAGCACAACACCCCGCTGGTCGATATCGCCGCCGCGCTGGCGGTCGGGGGGTACGACGGGGACAACTTCTTCATGGAGCCCGAGCCGGAGCCCGCGCCGCGTCGCGAACGCGACCGTGATCGCGAGCGTGCCCCGCGCCAGTTCGACGACGAGGACCGTGGACCGCGTCCGCCGTCGTTCTCCCGCGAGAGCGGTGCGGAGCTGGCGACCTACCGGATCAGCGTCGGCAAGCGGCACCGGGTGGTGCCCGGCGCGATCGTCGGCGCCATCGCCAACGAGGGTGGGCTGCGGCGCAGCGACTTCGGGCACATCAGTATCCGGCCCGACTACAGCCTCGTCGAGCTGCCCGCGAACCTGCCGAACGAAACGCTGGAAGCGTTGCGGCGCACCAGGATCAGTGGTGTGCTCATCCAGCTGCAGCCGGATCAGGGCCCGCCGTCGCAGCGGCTCAACGCTCGTGGTCCCCGGCGTGACCGTGAGGCCCGTCCGCGTACCGAACGGCGTAAGCCGCGCACGTAGCGCACCACCGCACGTAGACAAGTCCATGGGTCGCTCCATGGGCTGTCTCGGCGCTGGCTAAGGTGTTGCCGTCGGGTGTGCGTGAACACAGGAGGGCCGCGTTTGTTCGTCTCCGGTGATCGGGTGATCGGTGCTGTCGGCGATCTCGTGCGCGCGGCGGACTGCGAGTTCGCGCTGCTGCGCGCGGTCGACGCCGCCCTCGGCAACCTCCCCGGCACCCGCGACGCCGCCGCGAACCTCGTGCGCGCCGTCGACGTTTCCCCGGAGTTGCTGCGGCACTTCGGTGACCGGCTGCTCCGCATCCCCACCCCCGATCCCGTCGACGCCACCACCCTCACCGAAGCCGCCGCACGCACCACCGACGCTCTGCGTGCCGGTGCCGAGGCGATCGCCGGTGCGGTCTTCTTCGACGGTCGATTCATCTGCCAGGCAGACCTTCTCGTGCGCGACGGTGCGCGGTACGTAGTGCACAGTGCCGTCGCACCTGCGCGAGTCGGGGCTCCGGGCGATGGGCCTCGGCATGACGACGGCGGGCATTCGGGTATCGGCCTGCCCAGGCGTTCACGTGGAAATGGCGACGCGCAGGACCGCGACGTGGATGGCGAGTCGCGCTGGGACGGGGGCGCCGAGGCTGACCGTGACGCGGACAGTGGCGTGTCGCCCGTGCTCGCTGAGTCCCGTTCTGGTGCCGCGGGGTTCGTTGATGCCGACGACCATCGGGTATTGCGGCGTGAACTCGCGGCGGGGCGGACGCCGTTCGAGCGGGTTTCGGCGTCGGTGCGGTCGGTGGGCGTCCACCCGGTTCGGCTGGAGCTGTGTGCTCGGGTCGAAGTAGCCGCGTGCGTCGAGGCATCGGCGGCGGCCGGGGTGGATGTCGACCCCGTGGCGCGAATTTCGACGCCGACCGGTGAACGTGGCGTGGTCGCAGCGGAACTCGAGCCGATCTACCGGGCGCGACGGGCGCGGGTGGAGCGCGTGGTCGAGGAGAAGCTCACCGAATTGCTGCCCGTGCAATGGGGCGATCCGCGCTATCTGGCGTGTGGGCAGTGCCCGACCTGCCGTGCTGCGGCTGCGACCGCACGGGACTTGCTGCTGGTAGCGGGGATTCGGCCCACCCAGCGTGCCCGGCTGCGCGAAGCCGGCGTGCTCACCATCGACCGCCTCGCCGCCACCACCGTCCCCGTCCCCGGCCTCGCCCCGCGCACGGTCACCGAACTGCGCCGCCAAGCCGACATCCAGCTCACCCGCGAACGCACCGCCACCCCCACCTACGCCGTGCGCGACGCCACCGCCCTCGGCGCCCTGCCCGCCCCCCGCCCCGGCGACCTGGCCCTGCTCATCGACCTGGACCACCGAGGAACCATCACCTCGGTAGAACTCGCCGACGCGACAACCACCGTCTTCCGCCCGGACCCCTCGCCGATCGCGTCGACCGACCCGCGCTACGCGAAGGCGAGCGACCACGGATCATTCGCGAGGAGCGGCGGGCTGGGGTCCTACGAGGGGAACGGTGGCGCTCCCGGGGCTTTCGCGAGGGGCGCCGGAGTGCTTGGAACTTCAGGGACCGACGGCGGTGAGCTCGGGCCGTCCACCCAGGACGGGTACGGCCCGGACGTGCTCGAGGAACTGCTCGACATCATCGGTGAGTATCGGGCGCTGGATCCGGATGTGCGGGTCTATCACTACGGGTCGGCGGTGCGGACGGCGCTGCTCGACTGGTCGGGGCGGTTCGGTGTGGGAGCCGATCAGCTCGACGAATTGCTTGCCGACGGGGCACTGGTCGACCTGGCCCCCGTGGTGCGGACCGCATTGCTGATCGGTGAGCAGTCCTACGACGTGGCCGGATTGGCCGCCCTGGTGCCGGGCGCGCACGGTCGCGCGGCCACCGTGCTCGGGATCAGGGACTGGTTGCTCGAGCGGGCGGCCGAGGCGGGAATCGAGGTGCCGGGACCGCGGTTCGCGGTGGCCGAGACCGACATTCCGCCGTCGCTGCGCACGGGATCGCTGGAGGCCGCGCTCGCCGAATTCGCCGCCGACGCACACGGCGACGCGGCCCGGGCGGCCGCGCTCACGGCCGCGGTGCTCGGGTATCACCGGCGTGAACGGCAACCCAGATGGTGGGCGCACATCGACCGGCTCGGGCACCCGGTGGGCGAGTGGGCCGACGCACCGGGCGTGCTGGTCGCCGAGTGGGGCACCGTCGACACCAAATGGCATCGGACACCCCAGCTTCCGACGATGCGCCGCTACCTCACCCTCACCGGCCGCCTCGGCACCGGTGCCACGCTGACCCCCGGCACCCAGATGATCACCATCTACGACGGTGCGGCGGCAGCGGGCATGACGCAGACGCTCGGCAGACGCGCCACCGCCACGGCCACCGTCCTCGGCTGCGCGGTGGACGCCGATTTCGACGACACCGTGCGCCTGGAAGAGCTGCTCCCGGCAGGCTGCCCGCCCTACGACGACCTCCCCGCCGCCATCGCCCCCGGCCCGCCCGACGGTGAGGCCGATCTCGAGGCGGCCCTGGAAGCCACCGCCCAGGACCTGCTGGTGACGTTGCCGTCCGTGCCCGCGAACGCGGTCTACGACCTGCTGCTCCGGCGCCCGCCCCGCCTGCACGAGGGCGCACCGTTACCGCAGGTCGACGGCGATATCGCACACGCCATCGCCCAGGCGACGGCCGCACTCGACGCCTCCTACCTGGCTGTGCACGGACCGCCCGGCACCGGCAAGACCGGGACGACGGCCCGCGCCATCGAGCGCCTCGTCACCCGCAAGCGGTGGCGGATCGGGGTGGTCGCACGCTCGCACGAGGTGATCGAGCGGATCTTCGACGCGGTCGTGGAGGCCGGGTTGCTGCCCGAACTCGTCGCGAAGAAAGACGTGGCGTCGGTGGGCCGCGAATGGTCGGCGATCGAGGGCAGCCGCTATCCACGATTCCTCGACAACGCGGTGAACGGGTGCGTGATCGGCGGCACCACAGCCGATTTCGTCGACGAGACCCTCATCGCCCCCGGCTCGCTCGATCTGCTGGTGATCGCCGACGCGGGCGAATGCTCGCTGGCCGACACGGTCGCCGTCGCGGTGAGCGCGCGCAATCTGCTGCTCGTCGGCGATCCCGAGCCCGCACTCGCCCAGGCCGAACACCCTGAGCCGATTCATGTTTCGGCCCTGGAGTGGCTGTGCGACGGCGCGGCCACCTTGCCCCCGGAGTACGGCTACTTCCTCGACCGCACCTGGCGGATGCACCCCGCCGTCTGCGCGCCGGTGTCGGTGAGCTGCTACGACGGCAAGCTCACGGCGGTTGAGGCCGTCACCCTCGGCCGCGATCTCGCCGGGATCGCGCCCGGGGTGAGTACGGTGTTCGTCGAACATCGTGGCAGCGCGACCGAATCCGATGCCGAGGCCCGCGAGGTGGTGCGCCGCGTGCGCGCGCTGCTCGGCGAAACCTGGACCTCCGGTGGACGCACCCGCAAACTGCACCCGCACGACGTCTTCGTGGTCGCCCCCTACGCCGCGCAGGTGGCGCGCATCCGAACCCTGCTGGCGCGCGCCAAGATCGAGGACGTCCTCGTCGGCACCCCCGACCGTTTCCGGGGCCGTGAAGCCGCCGTGGTCGTGCTGTCGATGACCACCTCCACCCCCGACGACGCCCCCTTCGGTATGCGAGCTCTCCTCTCGCGCACCGTCATCCACGCCACCCTGTGCCGTGCGATGTGGAAGGCGATCATCATCCGCTCGCCGCTGCTCACCGAGTACCTCCCGGACACCCCGGAAGAACTTGCCGCCCTGCGCGGCTTCCTCCAACTCGGTTGACCACTCGGCGGCACACCACCCGTCGCACGGTCCAGCCACCCGAACTCGATCGGCAACTCACCCGCGAGCTGCGATGGTGCTACGCCTCGATCCGATGCCGCCCACCAACTGTGGCCGATTCACCGCCTGCCCTTACGCCGAACCCGGCAGCCGCATGTACCGCACCGGCGACCTCGCCGTCACATGTGGCGGACCGAGCGCCGCGGCTCAAGCGGCGCGCAACAGTCGCCGCAGCCAGTCTGCGGCGGTGTCCGGTGTCGCCGGGGCGACCGACACCTGGTGCCCGGAGTGGACCAGATAGCGGCCGTCGCCGGTGACGTCGATCCAGGACAGGACGCCCGTGGCCGGTTCGTCGGCACCCGGGGCGACGAGGATCTGGCCGATGCCGGTGCGCGGGCGTTGGAGGAGTTTGCGGATACGGGCGGCGTCGGAGGGGCCTGCGACGGGGACGGTGACCAGGTCGCGGCTGTCCTCGCGCACGCGCGCCGCCGGTGCGGCGATCCGCGGGCCGGTGCCGACCGGTTGACGCGGCATCCGGGAGAAGACCTGGGGCGCGAAGCGTTTCGTCGCACCGACCTGAACGTGCAGGTCTCCACCTCGGTCGGCCGAGATACCGGGCGACTGCACGGCGAGTACCGCCACGTCCCCCGCGACGGCGCCGAGCATGCGCACCGGCGCGGGCGCGTGTCCGCACACCTCCACCCGGATCTCCGGTTTGGCCAGCACGCGCAGCGCCGCCGAGAGGTCGGGGTCGAGGGTGCGGGCGCACCAGGCGTCGAGTGCCGGTTGCGCGGCCGCCCGCTCGGCGGTGTCTCGGGTAGACGCCCGAACGGCGAGCGGATACGGGATCCGGTCGCCGTCGGTACGCGCCCAGGCCAGCGCGAACTGGTCGGGCGTGAGGTGCCAGTTCACTCCTGCTCGGTCCACTCTCCGAGCACGGCGGGACTGGTCGGTTCCAGCTTCCCGATCAGCGGGTTCACCTCGTCGGCGGGTTCGAGGAAGGTGGGTTCCTCCTCGAGGAAGCGCAGGAATTCGTCGTCGTCGTCCTCGACGTCGGGCTGGGCGGGTGGACGGGGGCCGCCGGGTGCGCGGGTGTGGTCCGCCGCGACCATCGCGCCACCCATGAGTCCACCGATCGCGCCCGCACTCATCCCGGCAGCCGCTTCGCCACCGGCCACCGTGGGGTCCTGGCGGACATCCTCGGACGACGCCGATCGCGTGGCGGGAGAACCGGATTCGCCGAGCGAAGCCGCCTGGGTCGCCGGAGACCCGGATTCCTTCCGCGAGGCGTTCGCGCGTCTCCCGGTCCGCCCGAGCGTGCCGGCGGGAACTGGACCCGCGACGGGCACCCCACTCGCGGCGACGGACCCACCCGCGCCGGGCACGGCAGTCGACGTACCGGCACCGGACGCGACCGCCGCCGCCGGAGCGACCGCTGTGGAACCGCCTGTGAACAGGGAAGTACTCGCCATCGAGCTACTCGCGCTCGCCGCTGAAACCACGGCACCGGAGCCGTCGGCCGTCGACCCTCCCACCGCGTCGGAAACGGCGTTCCCTGCTGCCGCACCGGTAACCGCGACATCGGAGCCCTCGCCGGTAACCGCCGTGACCACCGACGAAGGCACCGCACCGAGCGCACCGCCGACTTCTACATCCGTTGTGCCCGAGGCGATCTCACCGAAGGCGGGCACCCCCGAGCCGGTGGGCACGAAAGCCCCCGCGTACATCGTCTCCATCGCCTGCACCGCATCCAGCCGGGCATTCTCGGCTTCCCGCGAAATCGTGGCATTGTCCGTGGCCTGCTGCGGATCGAGCAGCGCACCGTCCGGATCGGGCTGCGCCGCAGCGGGTTCGGCGACAGCGGCCCGGATCGACTCCGCCGCGTCACCCGCCTGGCACAGCCGGACACCGACAGCCGTCAGCACATCCGCGATCTGCCGACCCACCTGCTCGAACGTGCGAAGGGCATCGACGGCGGACTGCGCCGCCGACCCGCGCCACCCGTCGGCGATCGCGGCCCGGATCTCGGCATGGGCGTTGTCGACCTCGTCACCGACCGCGGTGGCCGCGGTGAGATACAACTGCCCGCCACTGCTCAAGGCGGCCGGGTCGAGTTGCTGTACCGCCGTGTGGATCTCGGAATGCGACAGGCTGTCGAACACCTCGACGACGGCCACGTAGTCCGGGTCGGTCCCCGGTGCACCGGAAATGCTACGCATGCCCATCACCCGTCTCGATCGCCCGGACCGCGCTCGCCATCGCCTGATCGCTCTCCTGGTAGGCGGCCCCGGCGGCCCGCAGCACGGCGGCCAGCTGACGAGCCGTCGCGGCGTAGGCACGCAACTGGTCGAGGGCGTCACCGGTCTTGGTCTCGAAGCCGGTGCGCAGCGCGGCACCCGAGGGCAGCCCGCCGAAGCCGGGCAGCGTCGCGGCCTGGGTCAAGGCCTGTACCTGCGCGTCGACGGCGGCGGCGAGACGTTCGTAGCGCAGCGCGCACCGTTCGGTTGCGCCGTCGGCGACGAGCACCCCGTCGACCCACAGTCCGCCCTCCTCGACGGCCTGACCGAGCGCCGCCGTATTCGGCAGCCCCGTGCGATTCGATTGCACCGCTTCCCCCTTCGTCGTTCAGTCCGCCGTGGCGAGTATCCACCGCGCGATATCGTCGGCCACGCGGTCCCGCACCGGCTCGTGCAACAGGTCGTGACCGGCGTCGGCGTACTCGCGCAAATCTACCGATCCATACCGCTGTGTCCATAGCCGCATCGCATCGATCGGTGCCCGGCGGTCGTCGATTCCGTGCACCGCGAGCGTCGGCAGGCGCGGGTCGGGCGCGGTCTCGGTGGCCCGGCGCGGTGTGCCGCACAGGACGAGTCCGCGCAGGTCGGCGGCCTGATCGGCGGCGACGGCGAGCGCGGTGACGGCGCCGAGGGAGTGGCCCATGAGTACCGGCGCGGAGGTGGTTTCGGCGCACACCACCTCGAGCAGGCCCCTGGCATCGGCGACCAGCTCGTCGAGGGTGCCCGGCGCGTGCGGATCGCCTTCGCTCAGGCCCTGACCCGAGGTGTCGAGGGTCCACAACTCGATGCCGGTGGCGGCCAGCGCGGCACCGAATCGGTGGTAGTGCCCGCTGTGCTGACCGGTGCCGGGCAGCAGCACGACGGTCGCGGCGACCAGGCCGGGTGACCTGCGCCGGTAGTGCAGACGGCCACGCGCGCTGTCGAAGTAGGGCACCGGCCGATTATCCGCACCTGCCAAAGCATCGCGCCAGCCGTTACACTTCGCCAGTCCACCCGGTTCAGAGTCGAGGTCGTCCATGTTGTCGTTGCGTCGTTGTGTGGCAAGCATTGTCGTCGGTGCGGCAGGCGTGAGCACCGCGGTCACCGGCGTCGCCGGTGCCGACCCGGTCGCCGCCTGTGGGCGGGCCGGTCAGGAGATCGCGATCCACTCGACGGTCCCACTACTCGACTGGTCGGAGAACTTCGGCATCGACGAGCGCGGTGACGTGTGGGTGTCGCGCGTGCTGCGCGGTGAAGTGCAGCGCTACGACAGCGCCGGAAAGCTCACCGCCACGGTGGATATCGCGGCGCCCGGCGCCGTCCGGCTCGGCCCCGACGGCCTGCTCTACGTGGTCACCGGCAATTCGCCGCTGTCGGATTCCGGCGGTGTCGTCCGATTCGACCCCACCGCCGCCGACCCCGTGCCCGAACCCTTCGCCACCGGCTTCATCCACCCCAACGGCGCCGCCTTCGACGCCCAGGGCAACCTGTACGTCACCGCACGTGACGGCGTGCACCGCATCTTCCCCGACGGCACCGAGGACATGACCTGGTGGTCGAACGCCACCGTCGAGGGCCCCAATGGTGTTGTGGTCTCCGGTGATTCGGTGTATGTCACGGCGAACTACGTCGACAGCACGGCCGGTCCGGTCGGCCGGGTGCTCCGCTTGTCGCGCACGAATCCGGCGGTGAGCACAACCATCGCCGACCTGACCTCGTTCGGTTCGCTGCCCGATTTCGTCGACGACCTGGTCCTGCGCGACGGCGCACTGTACGTGACGACCTTGACCGGACAGCTGGTGCGCGTCGACCTAGCCACGGGCGGTGCCTGCACGATCGCCGCCACCCAGCCGCTCACCGCCGTCGTCGCCGACCCGGTCGACTCGTCGGCGCTGCTCGCGGGCACCGAAGAGGGAACCGTCCTGCGCATCCGCCCGCGCGGCTGACCCGAACCCCGCCGTACGACAAACGGCCGCCGACATCAGTCGACGGCCGTTTTCCGATCCTGGTGCCAGGCGGCAGATCAGCCGCCGACGCTCAGCGCCGACGGCGGAGCCGGGGGAGCGGGCGCGGGGGCCGGCTGCGGCGCCTCCGCCGGCGCGGGGGCCGGAGCGGGCGTTTCGGGGGCGGGCGCCTGCGACTGTGCCGTACCGGCACCGGGCGCGCCCGAACCGGGGGCGGGAGCCTGCGGTTCCGGCGCGGGCGGGGCGGCCGGTGCTTCGGGAGCCGCCACCGGCAGATCGGGAACGACGAACGTGCCGACGGTCGGCGTCATCACGCAGCGCGCACCGGGGTAGTCGATGGTGCCCCACATGGAGGCGACCACGGTGCCCGCGCCGCTGGTGATCGTCTTCGACAGCGACGGCAGCTGGTATTCGGTGAGGTCGTCGAGGGCGGCGATACCGCTCTGCCCGTTGTTCACATTCACCCAGGCCACGCTCAGGCCGGAGGCCAGCGGCACACCGGTGTGGGCAGGACTGGCGCTGAACCGGACATCGCCCGGGGTCAGGCTGGTTCCGGTGCGCGGGCCGGGGCCCTCGACGGTCGCGGCGGCGATGATGGTGGTGATGGGTCCGTTGCTGCCGCAGCCGAAGGTGGGGGCGGCGTAGCCCAGCGGGATGAACTGGGCCGAGATGTCACGCAGGCGGTCGGCGCCGACCATGCCGGTGAAGTTGGCGATCGCGTCGACACCGGCCTTGGTGCTCACGTCCTCGCCCGCGAGAGCGTGCAGGTGGGTGATGGCGTCGTCGAGAGGAGACGCACTCGCGGTCGACGCGAGCACGACCACCGCCCCGATGCTCGCCGCGGTCACCGCCGCCGCCCTACCTGCGATGGATCTGCCGTTCACCGTAACTCCCTGCTGCTCGCCCACCGGTTCCCCGGTCCGTGTGGCAACGTACCAGTTCGACGGGCCGGTGGCAGCGTGGTGGTGTCGTGGCGTCGCCGTGCGGGGTAGGTTTCTCCAGGACGGCTACTAGAGACGCTGGGAGACCCGTATGAAGCTAGCCCTGTCCCCGGAAGAGGTCGCCTTCCGCGATGAGCTCCGGCACTTCTATCGCACCGAGATCCCCGTCGAGATCCGTGACCGTGTGAAATACGGACACGAGCTTTCCCGCGAAGACATCGTCACCGCCAACAAGATCCTCAACGATCACGGGCTCGCCGTGCCGAACTGGCCGGTCGAGTGGGGCGGCAAGGACTGGACGCCGATGCAGCGTCACCTGTGGCTCGACGAGATGCAGCTGGCCTCGGTGCCCGAGCCGCTCACCTTCAACGCCTCCATGGTCGGCCCGGTGATCGCCCAGTTCGGTTCCCAGGAGCTCAAGCAGCGTTTCCTGCCGCCCACCGCTGCCCTCGACATCTGGTGGTGCCAGGGCTTCTCCGAGCCCGACGCCGGTTCCGACCTGGCCTCGCTGCGCACCACCGCCGTCCGCGACGGCGACTCCTACATCGTCAACGGTCAGAAGATCTGGACCACGCTCGGCCAGTACGCCGACTGGATCTTCTGCCTCGTGCGCACCGATCCGTCGGCGCCCAAGAAACAGGCGGGCATCTCCTTCCTGCTCTTCGATGTGAAGTCGCCCGGTGTCACGATGCGCCCGATCAAACTGATCGACGGCAGCTACGAGGTGAACGAGGTGTTCTTCGAGGACGTCCGGGTGCCCGCCGATCAGCTGGTCGGCGAGGAGAATCAGGGCTGGACCTACGCCAAGTTCCTGCTCGGCAACGAACGCACCTCCATCACCGGCGTCGGCAAGACCAAGGTCAAGATCGGGCTGGCCAAGGACCACGCGCGCTCGATCCGCACCGGCCACGGCACCCTGCTCGAGGACCCGGTGTTCGCCGCGCGGATCGCCGAACTCGAGAACGAACTGCTCGCCCTGGAACTCACCCAGCTGCGGGTGGTGTCGAATTCGGCCGACGGCAAACCCAATCCGGCCTCCTCGGTCCTGAAACTGCGCGGCACCGAACTGCAGCAGGCCGCCACCGAACTGCTGCTCGACATCGCGGGCGCCGACGCCCTGCCCGTCGACGCCGACGACATCGCCTCACCCGCCTGGGCCCAGCACACCGGCCCCGGCTACCTGAACTACCGCAAGGTGACCATCTACGGAGGTTCGAGCGAGGTCCAACGCTCGATCATTTCCTCCACGATCCTCGGATTGTGAGGCGCTGACATGGATCTGGCACTGACCGAAGAACAGACGATGCTGCGTGACACCGTGCGCGAACTGCTGCACCGGTTCTACGACAGCGAGGCCATCACCAAGGCCGGTGACACCGATCCCGGCTGGAGCCGCACGGTCTGGAAGCAACTCGCCGACCTCGGCGTCCTCGGCCTGACCATCCCCGAGGAAGACGGCGGCGTCGGCGCGGGCCCCGTCGAGGCGATGCTCGTGCAGGAGGAACTGGGCCGTGCGCTCGCCCCCGAACCGGTGCTCGACGCCGTGGTCGTTCCGGCCGAGCTGATCCGGCTCACCGGCAGCGCCGACCAGCGCCACCGGCTGCTGCCCGCGCTCGCCGAGGGCACCGTCCTGCTCGCCTTCGCCCATGCCGAACCGGGACAGCGCTGGCCGTCCACCGAGGTCACCACAACCGCCGAGCAACAGGGTGATTCGTACACCCTGACCGGTGTGAAGAACCCGGTCCCGCGCGGCGATTGCGCCGATCAGCTGATCGTCAGCGCGGTACTTCCCGGCGGCGGTGTCGGCCTGTTCCTGGTCGACCCCACCGGCTCCGGCGTGCAGCGCCGCACCTACCGCACCTTCGACGGCCGCCGCGGCGCCCAATTCGATTTCGCCTCGGCGCCGGGCGAATTGCTCGGTGACACGGTCGACGCGGCCGAACAGATCGCGCTCGCCCAGGGCTACGCCCAAGCGGCACTGTGCGCGGAATCGGTGGGCGCCATGCAGGTAGCACTCACCTCGACCACCGACTACCTGAAGTCGCGCAAACAGTTCGGCGTCACCCTGTCGAAGTTCCAGACACTCACCCAGCGCGCCGCCGACTGCTACGTCTCCCTGGAACTGGCCCGCAGCATGAACCTCTACATCACCGCCGCCCTCGCCGACGGCTCCAACGACCCGATCGTCGCCTCACGCGCCCGCCTGCAGATCGGCAAGTCCGCCGCCCACATCGGCCGCGAGGCCATCCAGATGCACGGCGGAATCGGCGTCACCGCCGAATACCCGGTGAGCCACTACGTCGCCCGCCTCACCGCGATCGGCCAAACCCTCGGCGGCGAACTGGAACACCGACGGGTGCTCGCCGATCGTGTCGGCAGTTACGACTTGCCGGAGTTGTAGAAGACCACTGATGGTGCGTGCCCCCCGTGGGTGCGCACCATTTTCTTGTCCGGAACCCCTGTGGGCGCCCCGTTTCGGGTCAGCCGTCGGCCTGGGTGGTTGTCGGTGGGGCCGTGGTGGGTTCGGGGGAGCGGGTGGTGTTGTCGTGGGCGTTGGTGGTGGGGAGCTCGGAGTCTTCGAACTCGCCCTCGTAGGTCGGGCGGGTGCGTGGCGGGCTCACCGTGCGGGTGGGGGCTGTGGTGCGCGGCGGGCGGGTGGTGGTCGGCGTCGAGTCCTCGGTGGTGGTCTCGGGGGACTCGGTGGTCGTTTCCGGCGGGCGGGATTCGGTTGTCGCCTCGGTGGGATGGCCCTCGCTCGTCGGTTCGTCCGGTGCGGGGGTTTCCGAAGGGGACGTCTCGGTGGAGCTGAGGCTGAAGGGCTTGCGCGGCGACATGTACGGGGCGATGCGCCAGGTCGGTGACGGCGGGATCGAGACGCGGACCGTGGTGGAGGTCGGGTCGTCGGCGACCTGGCTCGGTGCCGCGGCCAGTCCGGCCTGCAGCGGTGGCGGCGTCACGTAGACGTCCTGCTGTCCGACGCCGCACGCACCGATCACGATCAGTCCGAGCGACACCGCGCCAACAGCGATTGCCGGACCTACGAGCTTGGCCCTGCTGTCTTCCATCGCCTTCTACTCCTCGTCGGCTTCGGGTCGCCTCACAGTAGTGCAGCCCCGGAAAATCGGCTCATTGTAAACATGAATGATTCAGATATCGGATTGGTCTCGTAAGCGTGTCGTGGTGACGTGTCGCGGGCTTTCGTAGCGAGAGGGTCGTAGCGTGTGTGAGCAAAGTTACGCATGAGACGCCCGGACCGAAACCCCTGACGCGCGAGGTTTGCGCGACGCAAGAATCAGATCGGCGTCATCGAGGAGAGTCTGATGGGAGCTTATTCGACACCCCGGCTGGAAACGGCCGAGGCGAACCCCGATCCGGCCACCGAGGCCCCCGAGACCCCCGACACCGCAACCCCGCCGGGCAACGGCGCGTTCGCTGTCGTGGCCCGGGTACTCGGCTGGTTGTTCTTCGTCGGCGGACTCGTCGGCGCGGGCCTCGGCATCGCCGGGCTGCACGTGGAGATCACGGTGGCGGGCCTGATCCTGGCCTGCACCGCGGGTTTGATCCTGCTCAAGCTGCGCGCTGATCAGGAGCCGCGCGAAACCGCCTGAGCCACTGCATAATCCGATTCCACCACCGACGGGTAAGCGCTACCGTCGATGTGGTGCGAATCGATATCACCGGTGACGCCGCCCGGTTCCTGCCCGAGGCCGAAACCTTCCTGCGCCGTGATGCCCTGCGCAACACGGTGATCGCGAGCAGCGTCGTCAATCAGATCAACGGCAACTTCTCGGGCACCCGATTCCTGGCGGTGCGCGAGGAGGACGTCGTCGGACTCGCCCAGTGCACCGACGACGGCCGCGCCTACCTGGGCGACCTGCCCGCCGCGAGCATCCCGTCCGTGGTCGACACCCTCGTCGAGCACATCGAGAACCTGCGCAGCGTCGAAGGTTCCAGCGCCGAAGTCGACGCATTCCTCGCCCACTGGTCGACGGCACACCGCGGCACGCACCGCCTGGACTACACCGCGCGGCTCTACCGGCTCGAAACCCTGTACGCACCCGAGGTTCCCGGCGTCGCCCGGCAGGCCACCCCGAACGACGTGGAGCTGTGCCTGGCATGGTTCGCCGACTTCGACCGCGAGATCGGTGCCGTGCGTGCCCTCGACGAAGAACGGGCGCTGCGGCTGATCGGACGCGGGTGGTGGTGGCTGTGGGAGGTCGACGGCGCCCCGCGCAGCTTCGTCGCCCGGCAGACCGAGGTGTTCGGCTGGGCGCGGATCGGGCCCGTCTACACCCCGGCCGCGTGGCGCGGCAACGGGTACGCCAGTGCGCTCACGGCGGCGGTGTCGGCGGCGATCCGGGCCGAGGACGCCGACGTGTGCCTGTTCACCGATCTGGACAACCCCACCTCGAACAAGATCTACGAGGGAATCGGATTCCGGCCCGTGCGTGACTTCCTGAACTACGAACTCAGCCGCTGAGCGCGGCGACGATCACCCAGCCGACGGCGACGAAAAGCGCGATCAGCGACAGCCAACCCATGACCGAGCCCTGCCATCGCGAGGTCCGCTTCGGACCGAGATAGGCCTCCGCGACGGACTTCTGCGGCTGCACCGGTCGGGGAGGCGGCGATGCCTGCCACTGCTGAGGCGGGCTGGGCCGATACGCGGCCGGCGCGGGGGGCTGGTGCACCGGAAAACGCGGTGCGGCAAGGGGAGCGGTGGGCACTCGGCCGACGGCAACGGGAGCGGTGAGCGCTTGGGCGGCCGCGGCGGCGAACTCCGCGCAGGTGGCGTACCGGTGCTCGCGGCGCTTGGCCATCGCGCGCGCCAGCACCGCGTCCATCGCCGGTGACAGATCGGGACGCAAGGCGCTCGCGCGCGGCGGCGGCTGTTGCAGATGACCCTGGATCACCGACACCGGATTCGGCGCGTCGAACGGGGTGGCCCCGGTGAGCAGCCGGAACAGGGTGCAGGCCAGCGAATACTGGTCGGCGCGGCCGTCGAGCGCGACGCCGGTGAGCTGCTCGGGCGAGGCGAAAGCCAGGGTGGCGGTGAAGCTTCCGGTCTGGGTGAGCTTCGCGGCGTTGTCGTCGTGCAGGCGGGCGATGCCGAAATCGGTGAGATACACCCGCTCGGCGCCGTGCACCGATTCGATCAGGATGTTGGCCGGTTTCACATCGCGGTGCAGTACGCCACGGCTGTGCGCGAAGTCCAGCGCCGCAGCGGTTTCGGTGACGATGTGCACCGCCCGCGCCGGATCGACCGGATCGGGCAGCGACGCGGCGTCGGCACCGTCGATGTAGCGCATCGAGATCCACAGCTGGTCGTCCTCGACACCCCGGTCGTACACGGTGACGATATTCGGGTGCTCGAGCTGGGCGACCAGGTCGGCCTCACGTTCGAACCTGGCCCGGATCTCGTTGTCGAAGAACAACTCCCGGTTCAGCAACTTCATCGCGGTGCGCCGGGGCAGGCGCGGATGCCTGGCCAGATACACCGAACCCATGCCACCACGGCCGAGCAGCCGCTCGATGGTGTACCCGGCGAAGACGCCCGTCGTCTCCGGCATCAGTTCAGCGGGGCCGAACGCCACCAGCGCAGCACGTCCTCGGGTTCGCCGTAACTGTCGGTGAACATCAGGAACTGGGCGCGATCCGGGTCGCCGGTGAACACGGTGATGATCTTGTTTCCGTTGTCGGAGTACTTGTAGTTGGTGTACTGCTTGCCGCCGTTGGTGTCGGTCGACTTGGTGTTGGCGGGTAGGCCGTCGATCACCGCCTGTACGTCGGCGGCCGAGTTGTACACGTAGAAGCGGTAGAACGGGTCGTTGTCCTGCTCGTCACCGCCGCCGTAGCAGCGCCACTGCCACGCCCATGAACCGAACTGCGGATCGCCGTCGTTGTCCGTCGGGGTGTAGCTGGGATCGGTCTCCCAGCAGGTGGCGCCGTTGTAGCCGGTCTCGCTGTCGACATCGGGCGGAACCATCCCGCTGAACTCGGCGCTGATCGCGGCGGCGTCGGGGGTGACGTGCTTGGCCGCGGTGGTCGAGGTCGTCGATGTGGTCGCCGCGGTGCTCGAATCGCCGCCGCTCGCCGCGACACCGATGCCGATCAGCAGGGCCAGCACCAGCACGACGGCGATCACGATGCCGACGATCAGTCCGGTGTTGGACTTCGACGGCGGCCGCTGCGGGTACTGGGTGTAGTTGCCGCCCGTGGGCTGACGCGGCGCCGCGAACTGCGGGTGCGACTGCTGGCTGTAGGCGCCGCCGGTGTGTGGCGCGGGTGTCTGGTTGCGCATCGGCGGCGCGGTCATCGGGCCCTGGGTGTGGGCGGTACCCATGGGACCGGCCGTCATCGCGTTGCCGGTCATTCCGGCGCCCGTCATCGGGCCCTGTGCCGCAAGGGGATACGGCGAACCGGTCTGCGGGATCGCGCCACCCGTGGTGGGTCGGGGGCCGCCGGTGATCGGCATCCCCGGTCCTGTGCTCGGCCGGGCGAGCGGCAGCGCGGGTGAGCTCGGATTGTTCAGCGCGGCGATCGCGGCGGCGGCGAAATCCGAACACGAAGCGAACCGGTCGTCAGGGCGCTTGGACATCGCCTTGGCCAGCACGCCGTCGAGCGCGGGCGGCAGACCCGGACGCACACTGCTCAGCGGCGGCGGCGGTTGCTGCAGATGACCCTGGATCACGGCGGCCGGGTTGGTAGCCGCGAACGGGCCGGACCCGGTGAACAGCCAGAACAGCGTGCAGGCCAGCGAATACTGGTCGGAACGGTGATCGAGGGAGGCGCCGGTGAGCTGCTCGGGGGAGGCGTAGGCGAGGGTGGCGGTGAAGGTGCCGGTCTGGGTGAGATGACCGGTGTCGTCACGTAGGCGGGCGATACCGAAGTCGGTGAGATACACGCGTTCGCCACGGCCCGCGCCCGAGCGGGCGAGCAGGATGTTCGCGGGCTTCACGTCGCGGTGCAGCACACCCATGCCGTGCGCGTAGTCCAGCGCGTCGGCGGTCTCCTTCACGATCTGCAGCGCGCGCGCCGGTGGCAGCGACTGCGGTTCCACCGAAGCGGCATCGATACCGTCGATGTACTGCATGGAGATCCAGAGTTGCTCGTCGTCGAGGCCCCGGTCGTACACGGTGACGATGTTCGGGTGATCAAGGCGCGCGACCAGGTCGGCCTCGCGTTCGAAACGCGCACGCACTTCCTGGTCGAAGAACATCTCGCGGTTGAGTAGCTTCAGCGCTGTGAGCCTCGGTAGGCGCGGGTGCTTGGCGAGATAGACCGAACCCATGCCACCGCGGCCGAGCTGCCGTTCGATGACATAACCGGCGAAGACATCTCCGTTGGCCAGCATGTCTGCTCCACTTCCCGCCGTGCGCCGGGACCCACCAGCGCACGCGCGTACCGAAAATCATCGAAACCATAGCAGTCGGTGACCACACCGACGGGGCCCGCGAACAGCGGGCACACGATCACGGTGGGCGCCGGTGCTGCGGCGGCACGATGTAACCGGGATGGTTACGGCCACCGGGGAAGTCGATGGTTCCCGGTCGGGTGGCCGGGCGCCGCGGCGGGATCGGGTTGCCACCCGTCGACGGGCGCTGGGTATGCGGCTGCGCGACGTGCGGATACGGCTGCGCGGGCGTCGACGGTCGCGGCGCAGGGTAGGGCCGCGGGGTTTCCCTCGCGCGCAGCACCACACCGCTCGAGGTGTACTGCGGCTGGTGATGCCACGGTCCCGGCACGGCGAACAGCGCCGCCCTTGCCGCGTCGGCGAACTCGGTGCAACTGGCGTACCTGGCCGCCGGGTGCTTGGCGGTCGCCCTGGCCAGCACCGCGTCCAGCGTCGACGGCAGGTCGGGGCGCAGGCTGCGCAGCGGCGGGACCGGGGTGCTCATGTGCGCCTGGATCACCGCCGCCGGGCTCGGCCCGGGGAACGGCACCGAGCCGGTGAGCATCCAGAACAGGGTGCAGGCCAGCGAGTACTGGTCGGCGCGATGGTCCATCGGGCCACCGGCCAGATGTTCGGGTGCGGCGTAGGCGAGGGTGGCGGTGATGGAGCCCGCCGAGGACAGGGTGGTCTCGCTGTCGCGCACCGCCGCGATGCCGAAGTCGGTGAGAACCACCCGCTCCGGGCGGCCGATGGGCGGTTTGGCGAGCAGGATGTTCGCCGGTTTCACGTCGCGGTGCAGGACCCCGCTCGCGTGTGCGAAGTCGAGCGCGGTGGCGGTCTCGGCGGCGATCTGCACGGCGCGGCCGGGGGTCAGCACGTTCACATCGGCGGTCGCCACATCGGTACCCGCGACGAACTGCATGGAGATCCACAGCTGGTCGTCGTCGGTGCCGCGGTCGTAGACATTGACGATGTTGGGGTGCTCGAGCTGGGCGACCAGGTCGGCCTCGCGTTCGAACCGGCGGCGGATCTCCTCGTCGGAGGACAGATCGCGGCTGAGCAGCTTCAACGCGGTGAGGCGTGGCAAACGCGGATGCCTGGCCAGATACACCACGCCCATGCCGCCGTGGCCGAGCACACGCCGGATCGTGTAGCCGGCGAACACGTCGCCTTTGACCAACACGCGAAGTCACCCCCTCCAGGGCAGAGCACCCGTCGAAATTCTACCGATGTATCTCCTGCCGCCTCCCACATGCAACATCTTCCGACCTTGTCGGTGCCGCGGATTAGGGTGTCAGCTATGCGCATTGGAGCACACGTTCGCGACGAGGGCGATCCGATCGGATTCGGCGAGAAGCTCGGCGCCGAGGTCATCCAGATGTTCGTAGTCGATCCGCAGAGCTGGGACAAACCGCAGCCGCATCCGAAGGCGGCCGAGATCTTGGCCAGCCCGATCGACGTGGTCGTGCACTCGTCCTATCAGATCAATGTGGCCAGCCTGAACAACCGGCTGCGGATGCCCTCGCGCAACGCGGTCGCCCAGCAGGCGAAGGCAGCCGCCGAACTCGGCGCGTTCGGCCTGGTGGTGCACGGCGGGCACGTGCGCTCCGACGCCGAGATCGACACCGGAATCGACAACTGGCGCAAGCTGTTCGAACGCCAGCAGGACAAGGGCGGCTTCGCCGTGCCGATCCTGATCGAGAACACCGCGGGCGGCAACCACGCGATGGCACGGCACTTCGACTCGATCGCCCGGCTGTGGGACGCCGTCGGCGACTACGGTGCCGGATTCTGTCTCGACACTTGTCACGCCTGGGCCGGTGGCGAGGAACTCGTCGGCGTGGTCGAGCGGATCAAGGCCATCACCGGCCGTATAGACCTGGTGCACCTGAACTCCTCGCGCGACGAGTTCGACTCCGGCGCCGACCGGCACGCCAACTTCGCCGACGGCACCATCGACCCACAACTGCTCGCCGAGGTCTGCCGCACCGCGGGTGCTCCCGTCGTCCTCGAAACCCCCGTCGACGGCGTCGCCGACGACCTGGCCTACCTGCGGGAAACCCTGGGCTGAGGACGTTTCGGATCAGCCGGAGAGAAAACCTGTCTGTTCGAGTGGGTTCGCGGTGTGCTTGACGCCTACCCGAATCCACAACAGACAGAGGTGATCCCCCATGACGGTCGACCAGGCCACCCTGACCGTGACCAAGCTCGGCGCCCACATCGGCGCCCAGGTCGACGGTGTCCGCCTCGGCGGTGCGCTGGACGCGGCGACCGTCGCCACGATCCGGCGCGCACTCAACGAGCACAAGGTGATCTTCTTCCGTGGCCAGCACCACCTCACCGAAGACGGTCAGCACGAGTTCGCACAGCTGCTCGGCAGCCCGACCACCCCGCATCCCACGGTGAAGTCGCAGGGTGTGAAGAGCCTGGCCATCGACTCGGAGAACGGGCGCGCCAATTCGTGGCATACCGACGTGACGTTCGTCGACCGGATCCCGAAGGCGTCGATCCTGCGGGCGGAGTATCTGCCCACTTACGGCGGTTCGACGACCTGGGCGTCGACGGTGGCCGCCTACAACTCGCTGCCCGAGCCGTTGAAGCTGCTCGCCGACAACCTGCGTGCGGTGCACACCAATGTGTACGACTACGCGGCGAAGAATGTGGAGCCGCTCCGGCCGAAGTCCGAGCAGTACCGGGCCGAGTTCCAGTCGACGTACTTCGAGACCGAGCATCCGGTGGTGCGAGTGCACCCGGAGACCGGGGAGCGTGCCTTGCTGCTCGGGCATTTCGTGAAGAACTTCGTCGGTTTGTCGACCAGTGAATCCCAGGCACTGTTCCGCTTGTTCCAGGACCGGGTGACCCGGCTGGAGAACACCACCCGCTGGAACTGGGCCGACGGCGACGTCGCCATCTGGGACAACCGCGCCACCCAGCACTACGCGATCGACGACTACGACGACCAGCCGCGCCGCCTCACCCGGATCACCCTGGCCGGCGACATTCCGGTCGGCGTCGACGGACAGCCCAGCAAGCCGCTACAGGGCAACGCCGAGCACTACTCGATCATCGACACCGCCGCCGACCTGACCCACCTGAGCGAAAGTCTCGCCTGATCACGCAAGCACATGGGTAACTCACCGGGCACGGGCCAACTCACCACGCGCCCCAAAGCTTGCCGCGTCCCCAGCCTCCCCGCACCTGAGTCTGGCCAGAGTCGCGGGGAGGCGGATGGGCTAGAGTCGCGGGGTGGCGGATAAGTGCATTCGGCCGTTGGACGGTGTTCGGGTCCTGGAACTCGGCAACTACGTGGCCGCTCCCACCGCCGGTCGTATCCTCGGTGATTTCGGTGCCGAGGTCATCAAGGTCGAACGGCCCGGCACCGGCGACGAACTGCGGAATTGGCGGCTCTACGGCGGCGACACCTCCATGCTGTACCGCACGGTGAACCGCAACAAGAAGTCGATCGTGCTCGACCTGCGCACCCAGGCGGGCCGCGATGTCGTGCTCGACCTGCTCGCGCACTGCGATGTGCTGCTCGAGAACTTCCGGCCCGGAATGCTGGAGAAGTGGGGACTCGGGCCCGATGTGCTCGAGCAGGTGAATCCGAACCTGGTCATCACCCGGATCTCGGCCTACGGGCAGACCGGTCCGATGGCGTCGCGGCCGGGTTTCGCCGCCGTGGCCGAGGCCGTGGGTGGGCTGCGTGAACTCGTCGGTGATCCCGATCGGCCGCCGGTGCGCGTCGGGGTGTCCATCGGTGACTCCATCGCGGGCATCTACGCCGCGTTCGGCACCGTCATGGCCCTGTTCCAGCGCGAACGCATCGGCCGGGTGCCCCAGGCCGAACGCATCATCGATGTGGCGCTCAACGAGTCGATCCTGTCGGTGATGGAGTCGCTGGTGCCCGACCATCTGGCTTACGGCATCAACCGGGAACGGGTCGGCGGCCGCATGGAAGGCATCGCCCCGAGCAACGCCTACCCGACCAGTGACGGGTTCAGCATCATCATCGGTGGCAACGGCGATGCCATCTTCCAGCGATACATGCAGGTCATCGACCGCCCCGACTTGGCCGCCGATCCGGAGCTGGCCGACAACGCCGGCCGCTGGCGCAATCGCGAGCGCCTCGACGCGGCCATCGCCGAATGGACGGTGCGTCATACCAGGGACGAGGCGCTGAAATTGCTCGACGCCGCGGCCATACCGTGCGGTCCGATCTACACCGCGGCCGATATCGTGGCCGACGAGCAGTACCGAGCAAGAAACATGATCCAGTCGTTCCCGGTCGAGGTGGGCGAGCCCGAACCCAAACAGGTGGGTTTCACCGGCATCGTCCCCGTGATCGGGGGTGAGTCGCTGCCGATCCGCAATGTCGGCCCCGACCTCGGCGAGCACACCAGGGAGGTGCTCGGTGGGCTGCTGGGGATGACCGACGATCAGATCGACGCGCTGGAGGCATCGTGACCAGACGAGTACACGGTCGGCGCCGCCCGCCGGTGCGCAGCAAGTGGGAACCGCGCGGCCCGGGCCATGTGCGTCCGACAGTGCATCCGACTCCGGCCAGTGTCGGTGACAAACCGTGCGGCGGGGTGATGTGCGTGCCCACGCAGGAACCGGAGCACCGGCGATGACCGCGCTGCTGCGCGATGTCACCCTGCGTGACGGGTTGCAGCTCACCGGCAAGGTGCTGCCGGTGGAGTACAAGATCGACGTGGTGCGCCGGTTGCTGGCCGCCGGTGTGCCCGCGCTCGAGATCGGTTCGATGGCCCGACCCGATCTGGTCGCGCCCATGGCCAACTCGCTCGAGCTGATCGCCGCCCTCACCCCTGACGAGCTGGCGAAATGCTGGGTGTGGGTGGCCACGCCACGGCATGTGGAGAAGGCCGCCGAGGCGGGGGCACGCAACTTCCAGTACTGCTTCTCGGTGTCGGACGCCCACAACAAGGCCAATATCGGGCGCGACACCGAGACCTCGGTGGCCGCGATGCCCGACGCGATCCGGCTGGCGCACGAGGCGAACGGCTCGATCCAGCTGTGCCTGGCCACCAGCTTCACCTGCCCGTTCGACGGACCCGTCGATCCCGAACGGGTGCTGGCCATCGCCCGCGACCCACGCACCGAAGGCGCCACCGACATCGTCCTCGCCGACACCCTCGGCCAGGCCGCACCCGGCCAGGTGAGCGCGCTGGTCGGCGCCGTACGCGGCACCACCCCGCCGCGCCGCATCGTCTTCCACGGGCACGACACCTGGGGCATGGGCGTGGCCAACACCCTCGCCGCGATCGACGCGGGCGCGGAGATGGTCGACGGCGCCCTCGGCGGCCTCGGCGGGTGCCCGTTCGCACCGGGAGCCAGCGGCAACACCGCGACCGAGGACATCCTGTTCGCCACCCGCCCGTCCTGGTTCGATCCCGAGACGCTGGCGCGGCTGGTCGGGCTGACCGAGGAATTGCTCGGCGAACTGGGCGAACCCAACCGCTCGCGCACCGCCGAGGGAGCGCGGTCGAAAGCCGACGCCTTCGAGTGGGTCATCCGGTAGGTATCGGGGGGATCCCGGATGGCGCCGGTGGCGGTCGGCCGCCAGACTGGACACCATGACTTCACACCCCATGGGGACCGAGGCCGTCGAGTCGGCGGCCGCTACCGAGATCGCCGCCGCAGCGCAGGACCTGGTGAAGCTGTACGGCTCGGGAGATACCCAGGTCAAGGCCCTCGACGGGGTGTCGACCGACTTCGCGCGCGGCCAGTTCACGGCCATCATGGGACCGTCCGGTTCGGGCAAATCGACCCTCATGCACTGCCTGGCCGGGCTCGACAGCGCCAGCGCGGGCGAGGTCCGCATCGGTGACACCGCGCTCACCGGTCTGTCCGACAAACAGATGACCGCGCTGCGCCGCGACCGCATCGGATTCGTCTTCCAGGCGTTCAACCTGGTTCCCACGCTCACCGCGCTGGAGAACATCACCCTCCCGCTCGACATCGCCGGCCGCAAGGCCGACCAGGACTGGCTCGACACCGTGGTGAAGCGGCTCGGGCTGGCCGACCGGCTCACCCATCGGCCGAGCGAACTGTCCGGTGGTCAGCAGCAGCGAGTGGCGTGTGCGCGCGCCCTGGTCGGCAAACCGGAGATCATCTTCGGTGACGAACCGACCGGCAACCTCGACTCGCATTCCTCCGGTGAGGTGCTCTCGATCCTGCGCGCCTCGGTCGACGAGTTCGGCCAGACCGTCGTGATCGTCACCCACGACCCCCGCGCGGCCGCCTACGCCGACCGGGTGGTGTTCCTCGCCGACGGCCGCATCGTCGACGAGCTGCGCGATCCGACGCAGGACTCGATCCTCGACCGGATGAAGGCGCTGGAGACCAAATGAGCAACCCGATGCGCAAGGTTGCCTTGCGTAATCTCGCCGCGCACAAGGTGCGATTGGCCTTGACGGTGTTGTCCGTGGTGCTGGGCACCGCGTTCATCTCCGGGTCGTTCGTGTTCACCGACACCCTGCAGCGCACCTTCGACGGGATCTTCGCGGGCCAGGCCCAGGGCGTCGATGTGCGCGTGGGCCCGAAGGACCAGCAGTCGCTGGGCGTGCCGAACAATATCGTCGCCGCGCTGGCCAAGGCCGACGGTGTCGATCGCGTCGCCCCGGCGGTGAACGGCCCGGTCGTGCTGCTGCAACCCGACGGCAAGAAGGCCGTCCAGACCGGTGGCGCCCCCAGCTTCGGCCTGTCGTACCTGCCGCCGGACAAGGCCGTCGAGGAACCGGAGAAGTTCGTCGCGGGTGCGCCGCCGTCGCAGACGGGCGAGATCGCGCTCAACACCGGTGGTGCCGAGAAGGCCGGGCTGAAGGTCGGTGACAAGACCAAGGTGCTCGTCCCGTCCAAGGGCGACCCGTTCGAGGTGACGCTCACCGGTATCTACGAGATGCCGGGCGCCGAGGGCGGCGGGGTGGTGGCGGTGATGTTCACCGAACCGCAGGGTCGCAAGCTGTTCACCGACGGCAACTACGTGGCCTACGCCGATGTCCGTGCCGCACCGGGTGTTTCGGCCGACGACCTGCGTGATCGGCTCGCCGTCGGCCTGCCGAACCTGAAGGTGCAGAACTCCGACGAGGTCCGCGAGGACATGAAGAAGGAGATCTCCGAGGCGCTCACCTTCATCAACTACTTCCTGCTGGCGTTCGGTGCGATCGCGCTGATCGTCGGCACGTTCATCATCTACAACACCTTCTCGATGATCGTCGCGCAGCGGTTGCGTGAACTCGCCTTGCTGCGCGCGATCGGGGCGAGCCGTCAGCAGGTGGGCCGGTCCGTGGTCGCCGAGGCCGTGGTGATCGGGCTGATCGGCAGTGCGATCGGCTTGGCGGCGGGCATCGCGCTGGCGTTCGGGTTGTCGGCGTTGCTCAATGCCTTCGATCTCGGTCTGCCGACCGGTTCGCTGACGGTGTTGCCGCGCACCGCGATCGTCGCCCTGCTCGTCGGGTTGCTGGTGACGGTGGCCAGTGCCTACGCGCCCGCCCGCCGCGCCGCGAAGGTGCCGCCGGTGGAGGCGATGCGATCCGAATTCGCCAGCGCTGGTGAGTCGTTGCGGGTGCGTACCGTCATCGGTGCGGTGCTCGCCGTGGCGGGCGGTGTGCTGGTGTATCTCGGTGCGCAGGGCACGGGCAAGAGTGCGGCGATCACCGTCGGAGTCGGTGCGCTCGGCTTGATCCTGGCCGTACTGCTCGCCGCGCCCGCGCTGTCGCGGCCCGTGGTGGTGGTGCTGGGTGTGCTGACCCGGCCGTTCGGGCCGATGGGCCGGATGGCGCGCAACAACGCGGTGCGCAATCCGCGCCGCACCGCCGCCACCGCCTTCGCGCTGACGCTGGGTCTGATGCTGGTCTCGGCCATCGGCATCCTCGGTGCGTCGGCGAAAACCAGCGTGGACGTGCTCATCGACAAGGGTGTGAAGGCCGAATACGTGCTGGCCGGTCCGCCCATGATCGGTGCGGCGATCGGCGCGGTCGACGCGGTGCGCCAGCAGGTTCCGCAGGTCAGTGATGTCACCGGTATCCGGGCGGTCGGGTTCCGGCTCGGCGACGAACGGGTCGGGGCGACCACGCTCGACGGTCCGATCGACCCGGTGATGGACATCGAGATGCGCGAAGGCTCGAGCACCATCGCGGAGAAGGGCATGCTGGTCGGCGAAACCGAAGCGGCCGACCGTGGTTGGGAGCTCGGCGAGAAGGTGACCATCACCAGCCTCGACAATGCCCAGCTCGAGTTGACCGTCGGTGGCATCTACGCCGACTCGCCCCTGCTCGGTTCGATGGTCGTCGACCCGCGCCTCTACGAGCAGTTGATGCCGCAGAAGTTGCGCACCAACGTGATCGTGCTGGTGAAGGCGGTGCCTGGCGCCGATCTCACCGCCATGCGGGCCAACCTCGAGAAGGCCACCGAGCCGTTCGCCGTGGTTCAGGTCCAGGACCACGAACAGTTCAAGGGCGCCCAGGGCCAGCAGATCAATACGCTGCTCGCCATTCTCTACGGTCTGCTCGCGCTGGCAGTGGTGATCGCGGTGCTCGGCATCATCAACACCCTCGCCCTGTCGGTGGTGGAACGTCGCCGGGAGATCGGCATGCTCCGCGCCGTTGGCACCCAGCGTTCGCAGATACGCCGCACGATCTACCTGGAATCCATGTTGATCGCGATCTTCGGCGCCATCGTCGGACTGCTTCTCGGCGTTGCCCTCGGCGTCGGATTCCTGCGCACCTTGCGCGACATGGGCATCGATCAGATCGATATCCCGTGGTCGCAGTTGGTGGCGATGTTGATCGCCTCGGGTGTGGTCGGTGTGCTGGCGGCGGTGTGGCCGGGTGTGCGGGCCGCGCGCACGCCACCGCTGGCGGCTATCGCGGATCTGTAGGAGCACCAAGCATTTTCGGGCCTTCGGAGACACTTTCCGGAGGCCCGAATGCTGTCGCTGTGCGCGTCCGGCTGCGGGAGGTACCGGCTCAGTGGCAGGCAGATCGGCGACGCATGCTGGTCTGCAGCTGCTGGGGCCCGACCGCCGTGTCCAGGCCGAGCCGACGCCGGTGCCGTGTCGTCCGCGATCGCCGGCGGTCAGGCCGGGTAGGTGGAGGACCAGTCGCGGGTGGGCCGGCCGTGTTCGTCTCGTGGTGGGGTGAGGCCGAATTCGGTGCAGTAGTCGGTGGCCAGACGTTCGAGTACCGGGCGGGCGTCGACCGTGCGCGACCAGCGATGCGGCAGGGCGCCGCGGCCATAGCGCGCGCCGAGCAGACTGCCCGCGATCGAGCCGGTGGCATCGCTGTCGCCGGAGTGGTTCACCGACAACAGCAGCCCGGTGCGAACGATCACGTGCCCGGGTCCGCCGACCGTCTCCGCCGCCAGCATCGCGTAGACGGCGATCGCGAGTGCCTCGGGGCCGATCCAGCCTTCGCCGAGGGTCTCGAGGTCTTCGGGCCTTGGCACGCGCGCGGGCCGTGCTGTACGGGCGGCCAGGGTGATCGCCGCTTCGAGGGCGGCCGTCGTCTCCTCGTGGTGCGGGTAGGTCGCTAGTTCGGCCAGTGCCCGGTCCAGTGCGGTCTTGGTGCCGATTCCCCGGCTCATCTGATAGACCAGCGCCGCCAGCACGCCCGCGGGCAGCCAGCCACTCGGGTGCCCGTGGGTGAGAGCGGCTGTGTCGCAGCCCAATTCGAAGATGGCGGTGAGCGCGGCACCGGAACGGTCGGCGGCGTAACCGAATCCGCACGGAGCCGACCGCATCAGCGCGCCGCTGCCCTTGGAATTGTTGATCGGCCGGTCGCGGGTGCCCAGCGGGTTCGTCGGCTCCCGCCGCTCGGCCACCGCACGCAGCGAGGTGTACACCGAATTCGCGACGCCGCGCTGCTCGACCAGCTCGCGATGACCGGCCAGGGAACTGTGCAGGGCGGTCGGTTGCTCGGGCAGCTCACCCACCTGCCCGCGCAACCACACGAGCATTCCCTGCTGTAGCAGACCGAGCGTCGCACCCCCGATGCCCTTGGCCCGCGCGCGCACCGAGCCCCGGATGAGGGCCTCCACGGTGAACGCGGTCAGCTGCGTCTCCTCGGAGATCCGGAGCTGGTCGGCCTCGTCGGTCACCCCGAGGTAGCCGTACTCGTCGCGGATCTTGCGCAGGGACATGGTCTCGATCGGCGCACCGAGTGCGTCCCCGATCGCGCCACCGATCAGGCAGCCGTGGACGGCGTTCAGCCATTCGGCCGGGCCCTGCGACTGTGCGGTACCGGTGCGCTGGGCGTTGCCGCTGTCCGAGGGCGGTTTTCGCGTGGCCGGGGACGCGTGCGGTCGCGATGGCGAACCATCGGCGGTGCCGGAGAGGATCACCGGGGACACGGTCGGGTTCGCGGTGGGTGTTTCCGTTCCGGTGGCGGGGCGAGCGGCCGCGCCGTGGTGCACGGGCCTGCTGACGGCGGTGGGGTCGCTGCGGCGGTGTGTCTGCGGGTGGTCACCGGTGTGCGGCCGCACTGCTGGTTGCTGACCCGTGTGCGGGGGCCGGCGGAGCGCCTCGGTGAGCGCGGTCGCGAAGGCTGTACAGGTGGGGAACCGGTGGGCCGGGTTCTTCGCGAGGGCTTTGGCCAGGACCGCGTCGACGGCGGCGGGGAGGCTGGTACGTCGCGAACTCGCCGAGGGTGGTGCGGCGTTGAGGTGGCCGAGCATGACGGTGGCGGGGTTGGGCGCGTCGTAGGGACCGGTGCCGGTGAGGAGCCGGAAAACGGTGCAGGCCAGGGAGTATTGGTCGCCGCGTCCGTCGAGTGGTTCGCTGCTGAGCTGCTCCGGGGAGGCGTAGGCGATGGTGGCGGTGAACTGGCCGGTGCGGGTCAGTCCGCCGGTGTCGTCGAGGAGCTTGGCGATCCCGAAATCGGTGAGCACCACCCGTTCGTCGAAACCCGCGCCGACGCCCGCCGTGCGCGAGAGCAGGATATTGGCCGGCTTCACATCCCGGTGCAGCACACCCTGGCGGTGCGCGTAATCCAGCGCGCCCGCCGTCTGGGTGACGATCTGGGCGATGCGGTCGGTCCCGAACTCCGCCGCCGGTACCGCCGCCGCGTCCGTTCCGTCGACGAACTGCATGGCGATCCAGCACCGTTCGTCCTCGACGCCACGGTCGTAGACGGTGATGATGTTCGGGTGATCGAGCTGGGCGATCACATCGGCTTCACGCTCGAACCTGGCCCGGATCTCGGTGTCGGCGAACAACTCCCGATGCATGAGCTTGAGCGCGGTGAGGCGTGGCAGCCTACGGTCCTTCGCCGCGTACACCGCGCCCATCCCGCCGCGCCCCAGCTCTCGTTCGATGACGAAACCGGCGAAAACCGCCCCGCGCCGCACCATCGCTCACCCCGTTCACCGAATCCGATCGTTGGCAGCCTAATCGGTCGCGTGCCCTCGCCGAGTCGTTGTCACACCGCCGGTGCGTGGGTGTGCGCCCACCGGGTGATGTCGCCGCGGTCGAGCGCGGTGGCGAGCAGGTCGGGGAATTTGTCCGGTGTACAGGCGAAAGCCGGGATGCCGAGCGCCGCGAGCGCCGCCGCGTTGTCGTGATCGTAGGCCGGTGCGCCTTCGTCGGAGAGCGCGAGCAGCACCACCACCTGCACGCCCGACTCCTTCATCGCATTGCACCGGCGCAGCATCTCCTCGCGCACCCCGCCCTCGTAGAGGTCGGAGATGAGCACGAACAGGCTGTCGGTGGGCCGGGTGATGAGCGATTGGGAGTAGGCGATGGCGCGATTGATGTCGGTGCCACCGCCGAGCTGGGTGCCGAACAGTACGTCGACCGGGTCGCTGAGTTGCTCGGTGAGATCCACGACCTCGGTGTCGAACACCACCAGCGAGGTCTTCAGCGACCGCATCGAGGCCAGCACCGCACCGAACACCGAGGCGTAGACCACGCTGGCCGCCATCGACCCCGATTGGTCGATCGCGAGCACCACGTCGCGCTGGATCGCCTGCGACTTGCGGCCGTACCCGACGAGTCGCTCGGGCACGATGGTTCGGTGTTCGGGCAGGTAGTTGGCCAGGTTCTTGCGGATGGTCCGGTCGAAGTCGATATCGCGCAGTTTCGGACGGTGGGTGCGTGCGGCCCGGTTGACCGCGCCCGATACGGCCGCCACCGTCTTGGCCGCGATGCGTCGCTCGATCTCGCGCACGACCTTCTCCACCACCATGCGGGCGGTCGCCTTGGTGGTCTCGGGCATCACCCGGTTGAGACCGAGCAACGTACCGACCAGGTGCACGTCGGGTTCCACCGATTCCAGCAGTTCCGGTTCCAGCAGCAGCTGGGTGAGGTTGAGCCGCTGCACCGCGTCGCGTTGCATCACCTCGACCACGGTGGCGGGAAAGTAGGTGCGGATGTCACCGAGCCAGCGCGCCACCCGGGGAGCCGAACCACCCAGCCCGCCGGACCTTTTCGCCGACGTGCCGGCCTCACCGGTGTTGTACAACGCGCTCAGTGCCTGATCCATGGCTTGATCCGCACCCGAGCCCAGTCCACCGAGTTGTTCCTCGGCGGCGGAGCCGAGCACGAGACGCCAACGGCGCGCATGAGTTTCGTCGTTACCGGTCATGGTTGACGCTCCTGATGATCGAGCCGGGTTCGTCGGGCGGGGTGAGGACTCGCGCCTCGAGACGCGATGTCCGGAGATCGTGAAGCGGTGGCCGAATCGACGCGCGTACCCCCGCTCGTCGTACGGGCGGCTGTTGCCGGGAAGGCGAAGACTGCGCTCATCCGGCGGCGCCGAGAATGCTCGCGGCGGCGCGCAGGGCCAGCTGGCCGCGCGCCGGGTCGACGGCCGTAGCGTTCGCGGCGGTGGCCGGTGCGGGGCCGGTGTCGCGCAGGGCCTGGCCGATGGCGCGGCGTTCGCCCGATTCGAAGGAACCGAAGGTGCGGCGCAGCAGGGGCAGGGTGGCGACGAACTGGTCTTCGGGGAGTTCGCGCAGCCAGTCGTCGATGCGGCGCAACAGATCTCGATCGTGGACGAGCAGGAGTCCTCGGCCCCCGAGGAACCCGTCGATCCAGGCAGCCTTGGCCGCGGGGGTGTTGCCCACCGACAGGGCCGCCGAGAGCCGGCGCGCCGAATCGGCGTCGTCGATGCGTTCGGCGTCGCACAGCAGCCGAACGGCGCGCCCGCCGATGGCGCCGTGCACGTCGTCGCGGTCGGCGATGCGGTGCAGGGTGGCCAGCCACTCGGTGGTCGAGCGGGTGTCGTCGCGGGTGCTGACGGCGGTGTGGGCGGCATCGATCTGACGGCGTAGCGCCTCGGCGGCGTCGGTGTCCAAGCCGGTCACCGCACCCGGCAGACCGGCGCAGATGCGGACGAGCAGGCCGTCGGCCACGTGCTCGAGCGCCTTGGTGTCGGTGCCGCGCACGTCGCCGTAGCGCAGGGTGCGGGTCAGGCCGGGCAGGGCGCCGAGCAGGTGGGTGACGTCGTGGTCGAGGGCAGCGGCCGCTTCCAGGCGGGCGATCAGACCGTCGGTGGCGCCGCCGAGGTCGGCGAGCAGCGCCGTCTCCAGCGCGTCGGCGAGTTCGGTGACCGACACGCCGTCGCGGCTCGCGGTGTCGAGGATCTTGGCTTCCGCCGCCGTGCGCAGGGTGGTGCCCCACACGGCAGCTTCCACGATGCGCACCTCGAACTCGGGTTCCCAACGCAGCGACCAGGTTTCGCGGAAGGTGCCGGTGCTGCGCACCTCGCCGACGGTCGGGGTGCCCCACTCGACGCCGAGCAGCCGCAGCCGGTGCAGCAGGTGCGAGCGTTCGACGTCGCGTTCCTTACGCAGGTCGAGGTCGACCGTGCGGATGAGGGCTTCCTGCTTGAGCCGAAGGGTCTTGATGCGTGCCCGCAGATCGGCGGCCAGCGGGACGGTCGGCGTGTTCTCCGGCACCGCACCGAGCGTTTCGCCGACGACGAGCTCGTCGACGACCAGCCGCAGCATGGTCTCGTCCCCGCCGCACATCACCGACCGCACGGCCTCGGTGACCTCCGACAATCCGGCTAGCGGCCTGCCGCGCAGCGCGGCGAGCGTGTCGGCCAGGCGAACCGACTCGATGATGTGCGCGCTCGACACCGGAAGGTCGTGTGCGCGCAGCACCCCTGCCACCTTCGTCAACCACCGCGCCACCGGCCGCTCGGTCTCGGTGAACAGGTGGTGATACCAGCCGGGTGAGGTGACCCCGGCCCCGTACCCCGAGCCAGATGCCAACCGGGAGTGCGTCCACGGCACCCAGGTCAGAGCGGCTTTCGTCTTCGGAAGTCCCTTCAGCAGACGCATATCCGGCGCCGCCGGACCCAGCGGCCCCACCAGCGCGGGTGCATGCCACGCCCCGCACACCACCGCCACCCGACGAGCCCCGCCCTTGAGCACCTGCCGCATCGTCTGACGCATGTACGCCTCGCGCCGCAAGGTGTGCTCGTCGACCACCAGCGGCCCGGCCCCCACCGCTTCGGGCAGGAGGTGCTCGAGCCCCGCACTCTCCACCGACTCCCTGTCCGACGACGTCAGCGGATCAGTCGATGTCGCCAGGTCGTCCGCTTCGGTGCGGGTCGCGGGCCGGCCCGAGCCGATCGGCGTGGCGGGTTCGGCTGTGCCAGCCGGCGCATCCGGGTCTGCCGAGCGGGTCGGTGCCGTGGGTGCGGCCGAGTTCGTGCTGGTCGGGGCGTCTTCGCGCAGAGCCGCCATGGCTTCGGTGATGGCGTCGAAAGCAGCGGTGTCGGGGACGGATTCGACGACCGCGTCCCACCAGCGTTCGGCGTCGTCGAAACCCGCGGCCGAAGCGAGGGCCGCCAGTGGGTCGGTGCGGTCGACGCGGGTGTCGTCCTCGATGGCGAGGACATTGGTGGCGGGCAGGTCGCAGAAGCGGACCGGGACACCGTTGTCGACGCCGTAGCGCATGGCCTGCCACTCCGGGGAGAACACCGCGAAGGGCCAGAATGCGGCTCGGGCGGGCGAATCCGGGACGTAGGCCAGCAGGGCGACCGGCGGGCTCATCGTGTCGGCGGCGACGAAACCGACGAGCGGATCGGCGTCGGCGGGCCCCTCGATGAGAATCGTGTCCGGCCGGAACTCCTCGAGCGCCTGCGCCAACGACCGTGCCGACCCCGGCCCGTGATGACGGATACCGAACACCCGCGTCACGGGTTCACCGGCCGCCGGCTCGTCCCGCGCCTGATCCGGCCGGGTACCGCCTGTTTGTTCGCTCATCGAAAACCCCATGTGTGCTGTGTGATCCGTCCTCCCCGTCGCGCGGGTGTCAGCCGGCGATGTCGCGGCAGGCGCGGTAGAAATCGGCCCAGTCGGGGCGTTCACGGACGACGGCCTCGAGGTATTCGGTCCAGATCACCGCATCGGCAACCGGGTCCTTGATGACCGAACCGAGTACGGCACCCGCGATGTCGGAGGCGCGAAGCACGCCGTCACCGAAGTGGGCGGACAGGGCGAGACCGTTGGTGATCACCGAGATCGCCTCGGCGGTGGACAGCGTGCCCGACGGCGACTTCAGCTTCGTTCGCCCGTCGGCGGTGATGCCCGATCGCAGCTCACGGAACACCCGGACCACGCGCCGCACCTCCTCGGCGGCGGCCGGGACCGTCGGCAACTCGAGTGCCGCACCGAGCTGTTCGACCCGGCGGCTGACGATCGCCACCTCGGAATCCTCGTCGGCGGGCAGCGGAAGCACGACGGTGTTGAAGCGGCGGCGCAGCGCCGAGGACAGATCGTTGACACCCCGGTCGCGGTCGTTGGCGGTGGCGATCACATTGAAACCCTTGGCCGCCTGCACCTCCGCACCGAGCTCGGGGACGGGAAGCGTCTTCTCGGACAGAATGGTGATGAGCGCGTCCTGCACATCCGAGGGGATACGGGTCAGTTCCTCGATCCGGGCGATCGCGCCGGTGCGCATGGCCGTCATCACCGGCGACGCCACCAGCGCCGCATCGCTCGGTCCCTCGGCGAGCAGCCGCGCGTAGTTCCAGCCGTATCGGATGGCTTCTTCCGCCGTCCCCGAGGTGCCCTGCACCAGCAGGGTCGACTCACCACTGATGGCCGCCGAAAGATGCTCCGACACCCAGGTTTTCGCGGTACCGGGCACGCCGAGCAACAGCAGCGCCCGATCGGTGGCCAGCGTCGCCACGGCCACCTCCATCAGCCTGCGGGGACCGACGTACTTGGGTGTGACGACCGTGCCGTCGGCCAGCGTGCCGCCGAGCACATAGGTGACCACCGCCCACGGCGACAACTTCCACGAGGGCGGACGCGGCCGGTCGTCGACGCGCGCCAGCGCGGTGAGCTCGTCGGCGAAGGCCTGCTCGGCGTGCGGGCGCAGCAGGGTGGTTGCGGATTCGGTCGTCGTCATGACAGCTCCTCGAGCATGGTGGCGCGTTCGGTGAGATCGGTGGCGAGGGTGCGGAAGGCCTGATGCCAGGCGGGGTCGTCGGTGGCCTCGGCCAGCGCGGTGACGCGGGCGGCGAGGCCGACGGGGAGGTGGACGCCTGCCGCGGTGAGCAGGGCGCGATCGGTATAGACACCCGCACCGGAATGCGGGTGACGTGCCGTGGTGCGGGCGCGTTCGCCGAGCAGTCGCAGTACGTGGGCGGCGACCCGGTCCGGCCAGGGATGGTCGAGTCCGGGCAGGATCGCGTGCAGTTCGGTGAGCTGATGCGCGTCCAGGTCGAGCACGTGCTCGACACGGTCGGCGGGATCGAGCAGCGTGAACAGTTCGCGGCGGCGCAGCACCGCCTGTTCGGTCGGGGTCGCCCCGGCGAAAAGCTCACGCGCCCAGATGGTGTCGCGGGCGGCGAGGGTGGCGTCGACCCAGCCGTCGACGATCGCCTTGGCATAGCGCACCGGCAGTGCGAGTGCGAGTGCTGTCGCGGCGGTGTTCTCGGGGCTGGTGCCCAGGATCCGCGTCCACGCCGACAGCGGTGCCGCGGCGATGACCTGGTGCAGGGTCTGCGCCGATGCGTCGGAGGTGTCCCAGCGCAGCTTGGGCTGTTCGGTGCCGTCGGTGATGCCGTCGCGGCGGGCTTGCGCGCCCACGTCGCCGGGGACATCCACCTCGAGCCCGCCGTCTGAGCCGACCCGAACCCACGCCGTGAGCAGCGCGGTCATCCTGGCGCCGTAGGCGGAATCGGGGAGCCGGGCGAGCAGACCGGCGGCAGTCCGGCGTACGTCGCCGCGCCGGTCGTCGAGCGCCCGTTCCAAAAGGTCTTCGTCGGCGGCGTTCGCACCGATGCCCAGCAGGCCGAGGAGTTCGGCTTTGATCGACCCCGATTCCTTGGGCCACGCGCTGGTCAGCACCTCGAGGCCACGCGCCGGGTCGACCCGGCGCAGGTTCGCGAACCAGTCCTTGCGTTCACCCGGAGTGCCGAACAGCCACACCTCGTCCGAGGCAGCGAACTCGACGGAATCGCCGTCGACCACAGGCGAATCCGCAGCGGTCGGATCATCGGTCCCCACCGACGATTCGTGGCGGGACGCAATGCTCTCCCCGGAAAATGCCCGATCGACGGGAAACTCGTCGACCAGCTTCGACCAGGCCGGATTACGCGCCGCCAGCCACCGCCCGCGCCGCCCGGCCAACCGCAGCAGCGGAGCACGCAGCGCGGGATCCGACGCCGCCGACAAGGCCTGCACACACAGCACCTCGGGCAATCGGAAGTCGAACGGCTCGGCGGCGGCGAACCATTCGGGAAGAAACGCCGACTTCTCCTGGAGCAGGCGGCCGAGCCGATTGGCCGACCGGCGCGGCAGCAGCGGACGCGGATCATCGAGCGCGGGTTCGGGTTTCGGTGCCGTGCCCGGTACCCGCCCGCCCCGCAGGTACAGATCCTGCAACGCGGCGGTCTCGAGGAGTTTGGTCGCGGTGTCCCCACCACGTTGCGGCACCGCGCCCGCGACCGCCGGATCGAGATGCACACCGTCGAGCCCACGGCGAGCCGTGCCGAGCAGTGCGATCGAAACCAGCTCTGCCAGTTCGGGACTCGCGGCGGAACCGGTGGGGAATTCGGTCTCGAGGTCGTGCACCTCGCCGGCGCTGAACACCGACACCGGGTCGAAGCCCTCGGCCGACCACTGACCGGTCACCGTCACCGGATGACCACCCGACACCGCGGCCAACCGCCACGGCCGAACCCCGGTGGGCAGGGGCAGCGCGGTGCCCTCGGCATCGACCAGATGCCAACCGTGCTCGTCGATCGCGGGAACCACATCGGTGAGCAGCGCCGGAACGGAACGCACCAGCGGGTCCTCGCTCAGCGCGGCGGCGTAGGCGTCGAGCACATCGCCGATCGAGGTACCGGCGGCCGGGACGGTGGTGAACGGTTCGGGCGCACCATGGCGCGCACCCCATTGCACCCGCAGCGGTACAGGGCCGGGGTAGTAGTGCAGTTCCGCGTCGACCTCGTTGCCCGGTGCGGGCACCTCGCCGGTGAAATTCGGTGTGCCGAAGGAGTGTTCGATCAGCAGCGCCCAGCGGCCGCCTGCACGGCCACGCAACCAGGTGCGTCGCGCGTAGAGCCGTTCCTCCTCGCTCACCCGCATGCCGAGCACCTGCCAACGGTCGCGCACCGCCGGTTCGGCGAGCACGGTCTCGGCCTGCACCGGGTAGCCGATGTGGGAGCGGATACCGGCCTGCAACGGTTCCGGCAACGCGTCGAGGGTGCGGTGGGCGAGGACGAGCAGATGCAGCCGGGCGTATTCGCGCAGCAGCAGCTCGGGCCAGTGTTCGGTGGTTGCCACCGCCGTGGGAAGCCTGCGCAGTGCCTCCGCGATCCGGGGTGCCTGGGCATCGACCATGCGCGCCGCCACGGCCTCGTAGGCGGCATAGGAACGGTCGGTCTGGGCGAGGCCGGTGCGAACCTGGTCGGTGAGCCACACCTGCAACTCCGCCAGCCCCGCCGCCACCCGGCCGCGCCGCTGCTCGACCGCCGCGGCCGACGGCGCCGACTTGGCCTTCGGCGCTGCGGTGGCCTTGGCGACCCGGCCCGCGAGCCACTCGGCCGCGAAGTCGGCGGGCGCGTCCCGCGTCGGCACCGCGCCGCTCGACCACGCCAGCAGCAACGACAGGGCGTGCTTGCAGGGAAACTTCCGGCTCGGGCACGAACACTTGTACGCGGGACCGGAGAGATCGACGATCGTCTGGTAGGGCTTGGCCCCGCTGCCCTGGCACAGCCCCCACACCGCGTTCCCCTCGGCGCCGGTGTCGCGCCAGCGACTCGCCAGCTTGCGCGCGGCAGCCACCGAGCTCGCATCGGGTGCGAGCGCACGGACCTGGTCCTCGGTCCACAGCGCGGATGTGTCGGTCATCGGTTCCCCCGTTCTCTGTCGCCGAAATATCTACCGGAGCCCACCGACAACTTCGCCCGTTCACGGTGAAGGGCCTGGAAAACCCTGGTGCCGTGAAGAATTCGCGCCTCACCTCTTGCTGTGTGGGGCGAACTCTGGCATTCTGACCTGTTCGGCTCGACCGGACCGCCCGGGCCGCTCAACGCAGCGTAGCGCGGGTGAGAGCACCTCATCGAGCTGCCCGCCGGGGTGGGCGAGGGGTGGACATCGAGGGCCGGTCGCGGCGCCACGATGGCCATTCCACTCCCGCGGGCAGATTCGCTGGGGCGCAGCGCATCCCCTGGGCGAACGCCCGGCGATCGGGTAGCGTTTCGGGCACAGTTGCGCTCGGGGCGTGAAGGGGGGTGTCGCCAGTGTGCTCGGACCGCATCACCGAGGTGGTCGCGCGCGAGCTCGCCGCCGACCCGGCTGTGGAGGACCGGGTCGCCGATTGCGTGCTCGCGGCGCTCACCGAGGTCGACGATGCCGCCGACACCGCCGATGCCGGTGACACGGGCGTCTTCCTTCGCGCCGTCACCGTGCACGGCTTCCGCGGCATCGGCCCCACCGCCACCCTCCGGCTGAATCCCGGACCCGGTCTCACCCTGGTGGTCGGCCGCAACGGCAGTGGGAAATCCAGCTTCGCCGAGGCCGCCGAATTCGCGTTGACCGGCGGCAATCGCCGCTGGGACGGCCGCACCAGCGCCTGGCGCGAAGGTTGGCGCAACCTGCACGAACCCGATCTCGCCCGGATCGAGGTCGAGCTGCTCACCGGCGGCGGTGCGGTCACCGTCGCGACGCACTGGGCACCCGGCGCCGAACTCACCGAGGCGCAGTGGACCGAACGGCGCGGTGACGCCCCGCCCGCCGTCGTAGACCCGGTGAGCAGGCGTCAACGCCTCGACCTGTATCGCCCGTTCCTGTCCTACAGCGAGCTCGGCGCCCTCGTCGACGGCAAACCGAGCGACCTGTTCGACGCGCTGCACCGACTCCTCGGTCTCGACCAGCTCGCCGCGGCGGCCGAGAGCATCCGGCTGCGCAAGCTGGAACTCGAACGCGCCGTGAAGAATTCGCGGCAAGACCGCGCCGACCTGCTCGACGAACTCGCCCAGGTCGCCGACGATCGCGCCGATCGCGTCGCCGACCTGCTCCGCGACCCGGACCCCGACCTCGACGCCATCGCGGCCGAGGTGGCGGGCTCGGTCCTCGGCGCCGAAGGACCCGAGGGCCTGCGCGCCGTCCTGCGCCTGTCCCTGCCCGATCCGGTGGAGGTGGCCGACGTTGCCGACCGGCTCGCCCGCGCCGCCGCCGACCTGTCCGCCCACGCGACGATCGACGCCGAATCCGACCTCCGCGTCCTCGAACTGCTCACCCGCGCACGTGAACACGCCGTCACCGCGGGCGCCTGCCCCTGCCCGGTCTGCGGCCGCGGCGACCTGGGCGACGACTGGTTGACCGCCGCCGACGCCGAGATAGCCAGGCGCGGTGCCGATCTCGACGCCCTACGCTCCGCCCGAACGGAATTCGAGTCGGCGCTCGCGGCAGCTCGCGCCCTCCCGACGCCGGTGCCCGAGGAATTCGCTCCGGCGACCCAGCCCACTGACCGGGCCGTGAAACCCGGCACGCCGTTGCCCGATGCGCCGATCCGATCGGAAGTGCTCGGCAAGCGCCGCGACGCGGTCCGGCGATGCTGGGACGAGTGGGCCGCACTCGCGACCGCCGACTACGACGAGCAGTCGGCCGACCGCCTCCGCACGACCTACCAGGACCTCGCCGCCGAACTCGCCGCCCTGCAACACGATGCACGCGTCGAACTCGAACGCCTGGATGCGGTGTGGTCGCCGCTGGTCCCGCGCATCCTGGCCTGGCTCGAACCGGCCAGGGCCGTCGCGGCCGACGCGGGCGAGTTGCGGATCGTGCGCAAAGCCGCGGACTGGCTCAAGTCGGCGACGACGACCATCCGTGGCGAACGGATGCGGCCGCTGGAGGCGACGGCGCGGTGGGTGTGGAGCACTCTGCGTCAGCAGAGCAATGTGGAGCTCGGGGCGATCCGGCTGCAGGGCAGCGCGGGTACGGCGCGGCGGGTGCTTCTCGATGTCACCGTCGACGAGGTGGACGGCGCCGCGCTCGGCGTGATGAGCCAGGGCGAGCTGCACGCGCTCGGGCTGTCGCTGTTCCTGCCGCGAGCCACGGTGGCGCACAGCCCGTTCCGGTTCGTGATGATCGACGACCCGGTGCAGGCGATGGACCCGGCCAAGGTCGACGGACTGGCCCGGGTACTCGCCGAGGTCGCCCTCACCAGGCAGGTCGTCGTGTTCACCCACGACGAACGCCTCGCCGAAGCCGTGCGCCGCATGCAGCTCGACGCCACCGTCCTCGAAGTACAGCGCCGCGAGCGTTCCGTCGTCGAGGTCCGGGTGACCGGCGACCCGGTGCGCCGCTACCTCGACGACGCCCGATCCCTGCTGCGCACACCGCAACTACCGCCCGCGATCGCCGACGAACTCGTCGCCACCTGCTGCCGTTCGGCCATCGAGGCCGCCGGGCTGGCGAAAGCGCGCCACGAGCTGCTCGCCGCCGGGCTCGCGCACGGCGAAGTGGAGCGTCGGGTTCGCAACGCGCACACCACGCGCGCCATGATCACCCTGGCCATCATGGGTCCCCGTGCCCGCGTGGACGACCTGAACAAGCACCTCAGCGCGGTCGGTGGCCGCTGGCTCGTCGGGGTGCTGCGCGACGCCACCGCGGGCGCCCACGTGCCGATCGACCGGCCGATGCGCGAATTGATCAGCGATACCGAACGATTCATCGCTTGGCTGCGCGCCCACGAACCGGCGATGGCGCGGTCGTGAACGGGCATCCGGCCCGGCCCGGCCCCGCATTCGACCACCTCTTCGGTGTGGCGATGCACCGAAATCGTGCGCGCCGCCGGGGACGACCCCAGCTCGGGCGCGGGCACCGGTTGGCCGGGAGTCGTTGTGCGGCAAGGCTGGTCGGGCCGTGGTGAACCGTCGTGGCAGGCCGCGGCGGGCCGAGTTCACCCCGCGTCCTTCCGTCGCCGAACGGTTGGCGGCCGCCGACGACCTGCTGAACGGGTCGGTCTCGGACGCCGGGGGAGTGTGGTCGCGGGCCGTCGCCTGGATCCTGCGGTTGGCCTTGGAGCAAGCCGTGGACGAACTCTGGGCTCAGATCGCACCGGAACTCATGCGCTGCCCGATGCGCGCCCAGCTGCTCGCTCTTCGCGTCTATGCCGGTCCCGAAACCGCAGGCCAGGTGGGTGCGCTCTGGGCGGCGCTCTCGCGCGCGGCCCACCACCTCGACTACGAGATGGCGCCGAGCGTCACCGACCTGCGCCGCTGGCGCGACCAGACGACCGAATTGTGGCGGGCCCTGGAACTGGTCCCGTTGACGCACCAGACCTTCGGCTGAGCACGGTCGGCGATCGGCCGCCCGCACGCACCCGGCAGGATGACCCCATGGGTGAAGCGAAACCATGTCCGTGCCGGCGCGGCGAACCGTTCGATGCCTGCTGCGGCCCGATCCTGGCCGGTGTGCGCGCGGCGGCGACCGCCGAAACCCTCATGCGCTCGCGCTACACCGCCTACGTCGTCGGCGACACCGACTACCTGCTGCGATCCTGGCACCCGGAGACCCGCCCGAAGGACCTCGAACTCGATCCCGACCAGCGCTGGTTGTTCCTCGAGATCGTGCGCACCGAACGCGGCGGACCGTTCGACGACAACGGCACCGTCGAGTTCATCGCCCACTACCGGCTCGACGGCACGCGCGACAGCATGCACGAGGTGAGCACCTTCGTCCGCGTCGACGGCGCCTGGGTGTACCTCGACGGTGTGTTCGCCGCCTGAACCGGGGATACTGCACCGGTGGCCCGCATCGCGATCGAATACTGCACCCAATGCCGCTGGCTGCTGCGTGCGAGCTGGATGGCACAGGAACTGCTGAGCACCTTCGGCACCGATCTCGCCGAGGTGGCGCTCGTGCCGGGGGAGGGCGGCGTCTTCCGGATCACCCTCGACGGCGATCAGCTGTGGGAACGCAAGGCCGACGGTGGCTTTCCCGAGATCGCGGTGCTCAAGCAGCGCGTTCGCGACCGGATCGCACCCGAGCGCGACCTCGGGCACGTCGACCGGCGCGACTGATCAGCAGCAGCCGCCCCCACCACAGCATCCGCCACCCGCGGGCTGTGCCGCTGGCATCGGCGCGGCGCCGCGGCCCACGGTGGCGAAGGTGGTCAGCAGTTTGACGGTGTCGTCGTGGCCCGCCGGGCAGGACGCCGGATCCGAGGACTGTGCCATCGGCCGGTTCACCTCGAACGTGTCGCCGCAGGAGCGACACCGGAAGCTGTAGTTCGGCATGCGGCAAGTGTAAGTCGCCACGGCGGCAGCGACACCTGGCCGATCAGCACACTCACAGCTATCGAATTCCGGTGCGATGCGGTTCGCCGCGCACCGCGCTGACGTCGATCGGAAACCCGCTGCCCGAACGCGGTCCCGGCAGCCCAGATCGCCCGTCGACGACACCGTGAGGAGGCCGAAGCTGTACCGCCGAGTAACCGTTACCTGCGGAGATGGTGCGTTGGCGCCGTGCCAGTGGCCTGTCGACGTACTCTCGTAAGGAGTCACCAGGTGCTGCGGCCCACGGGAGCAAACGCACAGGCACTCGTGGATCGCGCCGGCTAGGAGGTGTGCGATGAGCATTCAGCCCGATCTCGACCAAGGCACGTGGACCCACGAAGCCGAACCACTGGCGCACACCGAGTACGGCACGGTCAGCGGAATCTGGGAGGGGCCGGTCGCCGTGTGGCGCAGCGTGCCCTACGCGAAGGCACCCGCCGGCCCGGCACGATTCCGCCTTCCCGAGCCGCCGAAGCCCTGGGAGGGCGTGCGCGACTGCGCGGTCTTCGGTGAGATCGCACCACAGGCGATGGGCGCGATGGTGCCCGTCGACTCGGATCTGCGGATGGGCGAGGACTGTCTGTGGGTGAACGTGTGGTCGCCCCGGCCCCAGCCCAGCGACGACGAACCGCGCCCCGTGATGGTGTGGCTGCACGGCGGCGCCTACTGCCTCGGCACTGCCGCGCAGACCATCTACAACGGGCGCAGACTCGCCGAAGCGGGCGACGTGGTGGTCGTGACCGTGAACTACCGGCTCGGGGTACTCGGTTTCCTCGACCTGTCGTCCTTCGGCGACCAGTTCACCCCGAACCTCGGCCTGCACGATCAGCTGGCCGCCCTAGCCTGGGTCCGCGACAATATCGCCGCGTTCGGCGGCGACCCCGGCAATGTGACGGTCTTCGGCGAATCCTCCGGCGCGGGCTGCGTCACCGCGCTGCTCACCGCACCGGCCGCCGACGGGTTGTTCCACAAGGCGATCGCCCAGAGTCCGCCCGCCACCACGGTTTTCGGGCAGGAACGCGCCGCCATCGTCGCCCAGCGGTACCTGGAACTGCTGGAACTCGGTGCGGGCGAAACGGATCGGTTGCTCGAGCTGCCGATCGAACAGCTCGTGGAGGTCGGCGCGGTACTGCTCGACGAGGTGCCGACCAAGGAACCGGGCAGGCTGGCCGCCGCCCCGGTCGTCGACGGGGACCTGTTGCCCGCCTATCCGATCGACCGTTTCCAGCAGGGTCTTTCCCATCGGGTGCCGTTGCTGATCGGCAGCAACAAGGACGAGGCCTCCCTGTTCCGGGTGCTCAAATCCCCGATCATGCCGGTGACGCCCGACGCAGTGAACGCCATGCTGCAGGACGTCGCCGCCTCGCACCCGGAGATGTCGCCGGAACGGATCGCCGAGATCACCTCCGCGTACCCGGATCTCACCAAGATCCGTGGCGCGCTCGCCATGTCGACCGATGCCGCGTTCCGTATGCCCGCCGCATGGGTCGCCGAAGGGCACGCCCAGCACTCACCGACCTGGAAGTACCGGTTCGACTACGCGACACCGATGTTGAAGGCGGCCCGGGTCGGTGCCGGCCACGCCACCGAATTGCCCTATGTGTTCGGCAATTTCGGCACGCTCAACCACGACCCCACCTTCTGGCTCGGCGGTCGCAAGGTCTCGCTGGCGGTGTCGGGCCGGATGCAGCGCCGCTGGCTGGCCTTCGCCGAACACGGCGTGCCCGCGGCACTGGACGGTTCCAAGCACTGGCCGCGCTATCTGCCCACCGACCGGACCACCTTGCTCATCGACACCATCGACCGAGTCGTCGACAATCCCGACGCCGAACTGCACACCGCCTGGGGCGACCACGCCGTGGGCTTCAGCTGAGCAGTGTCACACGTCGGTGGAGAAGCGGATGCCGCCGTCGGGGATCTCCACGCCCGGCCACACCCTCGCTCCGCGCAGCAGTTCGCAGCGGGCACCGACCTGGGCGCCGTCACCGATCACGCCGTCACGCACCAGCGCACGCGGCCCGATCCGCGCGCCGAAACCGACGATCGACCGTTCCACGGTCGCGCCCGCTTCGACGACCGCGCCGTCGAAGATCACCGCACCGTCGAGTCGCGCACCCGCACCGATCTCGGCGCCACGCCCGACCACGGTGCCGCCGATGAGCAGCGCGCCCGGCGCCACCCCCGCACTCGGGTGCACCAGCGACTCACCGCGCTGACCAGGCAGCGCGGGCGAGGGGGCGATGCCGCGGACCAGGTCGGCCGAACCGCGAACGAAGTCCTCCGGGGTACCCATATCGCGCCAGTAGGAGGCATCGACGTGACCCTGCACGCGGGCACCCTCGGCCAGCAGCGCGGGGAACACTTCGCGCTCCACCGACACCGGGCGACCGGTCGGGATCTTCTCGATGTACTCGCGGCGGAACACGTAGCAACCGGCGTTGATCTGGTCGGTCGGCGGATCCTGGGTCTTCTCGAGGAACGCCGTGACCCGGCCTTCCTCGTCGGTCGGCACACAGCCGAACGCGCGCGGATCGCTCACCCGGACCAGGTGCAGGGTCACATCGGCGTTGGTCGACTCGTGGGTGTCGAGGATCGCGCCGAGGTCGGTGCCGCCGAGCACGTCACCGTTGAAGACCATCACATTGTCGGCGCGCAGCTTGGGCAGCACGTTGCGGATACCGCCGCCGGTGCCGAGCGGTTCGGTCTCGGTGACGTACTCCAGGTCGAGCCCCAGCTCCGAACCGTCACCGAAGTGCTCCTCGAACACCTCCGCCTTGAAGGAGGTGCCGAGCACGACGTGGGTGATCCCGGCCTCGGCGATGCGGGCCAGCAGGTGGGTCAGGAACGGCAGCCCGGCCGTCGGCAGCATCGGCTTGGGCGCCGAGAGGGTGAGCGGACGCAGCCGCGTGCCCTGTCCGCCGACGAGGATGACCGCGTCGGTGCCTGCATTGCCTGCCATCGAGTTTCCCCTGTTCACAGTGGACCGGCCCTACTCAGGCGCCGGTTCGCGCTTTCTCACGCAGCGCCGATCGAACCGCAATCCGGGAGCGAACCGCAAGTCCGGCCCGCAAGGCGAGCCGCAGCGGCGCCTGCCACCAGTGCGGATGCCGGTCGGCCTGGAAGCGGTAGGCGCTGGCGTGGTGGGCGGGCAGCATCAGTTCCGGGTGCTTGCCCGCGGCGTGGCCCTTGGCGTGGGTCACCTCGGCGTCCGGGACGAACACATTGTGCCAGCCCGCCTTGCCCATGCGGTCGCCGAAGTCGACGTCCTCCATGTACATGAAGTAGCGCGAGTCGAAGCCGTCGATGGTGTCGAACGCGGCGCGACGCACCAGCAGGCACGAGCCCGACAGCCAGCCGACCACGCGCTCCGACAGCTCCTCGTTCTCCTGCCGGTACCGCACCGACCAGGGGTTCTTCGGCCAGATCGCGCCGAGGATCGCGTGCCCCGCACCGTCGGCCAGACCGGGCACCCGCCGTGCCGAGGGGTAGACGCTGCCGTCGGGTTCGCGGACCATCGGCCCGAAGGCGCCCGCGCGCGGCCAGCGCTGCGCGGCCTCGAGCAGCTTGTCGATGGAATCGACTCCCCAGCGGATGTCCGGGTTGGCCAGGATCACGAATTCGATCGACGGATCGATCTCGGCGACGGCTCGGTTGATGGCGCCGCCGTAGCCGATATTGCCGCCGGTACGCAGCAGCCGCACGTGCGCGTTGGCCTCGGCCACCAGCTCGGGCACGCCGTCGGTCGACCCGTTGTCGGCCAGTATCACCTGCGGCTTCTCGCTGGTCGCGTCGGCGAGGGTGGTGATGAAGTGCTCGAGGTGCTCGCCCGGTGAATAGGTCACCGTGACGACGGCCAGACCGGCGGGGGCGGGGGATTCGGCTGCGTTCACGAGTGCGCAGCCTAGTCGGACAACCGGCGAAGTGTGTCGGTGAGTGCGGAACGCCAGGGCCGCATCGGGGTCAGGCCCGCGTCGTTCCAAACGCGGGGTGAGAGCACCGAATAGGGCGGGCGTGGCGCGGGTCTGGGGAACGCGCTCGAATCGCACGGCAGCACCCGGGCCGGGTCGGCGCCGAGCTCGGTGAAAACGGCGACGGCCAGGTCGAACCAGGTGGCGGTGCCGGAGTTGGTCGCGTGCAGCACCCGGGGTGCGTCGGGGCGGCCGGCGAGCTCGAGCAGGGCGGCGGCCAGGTCGATCGCACTCGTCGGCGAACCGAGCTGGTCGTTCACCACGGTGACGGTGTCGCGTTCGCGCTCGAGCCTGCGCATGGTCGCGACGAAATCCCCCTCGACACCGGCGTACACCCAGGCCGTGCGCACGACCTGCGCGTCGGGGCAGCCGTCGAGCACGGCCCGCTCACCCGCCAGTTTCGACTGGCCGTAGACCGTCGCCGGCCCGGTGGGGTCGTCCGGTTCGTACGGTGTGCTCGCGGTGCCGGGGAACACATAGTCGGTCGACACGTGGATCAGCCGTGCGCCGGTGGCGGTACAGGCGGCGGCGAGCACGGCCGGACCGGTGGCATTGGCGGCGAACGCGGCGTCGCGGTCGATTTCGGCGGCGTCGACGGCGGTGTAGGCCGCGCAGTTGAGCACCACCGCGCCGGGTGTGAGCATCGCCTCCACCGCCACGCGGTCGGTGATGTCGACCTGCGACCGGCCGAGGCCACGTGCGTGCGGGGCCAGACGCAGGATTTCCCGCCCCAGCAGCCCACCGGCGCCGGTTACGATCAGGGAAGCTCGAGTGGGGAAATCGGCATTCACGCGGCCAGTCTGGCACGCCGCAACACCTGCGGGTCGGCCCGACTGTGGTAACTGTTGGTTAGCCTGTGTTCACGACAGTGGGGTTTGCGGGGAGGCGTGCAGGGCGGGGCGCCGCGAGGTCGAGAGGAAGCACGAGTGCGAGAGTCGACAGGATCACCGTCGGCCACCACGCCTGCGGGACCGGCGAAGGTGATGGTGGCGATCGCGGCGGTCCTGGTGCTCGCGATCACCGGGTTCGCCTGGCGCAGCGTCGACAATCTGATCGCCAATATCGAACGCATCGGTGGGCTCGGTCTCGGCGGCGGCCGCGACGGCGCCGTCGACATCCTGCTGGTCGGTGTCGACAGCCGCACCGACGCCCACGGCAATCCGCTCACCAGCGCCGAACGCGCCATGCTGCACGCCGGCGACGAAGTGGGCACCAACACCGACACCATCGTGCTGGTCCGCGTCCCCAACGACGGCCGCTCCGCCACCGCCATCTCCATCCCCCGCGACTCCTACGTCGACGTTCCAGGTCAGGGCAAGGCCAAGATCAACTCCGCCTACGGCGCGACGAAAGAGACCGAACGCGCCAAGATGCTCGCCGACGGCGACGCCGAGGCCGACGCCGAACGCGACTCGACCAAGGCGGGCAGGCAGGCGCTGATCAAGTCGGTGGCCAATCTCACCGGCGTCACCGTCGACCACTACGCCGAGGTGAGCCTGCTCGGGTTCGTGCTGCTCACCGATGCCGTCGGCGGGGTCGAGGTGTGTCTGAACAACGCGGTCGACGAATACATGTCGGGCGCGCAGTTCCCGGCGGGCAATCAGCGCCTCGACGGCGCACAGGCCTTGAGTTTCGTGCGGCAGCGCCACGATCTGCCGCGCGGCGACATCGACCGGATCGTGCGTCAGCAGGTGTTCATGGCCCAGCTGGTGGGTCAGCTGCTCAATGCCAAGACGCTGGCCGATCCCGGCAAGCTCAGCGAGATCAGCGAAGCCGTCGGGCGCACGGTCGTCCTCGACGACGACTGGGACGTGCTGGCCTTCCTGCAGCAGCTCAAGGACCTGTCCGGTGGCCAGGTCGAGTTCGACACCATTCCTGTCGCCGACCTGAACAGCATGACGGCCGACGGCGAATCGGTGGTTCGGGTGGAACCGAAGGCTGTGCAGGATTATGTGGCCGGACTGGTCGGCGAGGAGAAACCGGCCGAGGAGAAGAAGGTCGACCCGTCCACGGTGACGGTGAGCGTGTTCAACGCTGGTGGCGCGACGGGCCTGGCGGCCAAGGTCGCGGCCGCGTTGACGGGTAAGGGTTTCCGCGAGGGTCTGGTCGGGAACTATTCCGGGGGGAGTGTGAGCTCGAGCCGGGTGCTCGCCGCCGACAGCGCCGATCCCAAGGCCGTCGCGGTGGCCGAGGAACTCGGCGGCCTGACCGTGGTCGCGGATCCGTCGCTGTCGGCGGATTCGGTGAGCGTGGTGCTGGCGAGCGACTACTCTGGTCCCGGCTCGGCCGCGGCAGGCATGTTCGATTTCGACGGAACATCCTCGGCGACCGCCACGCCAGTACCGCCCGCCCCGCCGATCGACGCAGGCCAGAACGGACCGAAATGCGTGAATTGACCTATGCGTGAGCCCCATTCGACACTGACCGACGCCCTGCTCGACCCGATCCTCGAACGCGATCCCGCCGGACCGCGCGTCACCTGGTACGACGACGCCACCGGCGCCCGCATCGAACTGTCCGGGCTGACGCTGGCCAACTGGGCGGCCAAGACCGCCAATCTGATCCGCGACGAGTTCGCGCTCACCCCCGGCGCGCGGGTCGCGGTGCTGCTGCCCGCGCACTGGCAGACGGCCGCGGTGCTGCTCGGCTGCTGGTGGGCCGGAACCGAAGTGGTGCTCAGCCCCGACCCGGACGCCGACCTCGCCCTGGTGACGCCCGACCGGCTCGACGATGCCGACGGCGTCGACGAGGTCGCGGTGCTGTCGCTGGACGCCATGGGCACACCCGTGCGCGACCTGCCGGTCGGCGTCACCGATTTCGCCACCGCGGTGCGCGTGCACGGCGACCAGTTCCTGCCCGGTGGTTTCCGGGCCGCCCTCGACGGTATGTCGGTGGGCGAGGTGCTCGACGCGGCGAAGAAATCGGCGGCGCTGCAGGGCATTTCCGCCGGTGACCGGGTGCTGTCGAGCGCGCCGTGGGACACCGCGGACGAGCTGATCGACGGGTACCTCGCCGTTCTCGGCGCCGGTGCGTCGCTGGTGCAGGTGGTCAATCCCGACGCGACCGCCACCGAGCACCGCGCCGAGACCGAACGGGTGACCGTGCGGCGCTGAGCCGCTCGTCTCCTACCTGGGTATAGGTCGGCCTCCGCCCGAGGAACGTGGTTTCTGTCACACCCCGTCCGTACTGTGGAAGACATCTTCGGCAGTACGGCGCAAAGGGGCGGCTATGAACGTCGGGTACTGGATCCGCTGGTCGGCACAGCACGGAATTCCCCGTGCCTTCCTGCGCTGGCGTGCGCGACGTGGCGACACCTTCGCCACCCTGCTCGCCGGGGAGCGGGGGCTGCACGATCCCTACCCGCTCATCGAGGAACTGCGCGGACCCGGTCTGCGACGTACGCCGTTGGCATACGCGTGCTTCGAGCACGCACAGGTGCGAAGCATCTTGCGCGACAACCGATTCGGCGTGTTCCCGGCGCTGGGCCCCGAGGTGCCGCCGCCGTTGCGCAAGCTGGCCGAACGGGTGGTCCCGCCGCCGAGCCCGGTAGAGCCGCCGTCGATGCTCGTGCTCAATCCGCCGGAACACACCAGGATGCGCAAGCCGGTTGCCTCGGCGTTCACCCCGCGCGCCATCGGCAGGCTGCGCGACCGCGTCGAAACCGTCACCACCGAACTGCTCGACGCGATGCCCGCGCACGGCTCGATCGACCTCGTCACCGATTTCGCGGCCCAGGTGCCGATCGCGATCATCGCCGAGATGCTCGGGTTCCCCGCCGCCGACCGCGAGCGGTTCCTGCGCTGGGGCGACCGCGTCACCCCGCTGCTCGACATCGGCACCTCCTGGCGCTCCTACCGGGAGGCGATGGCCGCCACCGACACTCTGGCCGACTATCTGGCCGAGCACATCGAGAAGCTGCGCGACGAACCGGGCGACGACATCCTGTCCAGCCTGGTCACCTCGGGTGACCTCACGATGCGCGAACTGCAGGCAGGCGCGGGACTGCTGATGGGCGCGGGCTTCGAGACCACGGTCAACCTCATCGGGAACGCGGTGGCCGCGCTGTCGGCCAACCCCGACCAGCTCGCCATCGCCCAGAACGACCCCGACCGCTGGCCCGACGTGGTGGAGGAGACACTGCGGTTCGACCCACCCGTACAGACCACCGCCCGGGTGGCGCTCGAGGACGTCGAGGTCGACGGGAAGACGGTGAAGGCGGGCGCCACCGTCATCCTGTCGCTGGCCGGTGCCAACCGCGACCCCTCGGTCTTCGCCGAGCCGGACCGCTTCGACATCGACCGCCCGAATGCCAAGGAGCACGTGGCCTTCAGCAGCGGCATCCACGCCTGCCTCGGCGCGAGCCTGGCCAGGATGGAAGCGGTACACGCCCTGCGCGCGCTCTACGCCCGCTACCCGGATCTGCGCTTACGCGGAGAACCGGTGCGCCGCAATCTGTTCACCCTGCACGGGTTCGAGCACATGCCGGTCGACCTCGGCCCGGTCGCGCGCGCCGGAGCGCCCGACGACCTGGCCGGAGCGATCACCCAAGGGTGAGCTAGGTCGAAACCCGCCAGCGGTAGCGGGTTTTCGGGCGTCCGGCCCGGCCGTAGTCGGCCCGGCGTTCCGCGAGGCCGTCGTCGGCGAGTTTCTCGAGATACCGCCACGCGGTGATCCGGGAAACGCCGACGGCCGCGGCGGCATCGGTGGCGGTGATGCCCGCCTCGGCCGCGCGCACCGCCCGCGACACCTCCTCGAGGGTGTGCTGCACAACGCCCTTCGGGGCGCCCGCGCGCTGGTCGGCGGTGCGCAGCGCACCGAGGGCGCGGTCGATGTCGTACTGCGACAGCGCCGCTTCGCCCGCGGGCAGGGCGGTGTCGAAATCCCGGTAGCGTTCCAGCTTTTCGCGAAAGGCGGCGAAGGTGAACGGCTTGAGCAGATACAGCACCACCCCGTGGGCGACGGCGCTGCGCACCATGGTCAGCTCGCGCGCCGAGGTGATCGCGATGACATCGGGACGCGGGGAGAGTCCGTTGAGTGCGGCGGCCACTTCGAGGCCGTTGATGTCGGGCAGCCCGATATCCATCAGCACCAGGTGGAACGGATTGCCGTCGGCGATCGCCGACGCGGCGAGATTGAGCGCGTCATGACCGGTATGGGCGACGCCGCCGGTGACGAACCCGTCGAGCCGTTCGAGATAGGCCCGGTGTGCCTGGGCGATCAACGGTTCGTCCTCGACGATCAGGACGCGGATCATGGGTTCTCCCTCAACGGAATTCGGACGGTGACCGCGCTGTGTGGTGCGGCCGTTGTGGTGATGGCACCGCCGTGTCGATCGACGAGACGGTGCACGAGTGCCAGGCCGAGGCCGGCATGATCGGATTTGGTCGTGTAGCCGCGTTCGGCGGCGCGCTCGAACATCTGCGCCGACATGCCGGGGCCGCTGTCGGAGACTCGCACGCACAGGTGCCCGTCGCGGTGACTCACCGACACCTCGACCCGCTTGTCGATGGTGCCCGCGGCCGCATCGATGGCGTTGTCGACCAGGTTGCCGACCAGCGTCACGGTTTCCTGCGCCGAGAGCGGGTCGGTGGAATCGAGCGCGGTGTCCTCGCTGATGGCGAGACTCACCCCGCGCTCGGCGGCCTGGTCCACCTTGCCGAGCAGCAGCGCCGCCAGTGCCGCGTCACCGACGGCCGCCAGCAGCCGGTCGATCAGCACCTGCGACAGCGCGAGCTCGTCGGTGGCGAACGCCACCGCCTCCTCTGGCCTGCCGAGTTCGACCATGGTGACCACGGTGTGCAGTTTGTTGGCCGCCTCGTGCGCCTGGGCGCGCAGCGACTCGGCGAAATTGCGCACCGTGTCGAGCTCGCCGAGCACCGCGCGCAGTTCGGTCTGGTCGCGGATGGTGAGGACGGTGCCGATCTGCTCGCCCTCCCAGGTCACCACGTCCTGGTTCACCAGCAGCACGCGGTCGGTGGTCACATGCGTTTCGTCGCGCACCACGCCCTGGCGCTCCTGGCGCAACGAGACGGGCAGGTCGTCGCGATACACCGGGCCCTGCGGCAGATCGAGCAGCGTGCGCGCCTGATCGTTGACCACCTCTGCGGGCCCCTGACCGGTGCCGAACACCACGAGACCCTCGTGGACCGAATGCAGCACCGCGTCGTGGTGCTCGTAGAGCGCGCGCAGTTCGTCGGGCGCCAGGCCGTGGGTCTGCCTGCGCAGCCGCCTGCTGAGCAGGAACGAGGAGAACGCGGCCAGCGCGAGCCCGGCCGCGCTCACCCCGAGGATCAGCGGCAGTTGCGAGGCCACCTGGGTGCCGATCCTGGCCCTGGTCACCCCGGCGGACACCAGCGCGACCACCCGGCCGCGGTCGTAGACCGGCGTCACCGCCCGTATCGACGGGCCGAGCGTGCCGGTGAACGTCTCGGTGAACGTCTGCCCAGCCAGCGCCCGGTCGATGCTGCCGGAGAACGGCTTGCCGATCATCTCCGGATTCGTGTGGGTGTAGCGGGTGCGGTCCGGCGCCATCACCACGATGAAGTCCATCCCGGTATCGGCCCTGATCCGCTCGGTGGTCGGCTGCAGCAGCCCGCTCGGATACGGCGAACTCACCGCCGCCAGCGTCGACGGCGCCCTGGCCACCGAGACGGCGACATCCCTGACCTGAAGTTCGGTGGCCACATCGTGGTCGCGTCTGGCGTCGAGCACGGCGAGCACCGTACCCGTGCCGATCATCAGCGCCAGCACCACCAGCTGCCACACGAAGGCCTGTCCGGCAAGCGACAGTCGTCCTCGTCGCATCCTGCCCTCCGACCTCGAACTGAACGTTATGTACCTAAAGCACGTTATGTACCAAACGTGACGGCGATCACACCATCGGTGCATGCTCGCTGCCATGAGCACAACCAGCGCGCGAAAACGAGACCATACCCACTGGCTGTACATCGCGGTGATTATCGCGGTGCTCGCGGGCATTCTCGTCGGCAGGCTGGCACCGGAGTTCGGTCAGTCACTGGCGCCGCTGGGCACCCTGTTCGTGAATCTGATCAAGATGATGATCGCGCCGGTCATCTTCTGCACCATCGTGCTCGGCATCGGTTCGGTGCGGGCGGCGGCCACCGTCGGCAAGGTCGGTGGCCTGGCCATCGTCTACTTCCTCGCCATGTCGACGGCCGCGCTCGGTATCGGGCTGGTGGTCGGCAACCTGATCGAACCCGGCTCCGGACTCGGCGAGGCAAAGCCCGGTGCGGGCGCGAAGTATGCCGAGCAGGCCCACGGTGCGGGTGGTACCTGGGACTTCATCCAGAACATCGTGCCGACCACGCTGGTGTCCTCGCTGACGGCGGGCAGCGTGCTGCAGGCGCTGTTCGTCGCACTGCTCGTCGGATTCGCGGTGCAGGCGATGGGAGCGGCGGGCGAGCCGATCCTGCGGGCGGTGTCGCTCGGGCAGCAGCTCGTGTTCCGGATCCTGTCGATGATCCTGTGGCTGGCGCCGATCGGTGCCTTCGGTGCGATCGCCAATGTCGTCGGGCGCACGGGCTGGTCGGCGGTCGTGGAGCTGGCGACGTTGATGATCGCGTTCTACCTGACCTGCCTGGTGTTCGTCTTCGGTGTGCTCGGTGCGGTGCTGCGGATCGTGTCGGGTGTGTCGATCCTGAAGTTGTGCCGGTACCTGGCCCGGGAGTACCTGCTGATCGTGGCGACCTCGTCGTCGGAGTCGGCGCTGCCACGGCTGATCGCCAAAATGGAGCACGCCGGTGTGGAGAAGACCACGGTCGGTGTCGTCGTGCCGACCGGGTACTCGTTCAACCTCGACGGCACGGCCATCTACCTGACGATGGCCTCGATCTTCATCGCCGACGCCCTCGGTCAGCCGCTGAGTATCGGCGAGCAGATCGGCCTGCTGCTGTTCATGATCGTCGCGTCCAAGGGCGCGGCGGGCGTCACCGGCGCGGGCCTGGCAACGCTGGCGGGCGGTCTGCAGAGCCACCGCCCCGAACTCCTCGACGGTGTCGGCCTGATCGTCGGCATCGACCGGTTCATGTCCGAAGCCCGTGCACTCACCAACTTCTCGGGCAACGCCGTCGCCACCCTGCTCATCGGCACCTGGACCAAGACCGTCGACGCCGACCGCACCCGCCGCGTCCTCGACCGCGAACTCCCCTTCGACGAGGAGACCATGGTCGACGACGAACACGGCGCCCCCGAACCCAAGCCCACCACCGACCCTGCCCCTGTCGCGGTGCAGTAGGACAGCGGACCGGCCCCGCCGCGACGCGGAGCCGGTCCGCGGTCGGGCACTCGGTCGCGCACACGAATCGCGGTGCGCGCCGCCCCGAGGACGTGACGCGGCACTCGCCCGCCGGCGCGGATTCGCCGCGTAGGTTGGAGAGAAAGTCGGTCGGCGAAGGGACGGCGATGGCCGAAGTCGTAGTGGTCGGTTCGGGGCCGAACGGGCTCGCCGCGGCGGTGATCGCCGCGCGTGCCGGGCTGTCGGTGCGGGTGCTCGAGGCACAGGATCAGCCGGGTGGTGGTTCACGCACCGCCGAGCTGACCCTGCCGGGCTTCCACCACGACGTGTGCGCGGGCGCGCACCCCATGGCCTTGGCCTCACCGTTCTTCCGTGCGTTCGACCTTGCCGCGCACGGTGTGGAACTACTCGCCCCGACCGTCTCCTACGCGCATCCGCTCGACGGCGGTGTCGCCGGACTGGCCTGGCGCAACCTCGAATCCACGGTCGCCGACCTCGGCCGCGACGGTCCGGCTTGGCGTTCGCTGTTCGCCCCGCTGGTCGAACACTGGCCCGCAGTGGTCGAGCTGGCGATGTCGGACCTGCGGCACCCGCCGCTGAACGTCCCGACGGGTGTGCGATTCGGGCTGCGGGTGCTCGAACAGGCATCGCCGCTGTGGAACAGCCGTTTTCACGAGGACGTGGCCCCCGCCATGCTCACCGGGGTGGCCACCCACGCCATCACCCAGCCGCGCGCCATTCCCGCCGTCGGCGCCGGACTGCTGCTCGGCACCCTCGCCCACGCGGGTGGCTGGGTGATCCCGCGCGGCGGCAGCCAGGCCATCCCCGACGCGCTGATCGCGGAGCTGGAACGCCTCGGCGGCGAGGTGGTCACCGGTCATCGCGTCGACGATTTCGCCGAACTCGCCACCGCCCGCGCCGTCCTGTTCGACACCTCACCCGCCGAACTGCTGCGCATCGCCGGTGACCGCCTGCCCGAGCGCTACCGCAACAGCCTCGGCCGTTTCCGCTACGGCGGGGCCGCGTGCAAGGTCGACTTCGCCCTGTCGGGTCCGGTGCCGTGGACCGCACCCGGCGCCGACCTGGCAGGCACCCTGCACCTGATCGGCACCCGGGCCGAGGCGATGCAGGCCGAAAAGCAGATCGCCGCAGGAAAATTCGCCGACCGCCCGTATGTGCTCGCCATTCAGCCCGGCGTCGTCGACAGCACCCGCGCCCCCGAGGGCAAGCACACCTTCTACACCTACGCCCACGTCCCCAACGGATCCGATCGCGATATCAGCGAGGACGTGATCGCCCAGGTGGAACGCTTCGCCCCCGGCTTCCGCGACCTCATCCTCGCCGAGCACGTGCGCCCCGCCGCGTTCATGCCCGCCCACAATGCCAACTACATCGGCGGCGATATCTCCGCGGGCGCGATGACCCTGCGCCAGACCGTGTTCCGGCCCCTGGCCCGCTGGAACCCGTATGCCACCCCGATTCCCGGCACCTACCTGTGCTCGTCGTCGACGTCCCCCGGCCCCGGTGTGCACGGCATGTCCGGACTACACGCGACACACCACATGTTGCGCACCCGGTTCGGCATCGTCACCGATCCACTCGACCTGTTGCGCGGCAAGGAACCCGCCTATCGGTGACTGCCGGTGGCACCGGCCTTCTCGGGACGGAAGACGTCGGGCTCGAGATAGACCGTGCGCACACTCGGCGCCGCCTCGCGGATGCGGGCGTCGGCGGCGTCGATCGCGGCACCGACGCGGCTGATGTCGAGTTCGGGCTGCATGGCGATCTTGGCGTTCACCAGTAGGTCCTCCGGACCGAGGTACTGCGTCTGCAGGCGCAGCACCCGCACGATGCGCGGGTCGGCGAGCAGCGCGTCGCGGATGGCCCGATCCTCGGCGGCGGTGGCGCCCTCACCGATGATCAGGCTCTTGGTCTCCACGATCAGCACGATGGCGTTGAAGCCGAGCAGCAGGCCGATGAGCAGCGTGCCGATACCGTCCCACACCCCGTTGCCGGTGAGCACCGTCAGGCCGACACCGGCCAGCGCGAACATCAACCCGACCAGCGCGCCCAGGTCTTCCAGCAGCACCACCGGCAGCTCGGGATTGCGGCTGTTGCGGATGAAATGCCACCAGGAGTGCTTGCCTTTCAACGGCTCCGATTCCCGGCGCGCGGTGCGGAAACTGAAGCCCTCGAGCAGCATCGACACCAGCAGGATCACGATCGCGACCCCGGGCGACTCGAGCTCGTGCGGGAACCGGATCTTGTGCACCGCCTCGTTCAGCGCGAACAGGCAGCCCATCGTGAACAGCACCAGCGCCACCACGAACGAATAGAAGTACCGGTTGCGCGTGTAACCGAAGGGGTGCAGCACGTCCGGCGCCTGCTCGGCCCGGTTGCGGCCGACGAGCAGCAGCGCTTCGTTGCCGGTGTCGGCGACCGAGTGCACGGCCTCGGCCAGCATGGACGACGAGCCCGTGATGAACGCACCGATGAACTTCGCGACCATGATTCCGGCGTTCGCGCCGAGCGCGGCCAGGATCGCGATCTTGCTGTCTCCACCTTCAGCGGCCATACCGGGGCACGCTACCGTCCGCGCCGACGCATGCCCCCGACCCTGGGCCGTGTCTACTTCGCCTGTCGGTACAGGTCGGGCTCGAGGTAGATCAGGCGGGCGAACGGGACCGCGGTGCGCACGCGTGTCTCGGCGGCATCGATGGCGTCGGCGACATCGGAGATCCCGAGGCCGGGCGCGATGGCCACCTTCGCGGCGACGAGCATTTCCTCCGGGCCGATGTACTCGGACTTGAGGTGGATGACGGAGGTGATCTTCTCGCCGTCGATCAGGTTGTCGCGAATGGCGCGATCCTGTTCGGGGGTGGCGCCCTCGCCGATGAGCAGGCTCTTCATCTCGATGATGAGCACCACCGCGATGATGCCGAGCAGCACGCCGATGCACAGGGTGCCGATGCCGTCGTAGACCGGATCGTCGGTGATCATGGTGAGTCCGACCGCGCCGAAGGCCAGGATCAGACCGATCAGGGCGCCGGTGTCCTCGAGCAGCACCACGGGCAGCTCCGGGCTGCGGGAGGTGCGGATGAACCGCCACCAGCTGGCGTCACCCTTGAGCGGGCGCGACTCGCGCACCGCGGTCATGAAACTGTACGTCTCGAGGCCGATCGCGACACCGAGGATGACGATCGCGACGATCGGCTGACTCAGCTCCTCGGGATGCTGGATCTTGTGGATGCCCTCGTAGATCGCGTACACCGAGCCGAGGGTGAACAGCACCAGCGCCACGACGAACGAATAGAAGTACCGGTTGCGCCCGTAGCCGAACTGGTGCAGTTCGTCGGCGTCCTTCGCCGCGGCACGCTGACCGAACAACAGCAGACCCTGATTGGAGGTGTCGGCCACCGAGTGCACCGCCTCGGCCAGCATCGACGCCGATCCGGTGATCGCCGCGCCGATGAACTTGGCCACCGCGATCCCCGCATTGGCCGTCAATGCGGCGATGATCGCCTTCTTGCCGCCACCAGCCGACATCTTGTCCCCGTCCTCCCGCTTCGCCGAACACGCTTTGCTCGCAACAGCCTAAGGGGAGTGGCGCGAAAAGTTCGCCCCGACGCTAGTTCCCGTCGCCCACGCAGGCGCTGAACAGCTGCGCGGCACCGCCGAGTGCTCGCGCGCGGATGTCGGTGTCGGCCGCCGAGATCCAGGCCGCGCTGCCCGGCGCCAAGGTGAGTTCGCGCCCGTCGTGACGCAATTCGATCGTTCCGTGCGTGCACAGCACGATGCCGGGTCCGGCGTCGGCGAGGGCGACGGGTTCGGCGTCGGGCGCCAGATCGAACCGGCACAGCGCGAATTCCGGAGCCGGGGTCTGGTAGCGGACGCTGCCGTCGGGGCCGGGTTCGGGTTCGATCACCGGCAGGTCGATCGGCTCGAAATCGAGCACGCGCAGCAACTCGGGCACGTCGACATGTTTGGGGGTGAGCCCGCCGCGCAGCACATTGTCGGAGTTGGCCATGATCTCCACGCCGACACCGCGCAGGTAGGCGTGCAGATTTCCGGCCGCGAGGAACAGCCCCTGGCCCGGTTCGAGGGTGAGCCGGTTGAGCAGCAGCGCGGCGAGCACCCCCGCGTCACCGGGGTACACCTCGGCCAGTTCCAGCGCGGTGCGAACCTCGGCGGTGAACTCGCGTGGTCCGGTGCCCGACAGGTACCGCACGCAGCCCTCGAGCACCGTGGGCAGCAGGGTGGCAAGGGCGGCGGGCGGCAGGGTGATCCAGGTGGTGAACAGCGTGCGCAGGCCCGCCGAATCGGGTTGGGCGGCAAGCAGTTCGGCGTACACGCTGAGACCGGGTACGTTCAGGGCGCGCAGCAGGTCGACGGTGCGCTGCGGGTCGCGGAAACCGGCCAGCGCCTCGAAACGCTCCAGCGCGACGACCAGTTCGGGTTTGTGACTGTCGTCGCGGTAGTTGCGCAGCGGCGAGTCGAGCGGCACACCGACACGGTTCTCCCGCTGGAAACCGGCAAGCGCCTGCGCCGAGCTGGGATGCGCCTGCAGCGACAGCGGTTCCTCCGCCGCGAGGATCTTCAGCAGGAACGGCAGCCGAGGCCCGAAACCCTCGGCCACCGGGCCCAATTCGCGCACCGGATCGGCGGCCAATACCTCGAGCAGCGAACGCGAACTGCCGTTGGACTTCACGTGCGCGGGGTCGGCGGGGTGCGCGCCGAACCACAGTTCGGCTTCCGGATGCGCCGAGGGCACCGGCCTGCCACACAACCGAGCGAGCGCGGTGCGCGATCCCCATGCGTAAGAACGCAGCGCACCAACGAGTTCCTGCACTAGTAGCGTCCCCCGTCGTGATATCGGTCCTGGTCGCTCGCGGCCGCACCGTGCGAGCCGAGGCGAAGGTAGGCCGCGGCCATGTCGAGTCGCAGTGCGAGCACCGCCAGTTGCACGAGCTCACTGCCGTGCCCGCCCCCTGCGGCGGACGTGGCGGTCGCGCTCTCGGCCGAAGGTTCCGAGCCGGGTTCGGCGAGCTGGGACTGGAGGACGTCGACATCGGCGTGCACGAGATCGGCGTCGACGAGCCCGCCGCCCGCGCCCTCGAACACGGCCAGCTTGCGGCGCGCGGCCGCCTGATCGGGGTGCACGCTGAGTGCGAGCACACGCACCCGGTCGACCGGGGCCGGACCGTCGAGTTCCTCGTCGTGGAACAGCGGATCGAAACCGGGCGCGGCGCCACCGGCCGCGTGGGCGAGCCTGCCGACGGCGGCGACCGTGTCGGCCAGATCGGCCGCCGAGGCCAGCTTGCCCGCCGACTGCAACAGCACCTCGGTGCCGTGCCCGGCCAGTTCCACCGCGGCGGGAGAGTCGCCTGCCAGGACGACGCCGACGCCGTGCATCCGGGTCGCGAGCGTTTTGGCCGGGTTGTGGAACACCTCGTTGTGCGGTCCGTCGCGCAGGGCCTCGGCGTCGAGCACATCGGCGAGCGCGGTCAGATCGGGGGTGGCGGGGACACTGCGCTGGGCGTCGACACCGCGCAGCACCGCGATGCCGACGGCGAGGAAACGCAGCAGCCGGTTGTGGTCGAGCACGGGCACGCGGGGTTCGAGCACGATCGCCCGACCGGCGGCGACCGCCCGCAGCGGGCCCTCGTTGGGGGCGGCGATCACCACTTCGGCGCTGCGCCGCACGGCCCGGTCGACGGCGTCGATCAGGCGCGGGTCGCCCGCGTCGTCGCCGGCGACGAGCACCACGTCCAGCGGCCCGACCCACGGCGGCAGCGCGGTGACGGGCACGATCGGCAGTCCGGCACGGTCACCCAGGGTGGCGACCAGTAGTCCGGCCGCCCGGGCGGCGCGGCCCGATCCGGTGACGAGCACCAGGCTGCGCGGCCGCAATTCCGACAGCCGTTCGATCAGTGAGGTCTCGGCGACCGCGGCGGCGGTGGCCCGTACCTGGGCCCCACCCGAGGCCGCCGACCGTAAGAAGCCGCCGGTGTCGGCCGCCTCGAGCGACGCGGCATCATCGAGGTCGAAAACCGGTGTTCCAGCGATCATCGCCGAGTCCACCTCCCCTCATCGCGCTGTGTGCTCCACGGCCGTCTGGTTTCCATGTTCCCAGTCAGGCGCGGACGATGCTCAGGATCTCGGTCACGAGTGCGTTTACTTCGGCCTGCGATCCGGCCTCGACGTTGAGTCGGAGCAGGGGTTCGGTGTTGGAGGCGCGCAGGTTGAACCAGGCGTGGTCGCCCAGGTCGACGGTGACGCCGTCGAGGCGGTCCACCGACACGGTGCGGTCGGCGAAGGCCGCGAGCACGGCGGCGGTGCGGTCGGCGGCGTCGGCGACGGTCGAGTTGATCTCGCCCGAGGCCGCGTACACGTCGTAGGCGGCCATCAGTTCCGACACCGGCCGGTCGCCCTCACCGAGTGCGGCGAGCACGTGCAGCGCGGCGAGCATGCCCGAGTCGGCACCCCAGAAGTCGCGGAAGTAGTAGTGCGCGGAGTGTTCGCCACCGAACACCGCGCCGGTGGCGGCCATCTCCTGCTTGATGAACGAATGACCCACCCGCGTGCGCACCGGCTTGCCACCGAGTTCCTCGACCAGCTCGGGCACCGCGCGGGAGGTGATGAGGTTGTGGATGACGGTCGCCCCCGGCTCCTTGGCCAGCTCGCGCTGCGCGACCAAAGCCGTGATCGCCGACGGCGACACCGGCTCGCCCCGCTCGTCGACGACGAAGCAGCGGTCGGCGTCACCATCGAAGGCCAGGCCGATGTCGGCGCCGCTCGAGCGCACCAGCGCCTGCAGGTCGACCAGGTTCTTCGGGTCGAGGGGATTGGCCTCGTGGTTGGGGAAAGAGCCGTCGAGCTCGAAGTACAGCGGCACGATGGTGACGGGCCCGAGCGTTCCGAGTACGGCGGGGACAGTGTGCCCGCCCATGCCGTTGCCCGCGTCGACCGCGATGGTGAGCGGACGGACCTCGTCGAGATCCACCAGCTCGCGCAGGAAGCTCGCGTAGTCGGCGAGCAGATCGACGGTCGAGGCGGAACCCGGCGCGCCGTCGTAGGCGGGCACACCCGACACGACCTCGGCCGCGATGGTGGCGAGACCGCTGTCCTGACCCACCGGCAGCGCGTTGGCCCGGCACAGCTTGATGCCGTTGTACTTGGCGGGGTTGTGGCTGGCGGTGAACATGGCGCCCGGACAGCCGAGCCTGCCGGAAGCGAAGTACAACTGATCGGTGGACGCGAGCCCGATGTGCACCACATCGAGGCCCTGACCCTGCACGCCCTGGGCGAACGCCTCGGCCAGCTCGGGGGAGGACTCCCGCATGTCATGGCCGATGACCACGCGCTCGGCGCCTTCGGCACGCATCAACCGGGCGAAAGAGGCACCGACATCGCGCACGAACCCGGCGTCGATCTGCTCGCCCACCACCCCGCGGACGTCATAAGCCTTGATCACGGCGTTCACGAGTTCGCCAGAGCGCGCGAGGGTCGTCATGCCGCAAAGCCTAGCTCACCCGCCTCCCCGGGTCTTTTGGCCAGACTCGGGCGCGGGGAGGTGTCGTTGGCGGCCAGACTTGGGTGGGCTGCCGGGTTTGCCCGTGCCCGGTGAGTTACCCATGTGCTCACCTGCTGCCCGCGGGACTTTTGGTCGGACTCAGGTGTGGGGGAAGGAGGCGTTGGCGGGCAAACCGAGCGGCACGTGGCGCGGAGTCGCAACGCCGGATCTCGCAAGCACATGGGTAACTCCCCGGGCACGGGCTCCGGCGACCCGGCACGGGAGTCTGGCCGCCAACGCAGGTCTCTCCGCGCACGAGTCCGGCCTGAAGTCGCGGGGAGGCGGGACAGCGGCGGGGGAGCTTACGGGTCGGGGAGGACTCGTAGGTGGCCGCGGCGGCCGGTGCGGGTCTGGCGGGGGGCCGGGGTGGCGGTGTCGCGGTAGCCGGGCTGGTCGGGTTCGGCCGGGCGGCGGCGTAGGCCTGCTTCGCGAACGGCTTCGGCCAGGGCGGTCAGATCGTCGTCGTCGGGGGTGCTGGAGGAGAAGCCGCCCTCGTGGCGTACCAGTTCCCAGCCCTTGGGGGCGGTGATGCGGCAGGCGTGGGTTTCGCACAGATCCCAGGAATGCGGTTCGGCGACGGTGGCCAGGGGTCCGACGACGGCGGTCGAGTCGGAGTACACATACGTCAGCGTCGCTACAGCCGGGTTCTTGCAGCCGGGTCGGCAGCAACGACGCATAGGGATCACGACGTCGAGATTAACCCTCCCGCCCACAAAAGTGGATACGGACACGCGGTGACGAGGGCGTCGTTCTCGCGCGCCGCTACTCCGGTTCGGGGTCGATCAGGTCGGGATCGACACCCAAGTAGGTCGCGATCTGCTGCACCAGCACCTCGCGCAACAGCTCGACGAGATCGTCGGGATCGGCGGCGCGCAGCTCCAGCGGCTTACGGAAGAGCACCACGCGCGCGCGGGTGGCGGCGCCGTGACGGTCGACGCCGGCGGGGATGAGCCGGGAAAGCGGGACCGGCCCGTCGGCGACGACCTCGTCCGGCCAGGTGACCGAATCAGGATGCAGCGGACGGATTTTCGGCACATCGTCGACGGCGATGTCGAGTTTGGTGAGCCGGTCGTGCCAGCGGGTGTCCAGCGGTGCGAAGGCCTCGAGCACCAGCCGGTCGAATTTCTGCCCGCGCGTGCGCCAGGCGGGCACCGTCGGGGGGAGCATGGGGCCACGGACACCGCGACCGCGGCGGGTCACCGAACGAGCGGTCGGCGCCGGAAGATGTCGCCGGGAACGTGCCATGGGTACTTCGCCTCTCTCGCCTGACCGGTAAACGGGCGTTCGCCCGGAGACACCGACGTACTGCGCCTGCGTGGCTCCGGGCCAGGCCTGGAGAGTCTACTTTCGAACAGTCACTTATCCGATTCCGCGCTTCAGCCTGCGACGCTCTCGTTCCGAGAGACCGCCCCAGATGCCGAAACGTTCGTCATGCGCCAGCGCGTATTCCAGGCACTGGTCACGCACTTCACAGCCCAAGCAGATGCGCTTGGCCTCACGGGTCGAGCCGCCCTTCTCCGGGAAGAACGCCTCGGGGTCGGTCTGAGCGCAGAGGGCACGTTCCTGCCACTGCTCTTCGATCGACTCGAACATTTCGTCGAAGCCCGTGACGACCAGACTCAGCCGGGGGGCCGCGACTTCGCTTGCCGCGTCCGGTTCCGGCCAGCTCGTTTCAGCGCAGACAGCGTGAGCTGCGCCTGCTGTGGAATCGGTCGGCGAGACCAGGTTTTCGGTCATCGTTCCGCCTCCTCACTATGTGTTAGCGCAGAATGATTTCCGTCGGACCAACTAGAACCCCGACGGCCCAACACCGCGACGTAGTCTCGCGGGCTTCCCCGAGCCTGCCTTCCGGCGCGCCGGCACCCTCTCGCAAACGCCCCCGCGCTATGTCTTCTCGCGGTGACCGGAATGACATGTCTGTGATTAGACACGCCGCACTTGCCGGTGGTCAACCCGCCGTCACCCTTCCGTTACACTCCGGACCCGCCTTTCGTGTTGATCTTGTTATGTGCCGTGGCAAATGACCAGCAACTTTGTTCTTCAGCGCGGGGAAACAACCCGGCAACCGGCACCACTTAGGCTGTGTCCCTGTGACTGCACAACACGCGGTGCGCGAGCCCAAGATCGCCGTTCTCGTCGGTGGTGTCGGGGGTGCACGGTTCCTCCTCGGCGTCAGGCAACTGCTGCCCGACGCTGATATCTCGGCCATCGTCAACGTCGGTGACGACGTCTGGATGCACGGCCTCCGCATCTGTCCCGACCTCGACACCTGCATGTACACCCTCGGTGGTGGCATCGATCCCGAACGTGGCTGGGGCCACGCGAACGAGACCTGGCACGCCAAGGAGGAACTGGCGAAATACAACGCCAAGCCCGATTGGTTCGGGCTCGGCGATCGCGATATCGCCACTCACCTCATTCGCACCGAGATGTTGCGCGCCGGATTTCCGCTGTCCGCGGTCACCGAAGCGCTGTGCAATCGGTGGCAGCCGGGCGTGAAACTCATTCCGGCAACCGACGACCGCTGCGAAACACACGTGGTGGTCAGCGATCCCGACAATGCTGGCGAACGTCGCGCGATCCACTTCCAGGAATGGTGGGTGCGGTACCGCGCGGCGCTTCCGACACACGGATTTGCCTCGATCGGCGCCGAACAAGCCTCTCCCGCACCAAATGTGACCGATATCATAGCGTCGGCTGACGCCGTGTTGCTCGCCCCCTCGAACCCCGTCGTGAGCATCGGATCGATCCTCGCCGTGCCCGGTATCCGTGGCGCGTTGCGCACCACCGAAGCCAAGGTCGTCGGCCTGTCGCCCGTGATCGACGGAAAGCCGTTGCGCGGCATGGCCGATGAGTGCCTGAAGGTGATCGGGGTGGAATCGACGGCCGAAGGGGTCGGCAGGCATTACGGTGCCCGCTCGGCCACCGGCATCCTCGACGGCTGGCTCGTCCACTCCACCGACACCGCCGAGGTGCCCGGTGTGGAGGTGCGTAGCGTGCCGCTGCTCATGTCCGATCCCGAGGCGACGGCCGAAATGGCCCGTGCCGCACTCGAACTCGCGGGGGTGAAGGCGTGAGCACGCCGACCGACCACGCGGCGGGTGAACTGCGGATCCTGCCGGTCACCGGACTGCCGGAGTTCCGGCCCGGCGACGACATCGCCGAACACCTTGTGGCACAGGCACCCTGGCTGGCCGACGGCGACATCCTCGTGGTGACGAGCAAGATCGTCTCCAAGGCCGAGGGCCGCATCGTCGCCGCCCCGACCGACCCCGAGGAACGCGACACCGCCCGCCGCGAGCTGGTCGACGCCGAGGCGGTGCGGGTGCTCGCGCGCAAAGGCCGCACCCTCATCACCGAGAACCGGCTCGGCATCGTGCAGGCCGCCTCCGGTGTCGACGGCTCCAATGTGGCCGAGGGCGAATTGGTGCTGCTCCCGGTGGATCCCGACGCCAGCGCCAAAGCGCTGCGCGCCGCCGTCGCCCAGCGACTCGGCGTCGACGTGGCCGTGGTCGTCACCGACACGATGGGCCGCGCCTGGCGCAACGGCCAGATCGACGCGGCCATCGGCTCGGCCGGCCTGCGCGTGCTGCACGACTACGCGGGCGCGGTCGACGGGCAGGGCAACGAACTGCAGGTCACCCAGGTGGCCGTCGCCGACGAACTGGCCGCCGCCGCCGACCTGGTGAAGGGCAAGCTCGGCGCGGTGCCGATCGCGGTGGTCCGCGGCCTGCCGACCGTCGACGACGGCTCCACCGCGGCGGCGCTGCTGCGCGGCGGCGTGGACGACCTGTTCTGGCTCGGCACCGCCGAGGCGATCGAACTCGGCCGCAAACAGGCTGTGCCGCTTCGTCGTTCGGTGCGCGCGTTCAGCGACGAGCCGGTCGACCCGGAACGGCTCAGGGCCGCCGTCGCCGCCGGTCTCACCGCCCCGGCTCCGCACCACACCCGGCCGGTGCGCTTCGTCTGGCTGCGCGATCGCGATGTGCGTGCCCGGCTGCTCGCCGCCATGGCCGACAAGTGGCGTGCCGATCTCGCGGCCGACGGGCTCGACGCGGAGCGGATCGAACGTCGCGTCGCGCGCGGGCGGATCCTGGTCGACGCGCCGGAGGTGGTGATCCCGTTCTGCGTGCCCGACGGTGCGCACGACTACCCGGACGCGCGTCGCCAGGCGGCCGAGCAGACGATGTTCACCGTCGCCGTCGGTGCCGCCGTGCAGGGTCTGCTCGTGGCGCTGGCCGCCGACGGTCTCGGCAGCTGCTGGGTCGGCTCGACGATCTTCGCGCCGGAGGTGACCCGCGAGGTCCTCGGACTCGCGGACGACTGGAATCCGTTGGGCGCCATCGCTATCGGGCATCCGCTGGAGACGCCCGAGCCGCGCACGGTCGGCGATCCCGGCCCCGGTCTGGTCGAACTGTGAACCGCACAGCGACGGCGTGCGGCCACGGTCAGCGACGCCGGCCCGTATCGGGTCGAACTGTGAGCCGTTCGGGGGCGGCACGCGGCTACGGTCGGCGCGCTATCGGCCGCCCGGCCGTGAGCAGGCCGGTGACGGCGCGGCGCCCGGTGCGTCCCGGTGCGGAGACGACGTCATGAGCGCCGAATCGCTGCACGCCTCCGCGACCGAACTGCTCACCTCCTGGAAACCACCCACCGACGCGGATTCCGCACTGCGCGAAGCGATGCTGGCGTTTCTCGGGTCCGCACCGCGCGGTTGTCTGCGCGAACACGCGCCCGGCCACATCACCGCTTCGGCGATCGTGTTGTCGCACGACCGCCGCGAGGTGCTGCTCACCCTGCACCCGCGCGTGGGTCGCTGGATCCAGCTGGGCGGCCACTGCGAGCCCGGTGACGACACCGTCGCCGACGCCGCGCTGCGCGAGGCCGTCGAGGAATCCGGTATCCCCGACCTGTCGCCGGTGCCCGGGCTGTACGGCGCGCAGGCGCATCCGATCACCTGTTCGCTCGGTGTGCCGACGCGTCATCTGGACCTGTTGTTCGAGGTCATCGCCCCGCCCGGTGCGGTCCCGGTGCGCAGCTCCGAATCCACCGATCTGCGGTGGTGGCCGGTCGACGGGCTACCACCTGGCGCCGACGTGGCGCTGAAAGCCTGACCCCTCGCTGACCGGCGATCGTGGCGGCCGCATCCGAACGGGTGCGGCCGCCTTTTCCGTTATCTCCCCGTTATCCGCTTTACAAATTCGCGAATTTGTCTAGACACCGACCCAAGCTGAGGCCTATCGTCTGTGACAGAGAGTTACGCACATCACAGGTGTGAGATGTGCCTCAGGATGGAGACAACGATGTCCACCGACGCCAACCCGTCCGAACGGACGGCAGCGCCACCACAGTGGCGCGATTCCAAGCGATATCTCTGGCTGTGGGGCTTGTTCGCCCCCACCGGGCTGTTCACGATCGCGATTCCGATGATCTGGGGAATCAACCAGCTCGGCTGGCATCGTCTGGCCGAAGTGCCGTTCTGGCTCGGCCCGATCCTGATCTACATCGTGATCCCGCTGGCCGACCTGTTGTTCGGCCCCGACGGCGACAACCCGCCCGACGAGGTCATGGAACAGCTGGAGAACGACAAGTACTACCGCTACCTGACCTACCTGTACCTGCCGTTCCAGTACGCCTCGCTGATCTTCGCCTGCTACATCATCACCGCCGACAACCTGCACTGGCTCGGCTTCCCCGGTGGCGCCAATGTGGTCGACAAGATCGGCATCGCGATCAGCGTCGGCATGATCGGCGGCATCGGGATCAACACCGCACACGAATTGGGCCACAAGAAGGTCGAATTGGAGCGCTGGCTCTCGCGTATCGCGCTGGCCCAGTCGTTCTACGGGCACTTCTACATCGAGCACAACCGTGGTCACCACGTGCGGGTCGCCACCCCGGAGGACCCGGCCAGTTCGCGTCTCGGCGAGACCTTCTGGGCCTTCTGGCCGCGCACCGTCTGGGAGAGCCTGCGCTCGGCCTGGCACCTCGAGAAGGAACGGCTCGCCCGCCTGGACAAGGGTCCGTGGACGCTGCGCAACGACGTGCTGAACGCCTGGGCCATGTCGGTGGTGCTGTGGCTCGGGCTGATCCTGGTCTTCGGTATCGAGGTGCTGCCGTACCTGATCCTGCAGGCGGTGATCGGATTCAGCCTGCTCGAGTCGGTGAACTACCTCGAGCACTACGGCCTGGTCCGGCAGAAGACACCGAGCGGGCGCTACGAGCGACCGGCCCCCGAGCACAGCTGGAACAGCGACCACCTGGTCACCAACATCTTCCTCTACCACCTGCAGCGCCACAGCGACCATCACGCCTACCCGACCCGTCGCTACCAGACGCTGCGCAGCTGGGACGGCGCACCGAACCTGCCGAGCGGTTACGCCAGCATGATCCTACTGAGCTACTTCCCGCCGATCTGGCGCAAGGTGATGGACAAGCGACTGCTCGCGCACTACGGCGGTGATGTCACCAAGGCCAATATCGAACCCAAGCGCCGCGAGCAGGTGCTGGCGAAGTACGGAACGGAGGCGCCGTGAGTGCGTACAAATGCCCCGTCTGTGATTATGTCTACGACGAAGCCGAAGGCGCTCCGCGCGAAGGTTTTCCGGCAGGTACCCCCTGGTCGGCGGTGCCGGACGACTGGTGCTGTCCGGACTGCGGAGTGCGGGAGAAGATCGATTTCGAGGCGGTAGGAGTAGCGCGATGACCGAGTACAAGCTCTACCAGTGCGCCCAGTGCGGATTCGAATACGACGAAGCACAGGGCTGGCCCGACGACGGCATCGCCCCCGGCACCCGCTGGGACGACATCCCCGACGACTGGACCTGCCCGGACTGCGGTGCCCGCAAATCCGATTTCTTCATGGTCGAGATCGAACGTTCGTGAGCGCGACGCGCCAGGGTGCGCGTCCGCCGTACCAGGAGGCCGCGCGCGAACTACTGCGCACCTCGGTCCTGGACTCCATGCGCGAGCTGCTCACCGAACGGGACTGGTCCAAGATCACCCTCGGTGACGTGGCCGCCAGGGCCGGGGTGAGCAGGCAGACGCTCTACAACGAGTTCGGGTCGCGCGCGGGCCTTTCCCAGTCCTACGCGCTTCGCCTGGCCGACTCCCTCGTCGACCAGGTGCGCGACGCGATCCACCGGCACGTCGGCGACGCGCGCGAGGCCATCCGCGACGGGATGACCGGCTTCTTCTTCGCCGCCGCGGTCGACCCGCTGGTCCGGTCGCTGCTCGCCGGGGAGATGAAGCCTGATCTGCTGCGGCTCATCACCCTCGACGCGGGCCCCCTGCTCGAACACGCCACCGCACGCCTGGCCGACGTCTTCCAGCACAGCTGGGTGAACGCCACCGATACCGAGGCCGATGTCCTCGCGCACGCGCTGGTTCGCATCGCGCTGAGCTACATCCCCAATCCGCCGGTCCCCGAACGCGACGCACCCGCCGAGATGGCCGCGTTGCTGAGTCCCTACGTGGAGGCGATTGTCCAGGCACGCGGTATTCGCCCCTAGACGGAGTGGGACGGATCACTATAAGGGGTGATCAGCTCTTATTCGCGGTGATGTAACCATCACCACGTTTGAGGAGCGGCCGCTGTGTAACGTGCCCCTGGTCTGTCAGTATTCACATCCGTCGGCAGTTGGTCTTTTTGTAGCGGAGCGGGTGTGCAAACGGTTGGCAAACCGGGGGGTTTTCGTGATCCCAAACGGTATCTCTGGGCTCTCGGGCTGATCGCGCCGGCGTGCGCGCTGCTGCCCTCCCAGCTCGTGTACCGCACCGGCGCCGAAGCGTTCTGGTGGATCGGTCCCGTCATCGTGCTGATCGCGATTCCCGTCCTGGACTGGATCGTCGGCGAGGACGGCAACAACCCGCGCGACGAGGACTACGAGGCGCTCTCGCGTGACCGCTACTACCGCTGGTGCACCTATCTGTTCCTGCCCATCCAGCTCATCGGTCTGCTGCTGGCCTGCGCGATGTGGGCGGGCAACGACCTCGATGTCGTCGACAAACTCGGCCTGGCCGCCACGGTCGGCTTCGTCAGCGGCATCGGCATCAACGCCGCCCACGAATTGGGCCACCGCGTGGAGCGTGCTGAAAGATTGCTGTCGAAGATCGCGCTCGCCCAGTCGGGGTACGGTCACTTCTTCGTCGAACACAACCGCGGCCATCACGCGCGGGTCGCGACACCCGAGGATCCGGCGAGTGCCCGCATGGGTGAGTCGCTGTGGGAGTTCTTGCCGCGCAGCGTGATCGGTGGCTTCCGCTCCGCCGTTCAGCTGGAGCGTGGTCGCCTGGCCAGGAAGGGCCTGGGCTGGTGGAACACCGGCAATCAGATCCTGCAGGCGTGGTCGATGTCGGTGCTGCTGTTCGGTTCGCTGGTGCTGGTCTTCGGGCTCGCGATCGTGCCATGGCTGGCGCTGCAGGCGGTGATCGGGGTGATGCTGCTCGAGACCGTCAACTACGTCGAGCACTACGGACTGCTGCGCGCGCGCAAGCCCAACGGGCGCTATGAACGCTGCTCCCCGCGTGACAGCTGGAACTCCGATCGCCTGGTCACCAACATCTTCCTGTTCCATCTGCAGCGTCACAGCGACCACCACGCCAACCCCGGCCGCCGCTACCAGACCCTGCGCAGCACCAGCGAGTCACCGCAGCTGCCCGCCGGATACGCGACCATGATCCTGCTCGCGGCCGTGCCACCCCTGTGGCGTGCGGTGATGGACCCCCGGGTGGCCGCCCATTACGGCGGCGATCTCAGCCTGGCGAACGTGGCGCCGGTCAAACAGCGACGGTTGCTGGCCAGATACCGCGCCCCCGCCTGACTCCGACCTGGGCGGAGGCGGGAACAGGGGCGGCCGCAGACGGTAGCCTTGCCTGCGTGACGACCTCAGAACTCTCCCCGCGCACCGAGCTCACCGCCGACGTCCGCAACGGCATCGATTACAAGGTGGCAGATCTGTCGCAGGCCGAATTCGGCCGCAAAGAGATCCGCCTGGCCGAGCACGAGATGCCGGGCCTGATGGCGCTGCGCCGTGAATACCACGACGTGCAGCCGCTGAAGGGCGCCCGTATCTCCGGTTCCCTGCACATGACGGTGCAGACCGCTGTCCTGATCGAAACGCTTGTCGACCTCGGCGCGCAGGTTCGCTGGGCGTCGTGCAACATCTTCTCCACCCAGGACCACGCCGCCGCCGCGGTCGTCGTCGGGCCGCACGGCACCGTCGAGGAGCCCAAGGGTGTGCCGGTGTTCGCGTGGAAGGGCGAGACCCTCGAGGAGTACTGGTGGGCCGCCGAGCAGATGCTCACCTGGCCGGGCGAGCCCGCCAACATGATCCTCGACGACGGTGGTGACGCCACCATGCTCGTGCTGCGCGGCGCGCAGTTCGAGAAGGCCGGGGTCGTCCCGCCCGCCGACGAGGAGCACTCCGCCGAGTACACGGTGTTCCTGAACCTGCTGCGCGAGAGCCTCGAGCGCGACAAGACCAAGTGGGGCACCATCGCCGACTCGGTCAAGGGTGTCACCGAGGAGACCACCACCGGCGTGCTGCGCCTGTACCAGTTCGCGGCCGCGGGTGAGCTGGTGTTCCCGGCGATCAACGTCAACGACTCGGTCACCAAGTCCAAGTTCGACAACAAGTACGGCACCCGCCACTCGCTCATCGACGGCATCAACCGCGGCACCGATGTGCTCATCGGTGGCAAGAAGGTGCTGATCTGCGGTTACGGCGACGTCGGCAAGGGCTGTGCGGAGTCGCTGGCCGGTCAGGGCGCGCGCGTGCAGGTCACCGAGATCGACCCGATCAACGCCCTGCAGGCGCTGATGGACGGCTACGACGTGGTCACCGTGGAGCAGGCGATCGGCGACGCCGACATCGTCATCACCTCCACCGGCAACAAGGACATCATCACCCTCGACCACATGAAGGCGATGAAGGATCACTCGATCCTCGGCAACATCGGCCACTTCGACAACGAGATCGATATGGCCGCCCTCGAGCGTTCGGGCGCGACCCGGATCAACATCAAGCCGCAGGTCGACGAGTGGACCTTCGAATCGGGTAAGTCGATCATCGTGCTGTCCGAAGGCCGCCTGCTCAACCTGGGCAACGCCACCGGCCACCCGTCGTTCGTCATGTCGAACAGCTTCTCCAACCAGGTCATCGCCCAGATCGAGCTGTGGACCAAGCCGGAGGAGTACGACAACGAGGTCTACCGCCTGCCCAAGCACCTCGACGAGAAGGTCGCCAAGATCCACGTCGAGGCCCTCGGTGGCACCCTGACCAAGCTCACCAAGGACCAGGCCGAGTACATCGGCGTGGACGTGGAAGGCCCGTACAAGCCGGACCACTACCGCTACTGAGCACCGACCCGAACCGGCCCGGTGATCTGCGCGATCGCCGGGCCGGTTCAGGTTTCGGTCACGCCGAGCTCGCGGCGCAATCCGAACCGGTCGCGGTGCACCCAAGCCCCGGCCGGTTCATGCTGCCGGCGCATCAGCCGATGATGACGCCGGTGCAGAAGATGTTGTGCTCGCTGCTGATCCCCAACAGTGCGCACATCACGGAGTTGAATGCCGTCGACGAACCGGCGTCGGCCACCGGTGTGGCGGCAGGAGTCTGGGCGGCGGCGGTGCCGCAGGTCAGGGCCGCGGTGATCGCGAACGTGGCAGCGGTGGTACGCAAAATCGTCTTCACGGTCGAATCCTGCCGTCGGATGGCATCGCGGAACCAGACCTCAGTTCGAGGGGCGTCCCGGTCCGTCGGTGTGGAATCGCCGGAACCGCTCGCGTTCGAGGGGGTGAGTTCAGGCGCGGTAATCTCACGGCATGGGTGTGTTGATCGCGGTGGAAGGGCTCGACGGAGCAGGTAAACGCACGCTCATCGACGGGCTCGTCGACGAACTTTCCGCGAAAGGGCTGCGCGCGGGCAGTCTCGCCTTTCCGCGATACGGCCGATCGATACACGCCGACCTCGCGGCCGAGGCATTGCGCGGGGCGCACGGCGACCTCGCGGGCTCGATCAACGCCATGGCGATCATGTTCGCCCTGGATCGCGCCGACGCGAGCGCGGAGCTTTCGAACCTGTTGGACGCCAACGACATCGTGATCCTCGATCGCTGGGTCGCCTCCAACGCGGCCTATTCCGCGGCCCGCGCCGTCCAGGACGCCGACGGCGAAATCGTCGCCTGGGTGGGCGATCTGGAGTACGGCAGGCTCGGGCTCCCGGTGCCCGACCTCACCGTGCTCATCGATGTCGGCACCGAGGTGGCCGCCGAACGTGCCCGTCGCCGTGGCGAACTCGACACCACACGCGCCCTCGACGCCTACGAGAAGGACAGCGGTCTACAGCAGCGCACCGGCGAGGTCTATCGTGAACTGGCCGACCGCGATTGGTTCGGCCGGTGGTGGACATACCGATCCGAACACGACCGGCCCGCCCTGCTCACTGTGTGCACGGAAATTCTTGCCGGATAAGGTTGGATAAGCGACGGGTTCACACCATTAATGGCGTGGCGGCCCGATCCTGGCCTGGAAGATGACAACATAGGATTATGAAGCCCAAGATTCTGGTCGTCGACGACGATATGGCACTCGCTGAGATGCTGACCATCGTCTTGCGCGGGGAAGGGTTCGACCCGCACGTGGTCGGCGACGGCACGCAGGCCCTGTCGGCGGTGCGGGAGATCCGCCCCGACCTGGTTTTGCTGGACCTGATGCTGCCCGGCATGAACGGCATCGATGTATGCCGCGTGCTGCGGGCCGATTCCGGCGTTCCGATCGTGATGCTCACCGCCAAGACCGACACCGTCGATGTGGTCCTCGGTCTCGAGTCCGGTGCCGACGATTACATCGTCAAGCCGTTCAAGCCCAAGGAACTCGTCGCCCGCGTGCGTGCGCGCCTGCGCCGCACCGAGGACGAACCGGCCGAGCTGCTCTCGATCGCCGACATCGTCATCGACGTGCCCGCGCACAAGGTGACCCGCGGTGGCACACAGATCTCGCTCACCCCACTGGAGTTCGACCTGCTGGTGGCGCTCGCGCGCAAACCGCGTCAGGTGTTCACCCGCGAGGTGCTGCTCGAACAGGTGTGGGGCTACCGGCACGCCGCCGACACCCGCCTGGTGAACGTGCACGTGCAGCGGCTGCGCGCCAAGGTCGAGAAGGATCCGGAGAACCCGGAGATCGTGCTCACTGTGCGTGGCGTCGGATACAAGGCCGGACCGCCGTGATCGGTCGCTGTGAGGCGCCGCGGTGACCGACGGGCTCATCGCGCGGCTGCGGCGGTGGGCGACCCCGGTGCTCGACTGGTTCCAGACCATCGGCACCGCGCTGGGTCACCTGTGGCGTCGCTCGCTGCAATTGCGGGTCATCGTTTCCACGCTGACTCTCTCCCTCATCGTGATCACGATCCTCGGGGTCGTGCTGACCGGTCAGATCACCGACCGACTCCTCGAAGCCAAGATCAACGCGGCGGTCGAGGAGATGGATCGCGCCC